>CALVNL010000018.1 GCA_944349655.1 uncultured Clostridia bacterium
TTCGAAGAAATGTTACAGAAATATTCGGGGAACCTTATGAGGAGCGCGGTAGAGCTTGCCGAGAGCTGGAGAAAAGGGACCATGATGCGCAATCTGGAAGCTATGCTTATAGTTGCGGACAAGGACAACCTTTATCTTATCAGCGGCGACGGCAACGTCATCGAACCCGAAGAAGGAGTGTGCGCGATAGGAAGCGGCGGAAACTACGCTTTAAGCGCGGCGAGGGCGTTGATTGAAAATACCGATATGAGCGCCGAAGAAATCGTCCGCAAAGCCATGAAGATAGCGGCGGACATCTGCGTTTTCACAAACCACAACATAGTGGTTGAAACCGTGTAAATAAAGGAGGATATTATGGAACTGACTCCCAAACAGATAGTAGCGGAACTGGACAGATACATTATAGGTCAAGGAGAAGCCAAAAGGGCTGTGGCGATAGCGTTACGCAACCGTTACCGCAGAAGAATGTTGCCGCAGGAAATGCGTGAAGAGATCACGCCGAAAAATATTATTATGAAAGGTCCTACCGGGGTAGGTAAGACCGAAATAGCGAGGAGACTGGCTAAACTCGTCAAAGCGCCTTTTATAAAGGTGGAAGCTACGAAATTCACCGAAGTAGGGTATGTCGGACGGGACGTGGAAAGTATGATAAGGGATCTGGTGGAAGTGTCCTTAAGAATGGTCAGGGAAGAGAAATTCGCCGAAGTGGAACCAAAAGCCAAGGAACAGGCGGAAAACAAGATAGTAAACGCCATCTATCCGATCAAGAAAAAAGCCAACCCCGAACTTCCCGACGAAAAGATAAAGAGCGATCTTTTAGAGGACTTACGTAACGGAAAACTTGATAAAATTCCCGTGGAGATCGAAGTGGAGGAAGCTCCGAAGTCGTTGCAACTGGGGCCTATCGGCGGCGGAAACGACAACAATTTCGGAGAAATTATCGAAGGACTGGTGGGCAGACGCCGTAAAAAACGCAAAATGACCGTCGGTTCGGCTTTCAAGATCTTCGTGCAGGAAGAAGCCAACAAACTGATAGACAAGGATTCCATCACGGCCGAAGCGTTGAAGAGAGCGGAAGAGGACGGGATTATTTTCATAGACGAAATGGACAAGGTAGCGTCCAGCGGAAAGACGGGCGGCGGTCCCGACGTCAGCAGAGAGGGCGTTCAGAGGGATATTCTGCCCATAGTGGAAGGTTGTACGGTCAGCACCAAATACGGCAACATAAGGACGGATTTTATGTTGTTTATCGCGGCGGGAGCGTTTCATATCGCAAAGGTGAGCGACCTTATCCCGGAATTGCAGGGAAGGTTCCCCGTTATGGTGGACTTACAGAGCCTTACCGAAAGCGATTTCGAAAAGATTCTTACCGAACCCGACAACGCCATCATAATGCAGTACGCCGAACTTCTTAAGGTGGACAAAGTGGAGCTTAAATTCACGCAGGACGCCATAAAGGAGATGGCGCATATCGCTTATCTCGAGAACGAAAACAACGAAAATATCGGGGCGAGAAGATTGCATACGGTTATGGAGGCGTTGCTGGAAGAAATAAGCTACAACGCCGAAGGCGAGGGAGAACTCGCAGAAACGGTAATCGACAGAGAATACGTGCAAAAACACCTCGAAAAGGCGTTGCGGACGATGAATTTGAAAAAATATATTTTATAATCGGTGATAAAAATGATAAATATACCAAAGGGAACAAAAGACGTATTGCCGTCGGAAAGTTATAAATGGCACTTTCTGGAAGAAAAAATCCGTAAATTAACCGACCTGTACGGCTACAAAGAGATAAGAACTCCGGTTTTCGAACACACCGAACTTTTTTTAAGGGGCGTGGGCGAAACTACCGATATAGTGAACAAGGAAATGTACACTTTCCTCGACAAGGGCGAAAGGAGCATGACGTTGAAACCCGAAGGAACGGCGGGGGTCGCCCGTTGTTTCATAGAAAACGCTTTGGACAACAATCCTCAGCCCACGAAAATGTATTACCTTACCCCGGTTTTCCGCTATGAAAAGCCGCAGTCGGGGAGACTGCGTGAACATCACCAGTTCGGGATAGAACTGTACGGAAGCGACTCGCCGTACGCCGACGCCGAAGTCATACAGATAGTCCGCAACTTTTTCGACGGATTGGGGATAGATAAGGTCAGACTTTATATCAATTCCATAGGCTGTCCCGAGTGCCGCAAGACTTATTCGGACGCGTTGAAAGCCTATTTCGGCGCAAGAAAAGAGGAGCTCTGTCCCGTATGCAGAGAAAGACTGGACCGCAATCCTCTTCGTATCTTGGACTGCAAGGACGAAGGGTGTAAAAAGATAGCTGCCGACGCCCCCGTGGTACTGGACTATCTGTGCGACGGGTGCAGAACGCATCACGAACAACTTATGTCGCTCCTTACCGACGCAGGCGTGGAGTTTACCGTAAATCCGAAAATCGTCAGAGGGCTCGATTATTATACCCGTACGGTATTCGAATTCGTCAGCGAGGATATAGGAAGTCAAGGTACGGTCTGCGGCGGCGGAAGATACAATAATCTCGTCTCCGACCTGGGCGGCAAGAATGTGCCTGCCGTGGGCTTCGGAATGGGACTGGAAAGACTGATTATGGTTATGGAAAACGCAGGACTTTCCTTCGGGGAAAATCCCACGGGGACGCTGTTTATCGCGTCGGCGGACGAAGAGTCCCGCCGTCTTGCGGCAAAGACGGTTGCTTCTTTACGCAAACAGGGCGTAAAAGCCGAATGCGACCTTATGGGCAGAAGTCTGAAAGCGCAGATGAAATACGCCGATAAAACTTCCTTCCCGTATGTGGCAGTCATCGGAGAAAGCGAACGCGTAAGCGGCAAAGTCGCCGTAAAGAACATGGCGGATAAGGGTATCAGGGAAACCGAGATACAAAAACTCGCCGAACTTTTTATATAAACAGGGTCAAAGCATTTTCCGAAAACAAGGTCAAAACGTTTGCCTTTTTGTCGGAAAATAACTATAATTTATAACATAAGGACGATTAAACGAATATTTAATTGAAATAAATTTAATTTATTTGTAGCCATAGCAACAGATAAATTTGTAAAGAGGCAATATGCGAGTATATTTAGACAACTCGGCAACCACGAGACTGGACGACGAAGTGCTGAAGGAGATGATTCCGTATTTTTCCGACGTTTACGGGAATGCGTCGTCACTGCACGCATTCGGACGGGAAGCTTTAGCGGCGGTGGATAAGTCGAGAGAGACTATAGCTTCCCTTCTCGGAGCCAATCCGAACGAGATATATTTCACTTCGGGCGGTACCGAAAGCGACAACTGGGCGCTTAAAGGAGCTGCGCAGGCTTACGGGAAGTACGGTAAGCACATAATAACCACCGCTATCGAACATCCTGCGATGATGGAGACCTGTCACAAACTGGAAAAAGACGGCTTCGACGTCACCTATATCGGCGTAAATTCCGACGGTCTGGTGGATCCGGAAGAGATCAAAAAAGCGGTAAGAGACGACACTATTCTCGTTTCGGTAATGTTTGCCAACAACGAGATGGGCGCCATACAGCCTATCGGCGAAATCGGCAGGTTTTGCCGTAAGGAAGGTATATTGTTCCATACCGACGCGGTTCAGGCCGCGGGAACGATAAAGATAAACGTAAAGGAGCTGAACATCGATATGCTCAGTTTATCGGCGCACAAATTCCACGGTCCGAAAGGAATGGGACTTTTGTATCTACGCAACGGCGTCAAAATCGAAAAACTTATCGCAGGCGGACATCAGGAGAGAGGAAACAGGGCAGGCACCACCAACACCCCGGGTATCGTGGGTATGGCGAAAGCTCTGGAAATTGCCGTCCGCGATATGGAAAAAAACAACGAACATATGCGTAAACTGAGGGATTATTTCATCGATCGGGTGGAAAAGGAAATACCTTACTGTCACCTCAACGGCGGCAGGGAACACCGTCTGGTCAACAACGCAAACTTCAGTTTCGACTATATCGAAGGGGAGAGTATTTTAATGGTGCTCGACCTCAACGGAATAGCCGTCAGCAGCGGTTCGGCTTGCAGTTCGGGCAGTCTGGAACCTTCGCACGTCATACTTGCAACGGGTGCGTCCATGGAACAGGCGCACAGTTCCATAAGGTTCAGTTTAGGGAAAGAAACCACTAAGGAAGAAATAGATTATACCATAGAAACCTTGAAAGCGGCGGTGGAAAAATTGAGAAGCTGGTCGCCGTTATTCAAACAAACCGAAGGAGAAAGTCATTATGTATAACAAGAAAGTACTGGAAACGTTCGCTCATCCCAAGAACGTGGGAGAAATAGAAAACGCCGACGGCGTAGGAACCGTCGGGAATGCAAGCTGCGGAGATATTATGCAGGTTTTCCTCAAAATAGACGGGGATAAAATAGTGGACGCCAAGTTCAAGACGTTCGGTTGCGCCGCGGCGATTGCGAGTAGCGAGACCGCTACCGAAATGATAAAGGGACTGACTTTGGACGAAGCGTTGAAGATTAAGAATTCCGACGTGGTAGAAGAGTTGGAAGGTCTGCCTCCGCAGAAAATCCACTGTTCCGTTCTTGCCGAAGAAGCCATAGCCGAGGCGATCAAGGACTACCGTTCCAAACATTAAAATTCGATAATACGCCTGAAAGCATCGAAAAACCGTCGAATATCGACGGTTTTTTTCAAGTTTTTATTAACTGAAAAAAGCCGTTCCGAATATGCGGAACGGCTTGCAAAATGCGTACCTTGAATTAGGCCTGTTTTTCCTGTTTTCTTTCCGTTCTCTGGCAACGGGTGCAGAGATAGACGTAGGAAACCGAACCGTTTTCGGCGACCTGTTTGACTTTGTGTACGTTTACTCCCCAGCTTCTTCTGGTTTTTCTGTTACTGTGACTTACTTTATTTCCGCTCATCGGGCCTTTGCCGCAACGGCTGCAAACTCTGCTCATCTGACACCTCCTAAACAATGCTTAACAATTATACAATCTATTTTCCGCTTTGGCAATTGTTTTAGCGTAAATTTCTTAAATTACTTGCGTTTTTTTTTATTATATAATATCATAAAAATATAAAAAGCGGGATTTAGTCCCCGTTATAAAACAGTTATGAAGTCAAGGCGACATATCGTCGCGTTAAAATAGAAGGAAAGAGAGACTTATGGCTTTACACACAACCAACATATACGGAGGTATTACCATAGCTGACGAAGCTGTGGCGATGGTTGTTTCCAAAGTGGCGAGAGAGTGTTACGGCGTTGCGGAACTGGTCAGCAGACGTTTAAGCGACAGCGTACTCAGCCTTTTCAACAGAGAACCTGTCGGAAAAGGAGTCAAGCTCGTCACCGTTGACAGCAGAATATTTATCGATATCTACGTCCTTATCGTGGACGGAGTCAACGTGGAAGCCGTAGTGGAGTCTCTCCGTTCAGCTGTCGTTTACCACGTGGAGCGCTTCACCGGAATGAGGGTAAAAGCCGTCAACGTTCACGTTTTGGGAATGAAGCTGTGAAAATATGAGAGGATTAGATGAGTATATATATTGACAATTCACTTTTGATTGGGATGTTCAAGGGGGCGCAACAGAACCTTGCTCTCAATAAAGAGTACGTGGACAGTCTCAACGTGTTCCCCGTGCCGGACGGCGATACGGGAACGAATATGGGGCTTACCATGACGTCCACGGTGAGGGAACTGGATTCGGTTTCTCCCGAAACGATACAAGACACCGCCGCGGCATTTGCAAAAGGCGCTTTGAAGGGAGCCAGAGGTAACAGCGGCGTTATTTTAAGTCAGATTTTCAAAGGAATGAGCCTGGTGCTTGCCGAAGCCAAAGCCGTCAACACCAAGGTTTTTGCAAAAGCCCTTTTAAGCGGCGCCGACAAAGCTTACAGCGCGGTTACCGTTCCTAAAGAGGGAACTATTCTGACGGTTATCAGAGTTATCGGAGAATATGCGGTAAAAATTTCTTCCAGAACGCAAGAGTTTGAAGAGTTTTTCAAAAAAATTCTAAAAAAAGGCGAAGAAGCGTTAGCCGACACCCCTAAACTTCTGCCGGTGCTTGCCAAAGCCGGCGTAGTGGACAGCGGCGGACAGGGACTTATTTATATCCTGGAAGGAATGTATAACGTCATAGCCGGTATAGAGATGCGGACGGTTTCGCTTTTTAAGCCGCTTAGCGAAGAAGAGACAAAAACCGTTTCCTTCGAAAACGACGTTCACGACCTCGACAACATTCAGTTCGCTTATTGCACGGAGTTTTTCATAATAAATCTGAAAAAACATATTACTTTTGCGGATATAGATAAATTACGGGATAAACTTCAGAAAATAGGCGATTGCGTGCTGGTTATAGGGGATCTGGAGATGGTGAAAGTTCACGTTCACACAAATTCTCCCGACAAGGCTTTAGGTTACGCGCTTATGCTCGGCGAACTCAATATGCCGAAAATCGAAAATATGTTGGAGCAGAACCGCGCTCTTAAGAAAATAAAGAGTAAACCCCGTAAAAAGAACGGACTTTTAGCTATCAGCAGCGGCGAAGGGTTCAAAAATCTCTTTAAGGATCTGGGAGCCGACGAAGTGCTGGAAGGCGGACAGACCATGAACCCCAGCGTCAACGACGTGGTGGAGTTGGTTTCGAAAATCAACGCCGACAACGTTTTCGTCTTACCGAATAACAAGAACATTATTCTTGCGTGCGAACAGGCGAAGGAACTTGTTGACTGCAATTTGGTAGTCATAGCTACAGTTAACGTTCCGGAAGGGATTTCAGCCGCCATGGCGTTCAATCCGGACGACGAAGCTGAAAACGTGGAAAGCGCTATGTCGAGCGCATTCAAGAACGTAAGTTGTATTCAGGTGACCCATGCGGTAAGGGACACCGAGATAGACGGATTCGAATTGCATAACGGCGACATCATAGCGTTGGAAAAAAATATCATCGCAAAGGGCAGCGAAGTCAACGACGTGGTGAAGCAAGCCATAGCCACCAAGGATAAGGACAGTATCTGCGTTATTACTCTTTATTACGGAGAGGACGTGACCGATGAGGACGCCGCCGCTTTAAGCGAGGAACTTACCGAAATTTATTCCGACAGCGACGTTATCTGCGTTTCGGGCGGACAGGCGCATTACTATTACCTTATCGGCGTGGAGTAAGATGTGCCCGCTGCCCGTTAAATATCTTCGGGGAGTAGGGAGTTCCACCGAGGAAAAATTCATTAAACTGGGGATACGGACCGCGGAGGAATTGCTGGACGTACTGCCCCGTCAATACGTGGACTTGTCTTCCTGCGTACCTTTGGAGGGTGCCGAAGACGGGTCTTTTTGTTTGTTCGACGCCTTGGTGGTTTCCAAGGGCAAAGTGATAAAAAAAGGTAAACTCCGTTTTTTCAACGCCGAGGTTCTGTGCGGCGAGGCAAAAGCCAAAATCGTCTGGTTCAATCAGGATTATATTCACAAAATTCTGAACGTCGGGGAAAAATACACTTTTTTCGGGAAGGTAAAAATTACTTCCTACGGATATGAATTCACGAATCCGCATTGCGACAAGCCCGGCGGAAAACTCGACAAGGGAGCAATCAACGCAATTTACCCTACCAAAGGGCTTATAGGGCAAGGCGTTTACCGTAACATTGTTGCGGAGGCGTTACATTTTTGTCCCGAAAGCGTGATAAGCAGGGAGATAGAGAAAAAGTATCGTCTTATTACTTTGCAGGAAGCTTATACAGCCGTCCATAAACCGATTGTGAAGGATAACTCTTCGGCTGTCAGGCGAATAGCTTTGGAAAAACTCACCGAACGTATAGCGGCTTTCCGTCTTGCCAAAAAAGAAGTTTCTTCGGACAAGGGCAGGGAGTATCCGTCCGACGCCGATTTTTCGCCCGTTATGAAAAACGTAGGCTTTGCGCTTACCGATTCGCAGGAAAAGGCATTGGAAGCAATCATAACCTCGATGAGAAAAAAAGACAGAATGAACGCCGTCCTTTGCGGCGACGTGGGCAGCGGAAAAACCGTAGTCGCTCTTCTCGCCGCATATTTTGCCTGTGTGAACGGATACCAGGCGGCGATAGCCGCTCCTACGGAAATTCTGGCAAAACAGCACTATGCCTTTTTCGGCAAAGCGTTAAAAGGCGTCGGCACGTCGATTGAACTTCTCACGGGCGAAACTTCCGCCGCTGAGAAAAAGAGAATTTTCAAAAGCGTGAGAGAAGGACTCACGGATATCCTGATAGGGACTCATTCCGTTTTTTCCGATGAACTGGATTTTGCAAGACTCGGACTCGCCGTCGCCGACGAACAACACCGTTTCGGTGTGGCGCAAAGAAACGCTCTTATCGAGAAAGGGAAAAACTGCGACGTATTGACTTTAAGCGCGACGCCCATTCCCAGGACAATGTGTCTTGCAGCCTACGGGGAAGCCGAGTTCATAACGGTGGAAAGGAGAACGAAAGGGAACGTCAAAACAGCCGTGGTACCTCCCGAAAAAAGGGTAGATATGTGGAAGTACCTTGCCGAAAGGTGTCAAAGCGGAGTACTCGCTTACGTTATAGCTCCCAAAATATCAGATTCCGAGGGGATCGAAAAAGAAAACTGCGAGGAACTGAACAAGGAGTTGTCGCAATATATCCCGTCGGAAAGGATAGGAGTTTTGCACGGCAGAATGAAGTCCGAGGAAAAGGACGCGGTTATGGAAAAATTCCGTTCGGAAGAAATTTCCGTTCTGATAGCCACTACCGTGGTGGAAGTAGGAGTGGACGTCCCGAAAGCGTCGGTTATGATAATCACCGACGCCGACCGTTTCGGACTGGCTACGCTCCACCAGCTAAGGGGCAGGATAGGCAGGGACGGAAGTAAAAGTTACTGTTTTTTGTGTTCTTCGGTTCCTTGCGACAGATTGTCGGTTTTAGTATCCTGTTCTGACGGATTCAGGATAGCCGAAGAGGACTTTTCAATGCGTGGCGGAGGAGAAATTTTCGGGCTGGAACAGTCGGGAGCGGGCAGTCTGAAATATGTAAATGCGGAGACGTTGAAGATTGCTAAGCAAGCCGCGGAGCAGGTGGATTTGAAAAGATTTTCCGAAAGACTTTCCCTTCTCGGGCGGGAATTTTCCCTCTCCGACGTAACTTTGGGCTGATTTTTTATCGCGCGGTTTTGTTTTCAACGACCCTTCGGTTAAATTATGGCAAAAAAATTCTCGGGAAACATATTGATTTTACTTCGTTTCAATGTTATATTATATATTAGAAAAATTATATGTGTCGACTTTTGGAGTAAGATATGAGTAAATTCACTAAGACGGTCATAATGCTTTTCGTTTGCGCGGCGTTGCTATTTTGCGCGGCTTCCTGCGGCGGGTCGGAGATAGATTACGGCAGGATAGAAAGCATTACGGTGGACGAGAGCAGCGTTTCGGGAAGTTTCCTCATATCCGAATTCGATATAAGCGACGTCATTCTTAACGTAAAATATTTCGATACGCAGGACGCCACGGGCAACACCGTTTTAGGCGAAACCGTACAGATGCCCGCCACTATGAATATGGTCAAAGCCGAGGATAAAGCCAAACTGAGCGTGCCCGGGACCAAAACTATTACGCTTATTTACGGTAAATTCGAAATTGCCGTGACTTTGACTCTTTACGAAAGCGCCGAGACAAAATATACCGTGGTTTTCCTCGACGCCGACGGGAAACAACTCGGCGACCCGCAGAAAGTATCCGCAGGCGACAGAGCCACGGCTCCCGCTTTACCTACAGTGGCGGGTTATGATTTCATAGGCTGGAAAGACCGCGACACGGGTAACATGACCGGTTACGACAACGTGACGAAGGATATGTATCTCGTTGCCGTCTATGCCCCGCAATATTACGACGTGGTTTATTTGTCGAGAACGGACGAAGGAGAAAAAGAAATAGCCACCGTTAAAGTTCCGAGGAACGCTTCCGCTCTCGATTACGCTCCGGCTATCCCCGTCATTCAAGGCTACAGCAACGGACGTTGGGAAGATACCGAGAGTATGGAAAAAGTAAACAGCGAAGGATTGAAGTTTTACGCAATCTACGACAGGGACCAGGTAAAGGTAGGTTTTAATTATAAACGTTTCGGCGAAGCGAGTGAAACTTATTATACGGCTTATAACGTAGGAAGTACCGTTTCCGATCCGCCCGAAGCCGAATATGACGGGTTTAAGTTCGTGGAATGGCAGCTTAACGGCAAAGCCGTGACTTTCCCTTATACCGTCACCACGGAAACGGTCTTCACCGCAGTTTACATAGATATAAATACCGGTAACGACGGGTTGCAGTATACATATACCTCGGGCGGACTTCAGGTATCCGGTTATACGGGGAACGAAGACGTGGTGGTTATTCCCGAAACCAAACTTATCGACGGCACAGAATATCCTGTCGTGGAAATAAAGGACGGCATATTCAAAGACGCTGCGATAAGGGAATTTGCGGTAAGCTCCACCAACAGGAATTTCATAACGGATAACGGCGTGCTTTACAACGCCGACAAAACCGAACTTATAGCATACCCTTCCTCTAAAGCGCTCGAAACTTATACCGTACTTCCTTCGGTAACCGTTATAAGTCCTTACGCTTTTTACGGCGCCGTAAATCTTCTCGGAATTTATTTCGGCGACGCCGTGGAAACCATCGGGGAGAGGGCGTTTGCCGAATGTATAAATCTTACGGGTATAAGTATCCCCAAAGCAGTGAGAACTATCGGCGACTATGCTTTCGAAGTTACGGCAGGACTCAGCAATCTCCTTACGGTTACTTTCGCCAACAATACCGTTCTCGAAAGTATCGGTGACGGAGCGTTCAGCGGACTTTCTTCTCTTACGGAAATATCTTTACCGAGTACTCTTACTTCTCTCGGAAACGGCGTTTTCGCGGGATGTGGTTCTTTGGCTCTCGTAACGGCATACAACAACGAACATTTTACCGTGTCGTCCGGAATGCTTTACAGCAGCGATTTCAAGACGCTTTATCTTTATCCGGCGGTTTACGCTTCGGCGTCCAACCCCGACGTAAACGTGGATTCACGTTGTACGAGAATAGTCAGCGGAGCGTTCAGTTTTGCAAAAATAAGCGGAATAACCCTTAATTCCGTCCTCACTTTGGACGACAGGGCGATTGATTGTCCCAACCTTATCAATTTCCGTATTTTAGCCGACGGATTGACTTTTACGGGGAGCAGTTTTGCTTCCAACGTACCCGAAAATATTTACGTGCGTGCAGGCAACGCGACTTTATTGAACGATTTGCAAAATGCTTTCCCGAGTGCAGAGGTCAAAGTTTACGACGAGAATACCTGGAACGACTCGGTGCAATATTTCCAGAATTACATTTACGAAATTTATTCTTACGAAGATGTGGTGGACGGAGCCGTCGTGACCAAACAGGGAGCAAGGATACTCGGCAGCCGTCAGACCGACGAAAGATTGAATATTCCCGCCGTGCTTAATAACTATACGGTTACCGAAATTGCGGCGAAAGCTTTTTACGGAGATAATTTCGTAAAAGAAATTTATCTTCCCGCCGATCTTATTACCATAGGAGCGCAGGCTTTTGCCAATATGTCCAAACTCGAATACGTATTATTCAATTCCGTAGTGGAGAATATAGGCAACGAAGCGTTTGCGGATAATACTTTACTGGAAAAAGCGGAATATCCCGAAACTCTCGACGGAATAACTTTCTTCGGAACGGACGTGTTCAGAAATACGCCTTTCCTCGACGACAACGAAAAGGAATTCGTTATGCTCGGCAACGTGCTTATACGTTACAAGGGGTTTGCCTCCGAGGTAACCGTTCCTGCGGAAGTTTCTTTTATCGCGCCGTCGGCTTTCAGCGGAAAGGGAGAAATTACTTCCGTGACCTTCACCGATAACAATCTTAAATATATAGCGGAAGGAGCGTTTTCGCATTGTTCGGGTATTCTGTCGGTTACCATGCCGGCGTCGTTGGAATACGTTGCCGACAAGGCTTTCGAAGATTGCTCGAGTCTTTACAGCGTAACCTTCGGAGTCAACAACGGGGACGAAAGACTGAGTCTTTCTGCGTCGGCTTTCCCGACGGGAGTGACTCTTGTATATAAAGATACGACGGAATTTGACTTGATTTTCCGCATTGACGAAAGCGAAACGAGTACCGTAAGAGGTGCGGTCGTTGCGGAACCTTTAGAAGTGGACAACACCGCGAAGATCCGTTTTGCAGGGTGGTATCTCGAAAGTACGTTCAATACTCTTGCCACGTTCCCGATGACGCTTACTTCGAATATGACCCTTTACGCCAAGTGGATAGATATTAACGCCAGTACCTCGGGGTTGGTTTACGAACTTACCGAAGACGGAACCTACAGAATAACCGGATATAACGGGACCGACGGTTACGTTATAGTTCCTGCAACTTACAAGAACAGATACGTCCGCGAAATAGCCGACGAGGCGTTCAAAGACAAGGAACACGTTTATTATATCGAATTGCCCAACCGTACCGATTTCGACGGAAGCATTCATTCGGAGCTGACTTTTATCGGGGACAACGTATTCCATAATACCGGCTGGTATAACAACTACAACGGCGATTTCGTAATGATAGACGATTACCTTATAGAATATAAAGGGACTGCGTCGGTGGTTCGGATACCGTCCACTGTAGCCCGTATAGCCAAAGGCGCATTCCGCGACAACGGACACGTGGAAAAGATCATTCTTCCCGAAGGACTGACCGAACTCGACGACGAAGTTTTCTACGGTTGCACCGGACTTAAGGAAATAGTTCTGCCTACTACTTTATTGCAGATAGGTTACAGGGTGTTTACCGGTTGCACAGCCCTTAAGACTATCAATTTCGAAGATTGCGTCGGGCTCAGTAACGTAGGGTACGATTCCTTTGACGGGACGGCGTGGTTGAACGAATATGTAGATAATTGCATTATGATAAATAATATCCTTTATAAATATAAAGGTAAAGGATTATCTTCTCTCCACGTTTACAACGGAGTGGAAATTATAGGGGAAAGGGCTTTCGCAGACGACAACGTACTTTCTTCGATATACCTGCCGCAGAGTGTGACGAGTATAGGAAAGGAAGCGTTCTACAACAGTTCGATAACCGCAGTCAATCTGTACGCAGGCGGAAGCAATCTTACCAGTATTCTCGACGGAGCGTTCAAAAATTGCAGCCTTCTTTCCGTCCTCGACTTGTCGCTTGCAAGCAAACTGACTTATATAGGCGTTTCCGCTTTCGAAAATTGTTATGCTCTGGAAAGAGTTACCCTTCCCGCAACGGTAAACACTATCCTCGATTACGCTTTTGCCTATTCCGGAATAAAGTCGTTACTCTTTGCGCAAAACAGTACTCTTGCCGAAATAGGCGCCTACGCATTTTATAAATGTACGTCTTTATTCAGCGTTTCCTTTACAGGCAACAGTGCTTTGATAAGAATAGGAGACTACGCTTTTGCCGAATGTATCGCATTGAGAGACTTCAGCAATCCCAATGCCGCTTTGGAAGAAATAGGCGAGGGCGGTTTCTACGAATGCGCAAGTCTGGTCAACTTTATCGTAAAAGAAAATTCTCTTACCTTTATCGGTGAAGGCGCTCTTGAAAACGTAGGATACGTGGACGGAGACGGTTCCAATATGGTAGTTTTAGGGAACATACTCGTCAAATACAACGGGTTCGATACCGTTGTGACCATTCCGGACAATATTACTACCATTTATAACGGAGCATTCAAAGGTAACAGCAAAATAACCCAAGTCATATTCGGTGAAAGCAGCAGGCTTAACGCAATCAACTCCAACGCTTTCGACGGTTGCGTCAATCTTTCCGACATCGTATTCCCCGCGACGCTGACGAGGGTGGGCGACGACGTTATGAAGGATACGGCGTGGTTAAACGAAAAACTGCTCGACGGCGAAGAGTTTATAATAATAGCCAATACTCTCATAAAATATAATTCATCGGTCAAAAAGCAAGTGGTATTGCCTGCCGAGGTACAAGTCATTAACGCAGGTGCATTCGGCGGAACGTCGCCTTACGATATCAAGATAACAGACAATATCTTGAGGATTGCCGACGGAGCTTTCGACGGAATAATCGGAGAATGGACGCTTACCGTGGAAGCGGCAATTCCTCCGACTATGGAAGAAAAAGACCTTCTCGGAGCAAAGAAAATTCTGTTTGCCGGTGCCGACGAAATGGATACTTACCGTCTTGACGCAGGATGGGGCGTGCAGGAAAGTCTTATGACCGTTGTCAATAAATATAAGGTAACGTTTGTTGTGGACGCCGACAAAGCCCAACCGATAGACGAGGCTTATTATTACGCCATTTATTCGGAAATCGAAGTGGAAACCAAGCAGGGAGAAGGCGATACCGAATATATTTTCATAGGTTGGTACTTTGACGAAGGATTCACTAACAAAGTAACGTATCCATATTATCTTACCGAAGACACAAGGCTTTACGCAAAGTGTATAGATAACGCCGTAGGTTCGCCTAACGATCAATACACGGTGGAAAACAACGTCATCACAAAGTATTTCGGCACTACCGATTCCAAAATAGTGATTATGGGAGAGCAGGCCGGCGAGAAAATAAACGGTATCGATAAAGGTTACATCAACGACCCCGAAGGCGATTATATAAAAGACGGAAATAATTATATTTATAATACCACCGATCCGACTACGGACAGATACAGTTACGTAGGACCTTTCCAGGGCCACGCTGAGTTGACGGAAGTTTATTTTACGAGCGGTTCGTCCATATCCTATATAGGAAAAGACAGCTTCAAAGACTGCGTTAATCTTACGAAAGTAGTTTTGCCGTTAAGCATTAAAACTATCGACAGCGGGGCTTTTGCAGGTTGTGTAAACTTGAGGGAAATAGTCTTCCCCGAAGGAGTCAGCCAGGTCCGCATAGAAAGCGGTGCTTTCGAGGGCTGCACATCGCTTGAAAGCCTTACCTTGCCCGAAGGAATATCCTATCTGGGAGAAGGCGCTTTCGCAGGATGTACTTCTCTTAACAATATTTATATGGAAGCGGAAATCGCTCTGGTTATCGGAGTGGACGTTAAGCCTTTTGAGATAACGGAAAACCTCCGTATCCATATTCCGTACAATTCTTACAACAGTTACAGTTCTACCTGGACTGCATATAAAGATTATTTTGTGGAACAAGAACAACAAACTGAATTACCTGAGGGAGATGAAAACTGATGGACGCAAAATTACCTTATGGATTTTTAGCAAAGAACATTCGAACCCGCCACGCCGAATACAAAATGTTTTACGACGCGGCAGCCGTTCTGGCGAAAGAGGGCTTCTGCCTTACCGGAATACCCGCCCTGGGAAGACTGGGGGATAATTTCGGGTTTTACGGTATGGACGACCGCTACAAACTCACCGACTCCGAAGGCGATATTCTGGCTTTGACGGAAGACGTGGTGGAAGGACTTCTGAGTCTTGCCGAAAAGGAAAACGAAAGACTTTTCGGAATGAGCGAAGTATACCGTTTCTCGGGAGCGGTCCGCAACCGTACTTCCTTCGGAGCGGTAATAACCGGAATAAGCGGGATAGAAGCGGAAGCCGAAGCCATAACCTGTGCGCTGGCCGTGTTGAAAGCGATAGGTATAGAATGCGGAAAAATCGTACTGGGGAACACTTCGGTACTGCTGGGACTTGCGGAAAGTATTTTCCAAGGGAAAGTAGGGAAGGATAAGATAAGAAGCCTTCTGAAGAACGAACTCTTCACAGACGCCGATTACGCAGTGGAAAAACTTATCAGGGAAACAGCCCTCGTTAAAGGCGGACTTTCGGTACTTAAACAGGCGGCTGAAAAAATCACTAATCCGACCAGTTCTGCGGCAATGTTGAATTTGTTGGAACTCAGCGGATTGTTGGAAGAATACGGTCTGGGCGACAATATCGAATACGACCTTGCCAATATGGGAAGGAACTACGACAACGGTACGGTTTTCTTGCTTTGCGACAAGGACGGCAAAGTTCTTATCGAAGGCGGACGACACGATTTTATGCGAAGCGGAGAAGTCTGCAGAGCGGTAAGTTTCCGTTTCGATCCGGAATATTTACTTACCATTTATCCCGGGCGTTATTTCGAAGAAAAAACCGCCGACGCCGTAATAGGAATTGCCGACGGGACCAAGGCTCTGAAAGCTGCGTACAAGCTGAGAAGCAGTCTTACCGACAACGGATTGACGGTAAAAGTTCTTTATAAAGCAAATAAAGACGAGACAGCGGCATTTGCCGTCGCGTCGGGAATAGAAAGCGCAATTTACGTCGACGCGGAAGGCAATATCGCCGTCAACGGACAAAACGAAAACAAAGACGAAACCGAAACTCCGAAAGAAAAATAATTTTAATTGTAAAAAATTTTATAAAAGGGAAAGCAAATTAGTTGTTTGCTTTCCTTTTTATTGTTAATAGGCATAAGCGTATGGATAGCTTAATAGAATTTGTTTTGGAAATAATCCTCGAAGGCACAATTGCGGGAGCAGAGAGTAAGAAAGTACCTTTACCGATAAGGATACTTCTATTTACGTTTCTGATAGCGATCTACGGGGCGTTGGTGGGAATATTTGTATTGCTGTCAGTCAAAACCGGTTCGGTATGGATGTGGATACTCACGTTTCTTGTGTTCGCTTTGATTTTGGGAGTGACCGTTTACAGAATAAGAAAATACAGAAGGGAAAACAAAAACAAAGACAAGGAGAAAGACGCGGAGAATAAATAAGAAAATATGTAATAAAACACTTGATTTTTTTTACGGTGTTTGATATTATATATAAGCAAAGCAAAATTGTTTACGCTTTGGTTTTACAAAAGTTTTGCGGGAGTGGCTCAGTGGTAGAGCGTCGCCTTGCCAAGGCGAATGTCGCGGGTCCGAATCCCGTCTCCCGCTCCAAACTTAATTTTCCGACTCCTGTTCAGGAGTAAATACGGCGCCATGGCCAAGTGGTAAGGCAAAGGTCTGCAACACCTTCATTCTCCAGTCCGAATCTGGATGGCGCCTCCATTATGCCGTTGTGGCGGAATAGGCAGACGCAAGGGACTTAAAATCCCTCGATGGCAACATCGTACCGGTTCAAGTCCGGTCAACGGCACCAAAAAAAACGCAAGTTATAATAAATGTTTGACTTGCTTTTTTTATACCCGATAAGGGATTTGAATAAGGGGATTCCGAAAAACGCCGGTTTTTCCGGGGGAAGCAAGCGGTCGTCTGTGTCTTACAGTTTTCGGCTTAAAACCGGAAGCTTTTGTAAACAGAGGAAAAGAAATTGCCGTTAAACTTGCCTGATATCGGGTAGTATACGGTGAAGATACTTTACCGCAGAAAGACGGGAAACCTTTTAATATCGATTTTACAAACTATAAAGCGCTTCCGATGGATTCCGTCAACTGTTTTTAACAAGATAAACCGAATTATTGAAAATGTGAGCGTGAAGGTTAGAAATATAACCGATGACCACCCTTTGAAGTACCTGATAAATCCGGTATAAATGCGCCATAACAAAATTCAGGGACGGATAAGATTTATCCGCCCCGAACATAATATTATTTATAATTAGCGCAACTTTTATTGGTTTATACCTAGAAAATCATATAATATCTTCAGTAAGTATTCCGCCTGTTCGGTATTCGCCTTTTTAGCAACCTGATAATTTTCGTTGAAATCTTTCCCTTGCGGCATAACAGATTTTTTTATAAAAATTACTTCGTTGCCTTGCTTTTGAAAGTCTTTAAAGATTTTCATCGTTATGCCTCTGGTGTGTGCGGCGCAAAAACCTATATCGCATGGCAGACTTCCGTTCTTTTCGCCTATTATCAGCGTGATTCCCTCACAATTCCTCGCATATTACGTCGCTTTATGTAAAGGTTGCGACATCGATAAACCGAGAAGCTTAGCGAAAAGCGTTACGGTAGAGTAATCGTAAATTATAGTAAAAAACAATATTTTATATCATTAAGGCTGCTAAAATAATCTTTAGCAGCCCTATCTTATCCGACGTATGTTTATTATTCTTAAATGGGAATTAATCAATGAATGAAGAATGTTCGCAATCTGAGTTTTTTAGTTCTTTAATTGTTGTTTCAACTCCTTAATTATAAAACCTGCCTGAATTTTGTTAATTTCCGACTGTTCGTCCGTCGGGTCGGTAACTACACCGTTGTGCGAACTATAAATAACCGCTTTTCTGTGCCAAATTATATCGCTGTTTCTTATTCCTTCCAAAAAGGTAACGGAACCGTTTCTTGTCCGTCTTACGCGGCTTGCGGTAATGCAAATAGCGCATTCTGCTTTTAGAAACGCTTTGAAAGGTTCGTCTAAACAACCTGCATTATCGCCGCCAGTAAACAAACCTACTTTAATACCATCTATTTCGAAAATAGCATAAATATCTCCCTCGTTTTCGTCGGGTTTATGTAAAAGTGAATAGCCTTTGGCTTTCAGTTCGTTATAAACCATTTTTAACGTCGTCGTTTTGCCCGTTTTTTGTCTGCCCCATAAGGCAATGATTGTCATACTTTTCATTGTTTTTATCTCCTTTTTTGTAAAAAATTTATTTTTTGATTGTTCCGTCCGTGCAGTAAATGACGTAATTCGCCGTATTCCAATTCCAATACATATCTTTTGAAATGGAGTTCCATCGCGCTCTTGTTCCGTTGAAATTGATACTCATCAGGCTGCTACAATTATAGAAGGCAGAAGAACCGATGCTCGTCACGCTGTCGGGAATGGTTATGCTCGTAAGTCCGCGACAGCCGTAGAACGCCTCATCCCCTATATTCGTCACGCTGTCGGGGATATTTACGCTTTTAACGGTTTCGCAATTATAAAATGCACTGCTTCCTATTTCTGTTACGGGTAAACCGTTATATTCGGAAGGTATTATTATAATAGTATCCGTTGTTGAGCCTATTCCCGTTACGGTGTATCCTGTATTGTCTGCGTTAAGTTCGTAACTTAACCCTTCTGTCTCAGTTTCCGGTTTATCCGGAAAATGTATAACAGCCGACGTTAAATCTTCGTTGTCGATGTCAATCGAAATACCATTCCACTGTTCTTCCGTTCCGCCGTAGTACACGTCTATCAGCGAGTCGCAATAATCGAACGCACAAACCCCTATACTCGTCACGCTGTCGGGAATATCTATGCTTGTCAGCGAGGTGCAATAACTGAACGCAGAAGAACCGATACTTGTCACGCCGTTACCGATTGTCACACTTGTCAGCGAGTAGCAAAAATAGAACGCCAAATCCCCGATACCCGTCACGCCGTTACCGATAGTCACGCTTGTAAGTCCGCTGCAATTATTGAAAGCATAAACGCCTATGCTCGTCACACTGTCCGGGATAGTTATGCTCGTCAGTCCGCTGCAGTTGCTGAATGCAAAAGAGCCTATACTCGTCACGCCGTTACCGATAGTCACGCTTGTAAGTCCTCTGCAATTATAGAACGCACCATACAAAATATTACCGCCCGTTACTGTCACGGATTTCAATGATGACGGAATGTAATACGTATCGGATGTGGTCGAAGACGTGCTGCTTTCATAATAATACTGATAATACTGCTCTGTCGCAACACTGCCTGTATAACTACTAGTGCCAAAGATATATCCAAACGGATACTGATACGTATCACTGCTTGTAACGCCGGCTTTTGCGCCAACAAAGGGAATGGTTATGCTCTCAAGAGACAAACAACCCTTAAATGCACCTTTATCGATGTATTTAACTGTATCGGGGATATTGATAGAGCGGATATTTGTGTTGTTTGCAAATGCTGAAGAGGCAATTGAAACGACTGTTTGTCCGTTGATTTGTTCGGGAACTTTGACAATCGGACTGGTGCCTGTATAGCCTGTTATCGTAACCCCGCTTGTTGAAGACGTGTAAGTAAAGTCGGAATAATAGGCGTCGCCAATCCAGAACGCATAGATTGTTATGTTCTGCGCACCAACCGTGGTATCGGTGTAGGGCATGGTCATACTCAAGTCGGAATAATATCCACCAAGCGTGTATCCCTCTCTCGATGTCCAACTCATAGGATCTATTGGCGTATCGTACTTCAACCTGACGCTGTAATCGCTTCCGCCATTGCCCACAACTTCTATTGTGTAGTAATTTCTTATATAGTAGTAGTTTACAACAAGTGAACCATCCGGAGCTATTATCACATTTTTATCGTTAGGTAAAGTGAATCCAACATATTTTTTCACCAAAGGAGTTACTATGCTATCGGAAGTGCCTGCCAGATTTTCCTTTTCGAAAAGTGTATATTCATTGTCTTCGATGTTTTGCTGATAATGGTTGACAACGTAAGCCGTATCGGTGTTTGCAACCCATTTTGCAGTAAGTGCAACGTCACTTGCCGTTGACCAAATGCCGTCCGTATATTGAGTTCCGTCTGCACTATACCAGCCAAGGAACGTATAACCCGTGCGAGTCGGCGTAGGCAAAGTATATGCCGCGTCGAATGTTACGGTTTTGGAGTCAATATCGACATTTCCGCTATTAGCATCAAATGTTATTGTATAATCGTTCGCTTGCCAATTTGCCGTATAACTTCTGTTTCCATAACTACCAGTAGGTATTACGACACTCATCGTCATTTCGGAAAGATCTGTTCCTGTCCATCCGATAAACGTATAGCCGGTGCGAGTCGGTTCAGAGAGCGTGATATTTCCGCTTTCGATTGTATAATTGAACGGATTTGCAGTGTTATTCGTCCCGTTATTCAACGTATAGGAAATTTTATAAGTAATGGCAACCGGAGTAGTTGTTACAGTATATCCGTTGGAATCGTTTGCCCAAACCGCCAAACTGCTCCCCGTATTATCGGTAATCGTAACTCCGTTATAATACCAAACAGTGTAGTATCCCGTATCGCAAGGAAGCGCGAAGTTACCGTTCTTATAAACTCTTTGCGTTCCAATCTTTACGCCGTTTTTATACAGTTCAAGAATAGACTCGTTTGTATCGAGAACAAAAAGTTCCCTCGTTTCTTCAAATACGTTACCCAATCTATCCGTTCCGGTAATTTCGTAGACAATCGTTTCATTTACGTCGAGCGAACCGCTGGCAACTACAACGTCAAACAAAATTTCCTCGCCGAAACTGTCAATCAGACGGAACAACTCATACGGGCTATCACCGTTCTGAATATACGGATATTCTCTTGCATAAGTAAGCGTAGGCGTATCGTAAACCTTAATACCGGAAATAAGCGCGCTCTTTGTTGTATTGCCAAGCGCATCCGTTGCAACGATGTAAAGGTTAATCGTATTACCGCCAGCAATAGTATAATCGTCGGCAGCTTCGATAGAAACAGCGCAGGATTCCCCGAACCCGTTTACGGCAGACGCACCGAATTCTTCACCTCTCGACGACTTTTTGATTCTCGTGGAAGCTGCCGCGTTGTAAGTCAAGGTGATATTGTCGGACGAATAGACCTTGATATCCTGCGTTACGACCGAATACTCGTTTCCGAGCGCGTCCACGGTGGAAAGTCTGAATTTCACAACGTTGCCACCGGCAATCGTTCCGCTTTCGACAGTAACGGTTACGGAAAGATTTCCGTTGTGACTGTCTTTTGCTACGGCAGAGAGAAGGTTTGCGTTTAACGCATCAGTTACCTTCATCGAAGTCTTTTCGCTGTCGAAGGAAATTGTCGGTGTGCCGTAAATGCGAATATCGCTGATAGTTCTCGACTGAACATTACCGAGATGATCGGTTGCGGTAACAAGATAAGTCAGTGTCTGACCTGCCGTCTGTACACCTTCGGTCAAAGTGAGCGTAACATTGGAAAGTCGATTGTTAAAGCTGTCATTTGCAACGATACCGAGCGTATCAAGCGTAATCGTATCTCCGACTTTGAAAGACGTTTTTGTTGCGCCGCCAATGGTCGGCAAGCCGTATACTTTGATCGCATAAGTAATGTAGTGCGTGTTGCCCTTGCTGTCGGTTGCACTGCTTTTTACAGTAATAGTATTCCCGCCCGAAATTGTTCCGCTCTGCTTTACGGTCGTAACCGTGAGCGACTCTCCGAAACTGTCGGCAGCCGAAACGCCGAACAGTTCGTTGCCGACGGTATCGGTTGCTTTCATGTCGTTTTTCGTCGTATCACGAGTAATTGTCGGTGCGCCGTAAACTTTCACGTTTGCGATTTCGACTTTCACTTCGTTGCCGGTAATATCCGTTGCCGAAATTACGATTGTAACGCGATCGCCTGCACTGTAATTTGCTTCTTTTACAGAAACAGAAACAATAAGTGCGGTACCGAAAGTATCGGCTGCGTTCGCATTCCAAAGAGCCGCATTGAGCGTATCGGAAAGATTGAAATAATCTTTTTCAGTATTATACGAAAGCGTAGGCGTGCCGTATACTTTGATATTGCTTATCGTCTTTGTTGCATAAATACCGTTAAGACCGGTCGCAACCAATCTGACGGTAACGGTTTTACCTGCTTCAAACGTTCCGCCGATTACCGTAACGACAACATTGACGGGATTTCCGTCCGTGTCAATTGCCGTTGCGTGGTAAGTGTCGGGAGAAGTAACGACGTCGTTTATGCTGATTTCCGTCGTTTCATCATTCGAAAGAGATACGGAGTATTCAATCCACTTTGCGTAAAGCGTAATATTCTCCGCTGGCATCGTGGTGAACCGATATTCGTTTTTCAAAGAACTGTCTGTAAACCAACCGACAAACGATTTTTCGTTCCAAGTGGGTTTACTCGGTGCGGTTACCGTCGAGCCGTAATCTTGCGTGATAGAATCAACATTGCTGCCGCCGTTCGATACGAAGGAAATCGTATATTGATTGACGTTCCATTTGGCATAAAGCGTCGCGTTTTCGGCTTTATCCCATACCCTTACGGAATTACCGTCCGCATCTGTGTATTGCGTACCCGTTCCGCCTATTCCGTCATACCAACCGGCAAACGTATAGCCAACTCTCGAAATATCTGTAGAAAGACTAAACGAAGAATCAAAGGTTAAATCAGAATAACCACCGACCTGAATTGTTGTATTTCCCGTTGTCTTTCCACCTGCGGCAGGATTACCACCTGAGATATAAACGGTAGTGTTTACGCTACCGCCATAAACTGCAGGCCATACGTAATAAAGCGTGCCTGCTGTTACAGTGTAAGTAATCTTAAAGTTATTTCCATCTCCACCGTCATCATCGCATGTCAACTGAGATTTATTACTATTATATAAGAAGCCATACGTATCGCTCATTCCACTTGTATAAATGGTTATAGAGCCGGAAACAAGCGGAACAAATGCATAGTAATGCTTTGTAGAGCTTGAGTTTGAAACAACGATTACAGAAAGCGAACCATTATACGGAATAACACCCGTTCCCGAATAAGATATCCACTTCGCATAAAGAGTTACGTCCGCAGTAACCTCTGCCGCAAAGTTATAAGGATTGCCCGAGCAGGAAGATGTAGTATACCAACCGCCAAAAACATATCCGCTTCGCGTCGGAATATTCGGATAAGTCAGACCGATAGAATTATTTACCGTCTGTGCCGATGGCGCAGTTCCGGAAGCTCCATTCAAATTGAATGAAACAGTATGAGTTTTTTCTGTTGTCGTTGTCATTTGTGTTCCGTCAAGTGAAACCCTGTATGTGTTAGCTCGCCATTGCACATACAAAACGACAGTTCCGTTATTTTCGGTCGTCAGGTTGTTGACGGACGCAGAGTTATCATAACTCGTTCCGCTTCCGTCGGCTTCCGTGTTCCAACCGACAAATGTGTATCCGGTACGGGCGTATGCGTTTGCACTGAGGTTTTGCGCCGTTGCATATACAAACGCCTGATTATTCATTCTTCCGGACGTGCTTCCGTTGCCTTCAAATCTTACGCTATAGTCCACGCCAACCCAATGAGCGTAAAGCTTTGTGTTTGAAGTTTTATCCCAAGTTCTCGCACTCGTTAAATCGGCATTGTAATACTTCGTTCCGTTGTTTGCGGAGTCATAATAGCCCGTGAAAATATACCCGATTCTTGTGGGAATGCCGCTGATTGTCGGCATTGCGGAATCGTAAGTTGCAATTACGCTGTTTGTATTTCCGGTGCCGTTATTGTAATCGAACGAAACGGTATAAGTTCTCGCTTCCCAATAAGCATAAAGCGTTCCCGCGCTTGATTTATCCCACTTATGCATGCCGGTCATCGAAGCGGAGTAGTACTGTGTACCCGTGCCGTTTCTTCCGTCAAAATAGCCTTTGAAAATGTAACCCGTTCTGCTTGGTGCGGAAGCGGACGGCATGTTAGAATTGAATGTCGCGGCTACGCTTGCGGTTCCGCCCGTTCCGTTTTGTTTATCAAACGACACATTGAACGTTTTGCCGTTCCAGCGCGCATAAAGCGTTGTATTTTCCGCCTTATTCCAGTTTCTGACACTCAGCATTTCGGCATCGTAATACTGAACACCGTCCGCGTCGTAATATCCGGCAAAATTATAACCCGTATAGATAGGAGCAGTTGCCGTAGGCATTGCGGAGTCATAAGTCACATTTGCGGAATTTGTTCCGTTTACGCCACCGTTTTTATCAAACATTACGGTATAAGTATTCGCTTCCCATTTTGCATATACGTTAACGATTGCGCCGTTTTCGCTTGAAAGATTAAGAACTTCTTGTTCGTTTGCATAAAGCGTTCCGGTACCATCGCTATTCGTTGTCCAACCTTTGAACGTATACCCCGTTAAGGCAAAGCGGTTTGCGGTCAAAGTATCAGCCAAACCATAGGTCAGAGATTGACTGTCCATCGTTCCCGTTGCTTTAGAGTTATTCTTGTTGAATTTTACCGAATAAGTAGCAGGAACCCACTTTGCAAAGAGTTCGATATCATCGACGCTTCCGTTCGGAACAGTCTTTACTCTCTCATCTTCGTTAAAGTCGTTGCTCGTATACCAACCGCCAAAAACATAACCGAGTTTTGTCGGGTTTTTGAGCGTGATCGTCGCAGAAGCAACATTATACTTTTCGGGGTTTGCCTCAGAATTCGTTCCGCCGTTCAGGTTATATTTGATAGAATAATCGACAATTTCCCACACCGCGGTATACGTTCTGTCACCGATACTGTTATTGCGAATCGTAACACTGCTTACAATGTTCGTAAGATCCGTTCCCGTCCAACCGACAAACCTATAACCGCGCTTGGTAGGATTGATAAGCGTAATATCTGCACTTTCAATCGTGTAAAAATTCGGATTTGTTCCGTCAACTTCACCACCGTCGAGATTATACTTGATACTGTAATTGATAGGCGACCACTTTGCATAAAGTACGACGTCACCGGTGCTTCCGGATGTAATCGTCGTAATTTTGCTCTCTGCAGTGCAATCGGCATTTGTGTACCATCCCTCAAATGCATAACCGCGACGGGTTGCATTTTCAAGATAAATATTCGCACTTGTTACGGCGTATTCGGAAGGATTCTTTTCGCTATTTACACCACCGTTCAGGTTGTATGCAATCGAATATCCGTCAAGCGTCCAGTTTGCCGTGTATTCTTTGCTTCCGATACTGTTTGAAGCGATAACCACGGTAAGCGTGGGCGTTGTCAGATCTGTTCCAGTCCAACCGGCAAACGTATAGCCCTCTTTTGTCGGATTGACAAGCGTAATATTATCGCTTTCAACAGTGTATTTTAACGGGTTGCTTTCATTCAAAACGCCGCCGTTTAGATTGTAAGAGAGAGAATACTCGGTTGCATTCCAGCGTGCGTCGAGCGTTATATCCGCATCGTAATTCCAAACTCCATTCGTTACGGGAGTCTCACCGTAATACCAACCGTCAAAGTCATAGCCTCGTCTGGTCGGATTCTCAAGTGTAAAAGCGGAATCATAAACGACATCCGCTGTTTTATTCGCGATGTCTCCGCCGTTCGTATTGTAAGTAATTTTATATGTATTAGCATTCCAAGAAGCAACAACAATCTTATTTTCGGTTACAGGCACAGTAAAGTCGTAGTTCCAAGATACAAAACTATAGCCTGTTTTCGTTGTAGTCGGCGCTTCCGCTAAAGAATCTTCTTCCACCTTTTGATTTTCAACGGAAGTGCCTCCGTTCGTATCAAAAATGATGCTGTAAACAGGGCGACGTCTAATTTTTAAGGTGTAGAGTTGCGTTGAACCGTTTTCTGCCGTAACCAAAACATAATATGTATTGTCGCCGACGGCAAGCGTTGCGGTTTTACTTGCAATCATATTGTTTCCGTAAATATCGGATGATAAAGTCCACGAGCTACGGGAATTGACCGTAACAAGAGCACCCAAAGAAACCGATGCTGTTGAATTCGACACTTTCATCGAATACTCGGTTTCTGTTACCTTTTCAAATTCGGCAAATTCAGCCTGTGTCCCCGTTACAGATTCAGGAGTCGTCCATTTTGCATAAACGGACATATTGCTGGACAACGGTGCGTCCAACAACGAGTTTGCGGAAAATGGTTTTTTCCACGAATCTTTATCCCAATACCATCCGTCGAATACATACCCGTCTTTTTCGGGATCGTTCGGCATTTTCAGCACTTCTTCTCCGTTGGTGTTGATTGTAGCATAGACGGCATCATCGACGATAAAATCGACTTTGAATTCCATCTTACCACAAGCAGCAAATGCCATTACTACTGATAACAGTAGAATCAAAAAAGTGCTGACTTTAAGAACAGAACGTTTTAACATAATGTCCTCCTCTTTTTCAAAAGTATATAATGACAACTGATGACGTATTTTGTTCACTTACTATAGTAATAGATGA
>CALVNL010000019.1 GCA_944349655.1 uncultured Clostridia bacterium
GTCCGAAGACGTTATGCGGTACGACTGGCACGACGACGTGGAGAAAGATTATTTCGAGCTGTTGGGCGTTAAACCTCCCGAAGGGGCTTTCCGCAAGAAAAACTGGAGTTTCGCTTCCCCCTGTTCGGATAAGGTGAGAAGATATTATCAGCAAGAAAAAGACGCCGATTTCTCGGTGGAAAGACGGGCGTTGAACCGAATTTTGATAGAAAAAGCTAAAAACGCGGAGATAGAATTCGCGTCCACGGTCACTTCTCCCGTTATACGGGACGGCATTGTTACGGGGGTGGTGGTAAACGGACGGAAGGAAGAAGCCGACCTCGTCATCGACAGCGCAGGGATATTTTCTCCTATCAGGAGAGCGTTGGTTAAGGAAGGACTTTTGCCCGATTTCCGGAAGGAAGAGATTTTTATGGCGTACAGGGCTTTCTTTGAAAGAAACAAGTCCCTTCCCGACCCCGAGTATACGAATAAAGTTTATCTCAAGCACCAAGGGCAGAACGGGATAAGCTGGGCTATCCTCGACAATGACCCGAATATGGTGGACGTGCTTATAGGCAGAATAGGAGAATTGGACGACGAAACGCTTGCCGACGCCTTGACGAGTCTCCGTAAAGAAAATCCTATTATCGGAGAGAAAGTTTTACGGGGAGGGATAAAAGTAGCCATTCCCGTACGTTATCCTGCCACGAGGACGGTTGCCGACGGATACGTTTCCATAGGGGACGCGGCTTTTTTGACCATACCTATGTTGGGAAGCGGCATAGCGTCTTCCACGAAAGCCGCTTTTCTGCTTTCCGAAACCGTCAAGGAAGCCCTGGCGGCGGGAGAAGGACAAAAGGCCTTTTCTAAAGAAAATCTGTGGAAATATCAGGTAAAAATTTACCGTTTGTTCGGAGCGGAGCATTGCGGACTGGATATTCTGAAAAGAAACGTACTGAAAATGGACGTAAATACGTTGGAATGGATGCTGGTATCGGATATTCTGACCAACGATGAAATAGGGAAACTTGCCGGCGGCGGAATGCTTAACGTTTCTTTCAAGGAAATTCTGAGGAAGATAAAGGTGGCGGGAATAAAACGCTTAGGGGTATTGCTTGAGTTGAACGGACTTCTGAACAAAAGCAAAAAAGCCTACCGCATTGCCAAAAAAATACCCGTCGAGTACGACGGGCGAAGAATAGACGAATGGGAAAAAAGTCTTAACTCGCTTTACGAATAAGTTTTCTTTCCGTATTAAAAATCGGTTTTAATCTTCGTATTCCACGACGATAGCGTCTTTTTTACATTTTTCGGCGCAAAGAGTGCATAAAATACATCTGTCGGGGTCGATAGAAAACTTTTCTTTCAAGACTCCGCTTACCGCTCCGAAACGACAGGCTCTTTGGCACAGCGAACAGCCTATACATTTAGTTTCGTCGATATAAACTCTCCGCTTTTTACGGGTGCCTTCGGACGGCGAAATGCAAAGATTGGTGCAATATGCGGCGCAAAGTCCGCAGCTACGGCAGACCGTTTCGTCTATCGTAAAAATATCGGTACGGTTTTCTACGGTGTGGACGATGGCATTGAACGGACACAGAAATTCGCAATAAGCGCATTTTACGCAACGGCTTTGGTCGATAACAAAAGACAAGGTTTATTCCTCCGAAGGGTTTTTCGATATAATTATATTACCACGCTTTTATCGTAAAGTCCATAGCTTGATTTTTTTATACTTTTTACCTTTTTTAACTAAAAATTTTATTTCGGTATTGACACCGATTAAAAGATAAATTAAAATATAAAATATAGAGGGAATTTTCCCGTAGCAAAGTCGTTAAGGAGGACAAAATAATGAACAAAAGCGATTTAATTAACGCAATACGTGCAAAAACCGGATTGACAGCAAAGGACGCGGAAGCATTTTTCGGAGCGTTTTGGGGCAGTATCAAAGAAGCTCTCGCCGCAGGAGAAGAAGTAAATCTTACCGGAATCGGCTCCTTTAAGGTCAAAGAGAGAGCCGCAAGAGAAAGCATAAATCCCAGAACCAAAGAAAAAATAGTGGTTCCTGCGAAGAAAGCAGTTGCTTTCAAAATTTCAAAATCTTGGTAAAATAAGTATATCCACGCCGTCGTGCGAGGAGTGTTTTTTATCGCAATTTCCTGTTTTTTAATTCGTATATTTTTATACGGTACGGGAAGTTGCGAATTTTTTTTATAGTAAGGATTTTCCATACGATTCACGTTGCGGCAGGGTAATTCGCTTCGGATAATTTAAGTAAAAAATTAAGATAAAAAAAAGCTGTATCGGTGTAAAATATATATAATGTATAATTTGTCTCCGCAAGGGGAAATAAAGGAAAGTAAAATGATAGAGAAAGTAACGGATAGGAAGTCTTTAAGAGAGTTTGTTTATTTTACCGCCGAACTGTACGACGGGGAAAACCGCTATGCCCCTCCTTTTTATCGGGTGCTTTACAAGGAGCTTAAAAGAGAAGTGTTGGAAAAAGCCCGTTATACGGCTTTACTGGCAAAGAAAGAAGGAGCGGTAAGGGGCAGGATATTATTTACCACGGAGTATAACGAAAAAGAGAAAAGGAAAGTGGGATATTTTTCGATGTTCGACGTTTTCGACGAACCGGAAACGGCGGCCGAACTTTTAGCCGAAGCGGAAAAACTTGCCCGAAAGAACGGGGCGACTTCGGTAGAGGGTCCTTACACTCCTTACGACCCCGACAACCGCCGAGGTATTCTCGTCAAGGGTCAGGAATATCCTGCGATGATTTTCACTTCCTACAATTATGCCTATTACGGCGAACTCTTGGAAAAAGCCGGTTACGAAAAAAACTGCGACGTCGTGGCTTTGAAGATAGAGTTGCAGGGCGAGAAAACGGAATTTCTGAAATCTCTGGCGTCGGAAGTGCGTAAGAGGTTCGATATAAAGGTGGACAGTCTGGATTATTCCCGTTTTGACAGGGACGTAGCGGACGTAGCCAAAATTTTCGCTTCCGCCACCACCGAAATAAATTACCGCGAAGCGCCTTCGGTGGAGACTATAGCCCGCCTTGCAAAAAAAATGAGGCTTTTCATAAATCCCGACCTTATTAAAATCGCAAGAGATAACAACGACGAACCTATAGGTTTTTGTATGTGTCTGCCGGATTTCAATCAGCTGATAAGGAAAACCGGCGGCAAACTCAAACCTTTAACTTTCATTTTCGGAAAGAAAAAAATAACCGCCGCAAGGGGAATGTTGCAGTACGTAATTCCCGAATATCAGGGGAAAGGCATTATCGGAGTTTTGTTCGAGGAAATTTACCGCTCTTTCGAAAAGTACGGTATTACCGAGTTCGAGGGCGGAACGATTATGGAAGACAATAAAAAGAGTATCGGAGTTCTGGAAAAATTCGGGGGGAAAATAACCAAAGTATACCGATTGTATAAAAAGGAGTTGAACGGGTAAATGCTCGTAGCCGTTTTACAGGGAGCGGCGATGCTCGTCGTACCCGCATTGATAATGAAATTCCGCAACAAAGGGCTTGTGAAAGGTATCGGCTCGATAGGTATGAGTTATCTTGCCGGGATACTCGTTGCGTTAATCTTTTTCGGGATAAACAAGGCGGGAGCCAACGTCACGCTTAACGCTTCCGTCGGAGAAATAGGTTCTCACGCCGCCATCGGCATAGCCATACCCTTGCTTTTATTCGGAGCCAACCTCAAAGAAGCTAAAAAACTTTCGGCAAAAGTGGTCGTCGCTTTTTCGCTATTGATTTTAGCGGTATTTGTCGTGGCGGTAGCGGCGTTCTTTATTTACGGACGGAATCTTTCCTACGGAGCCGAACTTTCGGCTATGGCGACGGGACTTTATACCGGCGGCACCCCCAACCTTAACGCCATAGGCGCTATTTTCGGAGTGGATAAAACGGTTATCGGTCTGGCTAATTTATCGGATATGATAATCGGAGGAGTATTTTATCTGTTTTTATTGACCTTATGCAAGCCTCTTTTGAAAAAGTTCCTGAAAGCGGCGCCTGCGGCAAGTTATATGAAAGGCGATACCGATTTCGACAATTACGAAGACCTATCATATAAAACCTTACCCGATAAAAAGTCGCTTTTAAGGAACGTTTTGATAGCGTTTCTGATGGCGGCGGCGAGCGCGGGGATAGGAGTGCTTATCTGGTTTCTTACGGGAGCCGAGCAGGGGACAATGAACGATTATCTCGTGCCTGCGCTTATGATAGGCGTGACGGTATCGGGGATTATCGCTTCCTTCAATAAAAAAATAAGGGAAGTCAAAGGCAATACCTTAATAGGACAATACCTCATCAACGTTTTCAGTTTCGGGCTTGCCATGAGCCTCAATCTCAACGAAATAGGCAGTAATTTCCCGGAAATGCTGCTTTTATACGGGTCGATAACGGTTTGCTCCTTTATTTTGCACGTTTGCGTCTGTAAACTTGCGAAAATCGACGTTGACTGTTGTATGGTTACTATGACTGCCGGTTTATACGGACCTGCGTTCGTACCGGCGATCACTTCCCAGATAAAAAACGACAACCTTACCGCGCCGGGACTTATCTGCGGAGCCATAGGATATGCCGTAGGAACCTTCCTCGGACTGGGAACGGGTCTGTTGTTACGATTGGCTTAAGATTGATTTCAAAATTTTTTAAGCCCTCGAAAGGGGGCTTTTTTTATTGCATTTTTTACACTCCGAACGGTTTTTGCGCATAGCTATGTAATAAAGGACGTTCGTCCTCGGAACGGGAGAAAGAATGAGTTTTGTTAAAAGATATTCCTCGGTAAGACAAGCCGAAGCCGTATTTACGGGAAACACTCTGTGCCTTGCGCCGCTTTCGGCAACCACGGGCGATATAGCCGGGTCGGGGGCGGTTTTCGCTTCCCTCGATACCTCTTTGCAGGTAAGCGGTTTTCCTGTCGGAACAACCCTCGATTACCGTTTGAATTCTTCTTCGGCGCTTCTTAACTTACCCGAGGGAGTGACTGTAGCTTATGCGGAACTGGTCTGGGGAGGACTTTACAGGTCGGCGTCGGCGGATATATCCGCTCTTACCGACAACGCGGTGAATTTTACCACTCCCGCAGGCACCTTTACCGTAACGGGAGACCCTGTCACGAGAAACAACCTTCTTTTGCCGGCAGAACAGATTACGGTAGGATTTTATACCCGAAGCGCAATAGTTACCGATTTTGTAAAGAACGGCGGTTCGGGGACTTATTCGGTAGGAGCGGTACCTGCGCTTTTGGCTAATCCTTCTTCTCTCGCGGCGGACACGAACCACGCAGGTTGGACTCTTTGCGTCATTTACGAAAATTCGTCCTTGCCGCTACGGAGTATTAACCTTTGGTGCGGAGCGGTTGCGGTTTCGCTCAATGCGGGGAGTACCGACCTTACCATAACGGGTTTTCTGACGCCTTCAACCTCTCCGTCGGGTAAACTTTTCGTTTCCGCGCAGGAAGGGGACGCGGTTTTAAGCGGAGACCGACTTTTATTCGGGGCAAATCAGGCCTCCTTGCAAAATCTCTCGGGCCCGAATAATCCTGCGACTAATTTTTTCGCTTCGCAGATTAACGATTCTGACGGTTTGCCGGATCAAAGCGGCAGTAACGGCAATCTTAACGCATTACCTTTTGCGGGACGGAATACGCCTGCTTGTCGCCAGGGTTGGGATATAACCGCAGTGGACGTTTCGGACAAACTGTCTTCGGGTCAGACCTCGGCTCTCGTCAGACTTACCACCGACGGAGACCTCTACGTCGTCAACGCGCTCGCACTGAGGATAGAAAGCGAAGGAGCCGTGCTTTCGGTGGAAAAAAGCGTAGATAAGGATTATTCTTTTGTGGGAGAGGAAAGAACTTATACCGTAAATATTTCCAACGGCGGCACGTCGGGAGCGTTTAATTGCGTGCTGGAGGATCCTTTGCCTGCGGGATTAAGTTTAGTTGACGGGTCTGTCACGATAGATACGGTTCCCGTCGTCGGAGGATTTCCGCTGTCCTTACCCGATATCCCTTCTCAAGGTTCGGTAACGGTAACCTACCGAGCGAAGATAAACGCTTTACCCGTTATCAATCCCGTTCCGAATACCGCCGTTGCGGAATACGATTTTTCGCCTTTTCCGGGTATCGTAGTCTCCGCGGAAGCGCAAAGCGAGGAAGTTTCCGTGGAAATAATTTCTCCTCTTCTTACGGTTATCAAAGCGGTGGACAAAACTTTCGCCCAGTCGGGAGAAACGCTCCTCTATACCTTTACGGTATTTAACGGCGGCAATATCGCCCTTTCCGACGTAGTGTTTACCGACGAAATACCTACGGGGACGACTTTTGAAACAGGCTCCGTCACGGTGGGCGGCGCGTCGAGACCCGAAGCCTTTCCGCCCGACGGCATAAACCTCGGCACACTTGCGCCAGGCGATACGGTGGGACTGTCTTTCAAGGTGAAGGTAAACTGAAAATCGGAGGAAAAATGAAAATAGTAAACAGCGCAACTGTCGATTACCTTTATACGTTGCCCGACTCTTCGCAAAGAAGCGGCACGAGTATCAGTAACGAGGTGGTTACGGAAAATCTTTCCGCCCTCGTGTCGAGAATTAAATCCACGGATAAGACGTTTCTTACTAAAGGGCAACAGGCCACGCAGACGGTGGTTATCGCAAACAACAGCAGTTCGACCTTAAAAAACGTTTTTCTGACCGATTTTATGAACGAAGGCGGAGATTACGTTACCGACAGCATAACGGTAAACGGCGTGCCTTTTGCCGGCGATATGAGGCAGGGTATAGTTTTGCCCGATATAATTTCGGCGGGAAACGCCACGGTAACGTATGTAATAAAAGCTCTTGCGACTTTACCCGAAATAAGAAACGACGCTTTGGCTCAGTTTACCGTGACCGACCCCGTAAGAGGAGAGGTAGGTTACGAAGCGAGGACCAATCTTGTCGCCATACCCGTGGGGAGCGAAGAAGTCACCGTGACCAAACGTGCCGACAGGGAGAGTGTGCAAAAAGGCGGTATAATACAATATACCTCCGTCATCGCGAATACGGGTACGGTCACGCAGGAAGGGCTGGTCTTTATCGATCCCGTTGCGAAAGGAGCGACTTTTGTCGAGGGCAGCGTAGTTATCGACGGTATCCCTTACCCGTCTTACAATCCCGAAAGCGGTTTTGCTTTACCCGTTCTTGCGCAAGGCGAGAGCGTGAGTGTGATTTTTACGGTGGAGGCGGAATAATGAAAGAAATAATCAATACTCCTTACGTCTATAAAAACGGAACCCTGTTCGCTACCGGCAATACCGTCGTAACCACGGTGGACAACCCTGTCGTAATCAAGTTGCCGCCCTGTATCCCGTGTTTTCCTTTTTCGATAAACACTCGTAGCGTTCGGGGCGGCGTATTCTGTAATCCGTTTAAGTGCTTATTCAGATGTTTCCGTTAAAAAAGGTATCCGAAAAATAAATTTCGGATACCCTTATTAAAATTCTATTAAAATAAAGGAATATGGACGAGTTATATGGAAAGGGCGGTTTTCCAGGCTTGCCATACCACGGTGCGGAGGTTGCCCACCTTTTTGGCGTCGCCCACGAAACGAACTTTTCTTCCCAAAGACAGCGGAGCGGGGATATATCCGACCGAAACTATTACGTCATCGACGTCGAGGCGGAGTTCCTGCCCGTTCTTATCTTTTACCGTAACGAAACCGTCTCCTATATCCTTTACCGTGCTTTCGAGATATACGGGAACGTTGTTGCAATCGAAGAAGTCCCTTAAATAAGAGGAGTTGGCAAGACACAGTCCTCTTACCGCCATAAGGTCGTTTTTAGCTTCCACGATAAAGGGCTTTTTCCCCTGCAGGAAGAGTTCGTAGGCTATTTCGCAACCCGTCAGTCCGCCGCCGATTATCGCCACGCGTTCGCCGACCGTCTTTTTACCTTCCAGAAAATCCACCGCTTCCACGGCTTTTTCTATCCCGGGCAGGCGGAGTTTTCTGGGTTTGGCTCCGGTAGCAACCACCACTTCGTCGAAGTCGGCAAGGTCGGATAAGTCTTTTATTTCGGTATTGAGTTTGACTTCGATAGGCAGTTCGGCGACTTTCGAGCGGTACCACTCGATAAGTTCCTTATCCTTTTCCTTAAAAGAGAAGTTGGCGGCGGCTACAAAAACTCCGCCTAAACGGTCGCCCTTTTCGAAGATCGTCACCTTGTGTCCTCGTAAAGCGGCGATCCTGGCGGTTTCCATACCGCCCACGCCGCCGCCTATAACGGCGACTTTCTTGATTTTCTTAGCGGGTCTTATGTCGTATTTATGACCCTGCATGGTTTGCGGATTGAGGGCGCAACGAGCCATATGGGAAGCGTCGTCGAAAGTTTCGTCGTTTGCCGCACCCTTGTAATGGGCGAGGGGGAAACAGGCGTTGTGACAGCAGATACAGGGCAATATATCCTTCAAACGGTCTTCCATGAGTTTTGTGACCCATTCTCCGTCGGCGAGGAATTGTCTCGCCACGCCCATCGCGTCGATTTTTCCTTCCTTTATCGCTTCAGCCCCGACTTCGGGAGTCATTCTGCCCGCGCATACCACGGGGATATCCACGAATTTTTTAATATGCGCCACGTCTTCGAGGTTACAGTTTACGGGCATATAGGCAGGCGGATGAGCCCAGTACCAGGCGTCGTAGGTGCCGTTGTCGGCGTTGAGCATATCGTAACCTGCGTCCTGAAGGTATTTAGCCGCTTTTTCGCTTTCTTCCATATCTCTGCCGATTTCCTTGTAATCTTCGCCGGGCATCGCCCCTTTGCAGAAATCCTTGGTTTTGCTTATGACCGAATAACGTAAACTTACAGGATAATCTTCTCCGCAGGCACCTTTTATTGCTTTTACCACTTCCACCGGGAAACGGTAACGATTTTCGAAACTTCCGCCGTATTCGTCTGTACGGAAATTGGTGTAGGGCAGGGTGAACTGATCCAAAAGATAACCTTCGTGTACGGCGTGAACTTCCACTCCGTCCACTCCCGCTTCCTTGCAGAGAAGCGCGGTTTTGGCAAAGGCTTTCACCATTTGAGCTATTTCCTCTTTGGTGAGGGCGCGGCAGGTGACTCCTTCCGCCCACCTCGAGGGCAGTTCGCTCGGCGAGGCACAGATGTAAGAGGCGTCCACTATGGGTTTTGCAATCGCCCCTATAAACTTGTTTTTCAATAAAATAACGAGGTTATCGGTTATCGCGAAAGAACGCCCGAAACCTGCGGTAAGCTGAACGAAAAGTTTTGCGCCGGTTTTATGAATTTCTTCCATAAAAGTTTTGAGTTTACGGAACATTCCTTTGTTCTGATAAAGCCATCTGCCGCCTATCGTGTCCCTTAGGGGAGCGATACCGGGAATAATCAATCCGACATTGTTTCTTGCCTTGTCCATAAAAAATTCGGCGGCTATTTTGTCGAAATGATTGGGTTCCATCCAACCGAAAAGCGAAGTCCCGCCCATAGGACACATAACAATTCTGTTTTTGATTTCCACGTTTCCGATTTTCCAGGGGGTAAAAAGCGGTTCGTATTTTTTATCCATAATCCGTATTCTCCTTATATTTTCCTTGTTAATTAAAGTATAGAATACCGAAGAATAACAAGTCAATAAGCATTTTGTCTTCTTACCGAACAAAACGGCGGTTATTCCGCCGTTTTGCAAGTGTCGTGGACGCAGAAGTTTTTACATAAGGAGTTTGCCGTTTTCGTCGATAACTACCAGTACTTTGATTTCCTCTCCGCTTTCCGGGTCGAAATAGAGATAATAAACCAGTTCGTCTTTAGTGGCGACTATTTCTTTTGCCGCGATTTCGGTGTTCCATTCGGTAGGAATGACGCAATAAGTCTGACTTGTTACCGTTAAAGACGGGTCGAGGCTGATGTTGCTCTGTTCGGGGAAGGTAAACGTCCTTTCGGTATGGTTGTAAAGATAATTCTGCGCTTCCATACCCAGCAAGGCTCCCGTCTGGGAACAGATCTTGAGCTTGATAAGGTCGGGATAGTATATTACGCCCTCCTTTTCGTAAGCGAAATTGATATAAACCGTGGAGTCGTCGTTGCTGACCCAGACTTCTTTCATATCTCCGAACCCGAAAGAAGCGAGGTAACTTGCGGCTTTGGCTACGCATTCTTCCTCGGAAAGCACGGGGTCGGTAACGTCTCGGAAAGCGCTGTACATAACGAGATAACCGCCGACTGTCGTGATCTGAGCCGTGGCGTCCACGCCGTCGTTTTTAAGAGAGAACAGATATGTGGGAATGGACGCCGAACTCGATCCGGCAAATTCGATATCGGTAGCGTCGGGGAAAAGTTCCTTTACCTTTTCCATAGCTTGTTCCTGCGTTACTTCTTCTTTCCCGGCAAGGAATTTCGCTTCTCGGTCGTTAAGTCCGTCGCTGAAAGGTCCGTCGTAAATCATTTCGGGATATTCCACCGTGGAATGATTTTTTATCGCGTCGGCAATCAAGCTGTAATCGGTCAGGACGGAAGAGTCGATTTTGTCGCCGTTTATAAGTTTGTCGTGAGCGGATATAAGACTTTCGTTGACGGTGCCGACGATGTTGAGGTATTCGGTGAGATTGGTTTTTTCCTCTTCGTCGAGAGAAGCGCTTTTCAGCTTAACCGCAAGGTAGTAACTGTAATCGCCAAGCTGGTTAATGAATTTAATTAAATTCGTACTTTCTTCGCTTTCGGTAACCAGTTGCGAAAGATTGGAAGCCGCTACGTCACATTCTCTCCATATATCGTTAAGAAGTTGCTGTCTTAACGCAGAGCTTTGTATTACGTTTACTTTAGATAATTTTATCTCCACGTCGGACAGGCTGTCCATTGCTTCGAAGTAGGATTTTTCGTACACGGAATTGAGTCTGGCGTTTCCGTCCTTTCGTTTGTTTTCGATAATGCCTAAAGCTATCGAAAGCCCGATTACGGCAAGGAGCAGAATAACGGCGATAACGATGGTGACGATTTTACTTTTTTTAGTCATGACCTTCCTCCTTTACACGCAGAAAACGTGGTCGCCGATACTCAGTTTGATTTCTTTCTGACGTATCCAGGCGTTGGTCGCGGTGTTGGGATTGTAGTAGTAAAGACAACCGTAAGTGGGATCCCAGCCGTTGAGGGCGTCCTGAGCGGCTCTGATTGCGGTGGAGTTGGGGGTGAGATTGATTTGTCCGTCGTCCACCACGCTGAAAGCGCCCGATTGGTAAATTACTCCGCTTATGGTATTTGGGAACAGAGAACTTCTGACCCTGTTCAAAACTACCGCCGCCACGGCTACCTGACCTACATAAGGTTCGCCGCGGGCTTCGCCGTAAACCAGACGGGCAAGGAGATAGGCGTCGTTACTGCCCGAAGTGGACGAGGAGTTGAGATTTATTCCCATAGCCGCCGCCGTAGCGGGTCCGACTATTCCGTCCACCGTAAGTCCGTTGGTGCGTTGAAAATATTTGACGGCGGCGGTAGTCTTGCTCCCGAAAATTCCGTCCACTTCTCCTGTGTAATAACCCCAGTTTTTCAGTTTGGTCTGAATGGTGCGTACTACCGTGCCGGTACTCCCCTGGCGGTAAGTGGCGGCTTCGGCGTCGGCTTCGCTCCTGTCCGCCACCGCAAACAGCAATACCCCTACTATTACCGTAGCCAGGATAAGCGCAACGCAGAAAATCGCATTGAGAACGGTTATTTTCCCGCTGCGGTTCAGTTTGATGATTTTTTGTTTCATTTATTCCTCCATTTATTTATTAGTTCGGCGACAAGCGATTTGTAAGACGGGTCGTCTCCGTCGTCCTCTCCCACAAAGCACAGGGGAGGGTAGGCTACGCACCACCAGTTGTCCCCTTCGCCGCTCCCTAACTCTATGACTACCGCGCGGTACTTGCCTCCGTCGAAAACTACGTCTCCGTAGCTTTTGGTGGGGAAGTATTCGGTACGTATTTCTGCTTTTACGGAATAGCTTTCTCCGTTGTCGGCAAGCGTTTTCCGCCCGACGTTTTCCATTGCGTCGAGATTGTCGGAGATTATCTTTTCCGCTTCGACGGAATTTTCGGCTTCCGTAAGCAAGGGAGAAAGAAAAGCCACTATTTCGTCCCGAACTTTGAGTTTGAGGTTCTGGTCGTAGTCGGAATTACTGTTGGCGCGTATATGTAACCGCAAACAGTCGTCGGCTTCCGTTACTTTTTCGGTGCAGCCCGAAAGGAAAAACGATATCGAAAATATGGCGAGTATCGCCGTAAAAATGAGAAATTTTTTCATAATGCGTTATTATTTCCGTCCGCTAAGGAAATATACGGATAAAAAAACCTTTCACGCTTTCGCTGGACAAAAATTCTAAAAGAGGATAAAATACGAGTATGCTTGAATTCAGGAAAATTACCCCTGCGGACAGAACGGAAATACTGGAATATCTGAAAGACAACCCGTCGAGAATATGCGAAAACACGGCGGGAGTGATTTTACTGTGGGACGTGGACGAGAGGATACGTTACGCCGTCGAAGACGGAACGATGTATTTGGCGGAAATTAAAGACGGAAAGGCGATTTTTTACTATCCTATCGGCGGCGACGAAGAAAAGGCTTTGGAAAAAATCGAAAACTTCTGCCGCGAGCGGAAGCTGACTTTACATTTCCGTTTTCTGAGCGCGGAACAAGCGGAAAAGGTCAAAACCAAGTTCGGACAGGAAGGGAAACCCGACCGAAACTGGGCGGATTATCTGTACTCTGCGGCGGAACTTAAAACCCTCTCGGGCAAAAAGTTCCACGGGCAAAAGAATTTCGTCAACCGTTTTTCCAGGGAATATCCCGATCATAAATTCCTGCCTTATAACGTGACGATGAGACCTCTTGCCGAAGAATTTGCCGAAAAATTTTACGACGAGGAGAACAAAGACAGCAGGATTTTTAAGGAAGAAAAGCGGATTTTTTGCCGTATTTTATCGGAATACGCTTCTACGGGACAGACGGGAGGAGTTCTGACGGTAGGCGGCAAAATCGTGGCGATAACTTTCGGCGAAGTGGTGGGCGACACCCTTTACGTGCATTTCGAAAAGGCGTTACGGGAGTATAAAGGCAGCTACGCTATGATAAACTATCTTTTCGTAAACAGTTTCAAAAAGCCTTTCGATTACGTCAACCGTGAAGAGGACGTGGGAGACGAGGGGTTGCGGCAGGCAAAACTCAATTTGCACCCCGTTCGGCTGATAGAAAAGTTTTTTACTTGAAAGTCTGAAAACCTTGTCGGTAAAAAAGTAGCCGAAAACGCTTGAAAAAAAAATGTTTATATGATAAAATAACCACGCATAATATCGTTAGAGGTGTTAAAAGAATGTTAGGAATGATGTTGGCGGCGGTGGAGCCGTATAAAGTTTATAACGCTTTCTCCATAGTTTTTATGGTGCTTATGGTGTTGCTGAGCATCGCTATGATAATAATAGTAGTGTTGCAGCAGGGAAACACCAACAACCTGGGAGCTATAGCCGGCGGAGCCGAATCCTTCTTCGGGAAAAACAAAGCCCGCAGCCTGGACGGAAAATTCAAACGCTGGACTATCATAATCGCAGCCGCCATTCTCGTAAGCAGTATTTTGTTCTTCGTGTTCCAGATTCTGAAGAACGCTCTGTAAGAGGATAGACCGACAGATTAAAGCGAGGCTCCCGAAAAGGGGCCTTTTTTCGTATCCTTTTTCCCGACGGCGTTTATTGACTTGCGGGAGAAAGGTTTATATGATAAAATTATTTAATACTTAATTTACGCATACGCAGGCGTGACAAACGGGCGTGCGTAAGCGGAGGAGAAACGATGACGGTTGTCGCAACCAATAAAAAAGCGTATCACGATTATTTTATCGAAGAGACTTTCGAAGCGGGGATACAGCTTGCGGGGAGCGAAGTGAAAAGCGTCCGTTTAGGGGGCGTCAACTTAAAGGATAGTTTCGCTATAGTTCGCAACGGGGAACTGTTCCTTATAAACGCGCACATTTCGCCTTACAAAATGGGAAGTTATTTCAATCCCGATCCGAGGAGAGACAGGCGGCTTCTGATGCACAAAAAGGAAATTGCCCGTTTGCAGGGCAAGGCCGAACGCAAAGGATATGCCATTATCGTCACCAAAATGTATTTCAAACAGGCGCTTGTCAAGGTGGAAGTGGCTTTGGCAAAGGGAAAGGAAAGTCACGACAAACGGGAAGCGTTGAAAGAAAAACAACAAAAAAGAGACCTTGCGAGGACTCTTGCCGATTACAAATAGAAAAACGGGAGGCACGAAAAATGAAAGACATCGACACTAAATGCGTACAATCGGGTTACGCCCCGGCCAACGGCGAAGCGAGACTTCTGCCGATATATCAGAGTACGACTTATAAATACGACACCCCCGAAGAAATGGGGGATCTGTTCGACCTGAAAAAAGACGGATATTTTTATACGAGGTTAGCCAACCCCACCGTAGCCGGACTGGAAAACCGTATAGCCGCGCTGGACGGAGGAGTGGGAGCGGTAGGCTGCGCCAGCGGAATGGCGGCGTCCACCCTTGCCGTTCTGAACGTCTGTCACGCCGGCGACAATATCGTTTCTTCGGCGACTATCTACGGCGGCACCTACAATCTTTTTTCCACGACTTTGCCCAAGGTCGGGATAGAAACCAGGTTCGTGGAGCCTTTCGACAAAGCCGAAGATATAGAAAAGGTCATCGACGAAAACACCAAAGTGCTGTTTTGCGAGACCATAGCCAATCCCGCAATGTACGTTGCCGATTTCGAAAAATGGGCAAAAATAGCTAAAAAGCACGGGATATTGCTTTTTGTGGACAACACTCTTGCCACACCTGTTATTTGCAGACCGATAGAACACGGCGCCAACGTGGTCATTTATTCCACCACGAAATACATGGACGGACACGGAGCCGCCCTCGGCGGAATGGTAGTGGACGGCGGCAACTTCGATTTTGCCGCAAGCGACAGATATAAAGATTTCGTCACTCCCGACGAAAGCTACCACGGTATGGTTTACGCAAGAGATTGCGGTAAAGCGGCGTTCTCGGTTAAACTCAGAGTTCAGTATATGAGAGATATAGGAGCGCAGATGGCTCCGATGAACGCTTTTCTGACCTTTTTGGGGGTGGACACCTTACATCTCCGTATGCCTCGTCACAGCGAGAACGCTCTTAAAGTCGCGCAACTTCTGGAGCAGAGCCCTTATGTGGAATGGGTAAAATACGGCGGGCTGGAGTCCGACGTGAATTATCCTCTGGTACAGAAATATTTTGACAAGGGCATGGCTTCGGGAATGGTCACTTTCGGGATAAAGGGAGGACGCGAGGCCGCGTCGAAATTCCAGAAAGCGTTGCGGCTTTTCAAGATAGTCACGCATATAGCGGACGCACGAAGCTGCGTTCTGCACCCTGCCAGCACCACTCACAGACAGCTGTCCGACAGCGATCTTGCTTCTTGCGGAATAAGCGATAACCTTATCAGGCTTTCGGTGGGGATAGAGAGTGCCGCAGACATAGTCGAGGACGTCAAGAACGCGCTCGAGGCTTCGGCAAAATAAAAAAACGTAAAAGATGGAGAAAAAATGCCTATAGTCATACCAAAGGATATACCGGCGTTCGACGTGCTTACCAAGGAAAATATTTTCGTAATGGGGTCTATGAGGGCGAGGACGCAGGATATACGACCGATAGAGATTGCGATAGTCAATCTGATGCCTACCAAAGTAGAAACCGAGACTCAGCTTATGAGGATGCTTTCCAACAGTCCTCTGCAAGTCAACATAACCCTCGTCCGTACGGCGTCATACACCTCCACCAACGTGTCCAGTTCCTATCTGGAGAGGTTTTACCTGACTTTCGACGACATAAAGGACAGGAATTTCGACGGAATGATAATAACCGGCGCGCCGGTGGAAAATCTCGATTTTACCGACGTGAAATACTGGGACGAACTTTGCCGCATAATGGATTACGCCGACAGAAAGGTCACCAGTACCATATTCATTTGCTGGGGGGCGCAGGCGGCGTTGAACTATTACTACGGGATAGGGAAAAGGTCTCTCGATAAAAAACTTTTCGGAATTTTCCCTAACCGCGCGACTATGGAATACGAACCGCTTTTGAGAGGACTGGACGACGAGTTTTACGTTCCGCACTCTCGCCATACCGAAATCGACGAAAAAAGTCTGAAAGAGGACGGACGGCTGGTGGTGCTTGCCGAAGGAGAAGACTGCGGGATAAGCATAGCGAAATGTATCGACAACCGTAAATTCTTCTTTTTCGGGCACAGCGAATACGACAGGGAAACGCTTAAAACCGAATATCTCAGAGACAAGGACAAAGGACTGGAGATAGATCCGCCGAAGAATTATTTTTCCGACGGCGAACAGGACGGCGTTGCCATGAAATGGCGCAGTACGGGATCGCTTTTGTTCAACAACTGGCTGAACTATTACGTTTATCAGGTTACGCCGTACGATATCGGGAGAAAAGGTTGAAGGTAAAAAAGCTGTATCTGGAAAATTTCCTTTCTTACGCTAACGCTTACGTCGAGTTCTCGGACGGACTCAACGTTCTCGTAGGCAGTAACGCCGCAGGCAAGACTAATCTTGCCGAAAGTATCTATTACTGTTCGGTGGGAAAGTCTGCAAGGGGATTGAAGGACAAGGAACTTATAAGGTGGGGTTCCGAGAAACCTTCCGCCAGGATAAGAATGGCGGTGGAAAGGCGGTTTTCCACCCATACGGTGGATATCCGGATAGACGAACAGGGCAAAAAACGCATAACCGTGGACGAAATACCCATTTCCCGAATGGGAGAACTCATGGGAGTAGTCAACACCGTATATTTTTCGCCCGATGAAATGAAACTTATCAAAGAGTCGCCTTCCGACCGCAGAAAGTTTATGGACGTAAGTCTTTGCCAGAGGGATAAGCTGTATTTTTATAAACTTCTGGAATACAACAAACTTCTCGTGCAGAGGAACAAGCTTCTGAAAAATTACAAGGGCAGTCCCGACCTTAAGAATATGAGCGACATAATTGTTGCCAAAATGGCGGAAACGCAGGAGTATATAATGAAAAAGCGGGCGGAATTCGTGTCCTCGCTTACTCCGCTTGCCGACGCGCGTCACCGCAGAATAACCTGCGGCAAGGAAGGGCTTAAACTGGATTACGAAACCGAAGAAGTGGATTTTTCCGACCTTAAAGGTTCGTTGAAATCTCTTTACGAAAAGAATTTCGAGAAGGACAGCCGACTGGAATATACCACCGTCGGGATACACCGTGACGACCTGAAAATCATTGCGGGAGGGATAGACGTCCGTAAATTCGGTTCGCAGGGGCAGCAGAGGACTTCGGTACTCAGTCTGAAACTTGCCGAAGCCGACAGCTTTGCCGAAACCGAAAAGGAATACCCCGTGCTTATACTGGACGACGTAGCGAGCGAACTGGATAAAGACAGGCAGAAGGCTTTATTCGAAAGTCTGGACGGCTTGCAGACTTTGGTGACGGCAACGGGAATTGCCGACGACTTTGCAAAAGGGAAAATTTATGAAATCACGCAAGGAAATATTACCGCAAGGAGTTAATAAATGGAAGAGATAAAAAAGACTTTGGCAGGACTGATAAAGGTAGAAGGTATGAGCAAAGAGGATATATATCCGCTCCTTTGCGTGCCGCCCGACCCCGCTCTCGGAGACTACAGTCTGCCGTGTTTCAGACTGGCAAAAACGCTCAGGAAAAGCCCCGTGGCTATTGCCGAGGAGGTGGCAAAAAGCATAACGACTCTGCCCGACGGGATAAGCGGAGTTTCCGCATTGAACGGGTATCTCAATTTTACCCTCGATAAAAAATCCGCAGCCGAAAAGGTGGTTAAAAAGGTTTTGAAAGAAAAAAACAACTACGGCGCGTCGGCGGAAGGCGCAGGCAAAACCGTCTGCATAGACTATTCCTCCGTCAATATAGCCAAGCCTTTCCATATCGGACATCTCTGCACCACGGTTTTGGGGCAAAGTCTTTACCGCATTTACGAGAAACTCGGATATAAGTGCGTCGGAATTAACCATTTGGGTGACTGGGGAACACAGTTCGGGAAGCTGATTGTGGCATTTAAGAAATGGGGCGACGAAAAGACCCTTGCCGAAAGAGGGGTAAAATTTTTGACGGAAATTTACGTCAAGTATCACGAGGAAGCGGAAAAAGAGCCGTCGTTGGACGACGAAGCGAGGGCGTGGTTCAAAAAAATAGAGGACGGCGACGAGGAGGCTTTACGCCTTTTCGGACTGTTCAAGGAAATCACGCTTGCGGAGGTCAAGAAGATATACGACAGGCTGCACGTTTCCTTCGACAGTTACAACGGGGAGGCGTTCTATAACGACAAAATGCAACCGGTACTGGACGAACTCGCCGAAAAGCGTCTTCTGGTGGAAAGCGACGGGGCGAAGGTGGTGGATTTATCCGCATTCAATATGCCGCCTTGTCTGTTGGTCAAAGCCGACGGAGCGACTTTATACGCGACGAGAGATCTTGCGGCGGCGTTTTACCGTAAGAATACATACGATTTTTATAAATGTCTTTATGTGGTGGCGTATCAGCAGAATTTGCATTTCGCCCAACTTTTCAAAGTTCTGGAACTTATGGGAAAAGACTGGGCTAAGGATATGGTACACGTGGCGTTCGGAATGGTCAGTTTAGAGGACGGAGCCATGAGTACCCGTCACGGGAAAGTGGTGCTTTTGGAAGACGTGCTTAATAAAGCGGTGCAAAAGAGCCTGGATATAATCAAACAGAAAAGTCCCGACCTCGAAGACAAGGAGAAAGTCGCCGAAACGGTGGGAGTCGGTGCGGTGGTATTTTTCGCTCAGTACAACAACCGCATAAAGGATATGGTATTTTCCTACGACAAAGTGCTTAATTTCGACGGGGAGACGGCGCCTTACGTCCAGTACACCGCCGCCCGTTGCAAGAGCGTGATCCGAAAGGTAGGGTCCTACGACTTGCTCAAAGCCGACTTTGACGGGATAAGCGACGCCGAAAGCGCGGCGGTAGTGACGGATTTAGGTAAATTCAACGAAGTCATACGTTCCGCCGCGGAAAAATACGAACCTTGTTACGTCGCCCGGTATCTGGTGGAACTTTGCAAGGACTTCAATCGTTTTTATCTTGCGAACAGGATAGTCAACGAACCCGACGGAATAAAATACGCCCGTGCCGCCCTTACCGAAGCGGTAGGAACGGTCATCGAGGAAGGGTTGAGGATACTCGGAGTGGAAACTCCCGAAAAAATGTAAATTTATTAAAGAGAGGCTTCTTATGATAGACGCGCACACTCATACTAAATTTTCCTTCGACGGGAAGAGTTCTGCCGTCGATATGGCGGAAAGAGGCAAGGAACTCGGACTTGAATATATGGCGTTCACCGACCATTGCGACAGGGATTACGCACACATTTGGCGTTACAAGATAGTCCGTCAGCTCAACGTGAAAAAATACGTGGCGGCTATTAAGGAAATGAAAGAAAAATATCCTTTCCTTGCGTTGGGGATAGAATGCGGTTATTCCGAACTTGCCGAAAACGATTATCTTAAGATGATACCGTTTTCGGAAATGGATTATATACTCAATTCCGTACATACCGTGGACGGACTGGATTGTTACACCGCTTCATATTTTTCGGGGCGGGAAAAGAAAGACGCTTACGGGAAATATCTTCACAAAGTGCTGAAAAGTCTGGACGCAAAATATCCTTTTGACACCGTGACGCACATAGGCTTCGTCCGTAAGAACGCTCCTTACGCCGACGCAAGTATGCCCCTTGCCGAATATATCGACGTGATAGACGAAATTCTGAAAAAAATAATAGACAAAGGCAAAACGCTGGAAGTCAACAGCAATATAAAATATAAGGATTTTATGCCTACGGCGGAAATACTTAAACGGTATTACGAACTGGGCGGACGGAGCATAACCTTCGCTTCCGACGCGCATCTCACCGCACGGGTAGGCGAACTTTACGACGTGGCAAGCGAAACTGTCAGGGACATAGGGTTCCGTTACTGGACGGTTTACCGTGAAAGGAAACCTCTGCATATCGAAATATAGGGAGGCTAAAGTGGACAAGAAACCTTCGGCGGAAAAAATTCTTTACGTAGTCGATACCGTGGCGGGGTGGCAGGCGTTACTGATATATTTGTCAATGCACACCATGCTCGGATTTATAGGTCACGCAACCTTTTCGGCGTTACCTTATATCCTGGGAGCGTTGATTGTCGCAAGCGCCGTTACTGCCACCGTCATTACCCTTGCCAAAAACAACAAAATTCTCCTCATAGTCACCCTTACCGTAAACGGAGTGGCTTTGATAGGAAGTCTCGCTTACTTTTTTGCGATGCTTACGCACTTCCGCAGTTTTCTCCTTTCCGGACTTTCCATACTGGCGTTTTACGTTTTCGTGGCTATAGTAGTTTATCTTATCTTTTATTTCCCGAAACAGAATTTTAAGGGGAAAAATCTGGTGGCGGCAGTGCTTTGCGCCGTGCTTGTGGGCGGAGCTTTACTGAATTTTACCGATTTCCGAACGCTCAGAATAAATTTTATTTCCGATGAAGCTGCGGTTTACGCGGTGGGCGACGAGTATCAGATAGTCTGGACTACCGCAACCGAAGGTATGGGCTGGGTGGAAATAGGCGGCGAAAGTTATTACGACGAGTACGCCGGAAGCAAACGCACCAACGAAAAAGTACATAAGGTAAGCGTTCCTGCGGAAGTGCTGGACGAACACAAGTCCTATACCGTTTGCAGCAGGGCGATGCTGAGCGAACAGGGTTTTTCGGGACTGAACGGATACAAGGTTTCCAAGACCTATTCCTTCCGACCCGTGGACGACAGCGACGGGATCCAGGCGTATGCGGTAAGCGATTCGCACGACTATAACGGGATCGTCAAAAAAACCGCCGATTACTACGGCGACAAGACGGATTTTATAGTGATAGCCGGCGACGCGGTGTCCTTTGTCGATACCGAAACCGACCTTGCGAGAATACTTAATCTCGCCCACAGCCTTACGGGGGGAAACATTCCCGTTGTTTTTGCAAGAGGCAATCACGAAGTTAAATGCCCCGACGCCGAAAATCTGCATAAATACGTAGGTTCCGAGGGCGAAAACTTTTATTATACTTTCCGACTCGGTTCGGTTTGGGGCGTTGTGCTGGATATGGGCGAGGACCACGCCGACGACTGGTACGAGTTCTACGATACCGCGGTCTACAATAATTACAGAGCGGCACAGGTGGAATTTCTCGACGAAATCATAGCTTCGGCGGACAGCGAATATAATGCCGAAGGCGTGGAGTACCGCATTGCCGTCTGCCACATACCTACCGCAATGGTGGGATATTCCTCGGACTATATGTACGACGTCGCCGTCAAGATAAACGAACGTCTTAATCAGATGAATCTCGACGTTATGCTGAGCGGACATCTGCATCAGATATTTAAGATAGAAGCAGGCTACGAAGCGGGCAGACCGCTGTTTTACCGCACCGAGTATTCGGGAAAAGAAGTTTCCGCAACCCCCGATTTTCTCGCCGCAGGCGCCAACTTCCCCACGGTGCTGGTTTCCAGAAGGTCGGACGTACAGAGCGTTACCGAAAGCGAAAGTAAGTTCGGTTATAAGTTCATCGGGACGGCGCTGGAATTGACTTCGGAGGAAAAAACCGCCCGTTACACCGACGCCGACGGACAGGTGCTGTTTTCGATAAATCCTTTCGAGAATATCGATTACGGGAAAATAATCGTTCTGTAAAACTTATTCAGGCTGTAAAATCAAGGGAAATATTTTTTTCGGAGGCAAAATTTGTTACGCTTAAAAAATATTACGAAAGATTACGTTCTCACAGGGAACGATACCGTTCACGCCCTTAAAGGGATAAGTCTTAATTTCCGAGCCAACGAATTCGTGGCGATACTGGGTCCGTCGGGGTGCGGCAAGACCACGCTTATGAATATCGTGGGCGGTCTGGACAAATACACGTCGGGCGAACTTTCTATAGACGGGAAAACGACTTCCGCTTTTACCGACGCAGAGTGGGACAATTACCGCAATAAAAGGGTAGGATTTGTGTTTCAGAACTACAACCTCATATCGCACCTGACGGTATTGAGTAACGTGGAACTTGCGTTGACTTTATCGGGGGTCGCTCCAGAGGAACGCAAACGCAGGGCGTTGGACGCACTCAAAAGGGTAGGGCTTGCCGAACAATACGGGAAAAAGCCCAATCAGCTTTCGGGCGGACAAATGCAAAGAGTGGCGATAGC
>CALVNL010000020.1 GCA_944349655.1 uncultured Clostridia bacterium
GGACACGGCACCGATACCGTACTGAAAAAAGTTTACGGGGAAGACGCGGAAATAGTTTTTAATACCGAAGAAACCAAAATCGAACACCCCAACACGATGGACGTGGAAGTATATAAGGAAGGGCAACTTCTGACCACGCATCGAGCTTACAGCTTAGGGGGAGGAGCTTACAGTATAGTGGGCGAACCGGATAATATTCTGCCCGAAGTTTATCCGTTGAATACTTTTTCGGAGATAAAGGATTATTGCATAGAACACGATATACGTCTCAGCGATTACGTTTTTCAGACCGAACCCGACATAAAGGATTATCTCGAGACGATATGGGAAGCAATGGTGGCGGCTATAAAGAGAGGCCTGACTGCCGAAGGCGTGTTGCCGGGAGGACTGGAGTTACAGCGGAAAGCCAGGTTCCTGTTTATGCAAAGGCATATGGACGAAAGTCCCGAAACCAGGGAAAACCGAATGGTCTGCTCCTACGCTTTTGCGGTGGCAGAGGAAAACGCGGCGGGCGGCAATATCGTCACCGCTCCCACCTGCGGTTCCAGCGGAGTGCTTCCCGCGGTACTTTACTACGTGCATAAAACCAGAAACGTAGGGAAGGAAGCGATTTTGCGAGGACTTGCCGTCGCAGGACTTATAGGAAACATAATTAAAAAGAACGCTTCGATAAGCGGAGCCGAATGCGGTTGTCAAGCCGAGATAGGCAGCGCCTGCGCCATGGCGGCGGGGGGACTTGCGGAAATTTTCGAACTCGGTCTCGACCAGATCGAATACGCTACCGAAATAAGTATCGAACATCATCTCGGACTTACCTGCGATCCTGTGGACGGGTTGGTGCAGATACCTTGTATCGAACGGAACGCCGTCGCCGCAATGAGGGCTTTGAACTCTCTGAGCCTTGCCGATTTTCTGTTTGCGACGAGGACGGTTTCCCTCGATACCATAATCGAAGTTATGTACGAAACGGGAAAAGACCTTTCCAATCGTTACAGAGAAACCAGCGAAGCCGGTATGGCAAAACTCTACATTCCCGCAAAGAAACAAAGACCGAAAGGCAAAAAAAGTTCTTCGGATAACGCTTAAAAAAGAATTATAATTCCGAAGAAAGAAAAGTTTTTCGTAATAATTATAGTTAATAACGCGTATTTTCGGAACACTAAATTTATATAAAAGGAAATTTATCACCCGATGACGACGGAACTACGACACTGGCAAAACTCCGACGCGGAAATTCTGACGGAAATTTGTAACAATACCGACAGAACTTTTCTTACCGACGCTTTGCCTTTTCCTTATAACGAGGATTATGCGGCAAAGAGGATAGAGTATTGCTTGACCGAAGAGGGGAAAGCGGGTTTTTACCGTGCCATAGTTGCCGACGGGAAAGTCGCCGGGAATATAGACGCCGTCGTCGCCGGAAACGGGGAAGCGATACTCGGATACTATCTTTCGCCCGACGCCTGCGGTAAAGGAACAGCTACTTTTGCGGTAAAAGAATTTTGTCGTATAGCCGCAGAAAACGGAATAAAGTTACTCACGGCGAGGGTTTGCCGAGGAAATTCCGCTTCGGTGAGAGTTCTCGAAAAAAACGGATTTTCGCAGACGGGTATTCTCAAAGACTATCCCGTCAAGAAAACTTTGCGATGTGACGTGCTGATTTTCAAAAAGAAACTTTAATTTGTAAATAAGGTTCCTTTTAGCCGTCTTTTTCGAACTTAACTCGGAATTATAATTACGAAAAACCTACTTCGTAAATAAAAACGACCGGTAACGACCGGTCGTTCGTTTTTAATAAAGTAGTTTTCGCGGATTAGAGAACTCCGTAAGCCATCATTGCGTTGGCTACCTTTTCGAAACCTGCGATGTTTGCGCCGACGATATAGTTGCCGGGCATACCGTATTCGTTGGCGGCTTTTTCGCAGTTGTGGAAAATGTCCACCATTATGGAATGAAGTTTCTTGTCCACTTCTTCGAAAGTCCAGAAGATACGCTGACTTGCCTGAGCCATTTCCAGAGCCGAGGTGGCGACGCCGCCTGCGTTGGCGGCTTTAGCCGGAGCGAAAAGCACTCCGTTGGATACGAACAGGTTGGCCGCTTCTATAGTGGAGGGCATATTTGCGCCTTCGCCGACTGCGATTACGCCGTTGGCGATAAGTTTACGTGCGTCGGACTCGTCGATTTCGTTCTGAGTGGCGCAGGGAAGAGCTATGTCGCATTTGATATTCCAGATACCTCTGCATCCTTCGTGATATTCGGCGGTGGGAACGTAATTGAGATATTCCTTTATTCTCTTTCTTTCCACTTCCTTTATCTGCTGAATTACTTTGAGGTTGATGCCGTTGGGGTCGTAAATGTAACCGTTGCTGTCGCTTAACGCTACGACTTTCGCTCCGAGCTGCTGAGCTTTCTGAGTAGCGTAGATTGCCACGTTACCGCTGCCGCTTATTACTACCGTCTTATCTTTGAAAGAGTCTTTCTTTGCGGTGTTGAGCATTTCTTCCACGAAATATACCAAACCGTAACCGGTAGCTTCGGTACGTCCCAAACTTCCGCCGTAGCTGGTGCCTCTGCCCGTCAAAGCTCCGAGGTGAGCGTTGACCAGACTCTTGTAGTAACCGAAAAGATATCCGATTTCTCTTCCGCCTACGCCGATGTCGCCTGCGGGAACGTCGGTATCGGGTCCTATATGTCTCCACAACATACGCATAAACGCGTGGCAGAAACGCATTATTTCGGTGTCGGATTTGCCTTTCGGGTCAAAGTCGCTTCCGCCTTTCGCTCCGCCGATGGGCAACCCGGTAAGGCTGTTTTTCAATATCTGTTCCAGCCCGAGGAATTTGATTATGGAGAGGTTAACCGAGGGGTGGAAACGCAATCCGCCTTTGTAAGGACCTATAGCGCTGTTGAATTGCACACGGTAACCGGTGTTTACCTGTACTTTGCCTGCGTCGTCGGTCCAGGCTACTCTGAAAGTAATTATTCTTTCAGGTTCTACGAAGCGTTCCAGAAGTCCTTTATTTTCGTATTCCGGATGTTTGTCCAGAACGAGGGACAAAGAATCCAGTATTTCGGTAGCCGCTTGTAAAAATTCTTTCTGTTCGGGGTATTTTTTCTTTAGAGTGTTCAGTACACTCGATGCGTACCTGTTCATTGTGCCTCCTGTCTTTGTAAAAAAATTATTTTTAATTTTATCGCAATTTTTTTTTCAACGCAAATAATTAATGAAAAAAATTCCTTCTTAAAGACAATTTTTTTCGTTAAGACAAAATTAAGACCGCAGGAGCAAACTTAAATGGATATAATATGCTTTTTCGGTAAAAAATATGGGTGTATGAGTTGTAATTATTTGGAAACTGTGCTATTATATGATATACTCTGTAATAATGAACTTTTATGTGCATTTTAATAAAAGGTGGTAAAATGAAAAGAAAGTTTTTGACACTTATGACCGTCCTGCTGGTTCTGTTGATTGCGATAAGCATAGTTGCTTGCGCTGATTATACCGAACCCGATGACGGAGAAGAAACGGAAGACGAAATCACCCGTACCCAAATCGTTACCAACGGGACTTTTTATAACGCTTCCTCTTCGAGCAAAGACGCTTACATCAAGGAAACGGTAAGCGGATGGACGGCGACAAAGGGCAGTCTTGCTACTTCCGCAAACGGCGTCACGATGGGCGTTATCGACCTTTCCGACACGGCGGCATACGACCTCAATAAAGATAAATTCGCTCCCGACGAAGGGACGCCTTTCGATAATCCCGGCGTGGATCCGGCTACTCCGAAAGACACCGACGATCAGGGCAATCCCATCGACGAATTACAGGATACCAACGCACTCGTGATAGCTTCGAAAGCTACCGCGGGCAGTTTGTATTATAAAAATTCCTCTTCCTTTACTTTGGAAGCGGGGAAATATTATCTTTTACAGTATTCGGTATGTACCAATATAGATTACACCGACGTATCCGACGACGACAAGGACAAGAAAGGAGCGTGGGTGCATATCACGGGCGGAGTGGAATATGTGGACTCCTGTATCGATACCGAAGGGAAATGGGAAACCCGTTACCTTTATATAGAAAGCAATAAACTTTCCGGTGCCACTATAAATATAAGGTTATGGTTGGGCAACGGTCCGGCGAAAATATCCAACGAAGCCAATCCTTACGCCACCAAGGGTGCGGTTATGTTCGATAATATTATCTGCAAAGAAGTCACTACCGCTTCCGACGAAACCTATAACGGCGGCAACGTAGTTACCCTCGATCACGACGTATTTACCGCTATGGCGGCTAACGCTATCGCCAACGACAGCAAAATCGGTTACGAATCAATGTACTATCTGTCCGACCTTAAACTCGAACAGACCACCGAAACCACTCCCACCAGCACTAACGCCATCAATTATTATTACAGCTTCAGAGAAGGCGTTTATACCAGTACCAACGTAAACAATTACACGTTGGTTAAAGGGAAGGAAGGGCTTTCCAGTTCCGATTATCCCACGGTAACCAACGCTTATACCGGAATAGTGGACTTATCCAGACTTTACGCTTCCGACGCAACCAGCGAAAGCACGGATACCTATTCCGAACTTCTTCCGTCCAGTTACAGTTTTACCGCACCGTCTTTCGACGACTGGAAAAACAAGATAATGAACGGCACGGGTCACAATATGAATTCTCTCGACGAAACCAAAGCGTTGATGATTTACCATAACGACCTCAGCGGAGCGGGTTTCACCAATAAATCCACCCTTACGATAGAGAGCAACAAGTATTACGTCATCAGCGTATGGGTTTACGTATGGGTTCCCGTGGACGAAAACGGTAACTTCGCTTATCCGACTGCCAACGCTCCCGACAAACCCACCGAATATACCGAAGCGCAGAGCGTTCTGGTAGGATATTATAACGACGAAAGCGGAGAAGGTCAGCTTTTCTACGGTTATTTCAACGATCTTACCGAAGAGGAAAAAGCAATAGTGGACGGTGACGCTCCTGCAAGCGTAACGCCCGTTGCCGACATTGAAGCTTTGGTCAAGACAGAGGCTTTCCTGACGGCTTTGAAGGCGGTTTACGACGAAAAAGTCGCCGATAACTTCGTTTACAAATATCTTTATGAAAATATGGCGTCTTACGTAGCCGCAGGCAGCATAGCCGAAGGCGACGCCGATTATATCAAATACCGTTATTTGACCGAAAGAAGCAGTTTTATCAAGAACACCTGGAGTCCCGTCAAGACCCTTATGGATAAATGGGCGCAATACGACGAAGATTACACCGAATATATGGCAAAATATACCGTTTGGGCTAACAACAACCCCGACGGACCTTACGCTAAAGTCAAATTGAGCGGAGCCGGCGACGATATCGAAATGACCACCTCTTCTTATAACGAAGGCTGGGAACAGATAAATTTCTATATTCAGGGCAATCAGATTTCCGACCGTAATCTGACTTTGGAATTCTGGTACGGCGAGGGTGCCGCTACCGAGTACGACAATCTTATGTTCGGGGGAGCTTTCTTCGACGACATAACGATTAAGGAAATCAGCGAAGAAGATAAGGACAACAACTATGCGGACAAAAATTGGGAAATCCTTTCTCCGCTCACTACCGAGACAGAACTTTCCTACGGCGGACTGAACGCGTCCGACGACTGGACTAACGCCTGGGAATACGAACTTGCCGAAGGTACAGCGTCCTCCGACACGGAAAAAATCAGCGTTTCCAAAGCAAAGAACGAAGATATAGGTACGGTTAAACTGGAGAACGGTACCGTGGTTGACCTTTACGAACTTATTTTCAAGAATACTCAACCCACGGCGTCTATACTCAAGACCAAAAACGCTCTTACCGTTAAACCCAATACGGCATACCGTTTCGCTATGTGGGTGAAGACGACCGGAATAGCCGAAGGGAAAGGCGTTACCATAGACCTTATGGCAGGGAGCGACGAAGCTAAACTCGACGAGTTCGCTTCGGTGGCAAACATAGCGACGTTCAACAGTGAAGAGTGGCAGGAAGTAGTGTTCTATATTATGGGCGACACCATAAAGACCAACTACGTATCCTTGAAATTTACGATGGGTACCGGGACGAGATTTTCCACCGATACTTTCGTTCAGGGAGATCTGCACGTTTCCGTAATCAACTGCACCGAAATCAAATACAGCGAATACAGCGCGTCTTCCAAGAGCGGAGATCAGGTCAAGAGCTATGCTTTCGCAAACACCGCGGCAGCCACCGACAGCGTCAACAACGGAAGTTTCTCGGGACTCGATTACGACGATACCGACGAAAAGGAATTCGACGAAAACGGCAATCTTACCGGAGTGGGTACGACTTCCGACTGGACGGTAGGCACCGTAAAGAACAATACCTTCAACACCGTTGAAATTTCCGGCAAACCCGTTTCCGACGCGAGCGGGGAAACTAAGTTCGTAATAAGCTGGGCTCCCGTCGTCGGCGTCGATAAAGAAGGTAACGACACCGAACCTACTTCTTACGAAATTTATGCGAGAAGTCTGGACGACGACAACAAGTCCGTTGAAAGGCTTTTGGCTGTAATCGCCGCAGACAAGAACGACGCAAGTATCTATAAGAACGACGAGTTCTATTATAATATAGATATGACCGGCAAGCGTACCACCAGTTTCAGAGTGCGTGCTGTAAGCGACAACGGAGTTTCCAATTACAGTAATTATTACACGCCTTCGGTAGGAAGTACGGGCGGAGATATGTATGTTACCGAAGACAGCGAAGCCAGCGGAAAGAAAGAATATACCGTAGGTACGGTACTGAATAGCGGATTGTTCGATAATTCCGATTACAAGAGTCCTTATTCTACCGCATTGAAGATAACCTCCAACTACAATATCGCATTGAAGGTTACTTCGGCGAGCAAGTCGTTGGACGCCAACAGCTATTACGTTGTATCCGTGTGGGTAAGGACCGAAGACGGAGCGAAGGCAAGCGTAACGGTCAGCAACATCAGCAACGTGCTTACCGCAAACGTAGGTCAGAACTACGTCGGATACTCGGGAATAGATACGCAGGGTAAATGGACCCAGTATCGTTTCTATATCAAGACGGGCGCATCCTCGTCCAGTCTCAGCCTGGAGCTTGCTTTAGGTAATTCCTATGCGATAAAATCTTCCAAGAAGAGCGATTCCGTCACTTCTGCCGTAGCCGTTTACGATACGGCGGATCTCAGCCAAGGAACGGTTTATTTCGACGGAGTTTGGGTAAGAAGTATCGAAGAAAAGGAATACAACGCTCAACTCGAGAAAGGCGAATATAACGACGACGATACGGTAAGACTGCACGATTTCTCCATCAACGAGGACAACAACCTCTATGATCCTGCGAAAAACCAGTACGCTATCCGTAACCTTGTTTATACCGCCGACTCTTTCGACTCCTTTACCGAAAATACCACTTCCGAAGGAAGCGACGGTTACAACTTAGGTCACACCCCCAACAACTACGACTGGGCTAAAGCCGGCGACGCCACGGGGACGACCGAGAACGAAAGAATGTACGGCGTGTATAATTACGCTCACGACGCAGACGAAAAACTCAGCGTACTGTACGAAGTCACCGACGACGAGGAAAGCACGGTAACCAATGTGTTCGAAGACTTTATGCCCGCCGACTTCGACATTCGCGACTTCATTCAGATGGACGGGTACAACTCTCTCGTAATGAGCAACAAAATTCCTTACGGACAGAGCTACACCACCGAAAGTTCCATCACGATAAACGCTACCACTTACTATAAACTTACTTTCAAAGCCAAGACTTTGATCGCTAAGGAAGTAGAAGGCGACGACGACGTCAAAACTTACGTCACCGAAGGCGTTAACGCGGAATTCCGCTTTATGCAGCACAGTTCTTCCACGAGTTACCAGAGCATTCTGATAAATTCCGACGGCAGAACCGACGATATTTACGAAGCTGTGGAATATACGCTTTATATCTACAACCCGAGCAGTACCTCCTCTTCCGCTAAATGGGCGTTCTATCTCGGGGACGACGCGGACGACGAAGATACCACCGGTACCAAGCAGTTCCTTATGGGTATGATGGTAATTGACCAGGTAGCGTTGACTTCCATCTCCGAAGAGGACTTTAACGCGGCTAAAGCGAGCTTTGACGCTCTGACCGAAAGCGAACAGGCGTCGAGCGCGGTCAAAGTGTTCAGTTACGACGAAGACGATCCTGTTGAGGACGACAAGGAAGAAAATACCGAAACCACTCCCGAGGAAACTCCGAGTATCTGGGAAGGAGGACAAGGTTGGCTTCTTATCTCCAGTATCGTTATCGGCGCGGTTATCATAGTTGTCGTGGTAGTGGTTGTTATCAGAACCTGGAAGAAGAAACATCCCAAGGAAGTAGTCGGCGAAAACGTAGTCAAGACGGAAAAAGACATTAAAGTCGTGGTTCAGAACCAGGAAAAGGTGGAAACCGTAGCTGACGACGAGTACTCCGACGAAGTAGTAAAACCCGTTTACGTTCAAAGAGTTACGAACAAGAAAAAGGGTAAAAACAAAAAGAAAAAGAGATAAGAGATAATTATCGATAAAGAAAACGGCGCATTAAAAGCGCCGTTTTCTTTTAAGCCGATTTCTTGCGAAGTTTTATAAATCCTTTTATATCCACGATTTCGGTACCGAGGCAGAGTCCGCAATACATTATAAGTCCTCCCGCCGAAGCTAAAATCAGAGCGAGGATTTTTACGTGAGGGGCAAGCAGATCGTTGATACATTCGCTGAGAAACGCCGAGGGAAACAAAAACAGGACGACCAAGGCAAGATATTTGAGAAATCCGAAGGAAAAGTTTACGTATTTTCTCAGGGCGTAAACGTTCAGTACCGACGTTATCAGAAGGGCGAGCATAGAGGCGACGGCAACGGAATAGATACCTATAAACTGAGGCAAGATGGCGATTGCGGCGACTAAAAATAATTCGCCTATCACGAAATTGAGGAAGGTGAGAGGTTCTTTTCCGATGGAATTGAGGGCAGATTGCGTAAGTTGAGACAAGCTCATGGGGAGCATTAAAATAGCCGCGAAACTGAGGTACTTTCCGCTTTCGACGTCGTCGTAAAGGAGAGTAGTGATTTCTTCTCCGAGGGCAAGATACAACACCATAAAAAGTCCGCTGACCAGGAAAGCGAAATTGATACCGTTGTTGAGATGTTTGTTAAGGGTGGCGAACTGTTTTTTTGCTCCGTTTGCACTCATTTCGGGGACGAGAACGATGGCAAGGCTTCCTATTATTGCGTTGGGCGCAAACAACAAGGGATTTGCCATACCCGCTATACGTCCGAAAGACGCCGTGGCGTCTGAAGGGGACAAGCCGAAATCAACCAGTCTGAGAGGCAGAAGTATCGCTACCAGCGTGCTTATGAGACTGGCAAAAAGCCGCATGGCGGTAACGGGCAGGGCGGGCAGGAATATTTTTTTGAAGGAAGCCGGTTTTTCCGGCTTGCCGCCTTTAGCCAAAAACACGGCAAAGAGGACTATGGCGATAATTATATCGCTGACGGTGAAAGCAAGACATACCGCATACGCTCCGCTTATTCCGGCTATCAAACCGGATATGAACAGTACGCTGAAAAGAATACGTAAGACTTCTTCCACGGTTTCGGTAGCGGAGAAAGCGGTAAACTCTTTTTTGCCCCAGAACCAACCTCTTATAACCGAATAGACGGTAGTGGAGAGAAGCGCGGGCAGCATAACCAGAAACAGCGGATAGGCGCCCTGATCAGAGAAAAGGAAATAAAGATATTTGTTAAATATACTCAAGATAATCAGGCTTACCGACGAAACGATAAGTCCGAGCAGTAAAGCCGTGGTAAAGAGAGAATAATCGTTTTTACCGTGTAAGGCTTCCGTTTCGGCGGTTTTACGGCTGAGGACCAGCGGAATACCCGACGAAGACAGAGAAGCAAACAGGTAAAACACGCTTATCGCTATCTGATACAAGCCGATAGCCTCGGCGCCGAGGGCTCTCGAAAGATATATCTTGAAAATAAAACTCAGTATTCTGGTAAAAACGCCGAATACCGTAACGGTGGCTACGGAGGCGAGAACTTTCTTTTTTTTCATAATAAAAATATATGGATAATTTACGGCGGCTATGCTTGACAAAGAAAGGCGAAGTTAATATAATGAGAATGTGCAGAGTAGATAAGCAGCGTTAAGTGTCGCAAAATGGGATGTTGTTTGCGAACGAAGGCGTAACCGCCGCGGTTGCTTGTCGCGTCCGTTGCCGACGAAATTTATTTTTTTATAAGTTTAGTTTACACGGAGGCTCTCCCGAATTTGTTTAGGAGGTCTTTTTTATGTCCGATTATCGGGAAAATTCCGTTTCCGAGCAATCTGTCAAACCGCAACGCCGCCGTAGAGGTCTGACGGCAAAAATTTTGGCTTATACCGCCTTACTTACGGCAATAAGCGCTGTATGCAATATTTATACCGTTTATTTCGGGGCGGGTACGTCTCTTGCCGTATCGTTTACTTATATCCCGAATTTTTTTGCAGGTGCATTTTTGGGTCCGCTTCCCGGATTTATATGCGGTCTGTTCGGGGATTTGATAGGTTGTTGGATCGCGCCCAAGGGCGATATCAACCCCATCATACTTCTTGCCAGCGGTCTATTGGGGTTTATTCCCGGAGTGGTATTCAAACTGTTTCGGAAAGACGGAGAGGTTACGCATCCGCTTATTGCGTCGGTAATAAGCCTTGTAGCAGTACTGGCGATATGCACCGTTCTGAATACCATAGGTCTGTATCTGTTCTATTTTAAGGGAATAGGCAGGACGCTGGAGGCGGTATTCGTGCTGCGTATGCCTAAGCAGGTGCTGGTTTGGTTGGTGAACGCCGTAATAATCCTCGCCATAAGAGTTCCGATGCGGAAATTGATTAAACCATAGTTATCGGTATCCATAGCAACAAATAACGACAATTTATTTGTTTTATCAACTTGAAACCGAGTATTGGGCGACAATTCGGGGAGATACGACGCGAAGCGACCGCGTCGTATTTGTCCGTAGGGCGGAAAGGAAGCGGTAATTATTTTGTCTAAAAAATTACTTTTTCTTAATAAAATTTTATTTCATAAATATTGAAATCGATTTTTGCCCTATGCTATAATAAAATAAGTCATAAGTAATATACTGATTATTGCTTGTGTTTATATAGATAATTATTTGGAGTAAATCTTCGCGATGTTATATAGATTTTTTTCCTCCGTCGAGAACGGAGCTTCTTTAATTGCAGCTAACCGTCTCGACGCTCATAGCTATTTCGTTCCGTTTTCTTGCAGAAAATATTGCGAAACAGCCGATTATTACAAAGAAAGAACCTTCAGCGACAGAGTAATTTCGCTGAACGGGGAATGGAGTTTCGCTTTTTTCCCGAACGGAATCAAGAACGAATTCGATTCCGAAGGAGATTTTCCCTATTCAATAAGCGTTCCTTGCGACTGGGAGAAAGACGGTTTTTTGCCGAAAATCTTTACCGAAGGATATGAATTTTCTTTCCGTAAACCCGTTCTCCCTGCCAAAAAAATCAAGAAAAATCCTCTCGGCGTTTATAAAAAGAATTTCCGTATAGGCGATCTGAGCAAGAGATACGCATTGGTTTTTCATCAAGTAAAAGGGGAGTTCGAGTTTTACGTAAACGGAGTTTTTGCCGGCTTTTCCGACGTAGGGAACGGCGAGTTCGACGTGACGGCTTTCCTTAACGAAGGGGTAAACGAAATTCTCGTCGCGGTAAGGAAGTATTCAAAAGCATATTTTCTGTCCGGCGGCGCGGGCTTTTGCGAAACGGGCATAACGGGCGACGTATATCTTATGCAGCGTTACGACAATTCGCTTAAAGACTACGATTTTTTCTGTTACGACGAGGACGGCAACGATTACGGCAAACTCGATTTGTTCTTTAACGCGATTTCAGACGATGCGACGGCGAAAGTCACGGTGGAGAAAGACGGAGAAGTTCTGTATTCCGCAACCGAAAAAATAAAGGAAAAACTTACTTTCGTTCTCGACGGCGTTTACAGTCCGTTCTTGCCCGAAAATCCCGTAACTTACGACGTTTTCGTGGAAATTTCCGAACAGAACATAGTTACGGAATGTACTCGGTTCAAAATAGGTTTCGGCTATTCTTACGAAATTTTCGGCGCGGTTAACTATTGCGGAAAGCCGCTCAAAATACGCGGAGTGAATTACAACGCTCTTTTCTCGGCTGAAGGCAAGCCTATGACCGAGGAGGATTACGAAAAAGATTTCCTTCTTTTGAAAAAATACGAATTCAATACGGTTTTTCTCAATCGTTATTTCCAACCCGAAGTGCTTCGTATCGCGGCAAAGTGCGGACTTTTTACCGTTTCGGGTACGGGGGTGGACACCTCGGGAATTAAATTTTTCAATCCCAAGAAAAGGGATATGGTTACCGATTCGGAAGAGTTCCTGCCCTTGATCGACGAAAAAGTCAAAGCCAGCTTTTTCAGGGACAGAGCTTGTCCGGGGCATCTCGGGTTCTCTTTCGGGGAGGAAAACGGAAAGTCTTTCTGTATGGCAAAGGTAGCCGAAGAAATAGCTTCTATGCGTTCGGACATACTCTTTCTGAAAAACTATTTTGCGCCCGACGGGAAGGAAAAAATAGCCGTTATCTTCAATCCGTCGGTGGACGGACTGATAGACGAAATCAACAGAGTGGGCGCGACGAGTCCGGTGTTTATGTCCGAATACGCGCTGTCAAGCGGTATAGGCAGCGTCAATTTGGGAGAGTTTTCTTCCATTATCGACGATACGCCTTGCTGTCTGGGCGGCAGTATAAGTTATTTTACCGACGACGTTTACGCAGGGAAAGGGTATCGGGATTACGGTTTGTTTTCACCCGACCGCAGACCTTATGCGGGGGCGGAAAGTCACCGTTACGTCAACAGACGCATAGAAACTCGGCTCACGGCGGAAGACAAAATGGAAATTTTCAATAAGTCTTATTTCCTCGACACTTCCTCCTTGCAAATTTTTCTCGAAGTGGTAAACGACGGGAAGGTCAATTCCAAAGTATTGCTCGACGTCAACGTACCCCCGAGGACGGCAAGAGAATTCGACGTTTTCACGGGATTTAAGAAAGGCGAAACTTACCTCAACGTGATTTGCCGCAGAAAGTCCGACGGCGAAGTCGTCTCCGCCGAACAGCACGTCGTCAGTACGCAGTTGCAGACGGTGGTTCCGATAAGGACGGGGAGGGTTTCCGTACACGAGAATTTCGCCACTACGGAAATTCGTTTCAGGGGCGGTTCGGTTCGGTTTTCGAAAACCACGGGCACCATCGTCGGATATACCCTTATGGGCAAGGAAATACTTTATCCCGCTCCCGAGAGAACGGGAGGGGTTTGTTTCAATACCAAAATCACCCGACCTTTCGTCAGGAACATTCTCGACGATAAATTCGTTTTCCCCGAATTCGTGCTGACGGATTTCAGCGTTTCGGTAAACGAGGACGGCAACGCCGACGTACAGGCGGAGACCTCCGTAAGACTGAACGGAAAAGCCCGTTTCATAGTGCAGGATAAATACGTGGTGTATTCCAACGGAGTGGTGGAAATCTTCTCCGTTCTCAATCCCTATAAACATTGTCCGCCTACGCTGGATTGTTTCGGTAAGCAATTGCGGTTTTATCCTTCTTTCGACGAAATCACCTATTACGGAAGGGGCGACGGCGACAACTATATAGATTTATACGAACATAGTTTTATGGGAAAATACACCTCCGCCGCGTCGGCAATGAATTCTGCCCTTTTCGGACAGGAATGCGGTAACCGCACCGACGTGCATTACGTTGTGGTAAAAGACAGACAGGGAGACGGGTTTATGGTATCGGCGGTAAACGCTCCTTTCCAGGCGAGAGTTTCCGTCGCTTCCGACGCAGAGCTTGCCGCAAGTTACCGAGAAAAAAGAAAACCGGTTTCCGACGGTGTTTACCTGGAAGTGGACGCTTTGGTTTCCGGTTACGGCAGCGGTGAACGCGAACATCCTATGGCAAAATATACCGTTAAGAGCGGAGAATACATTCTGCATTTCAAAGTCTTGCCTTTATTTGCGCCCAAATCGGAGGAAGAGGAATTCGAATTTTGAAAAAAACCGGCGATAAAAGCCGGTTTTTTCCTTGAAAAGCGAAGAGAATACTTTTATTTTACTATTTTGTAAAACTTGTCGTTGTCGCACTTGGGGCAGGTTTCGGGGGCGGAATCTCCTTCGTGAACAATTCCGCACACGCTGCATTTATATGCCACGCGTTTTTTTTCTTTAACGGTTACGGCGTTTTTATTGTCCATAATTACCTCCTTAGGTAGAGTAAATGGATTTTTCCCGATATTGCGGAATTTTATTCATTGATTTTTACCTTGCTATAAGCTATAATATTTGCTATGGAATATATTTCTCTTTACAGGCGGTTCCGCCCCGATACCTTCGATAAAGTGATAGGGCAGGACCACATAGTCAGGACGTTGACCAATCAAATCAAAAACGGCCGTATAGGACACGCTTATCTGTTTACCGGCACCAGAGGCACGGGGAAAACTTCCTGCGCCAAAATTTTTGCCCGAGCCGTCAACTGCCTCCGACCCGTGAACGGTTCGCCCTGCGGGGAATGCGAAGTCTGTAAAGCGTTACAAAATCCCGCCAATATAGACATTGCGGAAATCGACGCCGCCAGCAATAACGGCGTGGACGAGATAAGGGAACTCAAGGAAAAAGCCAGATACGCGCCTGTATCCTGCCGCTATAAAGTTTATATAATAGACGAAGTTCATATGCTCAGCACCGCGGCTTTCAACGCTCTTTTGAAAACGTTGGAAGAACCCCCCGAACATATTATTTTCATACTTGCCACCACCGAAGTTCAGAAACTTCCTCAGACCATACTTTCCCGTTGTATGAGGTTCGATTTCCGTTTGGTGGAAAAGCCCCTTCTCGTGGCTCTTCTGAAAAGGATTTTTGCCGAGCTTAGCGTCCCTGCGGAGGACAAAGCCCTCAACGTAATCGCTTCCGGCGGAGAGGGAAGCGTAAGAGATACCTTGTCTCTTGCGGATATGTGCCTTTCCTACGGCGGCGACAGGGTGACTTATAAGGACGCACTGGAAGTTCTGTGCGCTACGAATTTCGATACCTTGCACGAATTGGGTTGCGCGGTACTGGATGGCGACGTAGGCAAAACAATGCTCCTTGCCGACGGATTGCTTAAGGCGGGTCGGAACACTCTCGGAAAGGATCTTGCGAGATATTTTACCGATTTTCTCAATCTGAAGAACGTTGCGAACACTCTTCCGGACGGAATGACCGAGGAGGACGCCGAAAAAATCCGCGCCCGAACCGACGATTTTTCCAACTACCGCATAGCGAGGGCTATGGATATATTGTGTTCGGTGGAAAGTGCCGCAAGATATTCCACTCAGCCGAAAACCTTGCTGGAAGCGGCTCTGGTAAAGGCGTGCGAACTTACTACGGAAACCGACAATACCGGCTTGGCAAACAGGCTTAAGGAACTCGAAAAGAAAGTTTCGGAAAATAAAAACGTGGTTTACGTTTCCCGAGAAGCGGTAGTATCGGAACCTAAAGTCGAAGTTTCTCACAAGGAGACGCAAAAGGAAGTTCCGCAGGAAGAAAACCTGGAAGAGATGCTCAGCCGTATGGCGGACGCCGAAGTGGAGACCGTTTTCGAGGAACGCAAAGCCGACGACAAAGAACAATTCTATGCCTCCGAAATCTGGTCGAAAGTCGTTACTTCCGTCGCAGGCGGCGAGGAAGCCATTTTGAAAATGGCGGTGGAAGGAGTGGAAAAAGGGATGAAGATCGAGGGTAATAAATTTATACTCGAAACCGAGGACGCACCGACTTTTCATCTTCTTAACCGCGCCGAGTATCGCAAAATCATTCAGGACGTTATAAGGGTTGTCACGGGAAAAGACTACGAATTCGTATGCACGAGGAAGGTGTCGTCCGACGTCGTGAGCGACGAAGACAAACTTACTCTGGACCGCCTTTTCAGCGGGGAAGTCAAATTCAAAAGCAAAAAATAAAACGAAACTTTCAGTCGGTTAATGTCTTTAACGTTCCTTGCGGGGAACGTTTTTTTTTGTTAACGCAAAACAGTGTAAAAAGCAAGAGAGCCTCGAACTTATTCGAAACTCTCTTGCTTTATGATAAGGGGGAAAATTATGAACTGTTTTGTGTTTTAATAATACCGCAGTTTTCAAATTCCGTCAAGCCGCAAAATAACATTTATTATTTTTGATTGCGGTAAAAAAATAGTAAAACATTCATAAGTTTTTCGTCCGAAACATAAGTTTTATTATATTGTGAGGTTCAAAAATATGAAAAAAACGCTTTTTTGCCTGTTTATAGCGCTGGTTTGTCTGCTTACCGTAGCCGGTTGTACCGGCGGGGAAAGGGAAGATACGGCAAAATCGGGGTACGAGATAGAGTTTTCTTTGGAAGAAAATACCTTAAATTGTCGGCAGACGGTGGACTTTGTCAACGTTTACAGCGACGGTCTCCGGGAAATAAAATTCAATCTTTATATGAACGCTTACGCCGAAGACGCCGTGGACAAGGCTTATGCAACCCCGCTTAAAACTTACGGCGGTACCGAAATTACCGCGCTTAAAATCAACGGAAACGACGCGTCTTTCACTCTTTCGGAAAACAAACTTTCCTTTTCCGTTCCCGTCGATTCGCTGAAACTCGGAGACAGAGCGGAAATCTATATGGAATATACCGTGACGCTACCCGAATGCGATTTAAGGACAGGGTACTCCGACGGCTACTATAATCTGAGCAATTTTTATCCGCAGATAGCCGTTTACGGAGAGGAAGGATTCCTTTCCGACGCATATTCCGCCGTAGGCGACCCGATTTTAAGCGACGTGGCGGATTTTTCGGTGAAGGCGACTTTCGACGAACATCTGGTTGCCGCAACTCCCGCCCTCGGTACGGAGACGATTGCCGAAGGGAAAAAGACGATTTCGATACGAGCGGAGAACATAAGGGACTTCGCTATGGTCTTGAGCGATAAATTTCTTTGCGAAACCGTTTCCGACGAAAATTTAACGGTATATTATTTCCACGACGGCAACGAAGAGTCGGCTGAAAGAGCTTCTCTTGCGTTAGACGTTCTCAAAACTTTTTCCTCGGTTTTCGGAGATTATCCTTACGATACCTTTACCGTGGCGTCCACGCCTTTTGCCGAAGAAGGAATGGAGTTTTCGGGATTGGTTTATATCGATAACCTTACTACGGATTTTGAAAAAACTCTCATACACGAGACCGCTCATCAATGGTGGTATAATCTCGTCGGCAACGACAACGTAAGAGAGGGCTGGCTGGACGAAGGGCTGACGACTTTCTCTACGGCATATTATTATTCACTCAAAGGCGACGAGGAAACCTTTACGGAGGAAATCAAGTCGATACGACGTTCTTACGCTCTCTACGAGAGATCGCAGAAACTGAGAGGGGATAAAGGGGCGTTGAATATAAACGTAGATATTTACTCCTGCACCGATTACCAGTACGGTATGCTCGCTTACAATAAATCCTGTCTGTTGTTTGCGGACCTTTATGAAAAAGCAGGAAAGGAAAAATTCGAAAAAGCCTTGTCTTATTACGTGGACGACAACCGTTTCCGTCGTGCCGACTCGACTTCTCTTGCCGACGCGTTCGGTAAGGCGATGAACTGCGACGTTACGGGGATAATAGACGGTTGGCTTTCCGACAAGGCTGTGGTGACTACGTTTGCCTAAACAGCAGGTAAAATCGTATATTTTCTCCGACCGCCCGTCCGTAACGGGCGGTTTTGGCTTGACTTGAATTATATAATTTGATATATTGTATATAAATATTTTACTTTATATTAAAGGAGAATTTTCAATTATGCCCAAAGTAGTTCTGGATTGGAAAACCGCAACCGATTTTATCACCGACGCTTTCGTCGGAGTAGGCGTGCCGAGAGAAGACGCCGAGATATGCACCGACGTTTTGCTCGAAAGCGACAGACGCGGAATAGAGTCTCACGGCTGCAACCGTTTCAAGCCGATTTATATCGACCGTATCAACTGCGGTATTCAGAATCCCGTTACTAATTTCGAAGTTATAAGAGAGACCCCGACCACCGCAGTAGTGGACGGACACGACGGAATGGGTCAGGTCATCGGGTACAAAGCTATGAAAATGGCTATCGAAAAAGCCAAGAAATACGGAATGGGTATGGTAGCCGTCCGTAATTCCTGCCACTACGGTATCGCAGGATATTATGCCACGATGGCGACCAAGGAAGGTATGATAGGTATTACCGGAACCAACGCCCGTCCCAGCATCGCTCCCACCTTCGGCGTGGAAAATATGCTCGGCACCAATCCTCTCACCGTAGGACTGCCCACCGACGAAGAATTCCCCTTCGTTCTGGACTGCGCCACCAGTATTTCTCAGAGAGGAAAAATCGAGTATTACGCCCGTCTCGGGAAACCCACTCCCGCCGGATACGTTATCGGCCGTGACGGAAGCGCTTTGACCGACAGCGATCAGATTCTCGTCGATCTCAATACCGGACACGCGGCTTTGGCTCCTCTGGGCGGTATCGGAGAAGAACTCGCCGGATACAAAGGTTACGGTTATGCGACCGTAGTGGAAGTTCTGAGCGCGGCTTTACAATCGGGCAACTATTTGAAAATGCTTTCGGGCATAGGCGAAAACGGGGAGAAAGTTCCGTATCATCTCGGTCATTTCTTCATCGCCATAGACACCAACGCTTTTATGGGCGTGGACGCTTTCAAGAAGACCGCAGGAGACATTATGAGAGCTTTGAGAGCTTCTGCAAAAGCCCCCGGACAGGACAGAATTTACACCGCAGGCGAAAAGGAATGGGACGTATGGCAGGAAAGAAAAGACAGCGGCGTACCCATTAACGAAGCCGTTCAGAAGGAAATGAGCAAGGTCCGCGACGAACTGAAACTCGATTACGTTTTCCCGTGGGAAAAATAAGGATATTTTCCGGACTGAAGGAGAAAGATAATTATGGATTACGCAAAAGAGTCGTTAAGACTGCACTATGAATGGAAAGGAAAGATAGAGATCGTCCCGAGAATGGAAGTAAAGGACAAAGAGTCTTTGAGCCTTGCCTATACTCCCGGCGTTGCGCAACCTTGTCTGGTTATAAAAGACGACGTGGATAAGTCCTACGAACTCACCCGTCGTTGGAATACCGTCGCCGTTATAACCGACGGTACGGCGGTTTTGGGACTGGGCGACATAGGCCCCGAAGCGGGTATGCCCGTTATGGAAGGAAAATGCGTACTGTTCAAGGCATTCGGGGGCGTGGACGCTTTCCCTCTGTGCGTGAAGAGTAAAGACGTGGACGAAATAGTCCGCACCGTTCAGCTCATAAGCGGTTCTTTCGGGGGCGTTAATCTCGAAGACATTGCAGCTCCGAGATGTTTCGAAATAGAAAGAAAACTCAAAGAATGTACCGATATACCCATTTTCCACGACGACCAGCACGGGACGGCGGTAGTTGTTGCGGCGGCCATTCTGAACGCTCTTAAGGTAGTGGGCAAAAAACTTTCCGACTGCGTGGTGGCGTTCAGCGGAGCGGGTGCCGCAGGAGTGGCTATAGCCAAATTGCTTCTTAAAATGGGAGCGAAAGACATTATAATGAGCGACATCAACGGAATTATCTGCGAAGGAGACGAAACGCTGGATTCCGCCCGTCAGGAAATCGCCCGTATGACTAACCGTACTTTCCGCAAAGGAAAAATGGCGGACGCCATCAAGGGTGCGGACATATTCGTGGGAGTTTCCGCCCCCAACGTTATTACCGAAGAGATGGTGGCGAGTATGAACGAAGGAGCGGTGGTCATGGCAATGGCAAACCCCGTTCCCGAAATTATGCCCGACAAAGCCAAGAAAGCCGGAGCCGCGGTAGTGGGAACGGGCAGGAGCGATTATCCTAACCAGATCAACAACGTACTTGCTTTCCCCGGAATATTCAGAGGAGCTTTGGACGTCAGGGCAAAGGACATCAACGAAGAAATGAAAATAGCTGCGGCGTACGCCATAGCCGGACTGGTTTCGGACGAGGAACTTTCCGCCGATTATATTTTGCCCAAGGCTTTCGACGAAAGAATAGGGCCTACGGTAGCCAAAGCCGTAGCGGAAGCCGCCCGTAAATCGGGAGTAGCCCGCATCTGACAAAATTTTGCGTTGCGGAAGGGCTTTTCCTTCCGCAACGGCTAAAAAGGGGATTTTATGCCGAATAAAAGATTCAAAAAACGCACTAAACCGATAAGAGAGGACTATAAACCGCCTTTTGACGCGGAAACGCTGTCTTTGTCAGTTGCCGTACTCGGATTGAGGGAAGACACGGCGGCTCTTTTGGGAAAGGCGGGGATATCCACGCTTTACGACGTAGTGGTGCGTGAAGAAAAAGACTTTTACCGCATTTCGACTTTCAATAAGAAAAATTTGTTCGACGTCAAAAATTCTCTTAAAGCAAGAAAACTTTTTCTCCGTCCGGCGGCACAACAAGAAGAAAATCCCCGCAAGGAAAAGCAGACCGAGAACAAACCGTCGGACAGGAACGTAAAATCTACTCCTGTCAAGGAAAAAGAAAGAAACGCGAGTAAGCAGAGGGAGCAGGTCAAACAGAAAGAAGAGAATTTCGTGATGACCGTAAAACCGCCGAAACCTCCCAGACCCAAGATACAGGCAGTGAAGGAAGAACCCGACGCCTACGTCAAAGTGAACAAAGGCGGAAAATGGGGATTCAAGGAACGCAACGGAAAGCAGAAAGTGGAGCCGATTTACGACGAAGTTTTCTGTTACAAGGAAAATCTTTGCTGTGTCGAGAAAGATGAAAAATTCGGGTTTATCGACCGTGAAGGCGAGGTGGTTATACCGATCGTTTACGACTGCGCCACTTCTTTCAGCGAAGGGTATGCCTGCGTGTTCAAAAAGGACAAATGCGCTTATATCGACAGGGAAAACAATAACGTGACCGCTTTTATTTTCGACGCGGCGACTCCGGTTATCGACGGAGAGTGTCGGGTCAAGAAAGACGGGAAATGGGGAGAAATGCACATTTCCAAAAATGAAAACGGGTTCATTGTGGTCAGCGAAATTCGTTGGATCAACTGATTATCATAAGATATAGGGATATTCGTTAAAATATTTTCGGGTTTATTTCCCGAAAATTTTTTTTGTAAAAAATTATTCGCAACCGACAGTCAGGCGGATTACTCTTTTCCGTTTGCGGTAAGCGTAACGCAAGGCCGACGCAGCTCCTCCGTGAGCGTGTATCACGTAGGCTATGACCAGGTGCGAATTTTCTATCATCCATTCGTTTCGTTTAGCGATAGCGTATCGGTAAGGCACGTTTTCCAACGGGGGATAAACCACTTCGTCGTAAAACTGCTCCATAAATTTATTCCGTCGGTCGTAACTTTCGGTGATATAAGGGGTTACGAAAATTTTTTCGATGACGCAGGAGGAAAACGCCGACTTCACGTCATCTACCGCAGAAGCCGCCAGCGCGTCGAAATGCCCGTATCCGCCGCAAAGAAAAGTGATTTTGCAATTATTTGCGCGCGTTAAAATTTCGCAAAGAACCGTAATCAATTCCTTTTTGACCTGAGTCGGGTTGACGATAAAACCGTGTCCGCAAAAGGTAATAACCATACTTTCCATAAAAATAGTCTACAACAATGTACGTTTTTAGTAAAGCAAACGAAGTATAGTCCACAGTTGTGGACTGAATTTTTTATTACGGAAACTACAATAATAAACGTATACAATTGTGGATTATACAAGGATAGCGAAAATGGAATTGAAACAAGCAGTAAGCGTAAGGATAGTCAATCTCTTGAAAGAGAAGAATATGACGCAGTATCAGTTGAGTAAAACGGGAGGGATACCCCGTTCTACTGTAAACGTAGCTATATTAGCCAACAGGAAATCCATAAAACTGGACACCTTGTATGAGAT
>CALVNL010000021.1 GCA_944349655.1 uncultured Clostridia bacterium
GGAAGGGGTGGTTTTTCTTCTGAAAAGCGAAGCGCCCGACGTCGTGGAAGCGGTACGTCTTGCTTTGAGTTTTGCCTGCGACGGGATAATAATAGTTTTTGGAAACAACCCTTCGAGAAGTTATATAAGAAACGGGGAAGTCTATGACGTTTCCGACTTGAAAAAATCCTGCGACGAAGCGAAAAGGCTCTGTCCTCTGTTCGGAAGGAAATTCTGCGGCAAATCGGGTTTTCCGAACTGAAAGGGCGATACGAAGCCATTATAAATAAGGTTAGATAAAATAATTATATTATATTTAATAAACTAAGATTTTAAGTCGGTTGCTGATTATCGGGTTTCGGGGGCGGCAAGGCGGGAAGATTGTTTTTCTGAGCAATGAAACTTTCCACGAGGTCGTGTAAAAAAGCCGTGAAAGGCACCCCGAGGAAAACCCCCCAAAAACCCAGCAATCCTCCCCAAAGCACGATGGAGACCATTATCCAGAAACCGTTGAGACCGACGTATTTCCCGACGATAACGGGATAGGTGGTGAAGGATTCCACCTGTTGCAGAATAAGAATAAATATAATAAATACCACGGCTTTGGCGGGACTTACCGAAAAGATGAGCAATGCGCTCAGTCCCCCTCCGACGTAGGCACCGACGATGGGTATCAGGTTGGAAAAACCGATGATAAGGGAAATAAGAGCTGCATAAGGCAACCTTAAAATCAGCATACACAGATAACAGACCGAACCGAGAATGACCGCTTCCAGCACCTGACCGCCGAGGTAACGGGAAAATTTCGACACGGCGATATCGGCTATTTCGGTGATTTTTTCGGTATTTTTACCTTTCAAAAGACAGTCGAAGAGTTTGGACGCCTGATTTTTGAGAGCGGTTTTGTTGGCGAGGAGCATAATGGCTATCCCGAGCCCGAGGAGGATATTGGCGGCTATTTTGAACACGTTTTTGGCTATATCCAGCATTTGCGGCATATAATCGGTAATTTTTGAGGCGAAATTTTCGTACAGAACTCTCCCTTGAGTTACGAGAAAGTTCATAAACGCGCTTGTTTCGGCGAGTTTATCGAAGGGTGAAGCGTCGTTTTCCGAAGAAAAAATCCCCTTCACGCTTTCCACCCCTGCGGGAACGGCAAGGCCGAAAATCAGGGCTGCCACTCCTGCAAGTATCAATACCGACAAAGCTAAACTCAAGGCTTTTTTGAGTTTCTCTCTTTTCAGTTTGGCAAACAGTTTTTTTTCAAAAAATTCCGCGGGTACGTTCAATATAAGCGCAAGGGTTATACCGATGAAAATCGGTTGCATCACGTCGTTTATCTTTCCGAATATTTCTCTGAAAAAACCGTAATTGAACACCACGAACGCCGCTACGGCGACCAGGAGAAGTTTTATCGGGAAAGAAAGGACTTTTTTCATAAGCATAGTATATGGATATACGGTTTTAATTATTATATAAGGGAGTACTTTTCGCCAAAATCAGCGTAAATTTTCCGAATTAAAACTTTCGGAAAGGGTTAAAATATTTTTATTCCGTAAAAAAATTTTTCGCGAGGTGGAAATGCGTACGAGGACCAACCTTAATTTCGGTGAAGACATATCGTCGGGGATAAGAGTTTTATCCGCGATGTATCCGGCGGGAAACGTAAACGTTTTTTACGAGGACAGGGAAAAGGCGGAGGAGTTTTGCCGTCTTCTTACTCTCGAAGGCTATAAAGCCGACCTGCTCGAAGCGGGGAAAGGCGATTTCAAGAAAAGCGGTTTTACCGTGGCTTTGGGGGGAGAAAAAGCCTGTTTCGAAACAAAACGACTTGCAAAAGGGAGATACGCTTTTTTCCCCGATTTTGTTTTCCCCGAGCTCTTTTTGCCTTACGGCGGCTCTTTTGCGGAATTTTGTTTTATAGACGCGTCCGTGTTCGGTCCTTCGTCGGAAAAAGCCGTTTTGAATTGTTTTGCCTGCCTTTTTGCGGTATTTACCGAAGCTCTCGCCGTTTACTACAGAGATAAGGGAGGACTTTTCGAGGACAAAGCTCTGGAAGGATTGCTCCTTTCGGCCAAAAAGGTTTTGTGCGGAAAAGCCGACAGAGAGGAATACGTCCGTTCCTCTTTGAGACTGGCGGCGTTGACGGCGGAAAGATTGAAAGAACGTTCGGTTGTCCGTTTTACCGTATCCGAAACGGCAAGAAATCTCGGAGGCGGAATAAGAAATTATTTAGGGGCAGTATATTATTTGAACAGATTGCTTATTTTGTTTACAAAATGGAATTTTCGTGATATGCTTATACCTGCGGAAAGACTTGTTCCCGAAGTCGTCGCCGACGCTCGTCCGCATTACGGCGAAAAGGATTTTTTGCTGACGAAAGAGGAATTGAACGGACTTTTTTCCAAAGTAAGTTCTTATACGGGCGGTATCGGAAAAAAAGACGTCGTGAAAGCTTTTGCGGCGGCGGTAAACGCAGATAATCCGCTTTTTGCGGAAATATACAACAGGGGAATCCCCGAAGGAATAGCTGAATATGGTTGATTTAAGAGACGTAAAAGTGTTTTTGTTCGATATGGACGGAACTCTCAACATGGGCGACGTGCCGTTCGAAGGAGCGATGGAAACTTTGAAAATTCTTACCGACAGCGGCAGACAAGTTTGTTTCGTTACCAACAATTCCTCCCGTTCCAAATACGATTATCTCAAAAAAATACACAGAATGGGTTACGACGCCGCCATGGAACAGATAGTTACCAGCGGAATGGCTACCGCCCAGTACATAAACCGTCATTATCCTTACAAATCCGCTTACGTCCTCGGCACCGACTGTCTGAAGCAGGAATTTGCCGATTACGGAATAGAAGTCAAGGAAATAGGCGAACCGGCGGATATAGTTATTCTTGCGTTCGATACCGAACTTACTTACGAAAAACTCTTCCACGCCACCAACCTGATTTCGTCGGGAAGCGTTTACATAGCCACTCACCCCGATCTCGTCTGTCCTTCGGACAAAGGCGATATGCCCGACGCGGGAGCGTTTATGGAACTCATTTACGCCACCAACGGACACCGCCCCGACGTGGTTATAGGGAAGCCCTGCGCGCCCATGGCGGAATTCGTTTTCGACCATTGTTCGGCTTCTCCCAAAGAATGCGCTTTCGTGGGAGACAGGCTTTATACCGACATAAAATTCGGTTTGAATAACGGAATGACCAGCGTACTGGTGCTGACCGGTGAGACCACTCCGGAAATGCTTTTCAAGTCCGATACCAAACCCGATTACGTCCTGGACAGCGTAAACGACTTGAGAAAATATTGTTAAAAACCTGCGTCGCAATTCATTGTTGCGGCGTTTTTCGATAAAAGGAGGCGAATATGACTACCACGGAAATGTTCGGAAGTCTGGTTTTCAGCGACAACGTGATGAAGGAAAGGTTACCTGCCGAAATCTACAAAGCGCTCAAAAAATGTATAGCCGAGGACGAAAGTCTGACGTTGGATCTTGCCAACGTGGTCGCCAACGCAATGAAAGACTGGGCGGTAGAACACGGAGTTACGCATTATACGCATTGGTTCCAGCCCATGACGGGCATAACCGCCGAAAAACACGACAGTTTCATAACGCCTACCGCCGACGGCGGAGTTATTATGGAATTTTCGGGGAAGGAACTTATAAAAGGAGAGTCCGACGCTTCCAGTTTTCCTTCGGGAGGACTGAGGGCAACTTTCGAAGCCAGAGGTTACACCGCCTGGGATCCGACGAGTTATGCCTTCATAAAGGACGGAATACTCTGTATTCCCACGGCTTTCTGCAGCTATAACGGGCAGGCGTTGGACAAGAAAACGCCTCTTTTAAGAAGTCTGGAAGCCATAAACCGTCAGGCGTTAAGGATACTCGCTTTCTTCGGACAGACCGACGTAAAGAGGGTAGTTTCCACCGCCGGACCCGAACAGGAATATTTTCTGATAGACAAAGCGATGTTCGACGCCCGTCCCGACCTCGTGTTCACGGGCAGGACGCTTTTCGGAGCCAGACCGCCCAAAGGGCAGGAACTGGACGACCATTATTTCGGAGCGATAAAAACCCGCGTGGTAAAATATATGAAAGACCTCGACGAGGAACTCTGGAAACTGGGGATATTCGCTAAGACCAAACATAACGAAGTGGCGCCCGCTCAGCACGAACTTGCGCCCATATATTGTCCCGTGGGACTTGCCACCGACCACAATCAGCTCACTATGGAGATGATGAAGAAAGTGGCGTTAAAACACGGAATGGTCTGCCTTCTGCACGAAAAACCTTTTGCTTTCGTCAACGGCAGCGGCAAACACAACAACTGGTCCCTTTCCACCGACACCGGCAAGAATCTTTTCGAACCGGGCAAAAGTCCCTCGGAAAACGCGCAGTTTTTACTGTTCCTTGCTGCGGTCATCAAAGCGGTGGACGAGTATCAGGACCTTTTGCGTATTTCGGTAGCGAGCGCAGGTAACGATCACCGTCTGGGTGCAAACGAAGCGCCTCCTGCAATCGTCAGTATGTTCCTCGGAGACGAGCTTACAGGCATACTTTCGGCGATAGAGGAAGAGCGGACTTACTCCAAACGGGCAAAATGCAACGTGGAGATAGGCGTACACGTTCTGCCCAAACTTCCGCAGGATACCACCGACAGGAACCGCACTTCGCCGTTTGCGTTCACGGGAAATAAATTCGAATTCAGAATGCCCGGTTCCACGTTCAGCATCGCAGGAATAAACACCATTCTCAATACCATAGTCGCGGAGGAATTAAGACAGTTCGCCGACGAACTCGAAGGTTGCGAAAATTTAGCCAAAGCGGTTAACGAAATCGTCCGTCGCACTATGCGCGAACACAAACAGATAATTTTCAACGGAAACAATTATTCCGAGGAATGGGTAACCGAAGCCAACGCAAGAGGACTCCTTAATTTGCGTTCTACGGCGGACGCCTTGCCCTTCCTGACTGCGGAAAAGAATGTAAAACTTTTCGCTCGACACAAGGTTTTCACCAAAGAGGAGATAAGTTCCAGGCAGGAAATTTACACCGAAAACTATTGTAAGATATTGCGGATAGAGACGCTCACTATGGTGGATATGATGAAGAGAGGGATCCTTCCCGCGGTATCGGCTTATCTTAAAGACCTCGCCGTAACGAGCGAAGCGTTGAAAAAAGCGGGACTGGAAATAAATACTTCTCTGATGGAAAAACTCAACGCGCTTTACAATGCAGGCACCAAGAAACTGGCGTCTTTGGAGATAGCGATGCAGGAAGCGGTTTCTTTCGGAAACGGAGAAAGGGGCGCGGCGGCGTACAGAGACAGAGTCATTCCCGAAATGAAAGGACTCAGGGTGATAGCCGACGAAATGGAATTGTCCACCGCAAAAGAATACTGGCCTTATCCGTCTTACGGAGATATTCTTTTCAGCGTTTGTTAAAACTTGTAACCGCTTTCCGAAAGGGAAGCGGTTTTTTTTATTCCTTTATTGAAAAGCTATGTCGGAATATGGTAAAATTTGTCGTATGAGAACTTTCCCCCGACTCATAGCGGTTTTAATCGCGGTATTCTTTATTTTTGCGTCAACCGTCTGCCTGACTGTTCTTTCTGCGGAGGCGGTTTCCGCCGAAACCGTCCTGACTCTCGTTTATGAAAGAGAGGGCGTAACGGTGTCGGAAATACCTTTCGTGAGGGAAGGGACTGTCTTGTCGTCCGGACTGGAAGACGAAACTGTCGGAACGGGCTATTACGTGGAATGGTACTTCGATGAAGAATTCACCCGTCCCGTTGTTTATCCTTATACCGTCGATGTCTCCGACGCGTCAGACGGCAGGATTTATTTTTACGGGAAAAAGGAAAGAAAAACCGAAACGATAACGGTGAAAGCTGCCGATAAAACCGCTACGTTTTCGGTCCTTTACGGAGAAATTCCCGTTCTGCCCGACAGCGTGTTCGGGTACGCCGTGGACAAATGGTTTACCGACCCCGATTTCACCGAAGAATACGTTTTGTCGCCGTTGGAAGAAAACATTACTCTTTATCCTTTGTTTACCGATTATTTCGTTACCGTAAACGTGGACGGGGAAAGCGTTTCCGTCCTTTACGGACAAACGTTAATTGAAAAGACGGATACCGACACCCACCGTTTTGTCGGTTTCGTAGATAGCGAAGGCATTGCTTCGGGGAAAATAACCGCCGAAGGAGAATATTTTTCCGTTTACGAGAGGGTATATTACCGAATTACCGTCTCCGACGGCACTGAGAGGAATATTTACGTCGAGGTAGGAGGATATCTTTCTTCCGACAAAGTCACCGACGGAAAAGTTTTCCTTTACGCAGACGGGAGCGAAGTCGTTTTTCCGATATTCCCCGAGGACGATATGATTATCTATGCGAAAGAAGAGCCCGAAGAAAACCCCGAAGAGATCCCTTTGCCTACCGAATATTCGATAACGGTGGAATGTGATTACGCCGAGTACGATTGCGAGGAAAGTTACAAGGCAGGAGACATAGTGGAGATAATTTTCGACGGGATAAAGGACGGTTATTCCATAAAATACGTTTTGGCGTCAGCCGACGGCAGAGCCGTGGTCACCGATTTTACGGGCAGTAAACTTACTTTCGTAATGCCCGAAGCCGACGTTACGGTAAAGGTGGTTTTCGAGTCCGACTTAAAGGACGACGCGACGACCGTGCCTTCGGAGAAAGAACCATTTATGACTACGAGGGAAATAATCGCCGTGTCGATAACGGGCGGCGTTGCGCTCGTTGCCGGCGGAATAGCGCTGTTCGGATTTATAAGAAAGAAAAAAAGATCTAAAGGAGAATAATTTTAATAAAAAAAGAAGTTCCGCCGAAAAGACGGAACTTTTTTCAAATAAATTCTATATCCAGGTCGTTGTCGTAAAGGATTAAAAGCGTGCCGTTTTTGACGGAGATGTCCACGGGAGAAGCGATAAGTTCGTTACTTACTCCTATGGGACGGTCGTCGGTCAAAGTCGCGTCCTCGAGAGGGTAGAAAGCGTTTTTTACCGTAACACCGTCCGCTTTGCCGCAGGCAAATATCGAAAACCGTCCCTTTTGCCCTTTCAGAAATATACTTCCGCAGCTTACGGCGGCAAGATTTTCCTTAATGCCGTACATCAAATTGCGTTTGCCCTTACGGGCGAGGGAGACAAGACACTGGGCGTTGGCAACGGTGTGGGACAGGTACCCTCCCGAGCAGCAATACAGACGGAATTCCGTACAGCCTTTTTCCAGACCCAAAGCTATGGCTTCTTCGGTGTCGGTGTAGTCTTTTATACAATTTAGCTTCAGCAGATTGGTTTCTTCGGGGACGTATCCGAGAGAATCGAAGTCGCCCACGCAAAAATCGGGTTTAACTCCGAGTTTTTTGAGATAAACGTATCCTGCGTCGGCGGCAATGACTATATCTCCGTCCTTTTTCTCAAAAGAAGGGATATAATATTCTCCCGCGCCGAAAATATGACAGGTTTTCATTCCGCAAGAAACTTTTCCAGCAGGCTTTCAGAAAAACGCAGACGGCGTAAACTTTCGTCTTTGCCGAGTATGTCCGCCATTTCGGTGGCGCCGCCGGGGGTGGAGGCTTTACCCGTAAGGGCAAGGCGGACGGAGAACAGTATCTGTCCTTTTTTCAGTCCGCAGTTTTCTCCGCAGGCTATCAACGCTTCGTGTATGTTTTCGGAAGTGAAGGAATCGACTTTTTCCAGGGCGTCTATAGCCGCTTTGACTGCGATAAGCCCGGTTTTTTCGTCGGTTTTCATTTTTTTATGCTGATAAAGGGCAAGGTCGTATTCGCCGAATTCTCCTATGAAAGCGACTGCGTCTATAACTTCGGAAAGGATCTCCACTCGGGTTTTCAACAAAGCCGAGAACTTGTCGTAGTCGTATTTTCCGCTTATGGCGCTTTTGTCGTAGAAAGGACGGGCAAGGGCGGTGAACTCTTCGTCGGTCTTTTCCTTGAGATAAAGGCCGTTCAGCCAACGCATTTTGGTTTCGTCGAAAATGGAACCCGATTTACTCACGTTGTCCACGTCGAAAAGTTCGATGAGACGGGCAAGGGTCATTTTTTCTTCGTTGTCCTTAGGCGACCAGCCCAGTAAGGCTATGTAGTTGACTATAGCTTCGGGCAGATAACCCTTTTCGTAAAAATCTTCGAAGTTTGCGTCGCCGTAACGCTTGCTCAGTTTCCTGTGGGCGTCCTTCATAATGGGCGGCAGGTGGATATACTCGGGTCTTTTCCAGCCGAATGCGTCGTACATAAGGTTATATTTCGGGGTGCTGGAAAGATACTCCGTACCCCTTATGACGTGGCTTATTTCCATAAGGTGGTCGTCCACCACGTTTGCGAAATTGTAGGTGGGCATACCGTCGCTTTTAAGAAGTATCCCGTCTTCCATATCGGAGTTGGGGACGCTGATTTTGCCGAAGACCATATCTTCGTATTCGCTCACGCCTTCGGTGGGAATGTTCTGTCTTATAACGTAGCTTTCTCCCGCCTCTATACGGCGAGCGACTTCCTCTTTGGAAAGGGAAAGGCAATGCTTGTCGTAACGGGTCACGCCGTTTTCGTCTTTGAGAGTTTCCAGTCTTTCGGGCGTGCAGAAACAATAATACGCGCCCCCTCTTTCCACCAGCAGTTCGGCGTACTTGCGGTAAATGTCTTTCCGTTCGCTCTGAACGTAAGGACCGTAACCGCCGTCCTTGTCGGGACCTTCGTCGTGAACGATACCGCTTTTTTGCAGGGTAGAATAGATGAGCTCCACCGCTCCTTCCACGAAACGGGCGGTGTCGGTGTCTTCGATACGAAGGATAAAATCGCCGTCGTAGTGCTTGGCGTAAAGGTAAGCGTAAAGGGCGGTACGGAGATTGCCTATGTGCATAAATCCCGTGGGACTGGGGGCGAAACGAGTGCGTACTTTCATAAATCGGCTCCAAAATATTTTTTTATCGGTTAAATTATTGTACCACACTTTATGGCGATAGTGTATAATAAAATAGTAACTTATAATATTATTCTCCGCAAGAATAAGGAGGGGAAATGGACAGAATATCCGAAGCAAAAGAGTTTCTAAAAAAAATAGTGGCGATAAACAGCGTGGAAAGCGCCCCTGTCGACGGCGCGCCGTTCGGGCGAGGAGTAGCCGAGTGTCTTATTTTAACTCTCGACGAAATGGCAAAGCACGGCTTCCGCACCGTGAACGGCGAAGGGTATTACGGATACGGCGAAATAGGCGAAGGAGAGTTGTTTGGGGTACTGACACACCTTGACGTGGTACCCGTAGGCGAGGGTTGGAGCCACGACCCCTTCGGAGCCGAAACGGAGGACGGGAAGATATACGGCAGGGGGACGATGGACGACAAGGGTCCTTTTTGCGCGGCGTTCTTTGCGGCGGTGAAGTTACTCGACGAAGGATACAAGCCGACAAAAAGACTGCGTTTTATAGTAGGGTGCGACGAAGAGAGCGGCTGGAAGTGTATGGACAGATACGCCGAAAAAGAGGAGATGCCGCAAAAAGGGTTTTCTCCCGACGGAGATTTCCCCGTCATCAACAGCGAAAAGGGGATAGTGTATCACACCGTGAAGATACCGCTTCCGTCCGACGTAATTTCCCTTACCGCAGGGGAGAGGGCTAATATGGTGCCCGCTTCGGCGAAGATCCTTTTTACCAAAAACGGTTCACTTATCGACAGGCTGGACAAGGCGAAGATACCTTATACGAACGAAGGGAAGCGTATAGCGGTGAGCGAAAAAGGGAAAGCTTCTCACGGCAGTCACCCCGAACAAGGGGAAAACGCATTAGTCAAACTTTTCCGCACGCTGTCGCCAGCTTTCGAAGGTTTCAAACTTCTTTATGACGCTTTCGCTTCTTTCGACGGGAGCGGGATAGGACTGAAAGTTTTCGACGAAAAAAGCGGAGCGCTCACGGTAAATCCCGGTTGCGTAGTCACCGAAGGACGGACGGCGGTACTGAGCGTGGACGTCCGTTATCCGCATTGTATCTCCAAAGAGGACGTCACGGTTGCGTTGAAAAAAACCCTTCCGTATGAAGTGGAAGAAGTCTTTTATCACCTGCCCTTATACGTTCCCGAGGAAAACGAGTTGGTGCAGAAACTGCTTTTCGCTTATGAGAAAGTAACGGGCGAAAAAGCTCGTCCCGTAGCCATAGGCGGCGGAACGTATGCGAGGGTTCTGCCTTTGGGAGTGGCGTTCGGACCGTGTTTCCCCGGCGGCAACAACGGGATGCATTGCGCCGACGAATATATATCTACGGAGGACTTCGAAAAGATGTTCGCCATTTACTACGAAGCCCTGAAGGAGCTGTGTTTTGCTAAGTAAGGAAATAAACGGGATAAGTCTTGCCTATCTGAAGAAAGGGGAAGGGAAAAAGGCGGCGATTTTCCTCCACGGCAACGGAGAAAGTTCGGCTTTGTTTGCCCCTTACCTCGACAAGATACCTTTCGAGGGAAGCGTTTACGCCATAGACACCCGAGGACACGGGGAGAGCGAATATAAAGAGCCGTTTACCATAGCGAGGTTTGCCGAGGACGTGAAAGCGTTTATCGAAAGCGAAAATCTTACCGACGTTACTTTGGCAGGGTACAGCGACGGAGCCAATATCGCCTTTTTCTGCGCCGAAATGCCCGAAGTCAAAAGACTTTACGCCGTAAGCGGCAATCTTTACGAAAACGCTTTGAAGAAAAAATTTCTTATCCCTTGCCGAATAATATACGCTTTACTGTTTCCGCTTTCTTTCCTGCCTGCGATAAAAAGGCGAAGAGCGTTGCTCCGTCTGATGCTGACCGACATCGGTCTCGACGAGCAAAGGTTGGCGGCTAATTGCGGCAAAACCACGGTAATATGCGCCGATAACGACCTGATAAAACAATCTCATTCGCTGTTTTTAGCCGAAAAAACGGGAAACGAACTTATCATTTTTGAAAACAGCACGCATTTTTCGGTAATACACCGCTTTATGGAAAAAGTAGTTAACGGCGAAATAAAACTATGAAAATATCGTTGTGGTAATGAAAAACAGGGTGTGTACCCTGTTTTTTCGTTGAATTTTTGAGAGTAAAAGGACGGAAAATATTATCCGAAAATATATACCTTTACCGATTCGCCGAGAATTTTGGTATTGAGTTCGTCGGAAACGTGCATTTCTTCGCCCGACCACACTTCTTTTACACAATAACTGTCTTTGTGTTTCAGATCGATATACGGATCGGAAAGGACTTTGTCCACGTCGAGGTGGACTATTTTTTCCCGTTTGGATTTATTGAAAAGGAGTACTGCCACTCTGTCGTCGGAGAGGGGTTTTGCCAGCACGTCCACTTTCCCTTTGATAATGCGTTTACAGGGTTTGAAGAGAGGATCGGAGTGGATCTCCAGCATGGTTTTTTGGGTCACTATGCTCAGAACTTCGTCGCTTATCGAGCGGATATCGTTGCCGAGGACGAGAGGAGCGTTCATCATACACCACAAAGAGAAATGGGCGATATTCTGGTTACGGGTGAGTTTCCCGTTCCCGACTTCCAGCATATCGGGGTCGTTCCAGGCGCCTGCGCTTGCGTATTTATAAAGTTTGACTGTGTGGTTGTAGATTATCTTTATCCACGGAAAGATAGGCCTTATGTCGGGAGTGGTCCGCCACATGTTGCCGACGAGGGGCGCCCACTTGTAGGGACGGTTCCTGCCCCACTCGCAGACCGAAAAGACTATGGGCTTGTATTCTCCGGGTCTTTCTTTTGCGGCGGCAGATAATTCCTTCGCCATAGTGTAGTATTGCAGGAAGGCACTGTCGGCGGCTTTTCCTACGGGGTTGAAAAGAGTGACGGTATTCAGACCCTTTTTCAAAAATACCGGTTTCTGGAAACGGGCGGTATGGTTCCAGCGTTTCTGAGGGGGAACGTCGTAAAGATATAGTTCGTCGCCGATACGGGCGGCGAGTACCTTGTCGTAACGGCCTTTTTTGCGTATGCAGACGGTGAGGATGTATTCTCCGTCCTCTTCGGCGTAAACGTTGTCGTAGGTCATACTGCCGCCGTTTTTGTCCAGTCCCGAAACGTGGAAACCGCATTTGACGTACCTGTCGGGCATAAACCTCGCCGTGCCGTCCAGACGGGCTTTTTTACATTCGTAAAAGACGGGAGCGTTCCCTTTGCGGAAAATTTCTATCCCGTAAACGAGGGGAGCGTAAACGCTCATTTTTTCGTTATGACAGAAGTCGTATTTGAGATATTCCGCTCCGAAAGAAGCTATCGTACGGGCGTCCAAGGCTTCTCGGTGCAAACTTGCCGGCAGGTCTTCGCAGGTCAACGTCCCGTTGGAAGAATACAGTCCGCAGCGGAAACCCATTTCGTTTAATTCCTCGAACAGAGGGCGTATCCCTCTCGGAAAACGGGCGAGGTCGCCCTGGAGTTTGCCTTCGGAGGTACGCAAAGAGGAATGCCAGTTGTCGTCTAAGTTTATGTAGCGGTAACCTGTGTCGAGAAGCCCTGTTTCCTTTAACGCCTTGGCGGTGTCGAGGATGAGTTTTTCGTCTATTTCGTTACGGAAGGTGTTCCAGCTCGACCACCCCATAATGGGAGCCGACGGAGCGTCGGGCAGGACCTTCTTGAAGTCGCAGGTCAAAGTCACCGACGAACGAGGGGTAAAAAACTGCTTCAGGTAGCAAACAGGGCACATTCCGTTTCTTTTCATATTGCCTCCGAAATTCTTTCGTTAAATTTATAAACTTATAAATAAATTATATAATATTATCGGAAAAATGCAAGAGGGGAAATCCGCCCCTTGTTTTTTTGCAAAAAAAAGCGGATCCCGTTTGAAAAGATCCGCTTAAAATCGATATTTTTATCGGAAAAAGGTTATTTCATAGTCTCCTGTTTGATTTTTTTGTCCACGACGTGGCGGGAAGCGAGTTCGTCGAAAATGTCGGAAGTGGATATTCCCGTTTCCACCATAAGCACCATGACGTGGTAGGCTAAGTCCGCTATTTCGAAAATCGTCTCTTCCTTGCTGCCGCCCTTTGCGCCGATAATGACTTCGGTACATTCTTCGCCCACCTTTTTGAGGATTTTGTCCAGTCCTTTTTCAAAAAGATAAGTGGTGTAGGACCCTTCTTTTTTCTCGGTTTTCCGACCCTTTATCATTTCGTAGAGCTTCTCGTAGGAAAATTGCTTGTAGTCGGGGTTTTCGTAAAGGTCGTTGAAAAAACAGCTTTCGCTGCCCGTGTGACAGGCGGGACCCGTCTTGTCCACTTCCACCACGAGAGCGTCTCCGTCGCAGTCGGCTTTTATAGTTACCACGTTCTGGACGTTGCCGCTGGTCTCTCCTTTACGCCACAGTTTCTGTCTGGAACGGCTGAAAAAGCAGGTGCGTTTTTCTTTAAGGGTAATTTCCAGACTTTCCCTGTTCATATAGGCTACGGTCAGAACTTCCTTGGTGCGGTAGTCCTGCACTATGGCGGGGATAAGTCCCTTTTCGTCGAATTTAAGTTCGTTGATGTTCATAATTAAACTCCTTTTTCGGATATTTATTCGCTTTTGGGCGGTTAAAGTCGCATTTCGATATTTTTGCTCACGAGGTAGCGTTTAAGGTCGGGGATAAGGACTTCTCGGAAATGGAATATGCTTGCGGCAAGCCCTGCGTCCACGCCTTTTACCTTGTCGAAAAGTTCGTAGAAGTCCTCCTTTTTGCCTGCGCCGCCGCTGGCTATGACGGGGATATTCACCGTTTTGCAGATTTTTTCCAACATTTCCAGGTCGAAACCTCGTTTTACGCCGTCGGTGTCTATGGAATTGACGACGAGTTCGCCCGCTCCGCTTTCTTCCCCCCGTTTAGCCCATTCCAGAGCGTCTATTCCCGTATCTATACGTCCGCCGTGGGAAAAAATGCGGAATACGCCGTCCACTCTTTTTACGTCCATACTCAGCACCACGCATTGGTTGCCGTACAGACGGGCGGCGTCTTCTATAAGAGAGGGGTTTTTTATCGCGCCGCTGTTGACGCTGACTTTGTCGGCTCCGCATTTCAATACTCTGTCGAAGTCGGAAAGAGTATTGATGCCGCCGCCGACGGTGAGCGGAATGAAAATCTGTTCGGCTACCGATTTCAGCACGTCGGTAAAGAGGTTGCGTTTTTCGTAACTTGCGGTTATGTCGTAAAAGACCAGTTCGTCCGCGCCCGACTCGTTGTAAAAGGAAGCGAGGCTCACCGGGTCCTCCACGTCTTTTATGCCCAGGAAGTTGGTGCCTTTGACCACTCTGCCGTCCCTGACGTCGAGGCAGGGGATAATACGCTTGGTTACCATTTTTCTCCCTCCGCAATGAGTATGGCTTTTTTCAGCGACAACAGATCTTTGTATAACGCTTTGCCTAAGATGGCTCCGTAAAGGTTCATTTCCGACAGAGCTTTTATCTCTTCGTAATAGGTTATGCCGCCGCTTGCGATGACGTTGAGGGAAGGGATCTCCGAAAGACGGGAAAAAAGCGAAAGATTGGTGCCTTTCATCATTCCGTCGCAGGATATGTCGGTAAAGATAACCGTCCTTACTCCCCGTTCGGGTAAAGAGGCGCAAAATTCAAAAGCCGATTTTTGGGAAACTTTTTCCCACCCGTCGGTAGCCGCAAAACCGTTTTTCGAATCGATACCTACGGTGATAGCGTCTCCGAAAAGACGGACGGCTTCGTCTAAGAAGGCAGGGTCCTTGACGGCGGCGGTGCCGAGTATGACTCTCTTCACTCCGACGTCGAGGTAACGGCGTATCCTTTCGATGTCACGTATCCCTCCGCCGATTTCCGTCTCGGGTAACAATTTGCAGATTTTTTCCACGGTGGAGAAGTTGTCGGTTTGTCCGCTTTTCGCTCCGTCGAGGTCCACCATATGCAGGCAGGTCGCTCCTTCTTCGGCAAAACTTTTGACAAAATCCGACGGATCGCCGAAAGTTTCCATAGTGTCGTAATTTCCTTTGGTAAGGCGGACGGCTTTGCCGCCGATTATGTCTATGGCAGGAAAGATTTTCATAAGTTCACCTCGCTGAACGAACGGAGTATTTTAAGTCCGGCTTTTCCGCTTTTTTCGGGGTGGAACTGCGTGCCGAAAACGTTGTCTTTCCGCACTACGCCCGCTACGTTCACGCCGTAGGTCGAGTAAGCGTCGCAATACTCTCCGTCGCCGTCGGCAAAATAGGAATGGACGTAATAGAAATATTCTCCGTCGGCTTCCTTAAGGAGAGGATTTTCTCGCTTGACCAAAAGTTTGTTCCAGCCCATCTGAGGGATTTTCAGCGAGCCGACTTTATCGGCAAGGGGCAGGACGGCGCCGTCTATAAACCCCAGTCCTTTATGCACGCCGTATTCGTAACTTTCGGAAAACAGAAGTTGCATCCCAAGGCAGATACCGAGTAGGGGTTTACCGCTTTTAACGGCGTTTTTAAGGTATTCGTCCAGTCCCGTTGAGCGGAGTTTTTCGGCGGCGTCGGCAAAAGCGCCCACCCCCGGCAGGATAAATCTGTCGCAACCGTCCAGTACCGACGGGTCTTTGCTTACCACGGCGTCGCACCCTATGAAACGTAACGACGCAGTCAAAGAAAAGAGGTTTCCTACGCCGTAATCTATAACGCCCAGCATTTTTACAATACTCCTTTGGTGGAGGGCAGATCGTTGCCCGTCACTTTGACGGCTTCCTTCAAAGCTCTTCCGAAAGCCTTGAAAACCCCTTCCAGAATGTGGTGGGTGTTGCGGCCGTCGAGTTTTTTTATGTGTAAAGTAATATCCGCCGAACGGGTGAGAGCGAGGAAAAACTCTTCGCAGAGTTCGCAGTCGAAGGCGCCTACTTTGGGATTGAGGTCGTCGCCGTCGTCGGTAAGGCGGGTGGCGTTTAGGGGAACGTCGTAGGCAAGATAACTTCTTCCGCTCAGGTCGAGAGCGCAAAGAATAAGGGTCTCGTCCATGGGAAGAATGATGCTTCCGTAGCGGTTGACGCCTTTTTTGTCGCCGAGGGAAGCCTTCAACGCCTGTCCGAGGACGATTCCGACGTCTTCGACGGAATGGTGAAAATCCACCTCCACGTCGCCTTTACAGCGGACGGTCAAGCCTATCGAGGCGTGGGAAGAAAAAAGGGTGAGCATATGGTCGAAAAAACCGCTCCCCGTTTTTACGTCCGCACTCCCTCCGTCCAGACAAAGGGAAAGGGTGACGAGAGTTTCTTTGGTCTGTCTTTCGATGAGGGCGTTTCTCATAAAGTACCTCCGATAATATCCTTTACTGCGGCGACAAAAGTTTTCATCTGCGTTTCGTCGCCAACGGTTATTCTTATAAAATCCTTGATCCTCGGTTTGTCGAAATGACGGACGAGGATACCCTTTTCACGCAGAGCCGAATAGAGACGCTTCCCGCCGAAACCTTCCTTTTTTGCAAACAGGAAATTAGCGTTACTCGGCAGAACTTCGAACCCTGCGTTTTTGAGTTCACGGGCGGTAAAGGCACGGTTTTTCATAATTTCCGCCCGACAGTAATTGAAATAATTTTCGTCTTTTATCGCCGCTATGCCGCAGAGGGAAGTGAGGCGGTTGACGTTGTAGGGGTTGAAGGAAAATTTGACGGTCTTAAGGTCGGCTATAAGGCTGTCGCAGGCAAAGCACATACCCAGTCTGGCTCCTGCGAGAGACCGACTTTTGGAGAAGGTTTGCACGACGATAAGGTTCCCGTATTCCTTGATAAGGGGTACGCAACTATAACTTCCGAAATCGACGTAGGCTTCGTCCACCACCACCAGACGGTCGGGGGAAGCGTCGAGGATACGGCGTATGTCGTTCACGCTCAAGGCTATCCCCGTAGGGGCGTTGGGGTTAGCGACGACTACGTTTTTATCGGTGTTCACGAAGGCGTCCACGTCCACGGTAAAATCGTCTTTTAAGGGAATTTCGTTGATTTTAAGGGAAGCGAAATTGCAGAAAACGGGATAAAAACCGTAGGTTATGTCGGGGAAGCAGACTTCGTGTTTTTCGTCGAAAAAGGCGCAGAAAATGAAAGCTAAAATTTCGTCGCTGCCGTTGGAAGCGAGCACGTTGGAGCGTTCCACGCCGTAGTAGGAAGCGATTGCCTTTTCCAACTCTTCGTTTTCGGGGTCGGAGTAAAGGCGCAGCAAGGAAAGGTCGTTTTCCTTTACCGCTTCGAGCACGCCTCGGCAGGGAGGAAAGGGGGACTCGTTGGTGTTGAGCTTTATAAAACTGCGGTCTTTGGGTTGTTCTCCCGGGGTGTAGGGAGCGATAGAGCGGTATGCGTCTTTCAGGAATTTACTCATTTTTCATCCTTATTCTAATGGCTTCGGCGTGGGCGCCGAGCCCTTCCCTGTCGGCAAAATCGGCTATGCGTTCGCCCGAAGCGAGAAGGGAAGCCTTGTCGTAATAAATGTAAGAGGATTTTTTCACGAAGTCGTCCACGTTCAGAGGAGAGGAAAACCTCGCCGTACCCGAAGTAGGCAGAGTGTGGTTGGTGCCTGCAAAATAATCGCCCAAAGGTTCGGGGGAGTATCTGCCGAGGAAAACGGATCCAGCGTTGACTACCTTGTCGAGGAGAGAGAACGGTTCCTCCACGCAAAGCTCCAGGTGTTCGGGAGCGATGCGGTTGGCTACGTCCACCGCTTGCGACAGATCTTCCGCTAAAATTATCTTTCCGTTGCGTTCTATGGAGGAAGCGGCTATCTCCTTTCGGGGGAGTTTATCCAGCTGTAAGTAAAGTTCGGTCTTTACTTCTTCGGCAAGACGGCGACTGTCGGTTATCAGCACGGCGGTAGCGTTTACGTCGTGTTCTGCCTGGCTTAAAAGATCCGCCGCCACGAATTTTGCAGGACTTTTTTCGTCGGCTATGACGAGGATCTCGCTGGGTCCTGCTATCATATCTATATCCACGAGACCGAAAACTTCTTTTTTTGCGGCGGCGACGTAAATGTTGCCCGGTCCGACTATCTTGTCCACTTTGGGGACGGTTTCGGTGCCATAGGCTAAAGCCGCCACGGCTTGCGCTCCTCCCGTTTTATAAACCGAGGTAACTCCGCTTACGGAAGCGGCGGCTAAGATAACGTCGGGGACGTTTCCGTTCTTGTCGGGAGGGGTGACCATCACTATTTCTTTGACCCCTGCAAGACGGGCGGGAATTGCGTTCATAAGTACCGTGGACGGATAACGGGCGGTACCGCCGGGAACGTACAGTCCTACCTTGGCGAGAGGGGTTATTTTCTGTCCCAGAACGCAGTCGCCTCTTTTTATTTCGTATCCTTTTCGTATCTGCGCCGAGTGGTATTCGGAAATATTGTCCCGAGCCTGACGCAGAGTTTCCAGAAAATACGGGTCGGTATTTTTTACGGCACGGTCGATCTCTTCCTGCGTTACTTTCAGAGAAGAGGTTTTGCCGTCGAATTTTTCATTGTAAAAGTAAAGCGCTTCGTCGCCTTTTTCCCTGACTGCGGCGATGATTTCTCTCACGGCCTGTTCGGCTTTCGAGGTGTCGGGAACGCTTTGGGCGAGTATTTCTTCGCAGGTTATTTCCTTAAGGTCGTAGAAACTAATCATTTTTTTCTTTCAATCTCCGTACGAGTTCGTCGATGACGTCTTTTTTGAATTTGTAACTTGCTTTGTTGGCGATGAGCCTTGCGCTTATCGGGACTATCTCCTGCAAAACGCACATATCGTTTTCTTTGAGGGTGGTGCCTGTTTCCACTATATCCACGATAACGTCGCTCATTCCGAGTAAGGGCGCAAGTTCTATGGAGCCGTTGAGTTTTATTATCTCGATGTCACGGTTGAGACCTGCGTAATAGTTACGGGTCACGTTGACGAATTTGGTGGCAATCCGCAACGGACGGTCGGTGTCGTCCCGAAAATCTTTCTTTCCTGCGACGGCGAGACGGCAGACGCCCATATTCATATCCATAAGTTCGTAGACGTCGGGCCGGTATTCCAAAAGAATATCTTTGCCCACCACGCCTATGTCGGCGACTCCTCTTTCCACGTAGATTGCCACGTCGCTGGGTTTGACGAGAAAATATCTTATTCCGTTGTCGCTGTCGGTGAATACCAGACGGCGGTCGCCTTTTTCCACGGGGGACACGTTGTAACCTTTTTCGGTGAGGGCAAGGCAGGTCTTGTCGGCGAGACGCCCTTTGGGTAAAGCGATGTTAAGCACGGTACACCTCCGTTTTGCCGTTTTTTACGGTAAGGACCTTTCCGCATTTTATATCGGGTCGGAAAAATCTTTCCACCCGTACCGACAACCCGTCGGAACGCAGTCCGTCGGCGAGGCCGAGGACGGTTTCGGCGTCGGCGTCTCCCTGTAAGAGAAGGACGTCGCAGTCGCAATCGGTTCTCTCGTCATATACGTCCAGTTCGTCCAGATATACCGCAAATCCTATCCCCGAAAAGTCTTTCCCGAAACGGGTCATCAGTTTGTCGTAACGACCGCCGGAAAGGAGCGAACGGGGGACTTTTTCCACGTAACCTCGGAAAATAATTCCGTTATAATAATTTTCGTCGTTGACGAGGGAGAAATCTATATTGACTTTCACGTTGCGGGCGGAAAGGAAATTCTTGACGTAACGTAATTCCTCGAGAATGGGTTTAAGTTCGGGGGCGATGGTTTCGGCCTTTTCCATGTCGCCGTCGAATACGGCGTCTAAAAGCTCGTCTTTTCCGAAGAGTTTTTCGGCGTCGTGACGGTTTTTGGAAGAAAGAAATTCCGTCAGGCGGGCTGCTTCGCCTTTTTCCGCAAGCCTGTCTTTCAGATAATCGACTATGCCCATATGGGAAAGATCGATAACGTAGGACGGGTCGATTTCGGCAAGGCTCAGACAGGCGAGGAGAATAACTTCGCATTCGGCGCAGAGATCTATCTCTCCCATGGCTTCTAATCCCGTCTGGCTCACTTCCTTGAAATTTTTGCCCGAAGAAGCGGGACGGTAGACGTTTTCGGTATAGTAAAACTTGTCGCCGTTTGAAGCGTTTTTTACTATGGAAAGGGTAACGTCGGGTTTTAACGCCATCAGACGCCCGTCCAGGTCGTTGAAAGCTATTATTTTGTCGCTTTGAAGAAAATTCTTGTTCCTTAAATAAAAGGAATACTCCTCGAAATTACTCATACGGAAAGGACGGTACCCGTATCCGTTATATAAGGCACGGAGTTTCATAGCCGTCTTTTCGGACTTCTTCAGTCCGCTGAAATCTGTCATGTCCGCCTCCTTTCAGAGAAATGTACTTACGATTGTAATACACTTTAGCGATTTAGTCAACTAAATTACTAAAGTGATTTTGCTTTTACCGAAAAAAGCGGACGGGGTGCCGTCCGCTCGGGGTCAATTATATTTTTCGGAGAGGTATTTTTCCACGAGGGGATTGACTTTGGATTTATCGAATTTGCCGTTAATTTGGGGCATTACGGATTTTATTATCATACCCTTGGTCTTGGGGGAAGCGTCGGAATAGACGTCGGCTTCGGCTATTATCTTAAGCACCTCTTCTTCGGTGAGCTGTTTGGGCAGGAAGGAAGTGAGGATCTTTATTTTCGCTTCGCTTTCTGCGGCTTTTTCGGGCATTTTTTCGGTGGAGAAAGAAACTACTTCTCTCTGAACTTTCAGTTCCTTGGAGATACATTCTATGACCTCTCCGTCGGTAAGTACCTTTCCGACTTCGGTTTTTTCCTTTTGTAAAATACCGGCAATGACCGCTTCCAGCGCGTCTTTGGTAACGTGGTCGCCGCTTTTACGGGCGTTGTTGAAAGCGCTTCTTATTTCGTCTTTGAGCATAAATACCTCCTTTTTATACGGAAATTATTTATCGAGTTTCAGTTTTATGACGAGTTTGCTTTGACCGACGGCGATTTCCTTTTCCACGGCGGGGTCGCTTACGGTAGTAAGTTCGGTGCAGAGGATATCGGTTTTTATCCTGTCGGCGTATTCGCTTACGGCAAGAGCCGCTTCGTCGTCGAAAGTCTTTATTTCGGCTTTGATACGCTGTTCCACCGCAAAATCCGCTTCCTTTCTCAGTACCTGTATCTGACGAATGGTTTCTCTTATGAAACCTTCTCTTACGAGAGCGGCGTCCAGTACGGTGTCGAGGGCGAGGGTAAAGCCGTTTTCGGC
>CALVNL010000022.1 GCA_944349655.1 uncultured Clostridia bacterium
AAAGGAAATATGCTTGAGTAAAATTAAAATTTAATGTTAAAATATAATATGAAAGAAAAATTTTCGGAGATGAAAGGAATGAAAAAGAAAGTTTTACTGGTACTCACCATCGTCCTTATCCTGACGGTCACGGCAGTTTTGGCGTCCTGCGAAGAAAACGCCGACGCGAGCGGAGAAAGCGCTTACGAAATCGCCGTAAAAAACGGATTTACAGGGACGGAAGCCGAGTGGCTGGAAAGCCTTAAAGGGGCGGACGGCACAGACGGGAGCGACGGACTTAACGGTACAGACGGGAAAGACGGACAATCGTATTATTCGCTGCAGGAAGTATATGACGCGGCGGTAGCTAACGGGTTTGACGGCGACTTCCTTACTTTTATCAAGGAATACGTTTTGACCGAATCCGCCGACGCAAATATTTACGGCACCAATAAAGCGTTATTGAGTGCGGTTTCCATAACGGCGACTTTTACCGCCAATCAAACCGACTTTTTCGGAAGACCGACGGGAGAAACGACGTATTCCGCAGGCGGAGCGGGCGTTATCTACAGACTGGACAAAACCCTCGGCAGCGCATATATAATCACTAATTTCCACGTAGTTTACGACGCGGCAAGTAACATTTCCGATAAATTAAGCACTAATATAAAAGTTTATCTATACGGAAGCGAGTCTTCCGACAAAGCCATGACCGCAACTTTCGTGGGCGGGTCTGCCTATTACGATATAGCCGTACTGAAAATAAGCGGCAGCGATATTCTTAAAAACAGCGACGCAAGAGCGGTGGATTTAGCCGACGTTTCTCAGGTAGTGGGTCAGACGGCGGTAGCGATAGGGTTCCCCGCAGGGGAAGGCATCAGCGCCACCAGCGGTATAGTCAGCGTGGACAGCGAGAAGATAACCGTCAACGTGGACGGAGCGAATTATTATTCCTTGAGAGTAATGCGTGTGGACACCGCCATAAATTCCGGTAACTCAGGAGGCGGATTGTTTAATTCCGCGGGGGAACTCATCGGTATAGTCAACGCAAAAGCTTCCAGCACTTCGATAGAAAACATAGGGTATGCCATACCTCTCGATATAGTGGTACCTGCAGTCAACAATATTATCGACAACTGCACCGACGCAAGCAAGAAGAGTATATACAAAGCCTATATCGGCATAACGTCGGCGGCAACCGAGAGCAAAGCCGTTTACGATACCGAAACGGGCTATACCGAAATTAAGGAAACGGTAGTGGTCCAGTCCGTGGAAGAAACGGGACTTGCGGCGGGCGTTTTGCAGGCGGGAGACGTGCTTGTCAGCGCTAAAATAAGGGACGTGGTTTACGAAATCGACAGAAACTATATTCTCAGCGACGCAATGCTCAACGCAAGAGTAGGAGACGTTATCGAAATAACGGTGAAAAGAAACGGCGAAACACTCACGGTATCCTTGACGATAACGGCGGAATCGATACAAGCCGTTTATACAGCGTAACTTTAGTTTAAGATAGAGATATGAGTATTGTGGTAAATTTATACTATACGGGAAAAAACGGAGCGGCGAGAGCGTTTGCCGAAGAAATGACGGCTTCGGGCATAGCCGAAAAAGTGAGGGCGGAAAAAGGGAATTTAAGATATGAATATTTTATTCCGCTTTCCGATCCCGAAACCGTACTTTTGATCGACTGCTGGGAAGACGGGGAAGCTCTCGACAGACATCACGAATCCCCCTTAATGGCGGCAATTGCGAGCTTGAGAGAAAAATACGACCTTACGGTCAGAGCGGAAAGATTTCTGCCCGACTCGGAGAGTATTTCCGAAAAAGATAAGGAATATCTTAAAACTCGGCGTTAGTACTACGCCTTTATATAAAACACGACCCGCTTATTCCGAAGCGGGTCGTTTGTTTTAGTCGGAGCTTGTTATGTCGAAAATTTTATAATTTCATAAGAGAAACGAAATCCGAAGAAAGGTGGGCGATTTTCGCGGCGACGACTTCGACGGGGGCGTCGTTGGCTACCGTCAGATCGGAAGAGGAAGCATAGAACGGTTCTCTTTCCGTTGCCATTTCCGCAAGACGAGCGGTAGAAACGGAAAGCGGTCTGCCTTCGGTAGGCAGGGTTTCCAAGGGGCGGGTAAGACGGACGACTACGCCGTTCTGACGGAAAGAAAACACGTTTTCTTCATCGAGGACGGCTCCGCCGCCCGAAGATAGCACCACGCCTTGTTTTTTCCCCAGTTCTGCGCAGAAATATCTTTCTTTTTCTCGGAAATATTTTTCTCCTCGGGAGGCGAAAATTTCGGGTATAGACATTTTTTCGCTTTTTTCTATTTCTTCGTCTATATCGAAGAACTGTTTCCCCGTAAGAGCGGCAAGCGCCTTACCTACCGTGGTTTTTCCGCTTCCGGGCATTCCTATAAGAGTGATATTGCCGATTTTTTCCAAAAGTTTCTTTACTATATGCGGAATGATATCTTTGCCGAAATGCAGTCCCGTGAAAATTTCCGCCGATTTTTCCGCCTGCGCAACCAGCATTTTTATTCCGCCTGCGCAAGGAATCTTTCTTTTTTCGGCGTCTAAGACAAGGCGTGTTTTGACCGGATTGTAGATAGCGTCGAAAACGCCGCATAAAGAGGGGAAACGGTCGAGGTCGAGTAAGGTTTTGCCGTTATCGGGACTCATTCCCACGGGAGTGGTGTTGAGGATAATTTCGGCGTCGGAACGGGTGTAAACGTTGTCGTAGTTTATTTCGCCCGTACGGCTTACTACGGTGACGGAAGAAGCTTTTTCCCTGCGGCAAAGCGCGCAGGCGGTATGGGAAGTTCCGCCCGAACCGAGTACGAGTACCTTTTTTCCTCTCAGATCGATTCCTGCCGAGGTAAGGGTATAGCTCATTCCGTCTATGTCGGTATTGTAGCCCGTCAGTTTGCCGTTACGGTTAATGACGGTGTTGACCGCGCCGCATTCGGAAACGCTTTCGTCGAGTTCGTCGAGGAAAGGAATTGAGGCGGTTTTGTGCGGAATGGTTACGCTTATTCCGTCAAACTCCTTTTTTCCGAAAAAATCGGCGAGATCTTCTTTAGATGTGGGCATCAGTCCGTAGTCGTACCCGAAAAAGGAATGTACGAAAGGGGAATGACTATGCCCGAGGGGCATTCCGATAAGTCCGTGTTTCATTTTATATAATCTCCGAGTAGCTTCCGAGGAAAGTGAATTGTTCGCTGCCGGTGGCGAGTTCGTTTATGAGGTTCAGAACTTCCGGGTCGTCGGGTTGACCTTCGAAGTCGAAATAGAACATAAATTCGAAACTGCTGTTGGCAAGCGGTCGGCTTTCCAGTTTGGTAAGGTTGAGACCGAGGGTGGAGAACTTGTTGAGGGTCTTGTTGAGGGAACCTGCTTCGTGGGGCAGGGTCATCATTATGCTGATACGGTTGGCGCCGTTGAATACCGAAAGGTTTTTGGTAATGCAGATAAATCTCGTGAAATTGTTGTCGGCGTTCTGAATATTGCTGTCGAGAATGGAAAGTCCGTAAAGTTCGGCGCAATCGCGACTTGCGATACAGGCGGCGTGCCCGTCGTTTCTTTCGGCAACGGTTTTTGCGGCGGCAGCGGTGTTGGCGCAGACGGTAATTTTAGCCTTGGGGAACTTTTCGAGGAATACCGAACACTGGTTGAGGGCTTGTTCGTGACTGAAAATTTCGGTAATGTCGGAAAGGGAAGTTCCGTTTTTTGCAAGAAGATGATGACTTACCTTGAGTCTTAAACTTCTTACGATATAGAAACGGTGTTTTTTCATCAGGTCGTAAACGGCGTTGACGCTACCTACGGCACTGTTTTCGATGGGAAGAACGCCGTAGTCGCAAAGTCCCTTTTCTACAGCTTGGAAAACTCCGTCGAAAGTTTTGAAATAGGTTATGTCGGGCAGACGGAAAAGTTTTTCGGCGGCGAGTTCGGAGTAGGCGCCTTCCACGCCCTGGCAGGCTACGCTGCCGAAAGAAGGAAAACTCTTTCTTTCGTTCAACGCTTGCGATATCTTGTTCGAAAGTTCGCTTTCGGGGTTGATAAGCCTGCGCTGATAAGCCCTGCTGGTTTCGATAATGGCGTCGAAAACCTGTTTCAGATAAAGTTTACATTCGTCTGGAACGGCTTTCGTTACTCTGGAGATGATTTTTTTCTCGCGGTCGGCGTCGGTAAGAGCGATGTTTTCTTTCTTCTTTATCTCTCCGATTTTGCCCACGATTTCCATTCTACGAGCGTAAAGAGAGGTGATTTGGTCATCGATTTCGTCAAGTTGTTTACGATAATTTTCTAACATTTTTCTGCTCCTGAATATTTATTTAGATTAAGTTGTTTTCTATCATACAGTCCAGTATAACCAGACTTACCGCGCTTTCCACCGCCGCTACCGCACGGGGCAGAAAAACTACGTCGTGCCGCCCTCTTACCTTGATGAGGTCGTTTTCGCCTTTTTCCAGATTGACGGTACGTTGTTCTTTGGAAATGGACGGAGTGGGACGGAAAGATACCCTGACCGTAAGGGGCATACCGTTGGAGATACCGCCGTTTATTCCGCCGGAATTGTTGGTGAGAGTGACCACCTTGCCGTTTTCGTAAGCAAACGGATCGTTGGCGTCCGACCCCCTTAACGAGGCTATTTTTCTGCCCAGTCCGCTCTCCACGCTTTTTACCGCAGGGATAGCGAACAGAGAAAGAGAAAGACGCCCTTCCAGTCCTTCCGTCATCGGACCGCCCAGTCCTACGGGGAGGTTGTATGCGATACATTCGATAATACCGCCCGCACTGTCGCCCTCCGACGCTATCGAACGAAGTTGTTCGTCGACAGAGTTTATTTTGCTTGCGTCGGTCACGGGATAGGCGTAGTCGTGACAGATTTCTATAACACTTGGTTCAGGTACACCGTTATCGTAAGTTGAGCACCCTATACCTGCAATTTCGGAAATATAAGCCAGAACCTTTATACCGTGGGAAGCAAGGAGCTGTTTGGCTATTCCACCTGCTATGCACAAAGCTGCGGTCATTCTGCCCGAGAAAGCGCCGCCGCCCGAAGGAGCCGCGCCGTACTTTTTAACGGCGACGTAATCGGCGTGGGAAGGACGAGGGGTTGCCGAATAACCGTAGTCGGACGGGCGGGTGTTGTTGTTGGGAATTTCCGCTTTTATTTTTCCCGTGATAACGCCGTCTGTCAATCCTTCGGTAAATATGACTTCGTCTTCCTCTCTTCGGGGGGTGGAGAAAGCGTATTTACCGCTTTTCCGTCTGTCGAGGAATTTGCGTAAAAGTCCGGCGTCGATACGGCGACCTTCGGGGAGTCCTTCCAACGTTAAGGACAGGCATTTTTCGTGGCTTCCGCCGCTTATTTCCATTTTGAGTTTATTGAAGGGAGAGGGCATATTTACCTCCGAGTAAAGAGTAAGCTTCGAAGTAATCGGGATAAGACTTCTCTACGCCGTCGGCGTTGACGAGAAGTCCGCCGCAGACCGAGGCAAGCACGCTCGACGCCATAATCAGACGGTGATCGTGCAGACAGTCGGCAACGAAGGGAGAGACCTTTCCGCCCTCGACGTAAAGTACGTCGTCGGCGTAACGCCATTTTATACCCGCCGAGGAAAGTATATCGGTTATTCCCTTCAGACGGTCGCTTTCCTTTATCTTCAGTCTTTCCGCCCCAGAAATTTCGGTAACGCCTTCGGCAAAACAGGCGGTAAAGGCGAGGATGGGAATAAGGTCGGGGCAGTCGGCGCAATTCAGTTTGGCGGCTTTCAGTTTCGACGGAGAGGCTACGACGCCGTTTTCCGTTACCTTGACGTCGCCGCCGAGACTTCTAAGCAAGGAAACAATTTTGGCGTCCCCCTGCATCGACGGATATTTCAGCCCCTTTACGGTTATTTTCGAAGAGATTAAGCCCGCCGCAAGGAAAAACGCCGCATTGGACCAGTCGCCTTCCACTTCTAAAACAGAGGGAGAAGGTAAAATTTCGGGAACGGTAAGGGAGTAACCGTCTTTGTCCGAACTTACTTCTATACCGAATTGTTTCAGTACGTCGAGAGTGATATTTATGTAACTTGCGCTGACTTTTCTCCCGATGACGTTGAGGCGTTTGGTCCCGCTTTGGGCGCAGAGGGCGAGGAGAAGTCCGGTAACGTATTGCGAACTCAAACTGCCGTCCACGGTAAATTCGTCGCCTTTCAGTTTTCCGCTTATAGAAAAGGGAAGGGTATCGCCGTCAAAGGTAATTCCGCCTTTTTTCAGCACTTCCTTTATGGCTCCCAGCGGACGGAAAGGCAGTCTGCCTTTGCCTTCGAAACGGGCGTTTATTCCTTTTGCGGCGGCAACGGGCAGCATAAACCGCAGGGTAGAACCGCTTTCTCCGCAGTCGAGGACGCCGTCGGAAAACGGTTGCGGCGTAACGAGAGCGGTATTTTCTTCGACGGATATTTTTGTTCCGCAGGCGGTAAGACACCCGATAGTGGCTTTCACGTCTTCGCAAAGAGGCAGGCGTTTTACGGCGACGGGGTTTTTGCCGTAACTTGCGGCTATAAGAATACGATGGGCGTAAGACTTGGACGATATTACGGTTATTTCTCCGCAGAGGAGGGCTTTTTCAATTTGTATTTTCATTCGAAAAATACCTCCGCTTCGCCGAAAGTCATTTTTTCTATACGGCAGTCGCCTAAGCCGTGTACGGTGACGAGATTGACGTAGTCGCCGTCGGTCTTTTTGTCCAGGCGCATAATGTCGATGAGGTCTTTTACAGGATAAGGATTTTCGGGGATACGGTATTTGTCGAACAGCTCCACGCACCGCAGATATTCGTTGTCGGACAGTAAGCCGTTTTTGCGACAGGCTGAGCATACTACCCGCAAACCTATCCCGACGCACACTCCGTGAGTGTAACGGAGAGAACTTTTCCTTTCCACGGCGTGACCGACGGTATGTCCGAGATTGAGAAGGCGGCGTAAAGAGCTTTCGTTTTCGTCTTTTTCCACCACGTCGGCTTTGTAACGTACGCAAAGATCGACGAAACGTTCGAGATTGGTTTTGTCCACGCCTTTTTCCATAATGGAGAAAAGTTCTCCTCCGCAAAGCAGAGCGTATTTCAACCCTTCTCCGTAACCGTCTTTAAGATATTTTTTCGGTAAAGTTTTCAGCGTTTCGAGGTCGAATATCACCGCTTCGGGCGGATAAATTCTGCCGACCATATTTTTGCCGAGGGAAAGATTGACAGCGGTTTTGCCGCCTACGGAGCTGTCTATCCCTGCAAGCAAAGTAGTCGGAATTTGAACGTAAGGGATACCTCTTACATATATTGAGGATACGAAACCGGCTAAATCGCCCACAACGCCTCCGCCTAAAGCGATGATGGCGTCTTTGCGGTTGAATTCCTTTTCGGCTAAAAATTCCAAAACTTTTCCGACAGAAGCAAGCGACTTCGACTTTTCACCGTGTTTTACGACGAAGACTTCGCTGTCGAGGGCATTACGGACTTTGTCGAGATACAAAGGCGCTACCGTGTCGTCGGTTATCGTCAGGACTTTCCTGCCGACAAAGGTTTCGGGAAGGTAGGAGGAATGGTTGTCGAGCAGTCCTTTTCCGGTATAAACGGGGTAAGAGCCTGTGGAAGTTTTTATAACGGTTTTCATCGCTTTACCTCTCAATGAATTACGTCGGCGAGTTTTTTCGCCTTGCGGTTTTCCAGTTCCAGCTTGGTGTCGTTTGCTTCGCTCAGAATAGCTTTCAGCGAGGTTTTGTCGCCCTTTTCCAAAGCGTCGGCTATTTTGTCCAGACGGGCGGAAAGGGAGCGGACTTCGGAAGCGAGGTTGTCGGCGTTTTCCGTCATAAGATCCGTCCACATAGAGGGATTGAGACGGGCGACTCTGGTCATGTCTCTGAAACTTCCCGCCGAAAAACCGTAATGCGCTTTTGCGTTCGGTGCGGTGACGTAAGCACAGCTTACGACGTGGGCAAGCTGGGAAGTCAGCGCTATTATTTTGTCGTGGACGTCGGCGGTGGTGACCACCACGCCTTCGGCTCCGATCTCCAGGAAAAGTTCTTTTATTTTGCAAAGTGCGTCTATATCCGTATGGACGGGGACGAGCAGACAGGTGGCTTTTTCCATCAGGGAAGCGGTGGAGTGTTCCACTCCCGAAAATTCTCTTCCCGCCATAGGGTGTCCGCCAAGGAATTCTATATCGGGATATTTTTTCAGACATTCTTCCATATAGGCGCAAATTTTACGCTTTACCCCGGCGCAATCCATAAGGACGGCGCCTTTTTTCAGATAGGGCAGATATTCGTCCATAACCGACGGGACGGAGGCTGGATAAACGCATATCAGCAATACGTCGAGTTCGGAAGCGTTTTCTTTGGTCAGCGTTTCGCAATATGCGTTCAGGAGTTCGCCTTTAAGCATAGCGGAAGAGTCGCTGTCGTAAGCGTAAACGGTGTGGGAAGTCTTTTTTACCAGACTTCTGCCGATACTTCCTCCGATAAGTCCCAGTCCTACGATACCGATTTTCATTTTTGTATCGCCTCCTTACCGACGAGGGGAAGGATAACTTCTATTCTTTTAACGAGGTCGGCGAACTGTTCGGGACGGAGACTTTGCGCTCCGTCGCAAAGAGCGTGCGGAGGATCGTTATGCACTTCTATGATAAGTCCGTCTCTCCCTGCGCCTACTGCCGCAAGCGACAAGGGAGCCACGAGACGGCTGAGTCCCGAAGCGTGACTCGGGTCCACGATTACGGGCAGGTGGGTGAGTTCTTTTAACAAAGGTATAGCCGACAAGTCGAGAGTGTTTCTGGTGTAAGGCTCGAAGGTGCGGATACCTCTTTCGCAGAGGATAACTTCCTTGTTTCCTTCGCTCATAATGTATTCCGCGCTCATAAGCCATTCTTCTATGGTGGCGGCGAGCCCTCTTTTCAAAAGAATGGGTTTACGGGTGCGGCCGAGAGCTTTCAGCAGTTCGAAGTTCTGCATATTTCTTGCGCCTACCTGAATAATATCGACGTCGGCGAATTTGTCGAGGTACTCTTCGCTCATAATTTCTGTAACGATAGGCATACCCGTTTCTTTTTTGGCTTTGACCAGAATGTCTATTCCGCTTTCTCTCAGCCCCTGAAAAGCATAAGGCGAGGTGCGGGGTTTGAACGCTCCGCCGCGCAAAACGGAAGCCCCGGCTTTTTTGACGGCTTCGGCGATGGTTATGACCTGTTTTTCGCTTTCCACCGAACAAGGTCCTGCCATCAGAATAAAATTACTTCCGCCGATTTTATGTCCGCCCACTTCGATAATCGTGTCTTCGGGGTGGAGTTTTCTATTGGCGTTTTTGTAAGGCTCCTGAATACGTTTAACGCTTTCCACTATGTCCAAGGAAGAGAGCAAATCTATATCGACTTTGCTGGTGTCGCCGATAAGCCCCATAACCGTGGTGTTTTCGCCTTTGGAAAGGTTAATTCTCAGTCCTTGGTTCTTGATCCATTTGACGAGGTTATCCATTTGTTTGGGATTGGAATCGTTTTTTATTACTACTATCATAATGTACTCCTTTGAGTAAGTAATTTATCTAATAAAAAAACCGCCCGATACGGCGGTTTTTAATTATTCTTGGTTTTTGGCTCCGCGCATATCAAAATCAGCCCTTTTGAGAAAAAGTGCTAAAGTAAAAGTAAAAATATGCGTTGAAGAAATTATTTAATTTCATATTCACCTCGGAACGTTACTTTTAATATATAATTTTTCTCGCTCCGTGTCAACAAAATAAGGAAAATTTTTTCAGAAAGGATAAATTTTTTCTTGGAAGTCAGCCGTTTAATCAGTATTTATCCGCAAGATAACCTTTTTTTTCGGGGAAATAGGGACGGAGGAGGTCGTTTTTACCGAAGCAGGCAGAGGTCAGGTCGGCGATATCGAGTTCGAGTTCAAAACCGTCCGACGGGATAATTTTACCTTTGTCGAGGGAAAAAACGAGGTTGTTTTCCGAACAAAAGCGGTCGGTTACCTTTATCGGGAAGGGTAAGGAGGCTTTGGTTAAAGCAAGGGCGGCGGGGAGGTTTACTATCCGAGCCATAACCCCTTCCGCAGAACCCGTAAAAAAACTTGCGGGGAGATACTCGTCGGGGGAGAGGTATCCGCCGTCTGCGGTGAAAAAAAAGTCTTTCCCGTCGGCGGAAGCTATTGCCTTGTAAAAATCGAAATCTTCCTTTTTCCTTACGAAACCGTAATCGAGATTTTCGTGAAAGGCGTCGTAAATTTCAATAAGGTCGTTTACGTCGGCGGTCACGTCGGTATGAGCGACGCGGGGATAATCGTAACTTACCGTAGCAAAGGAAAAATTGCGGTAAAAGTCGTGGGAAAAAGGATAAAGAGTAATAAACGGAAAGCCTTTTTCCCGACATAGAGCGAAAGTTTTTTTCAAAAGAGCCGCCGCATAGCCTTTATGGCGGTATTTTACGGGAGTGCCGAGTCCTACTACGTGCGGAATTTCGGTTACGGAATTTGCGTAAAACAATTTTTTCGGAACCAGTCTAAGGGCCGAGAGCATTTCGCCTTTTTCCGAGATATAAACGAGAGGACAGGCGTTGAGTTTACCGAACATAATTTCGGTGCATTTTTCGCTGTCTTCGGGAAAACACTCTCTGTAGAGGGCGAGGTATCGAGCCTCAAGGCTTTTATCCATATTATAATAGCGAAAACAGTTTTACAAGAGTGGAATGGTGGCGAGGTAAAGTACGTCTTTACGTTTTGCAGCGTCCCCCTCTGCGAGTACGAAAGCTTTGTATGCGATTATACCGCCGCTTTTTTCGACAAGTTGCTCCAGACCCGAGAGACTTCCTCCGGTGGAAATTACGTCGTCCACGATGGCGACTTTCTTGCCTTTCAGAAGTTCGGCGTCGTGAGCGGAAAGATAGAGTTTCTGGCTCCCTGCGGTGGTTATCGAAGTAACTTCGCTGGTTATTCCGTCCTGCATATAGAGTTTTTTGGATTTTCTCGCTACTGCGTAAAAATCATGACCGAGGTTTCTCGCCACGCAGTGGGCAAGCTGCAGTCCTTTGCTTTCGGCTGTTATCACGGCTTCGGCGTCGGGAATGAGGGCGGCAAGGTGTTTTGCGCAATGTTCGGTAAGTTTTTGCGCCCCGTGCAGGTTAAAGAAAGCGATGTTGAGGTTTTCCCCGATGTTGAGTACGGGAAGGTCCGCTTTTTCGCCGCAAATGTCCACAGTATAAAAGTCTTTCATTTTGTTCTCCTTAATATTTATCTTATGATTTCCGTTCCGTCGTGGATAACCGCTCCGTCGGATATTTCGGTAATTTTCTTGCCGTTTACGGTAAGGGTGGTCAAGTCGAGGACGGAAGCGTAACCGTTGTACTGAATGAGCGTATAACCGCTTTCGTTTGCGGTAAGTACGAAGTCGCCGTATCTTTCCGTCAGATCGAAAATCCTGTTAGAATAATCCAACCACTGATTGGCAAATGCGTTCTGCCTGCCTTCGGGAACGAGAATGACGAGAGACGGGTGCGTTCCGACGAGTGCGCTCAGTCCGAGGGCGGTTGCGTCGGTAAAGTCTATCGTCAGGCGGTTGAGAGAGGTGCAGTTTAAGAAAGAAGCGTTACCTATGGTGGCGACCGAAGCAGGAACGGTTATTTCTTTAAGCGCGCCGCAATTATAAAAAGCGTATGCCGACAACGAATTCAGATTTTCCGACAAAGTTACGTCGAACAGCGAATAACATTCGGCAAAAGCGTATTCGCCCATATTCTGAACGCTGTCGGGAAGAACTATACGTTCGAGCGAAGTGCAGGAAGCGAACGCCCGCGCTTCCAGCGTGGTTACGGCGCTTCCGGAAGCGAAGGAGACGGATTTTATCGAAGTGTTCCCGAAATAGGAAGCGATCGTGGTTATACGGTAAACCGTGCCGTTTAACGTGAGGTTGACGGGAACGACCACGTTTTCCGAAGTTCCCGTGTATGCGGTAAGGGTAACCGTATTTGCGCCCGAAGCGTTCATAAGATAATTGAATTCGCCCGCTTGAAGGTCGGGAATTACGTTTTTACTGCTCCAGCCTCTGGCGTCTTTGTAGGAAGTGTAACTCCTTTCCGGAACGTAAACTCTGACGAAAGGATTGCTTATTCCGTAGAATACGTTGTCGTAGGTGGAGGTAAGAGAATTGATGCCGTTACCCGTTTCTCTGTAAAGACGGACGTAAACGAGGTCGTTACATTCGGCGAAAGCGTAGTTGGCAACGGACGCCACGCTCATAGGAAGTTCTATGGAAACGAGAGCGGTTCTTGCGAAAGCATATTCTCCTATCTGTCCTATCTGTCCGTCTGTATGGAAAGTGACCGCACCGAGAGAAGAATCGCTGTCGAAAGCGTGACCGCCTACGGAAGACAGATGTTTCGGGAAGGACAGGCTTTCCAGCGAGTTACAGTAAGCGAAAGCGTATTCCCTGATTGCGAGGATATTTTCGTCGTAAAGACCGGGTTCTTCGAAGGTGACGGAAGAAAGCGAATCGTTGTAAGCGAAAGCGTATTCGTTTATACTCGAAACCGATTTCGGGATAGAAACGGAAGTAAGGAGAGGATTTTCCGCAAAGGCGTATCTTCCTATAGAAGAAAGAGTGCTGCCGTCGGCAAATACCACTTCGGTAAGACGGGTGCGTCGGAAAGCGTCGCCCGTTATTTCCGTAACGGAATTGGGAATGGTTATTTTAGTGACGTTGTCGCCGATAACTTTCCCGTTGAGGACGGTGGTGGAGTTGTTTTCGGTGCGTCCGATACGGGTTATGGTATAGGTATTGTTGCCGATTATTACCGAAGAGGGGAATACGACTTCGGTTTCGTCTCCTATATAACCTATAATTGAAGCCACGGTGCTGCTTCCTATCGGACTGATGACAAATCCGTCTTGTTTTACAACTATACCTTCCACGGTGACGTCTTTGGCGATGTATGACGCGTTGACGAGGCGGAGACGGTCGTATTGCGAAGTCCAGCTTTGCTGGTAGCTTCTGAGCGTCGCGTCGCCGGGTACGAAGACGGAAAGAAGATCGCAGTTTGCAAAAACTTCGGTGCTGGTCGGGTCTATGGCGGCTATTACGTTCCCGGTGGAATTAAGGTAAATTCCTTCCAAAGATACGCAGTCGGCGAAAGCTCCTTCGCCGAAACGGGAAACGGCGCAATCGAATACCATTTCGGTAATTTTACCGTTCCCTGCGAAAGCGTAGTCGTCTATGGAAAGAACCACCGTCGCATATCCGCGGAAAACTATCGTTTCGAGGTTCATTCCGTTGCTTCCCGAGAAAGCGTATTTACCCAAAGAAGAGAGATTGGGGGGGAGTATTATCGAAGTGAGAGAAACGCAATCGTAGAATGCGTAGGAATCTATCGAAGTCAAAGCGGAGTTTTCGTCGAAAACCACTGTTTCGAGGTTTGAAAGTCCCGCAAAGGCGTATGAACCCAAAGTGCGGACGCTTTCGGGCAAAGTGACCGAAACGAGAGAAACCGCGTTACGGAAAGCATTGGGGGCGATACTCGTCACTCCTTCGCCTATTTCGAGAATTTCGGTAAACTGACTGAAAGCGTATTCTCCGATTTCCACAATAATGCCGATGTCGTCCAGCACGGGGTCGATAAAGACGTTCTTTTCTTCTCCGATATAGGCAACCAAACGGTATCTGCCGTTACTTATGGGGGTAAGGACGTAATTTTCTTTACCGATAATCGAGGAAATGTTATCCACCGAAAGAATTTGTGTGGAATATTCTCTCCAATAGGTGGCGGTTTTGAAACTGCTTACCGAGTAAGACGGCACGAATATTCTCATACCCGAGGGAGTAAGACGGAAAGCCGCGGTACTCTTCAATGCGGGAACCGTCAGAGTGTCGAGATAAAGGAAGGTCAGATTTTCGCAATTACGGAAAACGTAATCTCCGATGGAATTTATGCTTGACGGAAGACGTACTTCCACCAGACGGACATTGTTTTCGAAAGCGTTGTCGCCGAGCGAATGCAATCCGTTTCCGAAATCTATCTCACTCAGAGCCGAAGCGGCAAAAGAGTAAGCGCCGATGCTTTCGAGGCTGTCGGGGAAAGCTACGTTTTCCAATGAAGGACAATTTGCGAAGGCATAGTCTTCTATGTAGTCGAGAGTGGCGTTGAAGTTAATTTCGGAGAGGGAAGAACAACCGTAAAAAGCGTGATTTTTAATGATGGCGACGTTGTTGCCGAAGGTTACGCTTTCCAGCGAAGTACAACCCGAGAAAGCGTATTTTCCTACCGAATTTATGCCGGTGCCTATAGTTACGCGACGAATGGCGGTATTGTTGAGGAAAGCGTTGTCGCCGATGCTTTCCACGCGATAAACGGTTTCTCCGACGGAATAACTGCCTTGGACGGTAACTTCTTCGGCAGTACCCGTATAGCCGCTGATTTCATAACGACCGTTTCCGAGCAAAGTGAATACAAATCCGTCGAACTCGGTACGGAGTACGCTGACGGGAAGCCCCCAGGCGGAGTAAGAGTCTACGGTTTCGGCGGAGGTATAGACGGTAAGTGCGGGATTCGTGGAGGTAAAAGTGTCCGTTCCGCAGGGAATGAACGCGTCCGAGAGGACGGTTATGGTAGTGAGGTAAGCGTTTCCGTAGAAAGCGTAATCTTCTATGGAATAAATGTCGGATATTTCCAACACCGCGCCTTGTTTACCTGCAGGATATTGCAAAAGAACTCTGCCCTCGGCGGTATTTTTGTAAAGAACGCCGTCCACGGTTTCGTAATCGGTAAAGGTACCCGTAAGGATAACGGAAGAAAGCCCGACAGACCCGTAGGCGATACCTTTTCCGGCGGAGAAAACGTCCGCGTCAAGCACGAGAGAGGTTATTCCGCTCCGAGCAAAGGCAAAATCGCCGATTTCCATAACGGAAGCGGCAAAATCGATACTTTCCAAAGCAGGCGTCTGGAAAAAGGCTCCTTCCTTTACGGTAAGATAAGAAGGCTTGCCCGAAACTCCGAAAGAGGAAAGAGCCGAGGAACGGAAGGCGTATTCGCCCAGAGTCAGACCGTTTTCGTCGGCGGCAAAGGAAAGAGAGGAGAGAAAAGCATTGTCGGCGAAGGCTTCTTTCCCTATCGAAGAAACGCTCACCGTATAATCGGAGGGGAAGATAACGCTTTCCAATGCGCTGCCTTTGAACATATAATCTCCGAAATAAACGCTGAAAGCCGTGTTTTGCGAACTTTCCACCGATACGTTTTTCAACGTAGGATTATCGGCGAATACGTATTCGCCCACGGGCAGGAAGCGTTCGCTTAAGACGACGTTTTCAAGTGCGGTTTTCGAAAAAGCGTAATTTCCCGTTTCGAATACGGAACCCTGTCCGTAGGAAAGGGAGGAAAGTCCGCTCATATAAAAAGCTTTTTCGCCTACGGAAACGAGTTGAGAAGGTAAATATACCGAGGTAAGGCTAGTCACGTTCTCGAAAGCGCTTGCTCCTATAACGAGACTTCCCGCAGGTTCGTCTGCAAATTCAACCGAAACGAGAGAAGTGCGGAAAAAGGCTTTCTCTCCTATTTCGGAAATATAACCCGGAATATAAATTTCGAGGAGGGAGTTACTTCCGTAGAAAGCGTATGCGGGCAAAGATAGAGAGGGCGCATTCAGACTTTCGGGGAAAGTTACCGAATAAAGACGCGAACAGTCGGAGAAAACTCCTTCGCCCATGGAAAGAAGAGAGGACGGAAGTACCACTTTTCTCAGATAATGGGCGGACGCGAATGCGTAATCGCCTATGGTTAAAGTCCCGTCGGAATCGGCGAAAACAATTTCGCCGACGTTACGGCAGTAAGCGAAAGCGTAAGATCCGACAGACGCCGTCCTCGAGGGCAATGATAACGAGGAGAGGACGGAATTGTTAGCGAAAGCATAATCCTCTAACGTGAGTAAAACCGAATTTCCATCGGCAAAAAGTACGGTTTTTAAGGAATAACAATCGGAGAAGGCTCCTTTGCCTACGGTTTCGACACGCAGCGGAAGCGACAGAGAAACGAGGTCGGTTCCCGAAAAAGCGTACTCGCCTAACGTAAGACGGTTGGTTTTCACGTCGGCATTTGCGATCACGAAAGAGGAAGGATCGTCTTCGGTGAAGGTTTCTTCCACCGTCAGCGAATTAAGAGCCGAGTCGGCAAAAGCGTATGGACCTACGAAGTAGATTCTTCTGGACAAAACGGCGGAAGTAAGTTCGCTTTCGGCAAAAGCGTAAGAACCTATTTTTACCAGCGTAAGAGCTTCGGCGGAACCCGAAGGATTATTGTGACTTAAGTTGAACGACGACAGGGCGCTGCCGTAAAAGGCATAGTCGTCAATCGACGCAAAATCGTTACCCAGGGTAAACGTTCCGGTTTTGCCGGTGGGATAGAGATAAACGGATTTCAGTCCGTCGCTTTCTTCGTAATAAATAAATCCGTCAATGCTTTTCAGAGAAGCGGAGTTGTTGATATCCAGCACCGCAAGGGAGGAACAGCCGAAGAAAGGATTTTTTACCGCGCCTACGTCGCCGGTTTCGTTCCTGAGAGCGAGCGCGGAAGGGAGGGTAACGGATACGAGTGACGTGCAGTAAGCAAAACTGTTTTCTCCCAAAGTATCGGTTATGCCGCCGGTAGCGAAAGAAATTTTATTGACCTTGGAGCAATTGGCGAAAGCTTCTTCGGATACTTTTTGCAATCCTGCGGGAACGACGACTTCGGTTAACGACGAGCAGTTATAGAACGCTCTTTTTCCCAAGGAAGTCAAAGTGGAAGGAAGGATTGCGTTGTCGCCGCTGTCGCTTAACAGGGAAACGCAGTTTTCGAAAGCGCTTTCCCCGATGGAAACGACGCCTTTTCCGAGAGCGTCTTTATTGAAGGTAACGCCCGTGAGCGCCGTGCAGTTATAAAACGCCCTTGCGCCTATGGAGGTGAAGTTGGCGGGAATGTTTACCGTAGAAAGAGAAGAACACCCGTAGAAAATTTCTTCGGGAAGGGTATCGAGTGAATTCATCGGTAAAACCAGACGGTTCATGACGGTACAATTTTTGAACGCGCCCTTACCGAGATAAGTAAGACCGGTGGAAGCGCGGAAAGACCGCACGCCGGAATTCATAAAAGCGTAATCGCCCACGTAAGTTATCGAGGAAGGAATGGTAGGTTCGGCGAAAATTCTTTCGCTTCCCGCAAAAGCGTAACTTCCGATTATACGCAGGGAGGACGGCAGAGAAAAACTTTTCAGAGAAGCGCAATCGTAAAAGGCATACGAACCTATTTCTTCCAGGACCGACTGTGCGGGGAAAATAAGGTCGGAAAGAGAAGCGCAGCCGTAGAAAGCGTAATCGCCTACGGCAACGGTAGCGCCCGTAATAGTAACCGCGGTAAGAGAGGCGCAGTTATAGAAAGTTTCGTCGGGGATGGCTTCGAGGTTAAGCCCGGAGTAGGAGAACGACGAGAGCGAAACGCAATCGGCAAAAACCCTTTCCCCGAGGCTTTGCACGGAGTCTGGCAGTACGAAAGAACGCAGCCCGCTTTCTGCGAAAGCCTCCGCTCCTATGTCGAGAAGAGAAGAATTCCCGAAAGAAACGTTTTCGAGAGCGGAACAGCCGTAGAAGGCACGCGTTTCGATACTTTCGACAGAGTCGGGAAAGCTTACCGAAACTATGTTTTTATTGCCGAGGAAAGCTCCTTCGCTTACGGATATCGTTCCGTCGGAAACGGTGAAATCACCGCCTTTGGCAACGGGCAGATAAACAAAATCGGTTAAATCGGCGGAATACAGAGCTCCGTTTTCGGAAACGTAGGAAGGATTGACCGACAGTATTTCCGTAAGGGAAGAAAGGGCAAAGGAACGATAATCGAAAGTATAATTTTCGGCTTCGGGCAAGGTAAAAGAGGTGACGGCGGTGTAAGACAGCACGTTTTTACCCAACGTACGCAACGCCGAATCCGAGGAAAAAACAATTTCCGTAAGCACCGAAGGAGCGATAGTCACTTCGCAACCGAAATCGGTTACGGAGAGGACTTCGTCGTTTTCTTCGGCAGGACGGACCGAGGCGAATGCGTAATCGCCCACCGTTTCCAGCGAGGAAGGAAGAGAAATTTTCGTCAGCGAGGACAATCCCGCGAACGAGCCTTTACCTACGGAAAGGAGACCTTCTTCCAATTTGATTTCCGTCAGCGAAGGAATATCGAAGAAAGCGTAGTCGCCTATCGATTTCACGGACCCGGGAACGACCAACGTGGTAAGGACTTCGGAAGCGAACGTTTTGCCCGTTTCGGGGTCGTTCGAGCTGTCGCCTATGGAAGTGACGGGAACGCCTCCGAGTGTTTCCGGAACGATGATAAGAGTTTGGTTTTTACCGATGGAAGTAAGCCCGGTTATTTTCGCTTCTCCGTCGGAAACGGTATAGCTTATGTATCTCGACATATCGGAGTTATCGAGAAAACGGGCGTAAAGGATAAGGTTGGAGTCGGGAATGACTACGGGCAGGGAAAGACAAGGTTGGGTGAAAGCGGTGTCGTAATACCAGCCGTAGAAGTAATAATCTTCTTTTTCGGGATCGTCGGGCGTGAGAACGGAGTCTCCGGGCAAGCCCTGATAGAAAGCATATTGCTCTCCGTCCGCCACGTAAGTCACGGAATAGGAAGCGAGGAAATATTGAGCGAAAATCGTCACCGGTGCGGTCACGTCGGTCAGCCCGTCGGTAAGCCATCTTCCGTCATAGCCGGGTTTTTCGGGGACGGCAGGCATTTCGGAAACGGGAAGATCGCTCCCGTAAGAAACGTATTTATAGGAAATAACGCCGTCTGCGTTGAAAGTTACGGTGACCAGTTGCGGAGTCCATTTGGCGTAGAAGGTGCAGTCTTCTTCGGGTATGACTTTTATATCCACTTTGGAGGAAAGTCCGCTGTCGTAATACCAGCCGTCGAAAACGTAACCGTTGCGGACGGGAGTGGGGAGGTCGAGACTTTCAGAGGAGACGGGTACTTTGACAGAGGACAGGCTTTCGCCGCCGTTGGTTTCGAAAGAAATGGTTATTCGTTCGGGGAAACATCCCGTAAGGACGACTGTAGCCGCCATAATCAGTATTATCAGAGCAAGCAATAACTTTTTACCGTTCACTCGAAAACCTCCCGTACACGCACACGTGTAAAAAAATACAATTATATATTACTCTTAATAAGTCCTTTTGTCAATAGCGGTTTGAGCAAGGCAAAGCGGTAAATCTTCCCTGCCTAAAAAGGATTTTCGCATACGGGAGGAGTATTCCTGCGGTTGCTTTCGGGACGGAAAAAGGATATAATGAAAAAGACGGCAGACAGGTCTTAAAAAGAGTGCCGTACTCGAATACAGGAGTTAAGGAGGTCAGCTATGGCGACGAGAAAATCTTCTTCAAAGAAAACCAACGTCAGGGAAATAGTCCTGATATTTATAATTCTGGTACTCATAGCCGCACTTTTGGCATCCCTTTTTGCGGCAGACGAGATTAAAAGCATTTTAGGGCTGAGCGGGAACGCACAAAACGAAAGCGGAGACGACGGGGTAGTATATACCTCGGTCTTAAGCGGTAAAGCCAATGTGGTTCTTCCGTCGGAATTCGACGGAGAAAACTGCGTGGAGGTACATTTTATCGACATAGGTCAGGGCGACGCCATAGCGGTGATGCTCCCCGACGGCAAAACTTTTCTGATAGACGCGGGAAGCGGTACGTCTGTGAGCGCGGCAACCAGGACGGAATATATGAATTATCTTTCCGACATACTGGCTATCGACGTAGTGGACTATCTTCTCGTCACTCATCCCGACAGCGACCACGTCAATCTTGCTTCGGGGGTTCTGGAAGAATACGACGTCAAAAACATTTATTATAACGAATACTATACCGAAGGGAGCAAAACGTACAAGACGTTTATGGACGACGCCGAAGCCGAAACGGGAGCCACGCTTTACGAAATAGGCGCCGAAGAAGAAAAATACACCGTGACCGGCGACGGATACGAATTCGAGATATTCGCTCCCGGGAATACCGGGTTCGAAGGAGCGGAAAGCGCCAAGAACAGTATGTCGATAATGTGCGTGTTAACTTACGGCGGCAGGACGGTACTGTTTACAGGCGACGCGGAGGTGGAGACCGAGGAGTGGTTTATTTCTCTTCCGGAAGTTGCCGACCTCGACGTGGACGTACTTAAAGTGGGACACCACGGTTCGGAAAGTTGTACTTCCCAAGCCTTTATGGAAGCAATCAAACCCGAATATGCTTTGATAAGCTGCGACAACGGCACGGCGTACGGTCATCCTCACGCCGTCACGATGAATACGCTTTTTGCTTTCGGGACGGTGACTTACAGAACCAACCGTCACGGCAACGTGGTTTTATATCTTGACGACGACGGCGATTTCGGTTTTCTTCCCGAGAACGACGTTCCCGTGGAAAACAACAGACTGGGTATAAATCCGCTTACCATAACTTTGCAGAAGGCGGCGTAAAAAAGACGATGAACGAAATAAAACCCAAGCTGAAACAGGACGATATAATCGAAGCGGAAATCCACGACAACGGTATGGAAGGAGAAGGAATAGCTTCCTGCGGAGATTATACCGTTTTCGTACCGTTCTGCCTGGCGGGAGAAAAGGTAAAGGCGAAAGTAACGCACGTTAAGAAAAACATTGTTTTCGCCAAACTTTTAAGCGTGGAAAGAGAGTCCGAAGGCAGAGTCAAACCGCCCTGCAACCGTTTCGGGCGTTGCGGCGGTTGCGACCTTATGCACGCCGAATATTCTCTTCAGTTGGAGATGAAGAGGAAAAACTTGCAGCGGCTCCTGAAAAAGAACGCAGGGACGGAAATCGAATGTCCCCCCGTGGTGCCGAGTAGCTCGCCTTACGCTTACCGCAATAAGATATCCTTACCTTTCGGCACGGTGACGGAGTACAAAGACGGAAAGAAAACCACCAGGACGGTACTGGGGTTTTACAGGGAAAAGAGCCACAAGGTAGTGGCGATAACCAAGTGTTTCCTCCACGGAGACTGGGCGGAAAAGGCGATAAAAGTTTTTCTTGCGTACGCCGAAAAATACCGCCTGGCTTCCTACGACGAGGAAAC
>CALVNL010000023.1 GCA_944349655.1 uncultured Clostridia bacterium
TTTTGGTGCACCTTCAGGGACTCGAACCCGGGACCCACTGATTAAGAGTCAGTTGCTCTACCAACTGAGCTAAAGGTGCTTAAGGTTTCTTTACCCTGTTATTATAGTGATTTGAGAGCCGTTTGTCAACTGATATTTGTTTTTTATCGAAAATTGTGAAGGGGATTTTTTTATTCCGCTTCAAAAGTTCAGTCTTCGATTTTCGTTACGTTGGCGCCGTTGCCCCACAGCTGCTCCAGACGGTAAAAATCTCTCGTCGCGTCGTTGAAAACGTGTACGATTACGCTGCCGTAGTCGATAACTACCCATCTGCCTTCCCTCACTCCGTCTCGTCTCAACGGTGCGTCCAGTCCTCTTTCCTCGCCTTTCTCGTCTAAAAAGTCGGTCAGAGCTTTGACCTGCGTGCTGCTTTTGCCGGTAGCTATGACGAAATATTCGGTAACTATAGTCTGCTCCGCCACGTCTATTACCGTGATGTCGGAGGCTTTCTTTTCTTTCAAAAGTTCCACTATTACGTCTTTGGTTTGTTTTGCGTCCATATATTCTCCGTATTCGTTTTTATTTATTGTAATAAAGATAACACTCTTTCGTCAAGGGGTATATCGGTTTATCCTGCTTAAGTAAATGTTCGTAAGTCGCTTTCACGCAGGCGACGAAACCATCTTCGAAATCCTCCGATATTATCGAACGAAGTTTCCCTACCCCTTCGAACTTTCTGTTCGGTTCCAGCATATCCGCACAGAAAACCAGTTTTCCCAAGGTGGTCATCTCCTTCTTTCCCGTAGTATGATATCTGATAGCGTCCAATATTCTTTCGTCCTCTATCCCGTACTTTTCCTTTGCCTTTTCCGCTCCCTTGAACTGGTGAACCACCGGTTGCGGCACGCCTTCGAAAACTGCCGTAGTCGCTTTGTCGCAGTCGTGCAGTAAACAAGCCAAAAACACGTCTTCGTATTTCAGTTTCAGCAGTCCCGTAAAGTTCTGAGCGTAAAGCATAGTCGATACGCTGTGGGCAAAGGTCTTTTCGCTTATGTCGTTTTTAAGTGCGGTAACGAGCGAAGAAAATTCTCTGTAAAGCCCTTTCCTTTCGATAACTTCCGCTACCTTTTCCGACACGTCCTCCGTCCTTAAACCCACTTCAAAGGACGCCTTAATGTGAGAACTGGATACCTGTTTGCCTTTGTACGATAACTTCCGCACCTTTATCCCGTAGCGCGTTTCCAAGGATGCGACCACTTCGTCCATTGCTCCGCTTCCCTCTCTGTCGGCTACCGCAAGGATAGCCGTGGCGGCGATTTTTTCGGGATTTATCCAGCTGTTGAAATTGACGGCGCTGTCTCCGCCCATAACGAAATAAAAATTATCGGAAGGATATTTTTCCTTCAAAAGCGGCAGTACTACCGACGTGGGGTTGACTTGTCCTCTCTGTTTTTCTATCTCGTCGATAACGACGTAGGAAAGCCCCTCCGTCCCCGCTTTAATCATTTCGACTCTGTCCTCGAAGGAACTGATCCTGCAATGTTTGTGCGGCGGCAAAAAACAGGGCACCACCACCACTTTGTCGAGAGAAAGCTCCTTTGCGGCACATTCTATGATATGTCTGTGTTCTGTGTGGAAAGGGTCGAACGCCCCTCCGAAAATTCCCGTATTCATATTTGATATTATACCCTTTATAAATCAAAATTTCAAGTTTATACCGCTCTCGAAAAGGGAATAATTACGCCGTGAACAAATTCGATAAGATCTCCCTCAATCTCCTTTTGTATCTTATCGCTTTCGTGATAAGCTACGCCGCAAGCGACAATTTCGTCGCCGCCCTTTTCATAGGTTTTCTGCTCTGGGTGCTTTTCAACCGTCTGTTCATACATTTTTTCAACCGTTACGCCGACAAAAAAAACATAACCGTTTCCCGTATGGAAGATCTGTTCGCTCTGAAAGGACTGCCTTACCAGAACGATTTTTTCTTTTCGCTTGCTCCCGATTACTTCAACCCCCGAAAAGGCGAAGGATACTTTATTGTGACCGTAAACTGCGTGGAAACTCTCGTTTTTGCCAATTTTAAGTTTTCCCCCTGCAGTATGGACGATATAGCCAAATTCTACCGTACCGCAAAGGAACTAAATATCGCAAAAGTCCTCGTCCTGAGCCGTCTCAATCCCCGTAACGTCGTGCTTTTTGCCAACTCCTTGGATGTGGAGACGGAATTCGTGTCTTCGCACAAGGTCAGAAAATTCCTGATAAAACAAAACCGTCTGCCCGAAGACCTGCCGAAAAAAGAGAAAAAAACTCCCGTCGACAAACGGGAAATAATCAGGTCGGTTTTCGTCAGAAAAAGGGCAAAATATTTTCTTATAAGCGGAATTACTCTTGCTTTTCTTTCGTTGATAGGTCCTATGAAAATCTATTACGCCATAGTGAGCGTGATTTGTCTTGCCTTCGCCCTCGCCTGCCTTTTCCGAGAAAAAATCAAATGATAAGGTATTATTTGTTTTTGGGAAATTCCAAGTGTTTAATATCCTTTCTTTCGCTCCTGCGGTAAAGCACGATCTTGCTTCCCACGCAACTTACCGTATCCGCCGCAAGCTCGCTCGCAAGTGCGTCGGCTATTTCCCTTGCCGAATATTCGCAATTTCTGTTGACGGAGACCTTGATAAGTTCCCTTGCGTCCAGTACGTCGGAAAGTTCGCCTATAACCGCCCCTTCTATGCCGTTTTTCCCTATCTGAAACACGGGGTCGAGTTTTTGTCCCAGTCCGCTCAAGTATTTCCTTTGTTTGCTGTCTAACATAACTTCTCCTTTTTAATCCATAAATTCGAATTCGAGGTCGAGTACGCAGACGGTGTCGCCGTCTTTGGCTCCCATTTTCCGCAATTCGTCCACGATACCTCTTTCACGCATACGTTTCTGGAACCAAGCGAAACTCTCGTTGTCGTCGAGATACGCCGAACGGGCGAGTTCCTCCACAAATCCTCCCGTAACGTAATACACGTCGCCTTTCTTCTCGATTTTGTAAAAATTTTTGTCCACGGTTTCATATTCGTGTTTCACGAATTCCAACGGCGCAAGCGGCGGCAAAGTCTTTAATTTCTCCGCCGTGGCGGCAACCAGCGATTTTACCCCCGCGGTAGTCGCCGCACTGATACGGAATACCTTTTTTCCGATTTTTTCCTCGAAGTCGGTTATCTGTTTTTCCTCGGCCACGAGGTCGGTTTTGTTGGCTACCACTATTTCGGGAAGGTCGTAGAGTTTTTCGGAATAGTTCTTGAGTTCCTTTCTGATCGCGGTATAGTCCTCAAAAGGCTCTCTCCCTTCCGAACCGCTCACGTCCACGACGTGAAGAATAAGGCGTACCCTTTCTATATGGCGTAAAAACTCGTGTCCCAGTCCCAGTCCTTCCGCCGCGCCTTCGATAAGTCCGGGGATATCCGCCGCCACGAAACTTTCGTCGTCGTACCTGACCACCCCTAAATTAGGCGACAAGGTGGTGAAGTGATAATCGGCTATTTTCGGTCTCGCCGCACTGATAACGCTTAAAAGCGTACTTTTCCCTACGTTGGGAAAACCCACCAGTCCTACGTCTGCTATGGTCTTGAGTTCCAGCCGCAATTTCCTTTCCACCGTCGGTTCACCGTTCTCGGCAAAGGACGGCGCTCTCCTCGTGGAGGTACAGAAACGGGCGTTTCCTCTTCCCCCTCTGCCCCCCTTGAAAATAAGTATCCTCTCGCCGTAATCGAATACGTCGGCAAGGATACCGCCGCTTTCGGCGTCTTTAATGACCGTACCTCTGGGAACTTTGATGATTATATCCTTACCGCTTGCTCCCGTTTTGGTGGCGCCCTGCCCCCTTTCGCCGTTGCCGGCACGGAAATGCTGATTGTAACGGAATTCTATAAGTGTGTTTATCGACGGGTCGGCTTCGAAATAGATACTTCCGCCCCTTCCCCCGTCGCCGCCGTCGGGTCCGCCTTTGGGGATATATTTTTCCCTGTGGAAACTGACCGCTCCGTCGCCGCCGTTCCCTGCTTTGCAATAAATAGTAACCGTGTCGAGAAACATTTTATTCTCCTGTATTTTCTTTTTCCTTAAGATAGTATGGGCAGACCGAAACCAGATTACACTTTTCGCAATCGGGTTTTCGGCTGTGACATATATATCTGCCGTGGAATATCATATAATGGTGAAGTGCGTTCCAGTACTCGGGCGGAAAAAGAGCCTTGATATCCCTTTCCACCGCTTCGGGACTGTTCCCTTTGCTGAAGCCGAGTCTCCTCGCCACTCTGAAAACGTGCGTGTCCACGGGGACTGCGGGACGGTCGAAGGCGACTGCGGTGATGACGGAAGCGGTCTTTCTCCCCACTCCCGGCAACGTCACCAACGTGTCGAAATCTGTAGGGACTTCGCCGTTATACTTTTCGCAAAGAATTTTACTCATTGCGATGATATTTTTAGCCTTTGCGTTGTAGTAGCCGCAACTGTAAATGTGTTTTATAAGTTCCTCTTCCGTCAAGGCGGCAAACTGCTCGGGCGTACTTAATTCGGTAAACATCTTGTCGGTGACCTTGTTTACCCTTGCGTCGGTGCATTGCGCGCTCAAAATCACCGCCACCAACAACTGAAACGGCGTCCGAAAGTGCAATTCGCACCCCGCTTCGGGGTGCATCGAGGCTAATTTTTCGTATATCGACAAGGCTTCTTTCGTATTCATCTTTCTCTTATTTTCCTTTTCGTTTGAAAAACTGAATTATTTTCTTAAGAAACGTCGGGCTTTTAATACATATTATCCTCATAAAAACGCTCCCTTTTATTTTGCTAAAGCATTATATGAGGACGGACGTTTTTTTGTTACGCCTTGAGCGAAGCGACGGTTTTTTTCGGGTCGGAAGACTTGTAAACGCTGTTGCCTGCCACCAGGACGGTGGCTCCGGCTTCCTTGACGAGATTTGCGTTGCTTTCTCCTATCCCTCCGTCGGCCTCCACGGGAATATCCAGTCCCTTTTCGCTGAGTATGTCCTTTACGAGTTTGATCCTGTCTATGCACCACGGAATGAGCGACTGACCGCCTCGTCCGGCATAGACCGTCATCACCGTTATCATATCGCATAAAGGAAACAGCTCGGCATATTTTTCTATATCCACGTCGGGATTGAAGACTATACCCGCTTTAACTCCCTTTGCCCGTATGGTTTTCAGAACTTCGGCGGGATTTTTGCTCGCCTCGGGGTGGAAAGTTACTATATCCGCCCCCGCTTCTATGAATTTTTCCACATATCTTTCGGGTTCGGTGATCATAAGATGAACGTCCAAAGGTAGCGCCGTCCTCTTCCGTAACGCCGCTATCATAGGCATACCGAAGGTTATGTTGGTAACGTACATTCCGTCCATAACGTCGCAGTGGACGTAATCTCCCCCCCACTCTTCGAGTTTACGGACGGCTTCGCCCATTTCCGCAAAATCTCCGCTCAGTATCGACGGCGCCACGAGTATTTTTTCAGTCATATTTCTTCCTCCCGCTCTCCTTGAGAGCATTGAAAAGTTTAAGGTATCGTTCATACCTGTCTTTGTCTATCTTTCCTTCTTCCACCGCTTTTTTCACGGCGCAGAAAGGCTCCTTGGTATGCGTACAATTAGTATATCTGCATTCCGACTGAAAGGCAAGGAGTTCGTCGTAATAATAAACGAGTTCCGCAGCTTTCACTTCGTCCTGTTCCATCACCGAAAATCCGCAGGTATCGACTACGTAACCGCCGCAACAAGGAAATATTTCGATATGTCTGGTGGTGTTTTTTCCCCTCGCTATCCTTTTGGAAAGCTCCCCTACTTCCAGCGATTTTCCCGTAAGAGAATTTATGAGAGAACTTTTCCCCACCGCACTTTGTCCGGCAAAACAAACGAGTTTTCCTTTGATATACTCTTTAAGCGGCGTCAAAGTCTCTTCCTTAAAGGCGCTTACCCTGAATACCTTGAACTCTTTAAGATACGGTCGGGCGAACTCTTCCACTGCCTCCGACGCGGCTACGTCGGTTTTGTTTATCACAAGACAAGGTTCTATCTTCTGAACGTGACAGTTAAGTATAAGTTTTTCCACGCACAGAAAATCGGGTTTCGGCACGGGGGCTATCACTATCATCAGAACGTCTATGTTGGCTACATAAGGACGTATGAGCCGGTTTTTTCTCGGATAAAACGCCGTGATTATTCCTTCGTCGACTTCCACGTAATCGCCCACGAAAAGATCCATCGCTCGCTTAACCGTTCCTCTCTGCGCACAGTTGAATACCGTTCCGTTTTCCGTCCCGACGTCGTACCTTCCTGCTACCGCCTTTATTATTTGTCCTCTGATTTTTGCTGTTCCTCCAGATATTTATTCCGTAACTGCCCGCACGCTCCCTCTATGTCGTTCCCCATCGAACGACGCAGGGTGTTGCTCACTCCGAGCCTGTTAAGGGTGTCCGTAAAAGCTTTTAAGGTATCCTTATCCACTCTTTTTAAGTTACGCTCCTTGACGGGATTGAGCATAATGAGATTGACGTGGCAGTTCAGTCCCCTCGTCACTGCCGCTAACTTTTCCGCGTCGGCAGGCGAACTGTTCTCCCCTTTTATAAGGGTATATTCGAAGATAATTCTTCGTCCCGTTTTTTCGAAATAATACTTTGCCGCCTTGACCACTTCCGCTATCGGATACTTCCTGTTGACGGGCATGAGAACGTCTCTCTTTTCGTCGTACGGAGAGTGCAAAGATACGGTAAGCGTCACGGGAAGATCGTCGTCGGCAAGTCGTCTTATCCCCTCGACAAGTCCGCAGGTAGACAAACTTACGTTCCTTAAACTGACGTTGAGACCGTTTTTCTCCGACAAAAGGCGCAAAAACTCCGTTACGTTCTCATAGTTGTCGAGAGGTTCTCCGCTCCCCATAAGCACCACGTTCGTTATCGCTCTTTTCTTAAGCGAACCGCCTTTCAGTGCGTTGACGGCAAGCACTTCGCCGAGCATTTCCCCTTTAGTCAGGTTGCGGACGAGTCCGTTTAGGGTGGACGCGCAGAAAGCGCAACCCATTCTGCACCCAACCTGGGTGGAGATACAGATCGTGTTGCCGTAGTTGTGCGGCATAAAGACACCTTCCACTATATTGCCGTCGTTGAGGCGGTAAAGGTATTTTTCGGTGCCGTCTTTTCCCGTCAGTACCTTTATTACGGTAAGACTTCTGTCGTAAAACTCTTCGGAAAGTTCCTTTTTCAAGTCGGAAGGAATATTCATTTCCGCATAGGAACGGAACTGCCTGGAGGCAAGAAAAACCTGTCCTGCCCTGAAAGAAGGATAACCTCTTTCGGCAAGAAAGGAAAATTCTTTTTCCGAAAGATCTTGCAGACTTAATTTCTTTTCAAGTGACACAGAAAAAATCCCTCCGTTCCCTTTCCGTCGGGCAGAAACTGAATGTACCCGTCGTTCCTTTCCCCGAGCGGAACTTCCGACAAGGAGAAATCCTCGTGGCAAGCCAAAAACTTATCTATCACGTCGTTATTTTCCATTCGGAAAACCGTACAGGTGGAATAAACGAGAAGTCCGCCTTTCTTTACATATTTCGAAACATTGTCCAAAATAGCGTACTGCAATGCCGTCAAAGCTAAAATATCCTCGTAAGTTTTGTTGAAAACCACGTCTTTTCTTCTGCCGATAACGCCCATTCCGCTACACGGCACGTCGGCTAAAACCACGTCGAACGCCTCCGCCCGTTCGGGATTGAAAACCGTGGCGTCGGCAACGACGGTCTTTAAGGTCACCCCCATTCTTGCGGCGTAGGACTTTATGAGTTCCACCCTGTGCGGACGAATATCCGCGCTTAGTACGTCAAAACCTTTTTCGGCAAGAAAAACGCTCTTTCCTCCGGGGGCTGCGCAACAATCGAATATCCTGCCGCCCGAAGGGGTCTTTTTTGCCACGCTCAACGCTATCAAAGCCGAAGGAAGCGACATATACGTTATCTTCCCTTCGAAGTTAAGAAGTGATATTTCCTCATTGTTTTTTACGAAAAACCCGACTTCCGTCCTTTCTGCGGAAGGGTCGCAAGCGAGAATTTCCGCTTCGTCGGTCCCGTCTGGGACTCTTATATGCGTCCTGCCCTTTTCCCTGCAGGCTATTATCCTTTCGAAATCGTCAGGGTAGTCTTTTCGGAACAACCCGACTAAAAAGGAGGGCATATTGTATTTTACTTCGAGATACCTTTTATCGCTTTTAGCAGGAAAAACGTACTCTTTTCGGGAGATTTTCGAAAGAATTGCGTAACAAAACCCTTTCAAAGCCGTTTTCCCCTTGTTTTCCAGGAAGGCTCCCGTTTCGTTCAACACCACGTTCGGCGGCGTACCGAGATAAATGAGCGAATACGCTCCGCACAAAAGTACGTTGCGTACTGCGGGTTTGACCTTTTTTTCGGCGAGGGTATCCAGTATGTAATTCAATTCGTAATGCTTGTCCAGCACGCCGTAAACGAGTTTGGTCACGCGTTTGTTGGTGACGTGCTTCATTTCTTCCTGAGAAAATTTCCCCTCGGAATAAATTTCGGTCAGTATTTCGTCCGCTTCGGCAAAAACGCTGTTATTCACCCAAAACGCTCCCTACCGTAAGTTTTTTCCCTGCAAGATAAGCTTTTGCGTCCATTTCCTTGCCGTTTTCGGGTTTTAACCTCAATATCCGTACGCTTCCCTCGCCGCAGGCGACTTCAAGTCCTTTTTTAGGGTCGGCGACAAGGATTTCTCCGACTTTTCCCTCTCCTTGGCAAGGTTCCACTTTCAGAATTTTCAAAACGCCGTTTTCGCTGTGCGTGAAAGCTCCGGGAGAAGGATTTATTCCTCTGACGAAATTATATACTTCCTCCGACGTTTTCGAAAAATCGATTTTTCCGTCATCTTTCTTGAACATACCGCTGTAGGTGGCGTATTTTTCCTCCTGCGGTATGAAATGGGCTTCCTTTTTTTCTATTTCGTCCAACGCCCGAACCAAAAGTTTCCCTCCTATGAAAGAAAGTTTTTCCAAGGCGTCGTCGCTGTTTTCCAGTCCGTCGGTCGACATGCTTTCCTTTAAGCACACCGCCCCCGTATCCACTCCGAGTTCGGTTTTCATAATGGATACGCCTATCTCTTTTTCGCCGTTTATGAGCGCTCTTTGCACGGGCGACGCTCCCCTGTAAGCGGGCAGGAGCGAAGCGTGTACGTTTATAACCCCTTCGGGACAAAGGTCGAGAATGTTCTGACGTAAAATCTGTCCGTAAGCCGCCGTCACCATAATGTCGGCGTTAAAGGAACGCAACACGTCTTCCCCCTCTTTACTTATATTGTTAAACTGAAAGACGGGGATACCGTTTTCTAAGGCATAAGCCTTGACTGGTCCGACGACGATTTTGTTGCCCCGCGCGTTGACTTTGTCGGGTTGGGTCACCACCGCCGCCACCGTGTGGGCGGAATTGCGGATTTCCTTCAAGCAATTCAATGCGAAAACAGGCGTTCCGAGAAATATTACTTTCAACGGTTTTCTCCTCCCTTGTATTCACGAGTATAGAAAAGTATGCCTTCCAGGTGGTCGAGTTCGTGGCAGACCGCTCTTGCGGCAAGTCCCGTCACCGTCTTTTCGAACTTTTTACCCTCTCTGTCGTAGGCTCTGACGGTAACCTTTTCGGGGCGCAATACCTTGCAGTTTTTGGCAGAATCCACGCTTAAACACCCCTCTTCTCCGATTTGTTCGCCTTCGGCTTCCACTATCTGCGGATTTACCATTTCCAGATAAATTCCGTCGGCGTCGATAATCGCCACCCGTCTGAGTATTCCTACCTGCGGAGCGGCAAGTCCCACCCCGTCGGCGTCGTACATAGTGTCTTTCATATCGTCCAGAAGTACGGCAAGACGCTCGTCGAACGCCCCTACTTCTCTGCTTCTTTTCAAGAGTATCTCCTCTCCGTCCTGAAAAATTCTCCTTAATGCCATATTAACCTCCGATTTTTTTCAATCGTAATTTTTTTCCGATTATCTCATCGACGTGGGATTGACTTCCAAAAAAGTCACCACGCCCCGCTTGTTGACCGCTTCGGCTTCTTTGTATATGAGCGGAATTATTTTTTCTTCCCCTTCGCACTCCACCCAGCAAACCACCTGGAAACGGTATTCGTTGCTGATACGCCCCACGGGAGCCTTCATCGCCTGCACTCTGAAAAGGGACTTGTCGGCGGTTTTTATCTCCCTGACTGCGTTATAGCACTCCCTTGCTCCTTTCAGCGCCTTTTCCTCGTCCTCACTTTTAACGAGAATCCTTACTATTTTGGAATAAGGCGGAAAACGGGTAGCTTCCCTTACGCTCGCTTCCTTTTCGTAAAACCCTTCGTAGTCGTAGGCTCTGGCAAAACGGAAAACGTAATGATTGGGGTTATAGGTCTGAATGACGACTTTCCCCGGTAAAGCGTCTCTTCCGGCTCTTCCTGCAACCTGGGTTATGAGCTGAAAGGTGGTTTCGTTACTGCGGTAGTCGGCGTAATACAGACTTAAGTCGGCGTCCAGTACCCCGACAAGGGTGACGTCCTTGAAGTCGTGTCCTTTGACTATCATCTGCGTTCCGACGAGGATACGGGTCTTGCCGTTACGGAAGTCGCCGAGTATCTTAGCGGCGGAGTCTTTAGCGGTAACGGTGTCGTTATCCAACCTCCCCACCTCCACGTCGGGGAAAAGCCTTTGTAACTCTTCCACCACGGTTTCGGTACCTATTCTGCCCTGTGTGAGGTGCTTATTGCCGCATATCGGGCAACTGTCGAGGTTATAGAACTGCTTGCCGCAATAGTGGCACTTCAGTCTGTCGTCTTCCCTGTGATAGGTAAGACTTACTTCGCAGTCGGTACATTTGGGGACGTAACCGCACGCCTTACAACGGAGAAAAGAGGAATACCCTCTGCGGTTAATGAATATCATCGCCTGTTCGTTCCGTTTCATACAGCCGTCCAGTTCGGAAAGCAACAGACGGGAAAACATACCGTTGTTACCTGCCCTTATTTCCCTGCGCATATCGATGATATCCATATCGGGCAAGGCGTTGTCGTGCACTCTGTTTTTCAGTTGTATAAGTTCATACTCCCCGTCAAGGGCTTTTTTATAAGTGTTGAGCGAAGGCGTTGCGCTTCCGAGCACCAGTTTTGCGTCGTTGTAGGACGCCCTGAACGCCGCCACGTCGTGAGTGAAAAATCTCGGGTTGGACTCGGAAACGTAACTGTTGTCGTGTTCCTCGTCTATGATTATCACCCCTACGTTCTCGAGCGGAGCAAAAATCGCACTCCTCGCGCCCAAAGCGACTTTGGCTTCTCCTCTATGCAATCTGAGCCACTCGTCGTACCTTTCCCCGTCGCTCATTCCGCTGTGCAGCAAAGCCACGGTGTCTCCGAAACGACTCCGAAAAAGCATCAGCATCTGCGGCGTAAGACTTATTTCGGGAACGAGCATAATAGCCGTACGCCCTTTTTCGATGGCGTCGGAAATAAGGCGCATATATATTTCCGTCTTGCCGCTTCCCGTCACTCCGTGCAAAAGTGCAGTTTTGTCGGTGTTATTTATTTCTTCGTAAGCCCTTTGCTGGTCGGGCGTTAATTTTATTTCCTTTTTTTCGGCTACGAGTCCGCTGTACGGCGTACGTCTCAACGCCACCTGTTCTCGTTTGACAAATCCTTTTTCGATAAGACTTTTCACGGCGGAAGCGCCGTATTCCTTATTCAGTACGCTTTCGTATTCTCCCCCCGCCGTAAGCCTGTCGATAACTTCGCCCTGTCGGACGGAATTGGCTTTTAAGGAACTTTTCGCGTCCTCTGCCGCAACAGCCAGGGTAAGAAAATTCTTTTTCAGCGTTTTTACCGCATTCCCCCGCAGCCCCGACGGTACGCACAGCCTCAAGCTGTCGATAAGGCGTAAATTTTGCGTGCGTTTCAAAAATTTCACCAGTTCCAGAAGTTCGGGCTTGACTGCGGCAAAATCGTCTTCGGCTCGGACTATGTCCTTGGTTTTTACTAAAGTGGTCTCTTTTTCGCCGATAATAAAGCCCTCGGTGAAGGTTTTACCGAAAGGCACTTTTACCCGGCTGCCGACGGGGTAAACGTTTTCCGAAGAATAATCGAATACCCTGTCCACTTCGCCGTTACTTATATCGACGATGACTTCGTATATCATAATTCGGCAATGCCGTCCAGAATACAGTCGGCAAGCGCTCTCTTGTCCATAATGGGCAAGGCGTCCACCCTGCCGTCGGCGTAAATCAACGTAGCTATGTTGGTGTCCGTCCCGAACCCTGCGCCCTCTTTGGTGACGTCGTTTGCAACCACCATATCGGCGTTTTTGGAAGCGAGTTTTTCGGCGGCGTTAGTCAGTAAATTTTCCGTTTCCGCGGCAAATACCACCAAACGCTTGTTGCCTTTGCGTTCTCCGACGGCTTTGGCTATGTCGGGATTTTTTTCCAGTTCCAGAGTAAGGGATTTTTCTTTTATTTTGTTGTCGTAATGCGTCTTTACCCTGTAATCGGCGGGAGCTGCGGCTTTTACGATAACGTCGGCGTCCGCCATTCTTTCCAAAACGGCGTTAAGCATATCGACTGTGGATTTGACCTGCACTATTTCGCAATCCTTAGGTTTATGAACGCTCATTCTGCCGCATACGAAAATAACCTTTCCTCCTCGGTCGGTAACGGCGTCGGCTAAAGCCACTCCCATTTTCCCCGACGAGTAATTGCTGATAAAACGCACTCCGTCAATGTCCTCAACGGTCGCTCCCGCGGTAATAAGTACCGTTTTCCCTCGGAAATCGGCTTTGGGCATAAGGAGCTTATCTACGTAATCGGCAATTTCGGCAGGATCCGCAAGACGTCCTTTTCCCACGTCGCCGCAGGCAAGGATTCCGCTTTCCGGCTCCACGATATGCACGCCCCTCTTTTTCAGAACTTCCATAGCCTCGACGTTGGCGGGATTGTTATACATATTGACGTTCATGGCGGGACAAACGATTTTTTCCTTGGTGTGCGCGATGTAAACCGAAGTAAGCATATCGTCGGCTATCCCCGAAGCGAATTTCGCTATGACGTCCGCCGAAGCGGGAGCAATAATCATAGCGTCGGCTTCTTTTGCCAAGGCGATGTGTTCCACCACGTTATGCGGCCTGTCCCCGAACATATCCTTGTAAACCACGTTTCCCGAAAGAGTTTCGAAAGTCAAAGGCGCCACGAATTCGGTGGCGTGCGAAGTCATTATGACCTTAACGGCATAACCTTTCTTTTTCAGCAAACTTACCAGTTCGCAGGCTTTGTAAGCGGCGATACCTCCGCTTACTCCCACAATTACCGTCTTTGCCATCAGTCTACTTTGATTATAATTTTGTCGTTGTAAATTTCTTCTGCGGCGTAGCTTATGGGTTTAATGTGCTTTTCTTCCAGCTCCGCGGCTCGGGTGGAGCTGAGTTCCTTCGCTCTTTTGGCAAGGCCGCAAACAAGGGCGTAACGGCAGGGAGCCTTTTTGATAAGTTTATCGATAGGCGGTTCGATCATCATATTGCAATATCCTCCTGTAATTTTCAGTTATATAAAATATTTTCTATCACTTTACGGTTCCTGGAAACCTTGCACCTTTCGGCTTCGATAATTCCGAGGACCTGTTCGGCGCAATGCGCCACGGTGTCGTTTATCACGATATAATCGTAGTTATAAGCGCACATAAGTTCCACTTTACTGGTTTCGAAACGGAGTTTTTCGATATTTTCGTCGTCGGTGTTTCTGCCCGTCAGACGGTGCCACAATTCCTTCAGTGACGGCGGCGCAATGAATATCGAAACGCATTCGGGCATCTGTCTCCTGACGTTTTCGGCTCCGATGGTCTCTATCTCCAAAATTACGTCGTTACCCTCGGAAAGCAACTTTTCCACCGCTTTTTTCGGGGTGCCGTAGCGGTTAGTGAACTTTTCAACGTACTCCAACATCTCTCCCGAAGCTATCATTCTGTCAAACTCGGCGTCGTCGATAAAATAATAATTCACTCCGTGCACTTCGCCGTTTCTCGGCGCTCTGGTGGTCGCCGAAACGCTGTAATGTAAATTCTTGACGGTCTTGAAAACCTCTTCCAATACCGTACCTTTGCCGGTCCCGCTCGGGCCCGAAAATACGAATAAAATTCCTCTCTCCATAACCTTCCTTTTAACGATTTTTCCTTCTTTTACTTTCCGAATACTCGATTTAAAGAAAAATCATTCGATATTTTGGACTTGTTCTCTGATTTTTTCCACCTCGTTTTTGGCAAGCAACACCCTTTCGGTAATGTATAAATCGTTGGACTTACTTCCGGTGGTGTTGACTTCCCGGTTCATTTCCTGCACCAGAAAATCGAGTTTTTTACCGACGGGTCCCTTTTCGGCGATAATGCTTCTGCCGTGGGCGATATGACCTTTAAGACGGGTGATCTCCTCGTCGATGTTGGCTTTATCCACGAAAAACGCCACTTCGTTGAGAAGTCTCGCTTCGTCGAGATCCACCCCTGCGAGACTTTCCTCTATCCGCTGACGGAGTTTTACGGCGTAATTTTCGCCTACGACGGGCGCTCTCAGCTCTATTTCAGACGTGAGCCGTTCCACTTCGTCGAGCTTTTTGAGAAAATCTTTTTTAAGCTCCTCTCCTTCCACGGTACGCATTTCCACGAGTTTGTCGCAGGCTTCCTCGGTAGCGGCTTTCGCAAGCAGGCAAATCGCTTCCTCGTCGTCGTCCTCGCCTTTAAGGGAAGTGACTTCGGGCATCTTCAGAACCGCGCTGACGGTAAGGTCGTTGTCAAAACCCAGTTTTTCCAGTTCGGAAGCGATCTCCTTGTAACGGGCGGCGGTCACGAGGTCCACCGAAATGTCCGACTTGCCTTGTCTGTTGTCTTCGTACGTTACGAATACGTCGACGTGACCTCTGGCAAGACGGGAAGCTATAACCTTTCTTACAGCGTCCTCGCAACAAACCAGCGTCCTCGGAAACTTCGACGCAACGTCCAGAAAACGGTGATTGACCGAACGGAGTTCCACGGTGATTTTTCTGCCGTCTTTCTCGGCAACACCCTTGCCGAAACCTGTCATACTTCTCATTCTGAAAAGTCCCTCGCTATATATTAAGAAATTATTTTATTATTTTAACACAAAAATATCATCTTGACAATTATTCGTCCGCATAAATATCCGAATATTTTTCCTTACGTCAGCATTCCTTTCTTTTTTTTACGACATTTCCACAAAAAATTTATCTTTGAAATTATCTCTAAAGTTGAAAAAACAGCAATTGTTTTCTTCATATTATACGAAAAAATTTTGCTTAAAAATAAAAGGATAAATTTTTAATAAAACAACAAAAAAATCTATCCTTAACGTTTTTACAAAAAAAGGAATTTTTTAAGAGAAACGGAAAAAAGGAATCGTTATTCCGACTCTTTCAAAACCGAAATGAATTTCGCTTCGTCCCAGATTTCTATCCCGAGTTTTTCCGCCTTTTGTTTTTTACTGCCTGCGTCTTCGCCCACTATGACGAGATTGACGGAAGAGGAGACGTTATCCGAGACTTTACCGCCCCTTTCGGTAATTTCCTTGGCGGCGGCGGAGCGTTTGAAAGAAGAAAGCGACCCGGTCAGAACTACGTTCCTGCCGCTGAAAACTCCCTCCTTCTTTTCTTCTTCCTTGACGGTTATCCCTCTTGCGAAAAGTTCGGAAATCGTTTCGAGATTTTTTTCGTCGGCAAAATAATCTACTACGTTCCCCGCAAGGATTTCCCCGAAGTCGTCTATACCGACGAGTTCTTCCTTGGTGGCGAGTTTCAGGTCGTCGATCGACCCGAACCTTTCGGCAAGCACTTTCGCCGTTTTCTTACCTATCCCCGGTATCCCCAACGCAAACAAGAACCTGTCCAAGGTAACTTGCTTGCTTTTTTCTATGGCTTTGAGAAGATTATCGGCTTTCTTTTCCTTGAACCCGTCCAGCGTAAGCAGTTGTTCTGCGGTAAGATCGTATAATTGATACGGCTGTTTTACCTCCAGTTCGTTCAATAACAGCTCTGCGGTTTTTTCGGAAAATCCGTCTATATCCATACAACCTTTTTCGGCAAAATGAGTTAACGACGCAATGATCGTCGGAGCGCAATGAGAAGGATTGGTGCAATACAGGAACGCTCCCTCTTCCTTTACCGGCGCGCCGCAATAAGGACAAACGGAAGGCTTAGCTATATCGTAACTGTCTTTTGTGTGTTCGCTTATTCCCGTAATTTCCGGAATAACGTCGTTGCTTCTCCTTATAAAAACTCTGGAATTTATCTTAATATCTTTCTTTTGGATATCCGAATAATTGTTTAAGGTAGCCCTTTTTACCGTTACGCCCATTAGTTCCACGGGTTCGAGAATAGCCAGCGGATTTATTTTGCTGGTACGGGAAACCTGCCACACCACGTCTTTCACCACGGTGGTGGTCTCTTCCGCCTCGAACTTGTAGGCTATCGCCCAACGAGGGAATTTGTCGGTAAAGCCCAGTTCCTCTCTTAACGCAAAAGAGTTAATTTTCAACACCGCTCCGTCTATCAGAAAATCGAGTTTATCGCGGTTTTCTTCTATTTCTTTCAATTTGGAAATTGCGGCTTTTTCGTCTTTTATCAAACAAAAAGCCTCATCCGTAAGAAACTTTTGTTCTCTCAAAAAAGCGTTGACTTCGCTTTGGGAAGCAAAGCGGCGATCGCTGTACCCTACGTTATACGCCACGAAGTCGAGATTCCTCGAAGCGGTGACTTTCGGGTCGAGATTGCGGATAGCTCCCGCTACGCCGTTACGGGCGTTTTTCAACGGCACGGCGGCTTGCTCGTTGTATTTTGCAAGGGAAGAAAGCCTCATAACGCCTTCGCCCTGTATCTCTATAAGTCCTTTATATTCTATATTGAGCGGTACGCTTTTAATGGTTCTCACCTGGGACGTGACCTCTTCGCCCGTCACTCCGTCGCCTCTCGTGGCGGCAGTTATAAGCACGCCGTTTTCGTACGTCAAGGAAAGCGTAAGTCCGTCGAACTTGTGCTCCAAAGTCATTTCGGGGAAAGCTCCGACGACTTTTTCCACCCTGGAAAAATATGCCGCAAGTTCGTTTTCGTCCTTTGCCTTGTCCAAAGAATACAGCCGTTGTCTGTGATCGTAACGGACGAAATTCTTGAGAGGAGCGCCTCCTACTCTATGTGTGGGAGAATCGGGTAAAGTTATTCCCGTAGCTTTCTCCATCTCCGCAAGAGTGTAATAAAGTTCGTCGTACTCCTTGTCCGAGACGGTGGGATTATCCAGTTCGTAGTACTCTCTCGCGTAACGGTTGAGCTTGTCGACAAGTTCTCTCATTTCCATAATTTTGTCCTCTTTTTTTATCAGCAAAGTTCCAGCGGCGCGTTCATAAGCGCAAACTTTTTCATTCCTAAATCCTTAAAAACTACGGTAACGGTAGTCCCTTGTCCGCTGCCTTCGGTTATCAAAACAGTGCCTATTCCGTATTTTTTGTGCTTTACCTTTGCTCCGGAAACGAAGCCTTCGGCACTTTTATTGTAAACTTTCTTAGGTTGTTCGGTGACGGTATTGGGAACGTATTTCGGTTTTTCTATACTGTAATCGGGCAGATCTCTTTCCTCGTAATCGTATCTTCTCTCGCTTCTTCTGTCGTAATAACTCTGCCGTTCGGCGATGAAGCGTTCCTCTCTGTTGTATCCTTCCCCTTTGGCTTCGGAGATAAACCTCGACGGCATGGTGTTCTCCACCCTGTTGAAACGGGTCCTCGTTCCCTTTACGCAGGAGATGTAAAGTCTTTCCTGCGCCCTGGTCATGGCGACGTACATTACCCTGCGTTC
>CALVNL010000024.1 GCA_944349655.1 uncultured Clostridia bacterium
GTTTCGTCATCCGCAACGAAGGACGCTTCCTCCTCTTCGTCCCCGACGTCGTCTTCTTCGTATTCGTCGTCCTCGTCTAATTCGACGACCTCGTATCCGTCCAGTATATCCTCTTTCCCCGCTTCTTTCAGGTATTCTACGATATCGGCTATTACCGTCAAAACGTCGTCGTCGTTGTCTTCGACGGCGGTGGAATGAGCTTCGGCTATCTTTTCGGCTATTTCGTCGTGGTCGAAAGAATCCGTCGAGAAAAACAGCTTCAATAACTCCCAGTCCTTTTCCTCTCCTTCTCCTTCCAGAAGTTTATCGATGAGTTCCGCGCAGGAAAGCGTTTCCTCCTCGTTTTCTTCGGACAAGTCAAGTTCCCGTCCGCATGACGGGCAGAACTTTGCGTTTTCAAATGCGCCTTCCAACTTGAAATTGCAATGCTTACAATACATTTCCCTCTCCTTTAATAATTACCTTTATTATAAGCCAAGGCGTTGTACTCTCTCAGTGCTTTACTCCGTATTTCCACGGTTTTTATCACGTCGGAAGCCAAAACCTCTGTTTTTTTTCTGATTTCTTCGGCAAGAAAATTTATTTCCGTCGCGGCTTGGTCGGTATCGGTATCGTTGTTTTTTTGAATTTCCGTGGTTAAAGAAACTACTTTCCCCCGAAAATCGCTTACGATAGCTCTTATTCTTTCCAAACCTTCTCCGCTTTCCGCTATTCTCACTTTACTTCTCCCAAGGACGGTATTCTTGCATAACAATCTACCGCGTCCTTTACTTTCAACAATCCTTTGACCCCGACTTCGGCTATGGAAATAAATTCTTCCGTTTTCCTCGCCGAAGACGCTTTAAGTTCGTTGAGTCTTTCGCATTCCTTGCTCAGAATCGCGCAAACCTTGTCTATTATAGGCAAATATTTTTCGGCTTCGACAAGGAATTTTTCCGTTCTTTCTTTGACTCCCGTCCAGTATTCCTTCCTTTCCTGTCCGAATTCCAGTATGTTGTTTACGGAAATCAGTTTTTCCCGACAGGTATTGACCATATTTACCACGGATGTCCTTCTCGAACGGAAATGTTCGCCGAGTTTTTCCGCCTGCGAATATAACGATTGCGTTTCCCTGACCGTTTCTCCGGCAAAAGAAACGGTTTTTTTCATCTGCGCATAGATTTCCTCTATAGCTTGGCTTAGTCCCGTCCCGAAAACGATCTCCATCAGAAACCCACCTCCGCATAGAGCCTTACCAACCTGTCGTATTCCGCTTCGAGTTCTGCCGCCGGAAGAGAACGGATTTCCTTTATCGACGCTTCCGTTTCGGCAAAGACGGTTTCGGCTTGTTCGGCAAGGTAACCGATATCTTCCAGCCAGAGGTCGTAACTTTTCGAAACGCCGTCCTTCCAGTCCGTCCCCTTTTTTATCCTTATTATATTATCCACGCCCGAAGTAAGTCCGCCTGCCATTATCCGTTATAAGCAATAATCAGTCTCTCCACCTCTCGGCAGAAACTTTCTATCCCGTTGAGACGCAAAATAACGTCCTTGAGATCCCCCGTCATTGACCCGAACAGCTGTATGAATTTCTGCACGTTGGCGTCGTTCCACTCGGAAAGGGTGTTCTGAATATCCGTGGAAAAATTATTGTAATTCCCGATAAGCATAGCCCTTGCGCTCTCCACTATCCTTTCCACCGCTTTTACTGCCTGTAAACTTACGTTGATATACATCCTTACCCCTTTAACGTCAAACGGGAATACTGTTCCGCTATAAAGCGTTTCGTTAACACGGTTTCGTTATATAATTTCCCCTTCGCTTCCAATTCTTCTGCCAGAAAAAGAATTTCTTTCAGTCTTTCTTTAAGTACGGTCGTATCTCCTGCGTCGGCTATCGCTCCGACGGCGGCGATACATTCTTCCGTTTCCTTCCTGAGCGTGGCGTAGAGGGTCCGGACTTCCTCGTATCCTTGTAATTCGGAAGTTTTTATTTCCATACTAACCTCTTAATTTTTCGTACTTTTCCGCCAACGCCTTGAACCACTCCGCGTCTTTTTCCTCGAAATAGCGATAAGGCTTGAACTTGCACAAGTCGTTGTTTTCGTAACAATATCCCAACCCTTCGATATTTACGGTATTGTTGTAACGGGCGGTCTGCATAATGCGGAGCATATCGTCGTTGCGGACGCCCTTGAGAATGATTTTGTTGGCGCAGGCGGACATTTCTCTTTCTATCGGCGACACGCCGGACGGCGTATCCACGCTGAACACGATATGAATGCCCGCGTCCGCCCCTTGAGAGAATACTTCCTTGAAAATGGACGCAAAAGTCATCTTGTCGCCTCTTTCTCCGCCCAGTCCCATAGTAAGTCCTCCGAAAAGAGAATTGCTTGCGGGAGCGGGAGTCGGTTCGTCGGAAACGTCGTACTGACGCATATTGTCCTTCAGCAAGTCCACAAAAGCCTGCAATTTATGAATAAATACGAATATCGGCGGATGCTCGTCCTGTATCCTGTCCGAACGCTCTCTCTGTATCCTTATAAGCTTCACGAATAAATCGGTCAATTCCCTTTTACTGTCTATAACGGTGCAATAAGGACGGAAAACTTCGGGAAGTATGTAAAAGAGGTCGTTAGGATTGTCTTTTGCGACAATTTCACCGTTGACGTAATAGACGCTGTTCTTGAAATCCCGCATATCCTTGTTGGTTATGTTTTCCATAATAACCGACAACATCGAATACCCCATAATATCCCTCGTTTCTTCTATGGAAGAACCGGCTATCCACAAATTGGACTGGGAATTTCTTAGACCGATAAAGACGTTGAAAGGTTTGCCGGTGATATAGTTCTGACCGATTTCCAGAGAATATACCCCGCTCGATTTCGGAATAACGGATTTTTCCGAAACGGCTTCGGTATATTTGGTCTGCCCGACAAAAGGTTGCGGAACGTTGTCGTTTCCCACCACGAAAAGCGGTTCTCTTTCCGCCCATTTGTCGGTCACCGACGCCCATTTCTTATTTATGGCGTCCACGAACTTCAACCTTCTCTGCGAATTTTCGGCATACGCCACACGGAATTCGATACAGTCGTCTTTACCTCTGTCGGACATTTCCTTCAGAAGAGCGAGACCCTTTTCTATCTTATTGAGAGAGCTTACTCTTTCGGGTTTTATATCGAGATCGGAAGCGTCGTCGAGGTTGTTCAGTTTAAGACAAATTCTCGTTCCTATCTGCCCTATGACTTCCCTTATGCCTGCAACTTTCGGTACGTTCTGCGAAACCCAAAGGAAACTTATACCGAAAGCTCTGCCTTTCTTGAAAAGTTCGGACATTATCTTAATGGCTTCCTGTCCTAAAGATTCGTTCCTTTCGAAAAGTTCCTGTACCTCGTCTATGATAACCAGCAAACGGGGTAGCTTTACTTTGGCTTTTTCGTTGTAACGGCAGATATCTTCCACGAAATTACGACGGAAAAGGTTTTCGCGGTTGTGGAGTTCTTTGAGAATATTGCTCAAAATGGCAAGTCCGTCGTCGGGGTCGCTGGTCAAACCCGTGAGTCTGATATGCGGCACCTGTTTCGACACGTCGCCCCCGCCTTCGTAAAACTTGAATTCCACACCGCCCTTGAAGTCCACGAGATATATGTTGAGTTCCTCGGGACTGTACTTATAGCACGCCGACAAAACTATGGCGTGTAAAAGATTGGACTTACCGCTTCCTGTACCGCCTATAGCTACGGCGTGAGCGCTGGCACCCGAGGTGGACAGCTCGAAACTCAAAAATTCGTTACCGCGCATACCTATCGGCAAATCTATGGACTCGTCGGCAGGTTTGATACCCTTTGCCGAAGAACGCTGCTTGTCGATATAATCCATCACCTTTGTGAACGCAATGTTTTTTTGTTTCACTTTCTCGGAGTTATCCGCAAGGATTTTGAGATAAGCGTCCACTTTGGTACTGTTTATCTGCTCCGCCGCCCTGAAATTGTTTTTTACAGGCATATCGGCGGTTATGCTGTCCCCTTTGGCGTTGAATACCAGGCTATGACGCTTTGCGGTGTTTATAAAGTTATTGTACGCTTCGTCCGCAATTTTCGAAGTGGAAGCACGATTGTTGAATAAAACGGTAAAAATCCCCGCCCTGTTGCCCTGATCCATTATTTTGGACAGACGGTTGCAGGTGTCGGAATTAAATCCCTTCGGGAAATTCAATATCGCCATAACCGTTATGCTTTCGGGGTTGGTCACGCTCAGTTCGTTGTATTCGAAAATGTTTTTTGCGGCGTTGTAACGTATTTTATTATCGTAAATGGTATGCATGGTCTTTTCCAGATCCTTAACCACGCCGTCGAGGTCTCTTTCGTCTCGGATAATTCCTCCGCCGACTATACCTCCTAAGTCCTTAAGTTTGGCGTATCTGGAAAAATCCCCCCTGTCGTCCACGTCTATAAGCAAAAACCCTATTCTTTTAGCCGGGAAACTCATCAGGAAAGAAATAAGTATTTCGTGCACGAAATTGAATATTTTGGAAGAGTATTCACCGCTTTCGTCTATATTTACGAGAATATTCCCGCAGTTTTTCAAATCGAGCACGCAAGGACATTTCATCTTTCCGTCCTTGGTAAACTCCGAAAGAACGGGACTTTTTTCGAAATAAACCCTATGATTGGGGGCGGTATCTATGGTTACCTCGAGATCCCCTAAAGTTATGTATTCCTTGAAGTCGAAAGAGCCGTTATCCACGTCCACCGTTCCCTTGAGTCCGCTGTCGAAAATATCGCGGAAATTGTTTCGGTTGATGACGTCGTCCTCTTTTCCGAGAATTTCGTTTTGACGCTTTTCCAAATAGTTTTTCAATCTGCCCTGTTCACGGGTGAGAACGGCATAACGCCTTTCGTCCAAATATTTTTCGAAATCGTTTTCGCTGTAATACCTTCTCACGGCGTTTTCCAAAGACTCCAGCCGCTGAATAAGCCCCAACGCCAAAGCTATGGCTCTTTTGACTTTATCGTGCTGGGGGTGTCCGTTCGCCGATTTGCAATCCAGGAGTTGCTTTTGTTTTACCGTATAATTGTCTTTTTCTCCTATAGTAGCGCAAGAAACGTTCCCTCTGCGGAATTCAAGCGACTCGGCGTTTCCCTTGACGACGTCGGTTTCGATAATTTGCAACGGAGGATTGAATTCATCGTAATTAAACCCGTTCAGTTCGGCGGTGAGTTTATTCAGCTGTTCGATACCTTCTATAACGGCGAGACGATACCCCTCTATGTCGTCGGAAAGCACGTTCGTAGTGAGTGCGGGAACGATCGAAGCATATTCCGCGTCGGATATTTCGTCGGTTCGGGTGGTTTTTATAAATGAATCGAGGGATTCCTTCAAAGAAAGTATTTCTTTTTTTACATATGCGTTGAGTTTGTTTATATATGACTTTTTCAGTCCTTGAGCCGTTTTTTCCAATTTTGCGGTCTTGCTCGTAACGCTTTGATCAATATTGTTTAATACGGAATCCAATTCGGAAAATTTTTTTTGACAATCGTCGATAATATTTTTTACTCTGTTAATCATTTTGCCGCCCCTGCATATACGTTTTGGGAGAACAACAAATCCCCCGTAAAGTCACTATATAATTATATCTTTCGCTTTATTCCTTTGTCAATAATCTTACGAAGATTGACTATTCAACAACGTAATAATATTTTATATGAAGTAAAAACAAGCTCCCTCCGTAATTTTATCAGGATTTTTGCCTGAAAACAAGGCTGTTTCTTACGCTTCCGACGACGTTTGTTTTAACAATTCTTAATAATCCGGTATTGAACTGTCGGTTATATGTTTGGTATAATGATTTTGCACAAAATAAAAAAGAGAAACAATGAAAACCGTAGAAAATCAAAATATCCTGATAGTCGAAGACAACGACGCCTTAAGAGCAAGACTTTACAATTACTTTTCCCCGAAAAATGAAGTTTCGCTCGCAAAAAATCTGAAAGAAGCCTTGCTTGCCGTCGAAGAAAAAACCTTTTCCGCCGTAATACTCGACCTCGTGTTGCCGGACGGAAGCGGATTGACTTTATTGGAAAGGACGGCAAAAGACTGTCCCGTCATAATTCTGTCCGACCTCGGAAGCGACGAAAGCGTCCTCGACGGGATAGGCTCGGGGGCGGCGGATTATATAATTAAACCCGTTTCCGAAAAGGTGCTGGACGCAAGAATGGCGTTGCGTTTGCTTCCTCCGAAGGAAGCTACGCTGTCTTTACACGGAATGACGGTCAATCTCGCGGAAAGAACCGCTTTCTTCAAAGCCGTTCCGATAGAACTGACTTCCAGCGAATTCAATATTCTCGCTTTTCTTATGCAAAACGCGGGAAAGGTTTTTTCCGCCCTCGATATTTACGAAAAAGTCTGGAAAATGCCCTCCCTCAATACTCAGACTATCCGAATACATCTCCATAATTTACGCAAAAAACTGCTTCTCGTTTCCCCCGAATGCGGTTCTCTTATAATGACGGAATTCGGACAAGGGTATTTTTTCAAAGGTGAATAGTATGACGAAAAACCAAAAATATCTTCTTATTGCCCTTGCGGGGATAATTTTGTCCGTGCTTTTTACGGTGATAATGTATCTTTGCCGCACGGATATCCCCGTATGTCCCGAAACCGACGGAGTGCTGAGCGAATTCCGATACTATTTCGACGAAGCAAAAAACGAATGGGTTTCCGAAGAGTCTTCCGCTTTTATCGGAGAAGATATTACCGCGGTCAGAATAAACGACTTTTCCGACCTTAACGTTATAGAAAAAGTAAATTACGTTCCCGACGAATTTATCGTACCGAGCGCAAATCCCCTTTCTTACGATTATCAAACCGTTTCCCTTAAGGATTTTACCTTTGCAAAAAGCGGTTCGATAGTTATATTTTTACTCAATCTCGATCCCACCGACCCTAATTTCTCAGAAGAAACGAAAAATCTCGATGGCTACAAAATCGGCGACTACTGGAAATTCAGTATCCTTTTGCCCAAAATTTTTACCGCGTCAAACGTCTATGTAAACTCTAATCTCGCCTTATCGAGCGGAGAAATATCCGACTACGAATTTATAAAATACAACACCAGCGACGACAGAGTTACCGTAAAACACGTCTCCGAAACCGAGCGTAACGTCCTCGAGCTTTCCTTTTATACCCGCAGAGAGGCTTTAAGCAATCAGGTCATAACCATTCATTATCAATCGGACAGCGAAACCATGACGGGTTTGCAGGACTTTATCCTGGTAGGAAGTTCCGACGCCGTGGAACAAGTAAAAGTACAATACCCCGTCACCTTCTTGGTCGCCCTCGTGGTAAGCGTAATGATATTGTTTGTGCTTATAGTCTTGTCTTTTTTGAAAAAAACCAAGGAATTTATTGCGGAAACTCTCCTTATGTCGGGGGTTATGATGCTTGCGCTTGCCAATTACGCCCTCGCGAACGTCACCTCCCTTCCTCTTTTTTTGAGTTCGCTCAGATACTCGGCAAATTTCGTTATCTTAGGCGCGGCGGCTCTTATGCTGTCAAAGAATTTTCCCCTGAAAGTCCGTCTCGTTTTCTCGGCTTTGAGTTCGGCGGGTTTTGTACCGGCTTTTATTTTCCCTTATCTGAGCTACGGTGCAACTGACGGAATTTTTATGACCGTAACCGTTCTGAAAATACTTGCTGCGCTTTCGGTCGTTACGCTGATTTTCCTTCCTTTAATTACAAAAACCGTCTTGCCTCCCTACCTGAGAATTTTCAGCGGTGCGATAGTAACCGTAAACGCCGTCAGTTCGATTTTTATACTGCCTACTTCCGAAGTGCTGAAATATCCTCCGATATGGTTATATTTTGCTTTGACGGTTCTCTCTCTTTTAACCGTAGTGAAAATAATCGCCGCCACCGAAAGAGAAAACGCTTACATTACGGCAAATCTGAACCGCGAAGTGGAACGACAGGTCAAGGATATAAAATCCGTTATTTCCGAAAGGGACAAACTCTTGCAATTTTTATCTCACGACCTGAAAAAACCCTTGCTTTCGGGGCAAAACTACCTCAATACCCTTATTGAACGGGAAAAGGACTCCGAACAGACGAAACTTCTCAACATAGTGAAACAAAACGACAAAAAAGTCCTCGATAATATGACGGAAATAGCTTCTTACGCAAAGTTGAATTACGTTGCCGAAGCCTCCCGCTCCATCGATTTATGCGAAATCTGCCAAAAACTTTACGAATATTGTTCGGAGGATTGCAAGGCTTCGGGGATTATGCTGAAAAACACCGTGGATAAAAAAATCTCCGTCTTCGCCAAACCCAAAGGGTTGGAAAACGCCCTTACGAATATAATTCTCAATTCCATAGAACACGCCGAATGTACCGAAATCGTACTTTCCTTGCGAACGGACAAAAACAAGGCCTTGCTTACGATATCCGATAACGGAAAAGGCATTTCTCCCGATATCGACGTTTTCCGTCCCTATATTTCGGAAAACAATCCCGAAACGGGAGGACTGGGACTTTATATCTGCAAAAATATAATAGAATCCATGAACGGCGAATTGACTTTCGAATGTAACGAGGGTACCGCCTTTACCGTGGCTTTGCTGAAAGCCTGACAAGAATTTTTTTGTAAAAAAACGGCTCCCGTCAAGGAGCCGTTTTCGCTTTTTTCGGAAAAGTTTATTTACTTAAATCCAGCGAACGGATCTTTTCGCGCAAAGGCAGGACGTAGGCAGGCGATACGCTCAGTTCGTCCACTCCTATCCTCAGGAAGAATTCCGTCAACGTCAAATCTCTGCCCAGTTCTCCGCAAATTCCTACCCATTTTCCTTCCTTATGGGCGTTTTTTACCGTGGTTTCGATAAGACGAAGCAAAGCCGGATGATGCTTGTCGCAGATTTTTTCCAGTTTGGCGTTCTGTCTGTCCACCGCAAGCGTGTATTGCGTCAGATCGTTGGTCCCGATACTGAAAAACGCCGCCTTCTTTGCCAGAACGTCGCTTATTATCGCCGCCGCAGGGGTCTCTATCATTATTCCGATAGGCATTTTTTCGTTGAACGCCACCCCTCTTTCGGTCAGATTTTTACGCACTTTAGCCGCTACGTCCAACACCCAGTCCAGCTCGCTTTCGCTGATTATCATAGGTATCATTACCGAAAGATTTCCGTATGCGCTCGCCCTGTAAAGAGCGGCAAGCTGCGTTTCCATAATTTCCGGTCGGTCGAAACATATCCTCAGCGAACGGTATCCGAGGGCGGGATTGTCTTCCTTGTCCAGTCCGAAATAGTCCGCCTGCTTGTCCGCGCCTATGTCCATCGTCCTTATTATTACGGGTTTAGGATTCATTTTCTCCACGGTGCTGCGATACTGCTCGAACTGTTCCTCTTCCGTAGGATAATCGTCAGACTCCAGATACAGAAATTCGCTTCGGAAAAGTCCTATCCCTCCTGCGTCGTTTTTTACGGCAAGATCGGCGTCGGAACTGTTGCCTATGTTGCAATAGACTTCTATCCTCTTTCCGTCCAACGTTTCGTTGGGTTTGCCTATGAGCGCGTTCCTCGCTTCTTTGGCGGCGGCAAGAGCTTTGGCTCTGTCGGTGTATTTTTTAAGCTCGGCGGCGGGAAGATCGACGAAAACCTTCCCCCCGTCGCAGTCAATGACCGCCGTGTGTCCGTCGCATTCGAAAGATATGCCTTCTTGAGTTGCAACTATTGCGGGGATACCTAAGGTGCGGGCGAGGATAGCCGTATGGGAATTGGGAGAACCGCCGCTCGTCACGAACCCTAACAGTTTTGCCGAGTCGATCTTGACTATTTCGCTGGGCGAAAAATCTTCGGCAAACAATATGCAAGGTTCCTCTACCGTTACGGTTTCGCTGGAAAGCCCCATTATGTTACGGTTTATCTGTCCCGCCACGTCGGCTACGTCGGCAGCCCTCGCTTTCATATACGAGTCTTCCATCGAAGCGAACATCGCCGACAGCTCTTCTCCCGTTTTCTTGACGGCGTATTCGGCGGTATGCCCTTCGGCTATGGACGCCATTACCCCGTCCTCGAAATCCAGATCTTCCGCCATCATCTTGTGCATGGAGAAGATTTCCGCTTCGGCTCCGCCTACTTTCCCGGCTAAAGCCCGTCTGTATAACGAATCGAGATACTCGCAGGTCTTCTCTCTCCCCTCGAAAAATCTCCTTTTTTCGTTTTCGGGGTCGCAATCGGTACGGTCGCTGATTTCCACCTTCTGATGTACTATTATTTTCAGTTTGCCTACGGCTACGCCTTCGAAGACGCTTTTTCCCGTTAATTCAGTCATAATAAATCCTCTCTCCCGCTAACTGTATGTGACGATTAAAGATTGTTTTTCAGTACTTCTTTCATTTTTGCGGCGGCTTCTTCTTCGCCTTCTCCGTCGCAGGTGACTGTAACCACGTCGCCTTTTTTCGCTACCAGGCTCATTAATCCGAATATTCTCTTGGCGTCGCCTTTCTTGTCGCCTTTTTCCACGGTTATCGCGCAAGCGAATTTCTTGGCTTCGTTCACCAACAATCCTGCCGGACGGGCGTGGATACCTTCGGGATCGGTTATGGTATATTGAAATTGTATCATCGTTTACCTCCTTATATTTTACGCTTTTTTGAATTTTGCAAAGAATTTCTTGAATTTGTTTTCGCCGTTTTTGTCAGGCCATTCCGACGGATCTACCTTCTTACGCATAACTCCGAGTAAGAGCATACCCACTATCGCGCCTGCCACGAGGGCGAGAATATAGAACCCGGGATTTCCTACCACGGGGATTACGCATACGCCGCCGTGAGGAGCGAGAAGGGTACATTTGAACGCCGCACTCAGTCCGCCTGCAACCGCGCTTCCCGCTACGCAGGCAGGGATTACTCTCAAAGGATCGCTCGCCGCATAGGGTATGGCTCCTTCGGTGATGAAGCAAAGTCCCATAACGTAGTTGACTTTACCGTCGTTACGTTCTTTCTTCGTGAATTTGTGGGGGAAGAAAGTGGTGGCGAGAGCTATGGCAAGAGGAGGTACCATACCGCCTATCATAACCGCCGCCATAATCATAGGATTGATTTCTATGGTGGCTATACCGGTAATATAAGCCGCTTTATTGATAGGTCCGCCCATATCTATAGCCATCATACCCGCAACCAGAACCCCGGTAAGGATATTCAGGGAAGTGTTTTCCGCAAGCGCCAGAAGCCCTTTCTGTATTCCGTAGGAAATGTATCCGAAGGGTACGTTCAGAACCCACATGCTTACGCCGATACCGAGGATGCCTATCAAAGGATAGATAAGAGTGGGACGGAGTCCTTCCATACTCATAGGCATACGGGAAGTGAGTTTCTTTAGTCCGAGGGTCATATAACCGCCGAGGAAACCGGCAACCAAAGCCCCTAAGAAACCGGGAGCCGCAAAGTTGGACCCGTCGATAAGATTGAACATAACCGCAAAGTTGGCGTCGGCCATGGTTGCCATGGTTCCGCCTACGAAACCTACCGCAAGTCCGGGTCTGTCGGCTATGGAATAAGCGATGTATCCTGCCAGCACGGGTAACATCAGGTTGAAGGCGTATCCGCCGATGGTCTTGAAGAACTTGGCGGCATTGGTGTGCATACCGAAATTACCGTCCTGCGGCATACCCGCCAGTCCGTCGATAAGGAAAGCCAACGCTATCAGAATACCTCCGCCGATAACGAACGGCAACATATGCGAAACGCCGTTCATAAGGTGTTTGTAGATCACTCTCCAGACGCTTTCCTTTCCGCTCGATTCGCTTTCGGAAACTTTTTCTTTGGAATGGAACACGGGTACGTCGCCTTCCAAAGCTCTGGTAAGAAGTTCCTTCGGCTTATGTATTCCTTCGGCTACTTTGGTAAAAATCACCTTTTTGCCGTCGAACCTTGCCGTCTCGACGTTCTTGTCGGCGGCGACTATGATACATTCGCAATCGGCTATTTCGGCGGACGTAAGTTTATTCTTGACTCCGCCGGACCCGTTGGTCTCCACTTTGATAGAAATGCCGAGTTCCTTCGCTTTCTGTTCCAACGCTTCGGCAGCCATATAAGTATGGGCTATACCCGTCGGACAAGCGGTGACGGCCAGCACCTGAATTTTCCCTTTATCGGTTTCTTTTGCTTTGGCTTCGGGAGCCGAAACCGCTTCTTCTGGAAATCTCTCTTTTTCGGCTGCGTCGATTTTCGCAAGGAAGTCGGCTACCGACGACGCATTCAGCAAACCGTTATAGAAGTTTTCGTCCATAAGTAAAGCAGACAGCCTTCCCAAAACTTCCAGATGAACGTTGTCTTCGGTATTCGGAGCGGCTATAAGGAAAAGGAGTTTAGCCGGCTCGCCGTCGAGAGACTGATAATCCACCCCTTCGGGGACGACCATAGCGGCTAAAGCCGCGCTCTTTACCGCCGAAGTTTTGGCGTGAGGAATGGCTATCCCTTCCCCGATACCCGTAGTACCTTCGGCTTCTCTTTTGAGTACGGCGGCTTTGTAGGCTTCCTTGTCCGACAAATTGCCGTGAGTCGCCATCAATTCAACCAATAAATCGATGGCCGCTTGCTTGGACGTGGGAGATGCGTTCAGCATTATGCTCCGCTCAGTCAACAGATCTACGATTTTCATAATCAACCTCGCTTTGAAAATTTTATTTTTTCAGCTTTGAAAGCTGTATGTTTATCTCTTCTTCGGTCGCCAGACCTTCCTTGAACGCCGAAGCGCTCCCTGCCGCAACGCCTTGTAAAAAAGCGTCGTGTTTATCTTTCCCTTTAATAATCCCCGCCAGGAACCCTGCTACCATGGAGTCGCCGGAACCGACGGTGTCCACCACCTTTCCTTTGGGGGCTTCGCTGAAATATTTTTCCCCTTCTTCGGTCACTATCGCCGCTCCGTCTCCGCCCATGGAAACTATAACGTTCCTTGCGCCCTCTTGCTGCAAACGGGAAGCGTATTCGTAAACGTCTCCTAAACTTTCCACCTTTACCGAGAACAGTTCGGACAGCTCGTCTCTGTTGGGTTTGATAAGGAACGGACGGAAATGCAACACCTTGCGCAGAAGACTCCCGGTAGCGTCCACGACTATCCCTACTTTTCGGGGAACTTTTGCCAGTATCTTTTCGTAAATATCCGACGGTAAAGTCTTGGGAACGGTCCCGGCAAGCACCACGAAATCGCCTTCCTTTATTCCGCCTATTTTTTCGTAAAGCTCGTTTAATGCGTCTTCTCCTATATTCACGCCCTGACCGTTAATTTCGGTTTCGCAATCGGTTTTCAGTTTGACGTTGATACGGTTCAGACCGTCGGCTTCGATAAAATCGGTCTTAAGCCCTCTGGTACGGAGCATATTTTTCAACGCTTCTCCGGTAAAACCGCCGCAGAAACCCAAAGCTACGCTTTCTACGCCGAGATTGGTAAGCACGGTGGACACGTTGATACCCTTCCCTCCGGGGCTTATCCTCTCGTATTCGGTACGGTTGGTTTTGCCCATAACGAAATCTTTTACTTTCACCACATAGTCCAAGGAAGGACTGAACGTAACGGTATATACCATAAAACCTCCTTAAATCGTCATTTCGTCGGTTCCGATAATTTCTGTAAGTGCGGAATACTTTTCGGGAGCGTCGTCGGTGATCACAGTCCCTTCGCTTAAGGACGCGAAGGACACGAAAGCGGATTTGTCGAACTTGGTTGCGTCGGCAAGCACGTAAGCCTTTTCGCAACGCAATAAAGCCGCCCTTTTGACTTCGGCTTCCCTTTCGTCCGGAGTACTGAAACCCGAACCGGGAGATATTCCGTTGGTTCCGAAAAATCCCTTATCGAAATGATACTGTTCCAGAGCCTTACTCGCCAGAGTTCCGACGTAAGCGCCTGTTTTGGCTTTATACTCTCCTCCTATGACGAAAACCTTATATCCCTTTTGCGCAAGGCGTTCGGCGTGCGGATGAGAATTGGTGACGAAAACGGCGTCCTTTACGTTGAGTGCGTCTATAACGAAAGAAACCGTCGTCCCTGCGTCCAGATAAACGGTATCCCTTTCTTTTACCAGACCGCCCGCAAAAGCACCCAACGCTTTTTTTGCGTCGGGATTGAGTGCCATTCTGACCGAAAGTTCCTTATCTTCCACCGCGGTGTCCGCTTCCTTTCTGACAGCTCCGCCGTGCACTTTTTTGATAAGTCCCTGCTTGTCGAGAGCTATAAGGTCTCTCCTGACCGAAGACTCGCTGCAACCTAATTTCTCGGCTAGTTCCTTCACCGAAAGCACCTCGCTAACGTCAAAATATTTCAATATATCCAATTTGCGTGAAGCATTCATATCCGACCTCCGTCTGATTATATTATATCACTTAAAATCCCCTTGTCAATACAAAAATTCAAATTCATTCAAAAGAATTCAAATTCATTCAGACAAGATTTCTTTATCTTTCAAAATCACGCAAATAATTCCTTCTGCGAAATGACTTATGAGCATTATTTTTCAAAAAAATTTTCCGCCGTGCTTGAATAATAAACACTTCGGTTTATAATGCTATTAAGCTATTTTATAAAAAAATTATTATGAGGTCAGAATGAAAAAAACTTTAATTATCGTTACCGTTTTTGTGCTTTTGGCTTTTTGCGTGGGACTTTCTGCTTGCGGTCTGTTCGATTATTCTGTAAAGTTCGTTATCGATGAAAACTCCTTTTCTCATAAATATGCCGACAGTCCCGAAAATATCGAGTTTCCCGAAGATCCCGTTAAACCGGGTTACGTCTTCGACGGATGGTATTTCGATAAAGACGTTTGGGAAAAACCTTTCACCGAAGATTACTTGAAAAAAGATAATTTGGAAAAAGAAATAGTAGTTTACGCTAAATTCGTGAAAGCGAATTGACCTTCTTGAGTTTCCCGATATTTGCTTAACAAAAATTCAAAGGCGACATTCCGTCGCCTTATTTATTAATACGGTTATTAACTAAAACTTAGCTTCCAATAAATAATGCCCGCAGCGAAAGGAAATTGCGTCGAGCGTCATTGCCAGTTACGGTAAAATCTAACGTTGTTGCTGACTACGTCGGAATAACTGAAACTTGCCAGTTCCCCGTCGGAACGGCGGAATGTAAAAATCCTCGGATAAGTACTTTCCACCGCTCCGGTAAGAGTTTCCACGCGATTTCTGCCGCGATTTACTTTGATTTTAATTTGAATACCCGTCATCAGCTTGATCTGCATAATGGTGCGGTTCAGGTCCTGTACTATTTCTCTCATAGCCCGATTATTCCCGAAAAAAATTTTTTTAGTCATAATTTTTCGGAGGAGGTAATATCGTGTAATATGACTTTGCAACAGGGGGCTTTTGTATGACGGAAATTAAAAAGGTCAATTCCAATTCCAAACAAACTTTGGATAAATGCGTTTTTTCGGAAAACGCCGAACTTAATCTGGAGGCCGGAACGGAGGTAATAAGCGTAAACGCCGAAAGCAACATAGCAAGCTGCGAAGCGCTGGACAAGGAACTACGGGTAGGAGTATGCACGGTATTCAGGGTGATATACAAGGACGCCGAAGGCAAATTGGACGTCAAGGAAGTGCGGACGGACGCTATGAAAATAATTCAGAATCCGGATATAAATCCCACCACCGAAGCGGTACTGGACGCCACGGCGAAAAACAGCCAGTATCTCGCCACTGCGACGGGAAAAGCCACCGCAAACGTGGAAATAAGCGGATGGTTCGTGAAAGAAAACGTCCTTTCCTTTATGTCCTCCGACGTAGAAAACGTATATTGCCGCACCGAGACTTTTTCGGTAGAAAATCCCGTACTGCTTAAAGGCGGAAGTTTAACGGTCACCAATTCCGACGAAGCGAGAATGCCCGTCAAAAAGGTTTTGGAAAGCCGCGCCGCCGCAGTTATCAATAACGTATATCCTTCCGACGGCACCTATCGTATCGAAGGAGAACTTACATTAAGGATAGCCGCAGTCGCCGACAACGACCAATTCATAAATCAGAGTTTTACCCATCCTTTCGGGACGGAAATAAGCGACGAAAGCGTAAAAAGCGACAGCGTACTGGACGCCGAAGCGAAAGCCGTTTCCTGCGACGTAACGGTTACCGAAAACGACGCGAGAATATTTATTTCCGACGTAAAAATCAATTTCAGGGTCTGCTCCGTGCAGAAATCGGAAATCGAAGGCGTGACCGATTGCTATTCCGTCACCAACGAAATAGCCGTGACCAGCGAAAACGCGAAAATGGACAGTTATTTCTGCTACCGCACGGTAAGAGACAAGTCCTCTTGTTCGGTAATACCCGGCGGAATGATAAACGAATTGTGCTGCGTACTTAACCCGACCGTCACCGAAGTAACCGTTGCGAGCGAGGAAAAAGGACTTACGGTACAAGGCGTTATAGGGGCAGACCTTCTGTATATCGACGAAGACAACGTCTGCAAGTCGTTCAAGGCGGAAATTCCCTTCGCCACCGATTTTGCCAAGGACTACCCTTGCGACGGATACGACGAGCCGTCGGTGACGGTAACCAACCTTTCCTGCCGTCTGCGTACGGGCAGCGAAATAGAAATAACGGCAGAATTTGCATTAACCTTAAGAGGCGTTTCGGAAAAAACCGTAACTATGATTTCCACCGTGGAAACGGGAGCGGAAAAGGAAGCGGACGACTACGCTATAAGTTTATATATCGTACGTCCGGGCGAAACGCTGTGGGACGTGGCGAAGGCTCTCAACACCGACGAGGACACCCTCTTGAAACTCAACGAAGACCTGAAAATACCGTTAACAGGCGGAGAAAAAATCTTGGTTTACAAGGAATTGACCTTTCCCGTATAACCGCCGTCGGCTCAGGACGCCCCTAAACACAGGGGCGTTCTTAAATTGACGGAGAAGATTCGATAACCAACGCTCCCCTCGGGCAAAACCGCACGCATTTAGCGCAAAGGATACATTTGGCATTATCGACGGCAGGCGCGTCGTACCCTTTCTGAGTCAAAGCCCCCGCAGGGCAAATCCTGACCGACGGACAGGCGTGGTTTTGGGGACATCTTTCTTTTTTTACCGTAAGTATTTTCATTTTTATTTCTCCCGTAAACGTTTTACTTTCATTATATCTTCTTGACTTCGCTTTGTCGGTGACTTGATTACCTTCGCAAAAAAACGCCTTGTTTTGCTAAGGCGTTTCCTTGGAGTTTAATAAAAAAAGTTATTCCGTCTCGAGAGTGTCGGATAAAAATACCGGATCGTCGAGAAATTCGATAACCGACAACCCGAACCCTTTAGCTATCATAATGACGGTGTTGAGTTCTATCCCTTTGTTTTTTGCGCTCATAATGCCGTTCATGGTGCCGTGCTGAATACCGGAATTCTTTTCCAACCGATACTGACTCATCTTCCTTTCGGTAAGAAGTCCGTTTATTCGTTTTGCAACCGCCTGACAAACATTCATTCTTTTTTCCTCCCGCCCGAGTCGATATAAGTATGCTTGATTTAATTATTACGGATTTTCCGCCCTGCGTCAATTAAAAAATTTTGCCGCAAAGTGACTTCGTTACCGAAAATTTGCCTGCGGCGTGGTATAATATATACGGAGGTAAACTTATGACTTACGACGTTGTTATTATAGGATACGGCCCTGCCGGCGTGAGCGCTTCTCTCTACACCTTGCGGGCGT
>CALVNL010000025.1 GCA_944349655.1 uncultured Clostridia bacterium
ACAAAAAAACCACCTTTCAGGTGGCTTTTGTTGGTGGGAACAACAGGGCTCGAACCTGTGACATCTTGCTTGTAAGGCAAGCGCTCTCCCAGCTGAGCTATGCTCCCGTTTTGGTGACCCCAGGGAGAATCGAACTCCCGTTACCGCCGTGAAAGGGCGATGTCTTGACCGCTTGACCATGGGGCCTTGTGTGTCTTTGCGTGTTGCTTTGGTAGCGGCGGTCAGATTCGAACCAACGACCTGCCGGGTATGAACCGGCCGCTCTAACCAACTAAGCTACGCCGCCATATTGTTTCGTGGTTGCGGGGGCGGGATTTGAACCACACGACCTTCGGGTTATGAGCCCGACGAGCTACCAGACTGCTCCACCCCGCGACGATGCTATACTATAATAATATATTTATTTCCTTTTGTCAACCGTTAGAAAACAGTTTTTTACAGCTTACTCCGAGAATAAATGTCGGAGTAAGCTGTATTCGGTTTTATTCTTCCTCGGTTATTATTCCGTTGGCATTGGTTTCGTCCACGGTGTTATTGGCGGCGAGGTCGTTCGCGTCTCCTTTCGGGAAGTTTATTGCCGTGGTGTTGTAACGGAAGCTGTTACCGAGCATTACGCCTTTCGCGTTATCGCACTGTATCGCCACAATGTGTCCTTCAAATGAACTGTCGTCCACCCTTACGTCCGCCATCTGACTGCTGATACCGATACCGTAATTGTTGCCGCTAAACGTCGAGGAACTGATTTCCATATTGCCGCCCAACAGATTTATTCCTCTGTTAAGGTTTCTGAATTCGCTTGCGGAAACGAATATCTTGGAAGCATACCCGCTGTCAACGTGAATACCGGTAGTGTAAGAAGCCGTACCGCCTTCGAACAGACTGTCATATACGCTTACCGCTCCGGCTCCGCTTCTCAATATCAATCCCGAAGAGCCTTCCGACGTTACTTTGAACCCGATAATTTTGAGCGTCAAAGAACCTTTCAGAACTTCCGCTTTCTCCATATACGTCTGAATAACCTTATTCTCGTCGTAGCATCCGATTATGGTTATATCCGCGTCCACGTTTATCGTTATCGCCTTGTAAGGTACGATGGCTCCGTCTTCGTCATACATTGCGTTGAGGTAAATCTTGGCGCTGCCGCCGTTCTTCACCGAAGCGAGAGCGGAAAGCAATTCTGCGTCGTTTCCTACCACCACGGCGTCAGGCTCGGCATAAACGGTATATTCTCCCGTCTTTATAACGTAGATATTATAGTTATTGAATTTATCGATAATATCCTGATATACATATCCGCCGTTTTCGTTGACGTAACCGTAAAGACTGCCGTCCTGTCCCGCCGCTTTCAGCGTCAGACGGTAATATTCTTTCCCGTCGTGTTCGTACGTTGCGGAAAGGTTCCTTTCCGTATAGAGATTCTCTGCCAGAACGTCCAGACGGAAACCTTCTACGATGATGTCGTAAACTCCTAACGTATAGTAACTCTGCGCTTCGGTATATACGTCCACGTATCCGAATTGCGAAGCTTTATCGTTGCCGACAAGTCCCTCGAACAAGAGATGATCCTGCAAAGAAACGATTTCCGACAGATATTCTGATCCTACTTCGGATGTACCTACGTAAAGATCTTGCGGGCTGACCGTAAGCGAGAACGTATTTATGAAATCGCTCGGATAATTGTTACCGCCTTTTATCTCGATTTCGCACAGATAACTTCCTACGTTAACCACTCCGCCGGTATAGTACTGGTTCCCCGAACGATAGGTATAAACCACTTCTACCCCTGCAGGGAGCTTTCCTTCGGCGTCGTGTAAACCGTTAATCAAGGGATTTTGCGACTTTCCGTTATACTTCAGTTCCGTACTTACCACGCTGTAAGTTATTTCGGGCTGAAGTATTTCCAGATATCTCGTGATATTCGTTATATTGAGAGCGTAATTTCCTTTGTTGGCTTCGACAGGTAAAGTAAATACTGCCACGTAAGATCCTACGTCGGAAGGCGCACTCTGTAAAATCACGTCGTTTCTGCGGTATTCGACGTCAAAGACAACTTCGCAAATTTCAAGATCTATTTCCAGACGGTCGTAAACCGCGGCTGTAAGTTCGTCTCCGGCAAGTCCCGTCTCCGCCTTTACCGTTGCGGTATAACCGTCGAGATAAATCCTGGTTTGTTCGGTAACCCGAGTATACAAGGTACGATAAGCTCTGGCTTTTGCGGTAATAAGATCAAACCCTGCGCTGACTTCTGCGTTGACCAAAGCCTCCTTTTCTTCTCTCGATACGAACCAGTTGTCGGGCTTGACGTAAGGCAGTCCGCCCGTAACGATCAATCCCTTTGCGGTCCCGTCGTAGGTATAAAGAACGGTGTTTGCGTTCGCACTGTCAAAGGTTATGTCGTTTGCGTTGATGAGATAGGCTTCCACTTGTAAAGTGAATATAAGTTCGCCGTTAAGTATCGCATTATAATCCTCTACTCTCACTCTTATGGAATAAAGTCCGGTATTCAGAGGACGACTTGACGGGTCGGAGGAATACTCTCTGTCCGGCGCGGAAGCGAGTTTATATTCGATGATAACCGAACTTTCGTCCAGCGCCCCCGTAGTGCCGTCGGAACGAAGTACTTTCATTATTTCGGCGTTAAGGTCGAGCGGCAAGGAATAATAATGTCCGTCATAACGTTTCGTCATAGTCTGACTGTCTCCGAGAGCGGCGATTATTTGTTCGGAAATATCGATTTTTTCAATATAAATCCTTAATTCCATCGACTTCCAGACGTTGTCTGCGTCGAAATAGTAAGCCGTCGCCACATAGCCGTTCGCGTCGGTAGCCATATTGACGTTAATTCCTTCGAGATCCCAGAGCAAACTTATGGTCTCGCCGTTTTCGGTAACGGCTTTCGGAAGGAGGGACGCTTTCAGACTTCTTCCGAGAGGCCAATATATTCCGTCCCTGTATTCGGGAGAATTGACGTCAACGGTCGTCCAGGACCAGATATCTTGACCGAAATTGTCTTTTATCGGCGTTTTGTCGAAAGTTACTCCGCTTACTTCGGTGTAAAGATAACTTTCCAACGGCACCGCCACGGTAAAGGTCATAACCTTTCCGCCGTCTGCGGAAGCGAACAGGTTGCGGTTGGTGGAGGTGAGTTCGAATTCGCAGTTATAATACACCACTGAGTTGATTATGTCGTAAGAAATACTGTCTTTATCTATACGGAAATATGTTTCCACTCCGTTATAGATCTGAACGAAATATTCCGCACCTTCGGGTTCGCCGGCGTCGTTTTTCTTCTGGAAGTTACTGTCGTGAGGCATACTTATGAAATCCAATTCCACGAAAGCGTTATATTCTCCGTCGAGTTTGGCGTACATAACAGGCTCTACGATAGCTACGGTAAACTCTATATTCGGCGAAACGTTGAGGTCGGGATATTTAGCGGAATCCCAACCGAGAACGGCTCTTACTTCGCTGTAAGTTCTTACCGCGGTGGTACTGATTTCGTTCAGCGTGCCGGACGGGAAGGTAATGGGAACCTTCCTGTAATCGGGACGGGCGGAATCGGTGGAGAAATTATAGTAGAAATAGGTATAATTCTGCTTGATTTGCTCATCTGCGCTGCCGCCGTTGCGAACGAGATAAATGGTTCCGCCGTCGATATACTCTCCTTCCTCCAATCCTTCCAGTTCGATGTTATCGGCAAGGAAACGTACTCTTACGGTATATCCTAAATAGGTAAAGTTGGCTATAATATAGTTATCGAAAGCTTTTCCGAGGATAATATCCATAACTTTATAAACGCCTTCGTTCCCCGGCTCGAGAGCCCAGTCGGTTATTGCCACGTTTTCGTCTCCGCCGCCGTTAAAGGTTATCTTACAGTTGCCGGGATAAATTATATCGAAAGGATTGACGGTATACACGTCGCTTGACACGTCGATATAACTGCCCGAAGGATAGGAAACGTATTTTCCGAGTTCCACGCTTTCGCCGGTGACGGCGTCGTAAGTCGACAAAGTATTTATGTTACGTTCGGTTATATCGAGTTCGGTATTCCATATCGAATAATCGGGTACGTTATTCATAACTCTGACGAGTCCTACGGCGTTGCCCTGATCGTCGTAAGAAGTTATCCTCAGTTTGTTTTCGGAATAAAGGTATTCGTAAAGGTACGTATTACCGTCTTGTCCCGTCGTTTCGTAGGAAAGTATCCGCATTTTGAGATTGCTTCTTCCGTCAAGACTGTAAGCGATTTCGCTCATATCCCATACTACGTTTTCAAACGTGGCGCTGACTCCGTCCGAGAAATCCACGCTGACTAAGTCGGGCATAATATAACTGCGGTTCTCCACGTCGAGAATATTACCGTTGGTCGGGTCGATAACCATTCTGTTAACGTTGTTTTCCTTCAAATTGTAATAGCCGTCGCGATCGCCGCCGCTCACCTGCGAACCGCCGTAAAAACCGTTTTCGACGTAAACGGAATCGACGGTCCTGTCCAGATATTTTACCTTGACGACAAGTTCGTCACGATATCCCCTGTTGTCGATAAGATAAACTACGTAATTGTTTTCCAGAATATCGGTACCGCTGTAATTGTTTTCGAAAAACAGCTCGTGATATTCCACGGAAACTTCGCCCATATCCACCAAAGCGGTTTCCGTCGTTCCGCCGGAAGTTCCGGTTTCGTAAGTGGCATACGCACGCACTTTCGTGGGGAAGAAAGGAGCCAACGGATCGATTTCCATATAATTTACGTCATCCGACGTCATTACTTCGTCGAAAGCCACTTCTCCGGTAAAGTCCACATAGGAAATTTTGTATTGTTTATAAATATAGGTTATACCGTCTACCTTATAAGCGTCGGAATAATCCCCGTCGGAAACCTTATATTCGTTGACAAGATAAACGGGAGCTATTGCGGACATCTCTTCGCCCTGGGTCAATCCGCTCTTGTCGAATACCACTACGTAACGGTTGTCGTCCGATACGCTCGAGGGGAGATTGTCTTCGGTATAGAACGTAACCTCTTTGGTCGTGTCGTCTCTCATCGAAGAAAATACGATTTCGTAAGAAGCGTCTTCGCGGTTTCCTCCGGCTTGTTCTTCGTATCCGCTTAACCACTCCTCAACTTTATCGATTTTGGACTGTTTATACACGCTCGGAGTAACGGGTTCGTCGGGTTTGTCGAGTGCGGAAACCGAAGCGTGATCGCCGCTTAAAAGCAGATTTTCGATAATAAGACTCGAAAGATACTCGTAATTTTCTTCCGCTTCGGTCATATTGTCGTAATCGGCGGTCCTTTCGGCAACCAGACCTTTAATGTAATTTGCCGCGGTTTCGAGACGGCAGTCCGTAAGAGTTTTTTGCAAAACGTCCACAAACGCCGCAGAATAGTATATCCCTTCCAAGCCGGGATCTATTCCGTCCGCGGCTTTTTCCAACGCCGCCAAGAATTTCATCCTTTCCAAAGCCTGAGTAACGGAATAATCGTCCAGTTTTTGATTTTCAAACATATTCTGTCCGACAGCCGCATCGATAAGAGCGGTTATTGTTCCGTCGGTACCGGCCGTTTCTGCTCCGCTCGGTTCAGACGCGTTCTCCAGCGCGGCAAAGAACGTTCCGAGCGCCTCTTTCAGTTCGTCGGGAACCGCCGTCATACCTATCTTAACTCTGTAAAGTTCCTCTATATCGGCGAGTTTGTCCAGATAAGTTTCGTTTTCGGCTTTTTCAAACAAAGACGGGTTCACTATAAGATCGAGTTCTTCTTTGTTTATTCCTTCGGTCTGAGTTAAGGTAAGATAAGCTTCCGAATAAGCGTCGAAATATTTTTTCGCCGTTTGTTCGGCTTTTACCGAATCGTTATAGAAGCCGAGGAGCTGATAAACGGAATCTTTTGCCACACCCGAGGTCACTTCTTCCACGGCGTTGTAATAATAAGCCAGTTCGTCCTGTTCCATTAAGGAAACCAAATTGCGGAACGCGTCGTAATTCAATCTCGCGGCGGTCGGGTTATCCGATTTCAATTTCTCGTAATACCGGGAAAGTATTTGGTCGAAGAGGTCTTTGTTGTTTTCGTAAACAACCGAATAAGCGTAATCGGACGCTGCGGACGCATTGCCCGAGACTATGGTTTCGACGTAACCGGTATAAGAAGCGATACTTTGCTTATAGAGCGTTTGAGCGTAATATTCCTTTGTCGGCGTTTCTATCAAACTCGAACCTTCCAGGCTGAGACTGCCGTTAGACGCGATATCGGTGAAATAATCTTCAAAAGTTTTCTTTACCGTCTCTAATTCGGGACTGTTCCAGTCAAGCTCATCGACATATCTTTCGCATTCGGCTTTAACTCTATCCAAAGCCTGTTGTATAACTGCAAAATAGTATCCTTCTTCCAGTATTTCGGTTGCCGAAACAAGGTCTTGCCTGGAAACGAGCAAGTCGTAAATTTCAGCATATCCGTATCCTTGCGAAAGGTAGAACTCGAAGGCTTTCCTTTCTTCCGCCGAGAAATACTCCCTTGCGATAATTTCCGTCAAAGCCCTTTCTTTAACGGAAGGCTTGTCGTAGTCCGTCAAATAATCCTTGTAAGCAAAGGAACTGTCTTCGGATTTAAGATAAAGCACGGTTTCGTAGGAAGCCGTAAATACGGCTTTTTCGTCGGACAGAGATTTCAGGTCGGATATCGTTTGATTTTCCGCCTCCCCGAGGCTCTTTCTGTATTCCACGTATTTAACGAAAGCCTGTTTTTCGATTATGTTCCCCGTATTCCTTATCTCGTCGAGTTTTGCCGCGTCGGCGCGTCCTTCTTCGTCTCCCAAAGTATAGAAGTAATCGTAAAGGGTGGAATAGACGGCAGCCTTGGCGTCCAGAACGGCGTCGTACGCCCAGGCGTCCAGATAAGCCTGTTTGGTCGTGTCTCCTTCAAAATAATTTTGTACTTCCAGGAAAAGCACGGTCTTTTTATATTCTTCGGTATCCTTTACAGAGCCGAACACGTCGGACGTGAAGTTCCCCGATACGAACAACCCGTTCGTTTCATCGCAAGCCAAGGTATAAAGATAATCCATCATAGTCTCACTGAATCCGATAAGCTCGCTGTTTTCGTAAAGGGTTTCGTAAGCGCCGTATCCGCCCAGTTTCCAGAAAAGCAGATTGTTTACGGTCGTTCTTACGTCTTCGGGTGTATTGGTATTATCAATCAAGTCGAATATAGTACGCCCCGCATCGTAAAACTGCCCGTATCTTCCTTCTATATAGTCAAGATGGTTTTCGCTGAAAATTTGCTCGATCAGATCGTAAATTTCCACCGCGACGGAACCGTAGGCCTTTGAAAACAACACGTCGTAACCTCCGTATTTGGTGGACAGATACGATAAAGTTCCGCTTTTATTGAGAATTGCGTCCACGACGGCAACGCTCTGTTCTTTTTCGGCGGCGTCATAATGTACGTCCATATCGGCAGTCACGTAAGACGTGTATTCCGTCTTATACTTTTCGAAAGCGTTGGTATAAATATCTCCCGTCCCGCTTTGGGCGTCCCTGAGTATTTCGTCCATACGGGCAAGCCAGAAGGAGTCTTGTTCGATAGTATGCTTTTCGTATGCCATAAGCCACATAGCTTCCGCGTCTCCGCCGCAGGCTGTTTCCAGTTCCGTTATATACTTAGTCGCTTCCGATTTCTTATAATCGTGAAGTGCGTTCCAGTACTCTAAATTGTCTGCGTAATTCGGATCATAATTATCGTAAGTAAATCCGATAAGCGGCTTTTTCTGTCCTCCGCTTCCCGGTATCTCCACCATCGGAACTATTGCGTTCACGTATTCGGCGGTTATCCTCTTTACGTATTCGGTCAAAGACTCGCCCACTCCCTGCGCGCGGTATTTTTCCCAGGCGAGCGCCAGACCTTCCTCTATATATTTATCGAATACGGAGGCGTAGTTTAGGATAACTTCAACGCTTACTTCGTTGATAAACGCCAGGGTGGAATATATATTGAAAACGAATTCCGTCAGAACTTCGCCGTTTTCGTCGTAAATCTGTCCGAGTTCCGACGTGGGCGCCGTAATATGAGCCGTTGCCGTTTCTCCGATGCTGCCCAGACGAGCCACGTCGTCGTAAAGGAACAAAATGAGAGCATTGGACTTAGCCTGTACCGTAGACCCGACCAGGAATACGTCCATTCTTTCCCTTTCGTTTTCCGTCGCTCTGTCGTAAAGCAAATCCCATATCGAGGCATTGATATAAACGTTCAATCCGTTCTTAAGGGTGTTTTCACGCTGTGCGTTTTCTTTTTGTTCGCTTGCCGTAAACGAGGACGGAGTTCCGTTGGCTTTCTCGTAATAGGAAACTTTCAGTTTCTGATAATCGCTGAGATTGGGACTCGTAGCGCTACCCGCGCTCTTATAAGAGTCGTAAATAACTTTCCAGGCTCTGTAGATAGCCGCTTTAGGCGTAATCGCGCCTTCCACCGACTGCCAGAGGTCGTAAGCTTCTTTGGAAAGCCTGAACATTTCGTTGGCTATATCACGGGGTTCGGTTATGCCGCTTGCTTTAATTTCGTTGGCAAAACCGTTTTCCATAAAGTTGGCGTACTGTTTTTCTTCCTCGCTTCCGCCGCTTAAACTGTTTACGGTCAGACTGTAGGTTCTGAATACGACGTCCTTTTCCAAATCCGAAGCCAGAATACGAAGATTGCTCTTGGTGCTGTCGCCGTAATAAGCCTGCGGATTGCCGGCGGCGGTAAAGTAACCGTCCCAAGCGAGAGCCTTGACAAGTTCGCCGTAGTTCAATTCCTCCTGCGCGGAAAATTCTTTATAAAGAATAGCCCTGTGCGTATTGTCGGCATAGACGTTGCCGGTTATTTCCTTGTCGAAACCGCCTTTGTAATCGATAACGGAATTATCGTTGTAAACAGCCCAGTTGACCTCGGGTAAAACGGGAGAACTGAAGCGGGAATAGTAATACTCTTCGCTTATTCCGTTTTCGGCAAAATACTCGGAGTAATAGCTGTCGTAATCGACGAACATTCTTTCGTTGAGTTCTCCCGGGATATCGGCAAGAATACCTCCGAAAGGATCGTCGAAGCGGTAAGAAGTGGTATAGTCCTGGACAAGAGAACGGTTCAGAACCACTACCGCCACCTCGAAATACTGTCTGCCCGACGTACCCGTGGAGGTGTTGCCGAGAGAGATATATCCTCTCATACGGTAAATCGAGCCGCCGACGAGATTTTCCGTAAGACGGAAGAAGGCGTAATTGACCGAAAGATTGTTGTCGCTCTGACGGGAATAGAAATTATCGTTTGTATTGAAAGCACGGAACGAACCCGTCGCTTCGTCGTAAATTTCCCAGCCCGAAACGGTATAGTCTCTTAAATCCCCTCCCTCTTCGTTAATGAAGCGGATTTTCGCAGAGACGGGAAGCTGGTAGGTATAATTGTTATACGGGTCGATATAGTACAACGCAGGAAGGTCCTCCTCGCCGATTTTGGCGCCGAGAGCGTCGAAACTCGAATTGGACAACCACACTTCGGAAATTATACGTTGTTTTATTTCCACGTAAACGTCGAGTTCGGACCCTGGGATATACATTTTAAGTCGTAGATATCCGTCGGGTAAATTCTCGTAAGGTAAAGTATGCCCCTTTTCGTCGTAAGGAATATTGGTTATGTAATCGGCAAATTCCACCCCTTTTGCGTCGCAGAGTTTATAACGGACGTCGTTGAAGGTATAACCGTCGGCTCCGCCGTTGAATAAAACTTTAAGCCCGTTGGTCGGAAGAACGAAATTGCCCCTGTATTCCATAACGTCGTCGTACGGGTCGATTACTATCCAGTTTTTCAGCCCGCCGAACGATGGCGCATTCGTTACGGGTAAAAGTCCGTATTCTATCCCGTAATACTCCATCGCCATAACTTTCAGATAAAGTTCCACGGTCTGGTTCTGTTGCTCGCCTTTTTCGTCGCAATAGGACTGAATGGTCGCCGTGGCTATAAGTAATTTATCGGTGCCTTCGGCTATAAGGTCGGGAGTAAGCCCCGCCACAAAAGTCCACGCCACGTAATGACTGTTAAGCGAGGTGAATTCGTAGTCGTCGCTGCCGTTTGCATTGATGACGGTGGGGATTTTCGTCGTGTCGAAACCGTATTCGAAAGACTCGTCGTAATAAAGATAAGGATTGCTCATCGTAAGGACGCCGTCTTTTATATCGTAAAGATCGGTTTCGCCGTCGGCGTAATATTCCGTTTTGCGTAAATCCTTTTTGGGAATATGTACGTCCAGGAAGTATTCGCTTCCTATATCGGGCAATACGTAGGAAAATCTGTAATTGGACGTCTGAGAAGCAGTGGGTTGTTTCAGTAAAGGATTGATGAGCGCGGTACTTATCCCGCTGACTTTTTCGTCGTCGAAATACGGCTTGCTTTCGGGCATAACTGTCCATTCGTCGGTTAAGTAAATGACTTTACCGCTGTAGGTATAGTTTACTTCAACGTAGGAAGGCAGCGGCATTACGTCGGTATAGAGTTGCGCGTCTTCCTTGAAAAGTTCTGCCGTATAAGCTAAAGCCGTGTCTATAGTGCCGTCTTTTACCGAACGGATTAAGACGGTAATTTCGTTTAGCGCAGATCCTGCGCTGAGTTTGACTATTGTTAAGGAATTTTCCGTGCCGTCGCCCTCGGAAAGCCCGTAAGGGTTAAGGATAGCCGTATTGAATTCCTCTTTGGTCATTCCGAAATTCAATACGGGAACGGTCTGTTCCGAAGTCCCGTTCGCGAACATCAATTTTATCTGCCCCAACGCATAGACCAGATAATCGTAAGGCGAAGCGTAAGACGCCACTCCGCTTTCCGTCGATAAGGTCAGCCCGAAAGGCTTGGCGAGATTGATAACGAGGGTCTTGTCCTCTTCTCCGAGGGAAGCGTAAGACACGCCGGTCTTTTCGTCGTAATTATCCACTGTTATCGCGCCGCTGTCCATCGCCGTAAAGAAACGGTCGAGAACTATGCTTTCCAGCACGTAGTTTCCGAAAGAAAAGTCGATATAAAGAGTTTGTTCGTTGATCGTGCCGGTATAGATCGTACCTATAAGCGTCATGCTTTCGCCCGATGCGCCCGCCTGCAACAAAGAAAGGAGCCTGTCCAGACTGTTTTCGTAGCCGCTTTCTCCTTCCGCCGCTCTCGTCCAGTCCACAGCAAGTTCGTAAAGGGTATATACGCCGCTCGTCATCATCTCGGCAAAAACCACTCCTACCGGCAGACTACCGTCTGCGCTGAGGGATAAAAGCCTTTCGTATAAAAGCGTGCTTTCTTCCCGATAGTAGTTTATATCGGCATACCCTTCGGTGGGTTGATTGCCGTCGTTATAAATATTGACGAGTTTGTCTTTCAGCGTGCGAGAAGCTACGTTCACTTCCAAAGTAAGCTCCTGACGTATAACGTCGCTGCCGCCTTCTATGACGTATCTTATCACGTACTTGCCTCCAAGGTACGAGAATACGTATTTTCCGTCCTTATAAAATGCAGTATCGTATCCCTCTTTATAGTTTATGGGATACCAAACTCTCTCTCCTCCGTCATCGACGGAAACTTCCCATTCTATTCCGTGCGCCTCGATGGTCTTGCCGCTCTGCAAAACGGCTATAAACCCGTCGGGCAAAGTGTAGGGTAAATAAGGATCGACGTCGATAGAGGTCTGTCCTGCTTCCAGTCCGTCATACTCAATGCTTGCAAGTTCGCTGGCTAAGTTGCGGACTCTCATCGCTATCCAGATATATCCGTCTTCTCCGCCTCTGTCGCCGATTTTACCGTAAATTACCATATCCTGCTCGTAAGTAACGGGATTTGCCAGACGGAAAAGTCCTTCTTCGTCCTGTTCGAACAGATTAAGTTCCTTCCCGTCCTTATCGGTGGTAACCCAGTTGACGGGATATTTTTTAACGGTACGTTCGGGATTGCTGCCCGAAGTCTTATCCACTTCGAGATAAATTTCCGTAGGTATGCGTAAAGCCGAGTCGTAAGGGTTGTAGAGGAAAGGTTCGTAGAATGCGTAAGTACCGTTTTCTTCGTAAAACGCCGCTTTGGATATCTTCAGAGTGGTGCTGGTGTAGGACGGAATACCGTCTATCGTTTCGCAGAAGTTGGCGGCGTAATAGCTTTCCTCGTCTTCGCTTCCGAGATATCTCGACGGAACTATTACGTTGAGTCCGACGGTCTGTTCTCCTACCCCGAGTTCTCCGCCGAACACGGCGGTGGTATGATTGTCTTGTCCGAAAAGCGTAGTGGTTCCGTTGACTCCGATTACGGACGGATTGCTTGCGATCCCCGCGGCTCCCGCCCACTCCAAACTTACGGTAAGGTAATTGTCGTAATACTCGTCGTCGGTAAGCCCGTCGGGTCTCGCCACCACCAAAGTCCTGGTCTTGGGCGCAGAAGTGTCCGCTCCCACGAAAGCCAGTTTAACGGTATGGTCCACCCCGCTGCAGGAAGGTATGGTATAGGTGGATTTTACCAGAAAATCTATAGTGTAAGTCCCTGAATTTTCGTCGTCTATACGGACCGAATCCACGGTCTGAGCGATAACCTTGACTTCCAACGCTATTCTGACGGCATTGCCCGCCACCGTATCGCCGTAATAAGCGTAAGCGTAACCCGTGCCGCCCCTCCAGGAAATCTTACTGTAATCGTATTCCCATTCCGGATCGAGGGAAGCAAGGCTGAAACGGTTATATCCTTCAATATCGTAACTTAATTCCTTTTCCACGAAAGTATCTCCCGAGGGGATCTGTTCGTAGCCGTAAACGCCGTCGAAACGGAGTTCGGTTCCGTTACGCAAAATCCATTCGGAAATGGGGTCGTATTCGGGGAAATCCTGCTTTTTCATTGCGTAGGAATACGGGTCGATGCTGACCTGACCTACTACGGGTACGCCGTTGGTGTCGTATAATTCTTTCCCCGAAGAGTCTTTTACGGGGATGACTTTACGACTGTGGACGAAAATATAAATTTCGCTTTCCATAGTCATTATACTGTCTTTCCCCACTATAATGCGGTAAAGCATACTTTCGTCGGGTTCTCCCGCGATACCCTTCATATTGTAACCTGCGTTGGTCACGTTGTCGGGTGAAAATCCTTCGATGACGCAATCCAGTTGTCCTTGTTGACCGTTGTCGAAGAATACGGGGATTTTTGTCGGAAGGGTGTTGGTGAAAGCAGGGTCGATAAAAAGCGAATTGTCGGGCAAGTCGAGTCTTTCCACCTTATAGGTTCCGGTTTCGGAATAAATAAAGAGGTTATACGTATATTCCTCTCCGAAAAGGAAAGCGGAAGGCGAATAAACGGTCTTGCCTGTCACTATGTTTATGCTTTCGGCAGAATACGTAGGTTTCATACGGATAACTTCCCGTCCTATTACGACTTCTGCATTTTCTCTCCAAGCCGAACCCGGACTGTACATACTTTCCACCGTCACGTCGTCGGGTTTGGTGATTACCGGACGGAAATACTCGTTGACGTCGATGTCTTTTTCAATTCCCGTGAAAAGAATTCTCGCCTTTACCGTAGCGGTGGTGTTCTTCAATCCGATAAGTTCGTAAACGGGGTCGTCCTCGTCGGAAACCACCAGGCTGAAATAGAACCAGCCGTCGTTCTTGCTTATGGCGCTTATTCCGTCGGAATTAAGCACTTTGTCGAGAATGGTAAGCAAACTGTTCTCGTCGAAAATATTATCCTCTCCGAGAAGTTGGCTGAAACCTTCCTTGATGACGTTCTTATCGATACGGTACTTGAATTCCGTCCCTTCGGGGCGGTCTCCCAGCGGGAACAGGTAGGTTATAAGCAACTCGTTTATATCGGAAGGATTGGTGCAAACGTTCATCATCAGAGTTTCCGTACCCGAGTTGTTCCTCAGATATACGTCTATATTTACGCTGTTGGCGGAAATAATCTGTCCGTCGGCGTTACCGATATACTTTTCGGTGACCGTTCCTCTTAAAATCAAAGTTTCGGTGTTGCGTAAAAGCCTTTGTGAGTTGATGCCCGTAACGTCTCCGATAAATACGCCCAAAAGCGTACTCATATCGGTTTCGGTCTTGCCGTTTCTGACGTTGAAAGAAACGTCTATTTCCATAGTCGTGACGTCGGGAATATTAAATTTGGAATAAGCAGAGCTTTCTAAATTGGCGTCGGGCGGGAAACTTATACCGTCGAAAGGTTCCCTGATAAGGGTCATTTCGAAAAGCATTTCTTCCCGTAGATTCATAGTGAGCGTAATAACTCCCGTGTCGAGGTTATAGGAAATTATCAGCTCCGCCGAACTGAAGAAGTCTTCCCCGAGATAGGACTCCAACCTGCTCTGATCTACGCCGAGCGCTTCCGCCACTATAGTCATCAGAGACTCTTCGTCCCCTCTTATTTTCTGTATAAGTTCTTCGGTGATGCGATACCATATCACGCTCTCGCCGTCGTTACCGAAGTTCTCTAAAATTATATTGAAAAGTTCTTCGTTTTCCGGCGTACCGATATCTCCGCTCATTCCTTCCAGCATTACAAGCATGGCTTTGACGAGATTGTTGTACCCGGCGTTAATGAGTTTGGTAAGATCGATATTGTCGAAATAAACCTTGGGCAGATTGAATGCGGCAAGATCTATCGCTCCGTCCAGCCATTCGCAAAATCCCGTAGTGTCCACGAAAGCGAGTTCGCCTTTGTAGTATCCGGCAAAGAAATTAGTCCCTTGCGCGTCGGATATGGTCATAGAGGCTTCGTTCAGGCTGTTATCGAAGGTATTGATGTTGGTTATTATCTCGGCGTCGAAAAGTTCGTCGCTGACCGCAGGTATAAGCATAGTCCCGAAGAAACGGTTTTTACCCAAAGTCGCTTCGGTAAACTGACTCTTACGGAAATCGCTCCCCTCTTCGAGCGCTACGTCGCCGTCGTTATATCCGATATCCGCTTCCGCCCAGTAAGCTGAGGCGTCCTGAAGCGTTCCGCTGACTCTCCAGTGCGTGAACGTCGCCACCTCTTTGGTCATATTCATGGAAATTTCTTCGGCGTTTATCCTGGAAAAACGGCTTTCCAACAAACGGCTCAGCTTGAAATTGAAATATTTTTGGGTGATAAGGTCGAACTTGTCGCTGAACGAACCGAAAGTATTGTCCATCAACACGCCTAAAGTGTCGTTGAGTATACTTAAATCGATATCGGATAAGGTTATGTTATCCCTGTCCTCCCCCGAACGGGTATAGTCGATATTGTCGGCGTATAACAAAAGTCCCAGGTTGACGCCGTTGTTGTTACGGTTGAAAATGGTTCCCACGGTTTCGCTGAAGAATACGTCGGAGATATCCAACGTTTGACAGAATTCAAAGAAAACGTTGAACATCATAGACGTACTGAAATTGCTGATTACGTAGTTGCCTTCGGCGCTGCGATAATAAAGATCCAGTCCGTCGTAATAGAAAGTCGCTCTGTCGAGGTAAGCGGAATTGTCGAAAATACTGACGAAAATTTCGCTGTCGGCATTGTTTTCGTCGTAATTGGCTTTATACGTTACGGTATAGTTGAGCATAGAAGAAAATACGGTATATACGTTCTCTACGCCGTAAGACGTCTTAGCCGCCATGGCCTCGCCGCCGGAAAGAATACCTTCGTACATTCTGTCCAGCGCCTGGTTGGGGGTAAGGGTTACCGTCTCGGTACCGCCGTCCGGCTCCTCGGGGGGGTCCTCCGTAGGTTTATCGCCGCACGCCGCCACGGTAAACGCTATCGCGAGTACGAGCATTATAGTTAAAAGCCATAGAAACCTTTTATTCTTCATATCCTTTTACCTCCGGTTACGTCACGCTGCGGGAATGGCTATAAGATCGCTCTTATAGGTAATTCCGTCAATCACAAAGGAAACCGAACGCATTTTGCCGTCGCGCGGGCTTTCTTCGTAAACTATGTCCGTAACTTTTATGAGTCTGTGTCCTTTGCTCTGCACGTAATTGGTTCCGTTTACAAGTCCTTCGGAGTTGCGTGCGTCGAGCAGTTTGTAATCCGTTTCCGTAATTGCGTTGTAGGGAGAAGTCAGGTTTTCCGAAGCGTAACCGTTCTGGCCGTTTGCTTCGTCCCAGTAAACCGTCCTTACTCCGATATATACTTCGTCGGGCGCAGTAGACGCCGTTACCGAAGGTATTTCGTTGTAACCTCCCGTAGCCGTGCTGTAGCTATAATAAGCGAGCGGGTTGTAGTCGCTGAAAAGAAGTTTGACTTTCATCGTCTTTTCGTAAACGTAAGAACTCTCGCCGTATCTTACCAGCACCGTAACGGTCTGATTGATGGTGGATCCGCCCCTTAACGCATTCGGGTTGGCGGCAAAATCATACCTTTCGTTTATCATAAGAAGTTTTTTAGCCTCGTCGAGAAGCTGTGCTTCGGTAAGATTCTGTCCGGGGTTTATATATTTGATATAGGCTTTCGCATCTTCGATAAGCTGCGCTTCCTCCGCCTCCGTACGGTCGTAATTCATAATAAGATTGATTGCGTACGCCGTGCGAGCTTCCCCTTCGATATCCGGATAAACGTAACCGATAAAGGAAGAAAGATTGAGGATAGCCGATTCGTAAGAGCGGTTCCAGAGTAAACGCACCTTGAGAAGATCGGGATCGAAATTGATATTGGACTGACGTAACAGAATATCCCCCGTCATCGGAAGCGTGCCTCGTATATCGGTAACGATAGGCACTTCCCCGCTTAAACCGTAAACGGCGTCGGGCGTTCCGTCTCCGTCGGTATCGAGTTCGCTGAGGGCGAGTTTTTCCACGAACATGTTTTCGCTGCTGTAGTAGGCCCTCTTGGGTACCGAAGCCGAACTTCCTCCGAGCGTGGTGATGTTGTGCTGACCGACTCTTTCGTTCCCCAACAATAAATCCCCTTCCACGCTTGACGAGTTGTTGTTTAACGCGGTGGAAACCGACATTTCGTCCCAGTATATTACGTAATTCTTACGTTCTTCGACTTTATCCATTTCATTGTCGTTGGTGCTGTTTACCAGCATTTCGCTGTCTTCGGGATAAAATTCCACTTCTTCATATTCTACCGTGGTATCTCCGTCGCTGTCCAAGGTGTAAACGTTGAATTTGACCAGATAACTGTCTTCCGCCGAGTACTGTAAAGAATGGCTGAAATAGAAGTTAATCGGATTCATTTCCGTCCAGACTCCGTCCACTTCCTTGCTTATTCCGACAAATTCCCACTTGGAAACGTAAAGTTCTATCGACACCTGCTGTCCGTCGGCATTCTTGATATTGCCGTAAACGGTATGTGTGGAAGCGTTGAGGTTGCCGAG
>CALVNL010000026.1 GCA_944349655.1 uncultured Clostridia bacterium
CGATCCCTGCTACCGAGGAACATAATTTCGTGAACGGAGTCTGTACCGTCTGCGGAACGGAGTTTTACGGCTTCGCCGACAAAGTTTCCGACGATTTCGTTTCCGAAAGGGTTACTGCCGAAGAATGGGAAAAGGCGTTCGATCGTATCCTGTACGTTAAAGCCAAAGAGGCAAATTACAGTCTTGACTGCATCGCCAACAACGGCGTTATTTATTTAGATTTTTCATATCGATTCGACCACGGTAAAATAATTATGGGATTATCGGGCTCGAATCGGTATTACGATATTACTCAAACGAGTATTGACGTATCTATATTATCGTTTGTCAACGAAAATGGCGCAATGCAGGAAAGTAATCCATTATATTTTATATATACGATTAAAGAAAGCGTCGCATATTCCGATTTGACATACGACGAAACTATGAGAGGCTATGTTGTTTACGAAAACGACGTTCCGATGATTTTCAAATTCCAGAACGGGGCTTTGGCATATTGTTCCTTTATGGAGGGACAATCGGGTTCCAAATTCTACGTTTACGGCTACGGAGTTACCGAAGTGACTCCTCCCGAACCCGAAGAACCTACAAATCCCCCCGAAGAAACCGTTATGTTCGGCTCTTTCGAATTATTATATAAGGATAACGCTTATATAATAACACGTTATAACGGTTATGCGTCCACCGTAATAGTGCCTTCTTCCTATAACGGTTATCCCATAGAAACCATAGAGTATCACGCTTTTTGGGGTGAAAGTAATATAAAAGAAATTATCGTTTCCGACGGAATAAAGGTCATAGAGGACGAAGCGTTCGGGGCGTGCGACAAACTTTACAGAATTTATCTGCCGGCCTCGCTGACCGAAGTCGGTAAAAACGCTTTCCAAAATTTGTACAAACTCGTGCAGATAAAAAATCAGTCCGACGTAACGGTAACGAGTTTTGCGCAAGAATGTGAGATAATATCCGACGGAGAATTCCAAAGTACCGTGACGACCGACGAAAACGGAGTGGTGATTTTCGAATACGACGGAGTCCGTTATCTTTTAGGTTACGACAAGCGTTCCGCCGAACTCGATCTGACCGGGTACGACATAGATAAAGTCTTTTCCTACGCTTTTTCCTCCTATTCGAGTAACTATGATGAATTTAGTATTATTTTGCCCGAAGGATTGACTTCCATAGGAAAATACGCTTTTCAATACAGTTATTTATCGGAAATAGTCTTACCGTCTTCGCTTACCGAGATAAGCGAAGGAGCGTTCGGCTATGTTCGTTTAGGAACCATAGATCTGCCTACATCCGTTATTTCTATCGGAGAAAACGCTTTTTATTCCGCTTACCCGTTAGTTTCGGTTACCGGGGGAGAAGGACTTATTTATATAGGGAAAGACGCCTTCGCCGAAACCCCTCTCTATAACAACGCAAGCGGAGCGGTGTATATAGGAAGCGTACTGTATTCCTATAAGGGAGAAACCGAAACTCTGACCGTAAAAGAAGGCACCTTAAGTATAGCCGATTACGCTTTAAGCGGAAACGTATCCTTACGCAACCTGGAAATTCCCGAAGGAGTCGTCTATATAGGCGAGAGCGCTTTTGCCGATTGCCGCAACCTGGTAAGGGCAAATCTTCCCGCATCCTTGAACGGAATAGGAGCTGACGCTTTCGAAGGTTGTTACAAACTCGTGCAGATCAAAAATCTTTCGGCAATTTCGGTGACGAGTCCCGCTTCCAGAAGCGAAATTATATCTTCAGGTGACTTTACAAGCGAATTTTATGTCGACGAAAAGGGCGTGGAACTGTTCAGCTACGAGGACGTACTTTATATGGTAGGTTACCGAGGAACGGAAGACACTCTCGATTTGACAGGCTACGGAATTAAGGAAGTGTTCGATTACGCTTGCAGCGATATGACTTTTTATGGGCTAATCTTCCCCGACGGCGTGGAGAGAATAGGCTCGCAGGCGTTTGCGGCGGCGGGAAATATCCGTCTACCGCTTTCCGTGGTGGAGTTCGGAGAGTATCCTTTCGCTTATATGGGCGAATTATATATTCTAAGATATGCAGGAACTCGCGCTCAATGGACGAATATAGTAAACTCAAATCAGATATTTGCCGTATATAAATACTATTTCGAAGGAGAGGTATACGAAGAGGAAATCTTAGTCGGCGACGAAGTGACCGAGGAAGGCTGGAACGAAGCCGTAGCGCATATTGCCGGGAAGCCGCAGGAATTGAACTTTACCGTAAATACCGAGATGGTAGAAGGGGATTTGTCGCAATATATGGAATTGTTAGGCGAAGAGCTGGTTATCTATTCCGTACTAAAGGCAGATAACGGTAATATAATCAGCACCGACAATACCGAGGCGTTCTGGCCGGACGGATACAGTTACGATGAATATATCCCCGAAAAAGGCATATGGAAAGAATGTTACTTTAACGGCAGCGAGTGGAGTTCGGTTTATGAAACACCGGCGGAAGAATACACGCTGAGCGATATGGCAAGCGGAATGTTTGCCGTGTTCGGGTACAGCGCTTTTACTTACGATCCGACTACCGGTTCCTATAATTTTGAATATTCGGAGGAAGGCGTAAGTATAAAAATTACAGTCATCATTAAAGACGGATATATATACGATATCGTTTTATTCAGTGCAGAAGGAGAGCAGGTAAACGACATAAGATTGCATTATTCCGATTACGGCACCACGGTGGTGGCAAAACAAGACGTTAAGAATAACGAGGGCTTGCCTACCGCCGAGGACGATAATTTCGTCTATACCGAAGTTGAAGGAGGATGGGAGGTCACTTCCTATAAAATACCGTCCTTTATCTACCAAGGCGACACCTTCAGAGTAGTGATTCCTTCCTCTTTCCAAGGGAAGCCCGTAATAGGCATTTCGGCGGATATGTTTGACTATAATTTAGACAAAATTACCGAGGTGGTTTTCCCCGAAAGTATAATTTATGTTTCCGAAAACGGTGGTAATTCCTTAAAAAATACCGCATGGTATAAGAATTTACCGAACGGACCCGTCTATATCGGGAAGGTATTGTTCTCGTATAAAGACGACGGAAGCGGAGCAACATCCTTTACCGTCAAGGACGGAACTTTAAGCATTGCGGCGGGAGCCTTCAAGGATATGGTCGCTTTAGAGTCGGTAGTGATAGCCGATTCGGTAAAAATTATAGGCGATGATGCTTTCAGGGGTTGTATCAACCTTACTTCGGTGACTTTACCGTCGGCTTTGACGAGAATAGGAACGTCGGCGTTCGCTTACTGCGGTAGTCTTACCGAAATAAGCATTCCCGAAACGGTCGACTTTGTGGGAAGCTACGCTTTCTTCGGTTGCGTGGCTTTGGATACCATAGATTTCGGCGGTACGGCGGAACGCTGGTCGGGAATTAATTTCCTCGAAGGCGTTTACGGGCAACAGATTTTCTACAACGTAATATGAATTTTCTAAACGGCTGAAAGGCAATCGGAGGGAAAAAATGCATAAAAAGAAAAGTTTTTTGACTATTATTTTTTTGGTGGCGGTTATCGCAACGACGCTTGTCGTGCTGTCGGGCTGTACGGTGGTCGATAAGGTCAAAGGGTGGTTCGGGAAAGACGAACCGGCGGAAGTTGTCGTGGCGGTGGAGTCTGTCACCGGGTACGAAGCCGAAGTCGATAACGAAAAGAATACCATATCCTTTACCGCGGGTGTAAACGATAAGGAGTTGGATCTTTCCAAATTCGTTTATTCCGAGGGGGTGACGGGGGAAGTCTTTACCGACAAGGAACTCACCCAGAAGGTGGAAAACAAAGTCAGCTTGAGCGGAGGGAAAAACGTATTCTATATTCAGATATGGAATACCGCAAAGCCCGACGACAAAAAGACTTATACCGTGACCGTGACTAAAGAGGAAGAGACGCACACCCATTCCTTCGGGGCGTGGACGGTGGTTAGTGAATCTACTTGTACCGCCGACGGCAGAAAAGAAAGAGTCTGCTCTTGCGGCGAAAAGGAAACGGAGAGCATCCCCGCCACGGGACATTCTTACGGCGGCTGGACTACCGTTAAAGAAGCTACCTGCGGAGAGGCAGGGGAAAGACAGCGCGTCTGTTCTTCCTGCGGACATACCGAAAAAGCGAGTATTGCCGCCACGGGAAAGCATACCTACGGGGAGTGGCATACTACCGTGGAACCTACCTGCGTGGCGGGAGAACAAGAGCGGAGCTGTACGGTGTGCGGACATACCGAGACGAAAACGCTGGAAGCCGTTGACGAGCATACCTTCGGGGAATGGACGGTTATTACCGAACCCGACTGCTACCACGAAGGCAGCAAAGAAGCCGTTTGCACGGTGTGCAGAGAGGAAGTTACGCAAAGTATTCCCTTCGGTCACAAGTTCGGAGAGTGGTTGACGGTCAAGGAAGCTACCTGCACCGAGAACGGACAGGAAAAACGCATCTGCCGTATCTGCGGAGAAGAGGAGACTCGGGATATAGAAAGTATCGGCGCTCACTCTTTCGGAGAGTGGACGGTGGTCACGGCGCCTGCTTGCACGACGAGCGGGACGGATAAACGCGTCTGCACCATTTGCGGAGAGGAGGAGACCCGTATTGTCGCGGCAACGGGACACTCTTTCGGAGAATGGGAAGTAACGACAGACGCTACCTGCGGGGAGGCCGGAGAAAAGCAACGCGTCTGTTCCGATTGCGGACATATCGAAAAAGCCGTTATCCCTGCGACAGGGTTACATAATTTCGGAGAATGGGAAACCGAAACCGAGGCTATTTGTACTGAAGACGGGGCAAAGAAACGAGCGTGCGCAACTTGCGGACTGACGGAAAAGCTGCCTATTCCTGCCAAAGGTCACTCTTACGGAGAGTGGACGGCAGTGACTCCGGCTACCTGTACCGAAGAAGGGCAGGAAAAACGCACGTGTGACTCTTGCGGAGAAGAAGAATTCCGCTCTATCGACGCCCTCGGACACGACTATGACGAAGGACAAGTTACGACGGAAGCTACCTGCACCGAGGCAGGGGTAAAGACCTTTACCTGCCAAAGAGACGGTTGCGGACACAGCTATACCGAGGTTATCGAAGCCAAAGGTCATAACGTAGGTGAATGGACTGTAAACAGTGAAGCTACCTGCGGCGAAGAGGGAGAAAGGCAGGGAGTCTGCACCGTCTGCAGCGAAACGGTCACCGAAGTTATCCACGCAACGGGCGAACATACCTTCGGAGAATGGTCAGTTACCGTCGAGCCTACCTGTAAGGACGGCGAAAAGCAAAGAGAATGCAACGTTTGTCATCATATCGAAACCGAAGTTATCCCGGCTACCGGCGAACACGCTTTCGGAGGGTGGGAGGTCTCGAAAGAAGCTGCCTGTACCGAGGACGGGGAAAAGCAAAGCGTTTGTGCCGATTGCGGACACGCAGAAACGGAAGTTCTCCACGCTCTCGGACACCGCTTTAGCTACGGTCGTTGTATAGACTGTAACGAGGAAGAACCCGCATATACCGAAGGTTTACGTTTCAGTAAAGGCTACAACGAAAGTTTTTATACCGTGGACGGATATAACGGAACGTCCTCTTCCGTCGTTATACCTTCCGTTTATAACGGTTATCCCGTAGCTATAGGGAGTTATTCTTTCGGTTATAACACCAATACGGAAATTTTGTCGCTGACCATACCGTACGGTATCCGTTCCGTATCCTCTTCAGCTTTCGACGATTGCGTGAAACTCGTTCAGGTAATCAATATGAGCGAAAAGACCGTGACCTTAACAAATCCCGACGCAGAAGTCATCAAGCGGGGAGAGGTGTTCGAAAACACGATAGAAGCCGTCGGAGACTTTACCTATTATATCGCAGGGGAAAAGAAATATCTCCTTTCCTATAACGGTACGGAGACTGCCGTCGATTTGTCGGGAACGGGCGTTACCGATATTTATCAATATGCTTTTTACTTTTCTTCCGTTACCGAAGTTATTTTCCCCGAGACTCTTCGCACCGTAGGAAATTACGCTTTTTACGGGTGTGACGATCTTAAGGTAACTGCTTTCGACGAGGGGTTGGTTTCCATAGGAAACTATGCCTTTTACGATTGCGAAAATCTGAAAGATATAGTTCTTCCGTCCTCTGTAACGTCCGTAGGAGAATACTCTTTCGCTAACTGTTACCGCCTAAAAAGCGTAGAACTTAACGAAGGATTGCTTTCGATAGGGGATTACGCTTTTAATTATTGCTACAACCTTACCGCAATAACCGTTCCTTCCACGGTAACCAAGATAGGGGAAAGCGCATTTTACGGTTGCGAAAAGCTGGTAAGGATTTTGAATAACGGTAACGCAAGCGTAACCTCTCCTGCCGCAATCGGCGGAGAAGTCGCGTCCGAAGAAAGCGGATTTGTTAACGAATACGCCGTGGACGAAAAGGGACTTGTTTATTATACCGTAGAAGGTAAAAAGTATCTTTTAAGTTACGTAGGAGAAAGCAAAACGCTTGACCTAAGCGAAACGGGCGTAGTTGCCGTTTATCCTTACGGGTTGTCTTACAGGAGTTTGGATACGTTGATTTTTTCCGCCGAAATTGCCGAAAGCGGGGAAAATGCTTTTTATAATTCCTCGGTAAAAGACCTGTATATAAGTGACCTTGCCGCCTGGTGCGGTATCGGTTTTGCCGACGGTTACGCCAACCCTTTAAGAGTAGCACGCACTTTCCGTCTTAACGGAAATGAAGTGACCGAACTCGTTATTCCCGAAGGAGTTACCGAAATATCCGCTTACGCTTTTTACGGCGGAAATTTTGAAAAGGTAACTATACACGACGGAGTGCAAAAAATCGGAACCTACGCTTTTGCCGCAATAAATATCGACGAACTTCATATCGAGTCGATGGAAAGCTGGTGCGGTATAGAGTTTGCCGACAGTTACGCTAATCCCTTAAGAGTAGTAGTACGCGCTTTCCGTCTTAACGGAGAACCCGTAACCGAACTCGTTATTCCCGAAGGAGTTACCGAAATATCCGCTTATGCTTTTTATCAGGCACACTTACTGATGAGCGTAACTCTCCCCGAGAGTTTAAGGAAGATAGGCGCATATGCTTTTTACGGTTGTCGCAACCTTAGCGTACTAACTTTAGGCGACAGTGTCGTGGAAATAGGAGAATATGCGTTTTACGACGTAAACTTGACGGAAATTACCTTTAACGATTGTCTGGAAAAAGTCGGGTACAGTGCGTTTTACCGTCCCACCAATGACGATTCCGGCACGGTTAACGCAGGCTCTTTGGAAAGCTGGCTCAATATCGAATTTGCCGACGGGTACGCCAATCCTCTTTACCGCGCGGCAAAATTCGTGGTCGACGGAGAGGAAATAACCGTCCTCGACGTGCCTTACGGCGTAGCGGTGGTAAAAGATTACGCTTTATACGAATTCGAACCGCTGACGAAGGTCATTTTACCCGAAACCGTTGTTTCGATAGGCAGGTACGCTTTCGCTTACTGCGACAACCTGACCTCGGTCACGGGGAGCGGAGTTACCGAAGTCGGTTATAATGCTTTTTACGAAGACGGACAAATAACTTACGCCGAGGTCACGACGGCGGTACTCGGCGCACTCTATCTCGACGAGATAGTAACGTTGCGACTTGTCGGCGGAGAGACGCTTACTCTCGAAAACGAATATTCTTATTATAACTACCGTCCTTTCGAAAAACTCGAAAGTCTGACCGTGCATACGGGACTTAAGGAAATAGCGGCGGACGCTTTCAAGTATGCCGAACGACTGAAAGACGTGTTTATTTCCGATCTTTCGTCCTGGAGCGGAATAATCTTCGGAAACGGTTATGCCAACCCCTTGTACCACGCCGATAATTTGCTTGTCAACGGCGTGATAACCGAAAATATAGCCATTCCCGAGGGAACGACAACGATAAGCGACTACGCTTTCTACTATTACGACAAGCTCCTTTCGGTATCGATACCCGCTTCGGTCGGGTCTGTCGGTAAAAACGCTTTCAGAGGATGTTTCAATCTTTCAAGCGTTACCTTTGCCGAGGCGGAAATTTTACCCGAGACCGAACCTAAGGCAACTTCCGACGAAGATACGCCGACACAAGGCAAGCCCTCCCTTGCCATAGGGGAAAGAGCGTTCGCCGGGTGCGGACAGCTTACCGAAGTGGTTCTGCCTGCTCACGTTACCTCCGTAGGGGCGTACGCTTTCTATAACTGTTCAGGATTAACGGAGCTTGTTCTCGGAGAGAGTTTGGCTTCCGTCCAAGAGTTCGCTTTTGCAGGCTGTGTTTCGCTTGTTGAAGTTACGATACCCGAAAATGTAACTTTTGTTTCCGAAACTGCGTTCTCAGGCTCTTATAAACTTATCCGTATCACAAATAAGAGCGCTTGGAAAATGGTTTCCCCCGCCTGGGTAGGAGGAGAAGTTTCCGCAGACGGAGTTTTCGAAAAGGTGTTGTCCGTCGACGGTAACGGTATTCAGACTCTGACCGTAGGCGACAAAGTTTATGTCTTCGGCTACGTCGGGAGCAACGCAAAACTCGACCTTTCCGCTTATTCGGGAAAAGACGTTTACGTCAACGCGTTCTACGGGAACACGACCATTACCGAAGTTATCATTCCTTCGGACATAGGGAATATAGGTAACAACGCTTTCGCCGGTTGCGTAAATATAGTTACGGCGACCTTGCCCGACAAAGCCATTGCCTTCATTCCCAAGGAAAATCTTACCCGTGTTACAATAAACGGAGGCGAAACCGTTCCCGATTTTGCTTTCCAGAACTGTACGTCCCTCAAGGAAATAGTTTTGCCGTCAAGTATTAAAACAATCGGCAGGGGAGCGTTCGTTTACATCGACAATCTTACGGTGCGTTACGGAGGCACCAAGGCTCAATGGGCGGAAATAGTCAAAGGTACCGACTGGAACAAGTGGTCGGTCTGTACCGTCGTCTGTTCCGACGGCACAATCAAAGAATAAGAGATTTTTATCCCGATAAAAGAGGGCGGCAGGTTTTTCCGCCCTCTTTTTGGTTTTGTTATGGACAAAGAAGATTTTAAGTTATATAATAATTACAGTTTTTTTTGAGGGAGCAAATCAATGACCGAACTTAAACATAGCGGAAGAGATTACGTTTACGGCTTTACCAAGGAAATAATAGACGAAGTGGGTCCGAGGTTGCCTGGAAGCGAGGAGGAAAAAATCGCGGCGGAAATAGTCGCCGAAAAAATGGAAAAAATCAGCGGCAGAAAAGCTAACGTGGAGGAATTCCGCCTTGCGCCGCTTGCGTCCATTGCCAGTATCCCTTGCCTCGGTTGGGCGGGGTTTATAGCAGGACTTGTCTTTTTCCTCAGTCCTTTGGCGGCGTTTATTATGTGTTTTCTTATTTTAACTTACGCCGTTTTACAAGTTTTCACTTATTCCGGCGTTCTGGATAAATTGTGGAAACAGCACACTTCCCGAAACGTTTATACCGAAATTCTGCCCCCCGACGGAAAATACGACTACACCATAATCTACAGCGGACATATCGACAGCAGCTGGCTTTGGAAACATTCTCTCAAAAATCCGAATACCGCTATCGTAAAAACCGCTTTCGGAATAGTCGGCATTATCGTTTTGTTGGTTATTTCCGCAGTTTTGTCGGGAAAAAGGTATTTTTGGACGGGGGACGTGGTTTTTACCGTTCCCGTTATCGTCGCTTACGTTCTGGCGGGACTTACTCTCATTTCTTCCGCCGTCCTCGGGAATTACTTAACCTGGGACAAGAAAAAAGCAAGCCCGGGAGCGATGGACAACCTCACGGGAGTGGGTTACTCGATGTTTATGGCGGAGTATTTCAAAAACAATCCCGACAAACATCCTTCTTCCTGTCGTATAGTCTGTGCCGCTTTGGGAAGCGAAGAAGCCGGACTCAAAGGTTCCGAAGCCTTCGTGAAAGCGCATAAAAACGACCCTTCGTTTGCCAACGCTTACGTCGTAAATATCGATTCAATCCGCGATTACGAGCATTTTAACGTAATAAAAGGGGATTTGTGGTTAGGGTCTAAATTCGATAAGGAACTTATAGACGCCTCGCTTCAATCCATGAAAGAAGCAGGTCACGAAGCCAAAGTTATTTACAATCCCGTAGGCGGGTGCGATTCCACGCCTTTTTACAGAGGCGGATACAAGACCGTTACGCTTATCGCGCAAAATCCCAATATAACCGATTATTACCACACTTCCAAAGATACTTACGATAATCTGGATCTGCGGACGCTCGAGGACTTTACCGAAGTTCTGTTCAGGCTCACCGATAAAATTGCAGAAATGGAAAACAATAAGAAATAATTTCCGTTTTTTCCGCAAAACTTCGGCAAAAGATTGAAATTATCGTTTTACGGGTTTACAATAATACCGTTACGGGGATAAACCGTACCGAGTCTATATTATATAAGGATAATAAAGGAGCTTAAATGAGCGAATGTAATCACGATTGCGCCAGTTGCGGTTCGAAAGACTGTTCTCAGCGCAGTTTTCTTGAAAAAACCAACGAGCTTTCAAACGTTAAAAAAGTTATAGGCGTCGTCAGCGGCAAGGGCGGCGTGGGTAAGTCGTCCGTGACGAGTATGCTTGCTGTTTTAGCCAACCGTAAAGGTTATTCCACGGCTATCATGGACGCCGACATAACCGGTCCGTCCATACCGAGAGCTTTCGGGCTTAAGGGACAGGCGAGCGGCGAAGGGAATATGATTTTTCCCGTAGTTACCAAGAAAGGGATAGAAGTTATGAGTATGAACCTTCTTCTCGAAGAGGAAACCGCTCCCGTCATCTGGAGAGGACCCGTGCTTGCCGGCGCGGTAAAACAATTCTGGACCGACGTGGTATGGGGAGAAGTGGATTATATGTTCGTCGATATGCCCCCGGGAACGGGCGACGTGCCTTTGACGGTATTCCAATCCATTCCCGTGGACGGAATAGTAATAGTAACCACCCCTCAGGAACTCGTAAGCGTGGTGGTGGAAAAAGCCGTCAATATGGCGCGTATGATGAATATTCCCATTATCGGCCTGGTGGAAAATATGAGCTATCTCACCTGTCCCGATTGCGGGAAGAAAATTTCCCTCTTCGGCGAAAGCCGCCTGGAAGAGCATGCCGCCCGTTACGGCATCGAAAACACCGCCCGACTTCCTCTCGACTCCGACATAGCTTCCCTCTGCGACAAGGGGCTTATAGAATTATTCGAAGGTAGCTTTCTGGACGGGATGAGCGACGCCGTGGAAAATTTCAAAAAATAATTTTTCCGTTTTCCGACAGCGACATTTTCAGACCTTACGAACCCCCGTTTTCAAGTATCCTGCAAAGGGCGTTTGGGTAGCCTTCCGAGCCCTTAAATCAAGGTTATGGAAACGGGGGTTTATTTTGGGTCGAAACGGGCATAAACCACAATATATTGTGCATATAAAAAAACCGCTTACAATATATTGACAATACAAACGGCTTGTGCTATAATCGGACTTGCTACGTTAAGAGGAGGATGAACGATGTTCAGAGTAAAAAAGAGAGACGGAAAGATAGCCCAGTTCGATATCAAGAAGATCACTGCGGCGATTAAGAAAGCGTTTAACGCGCAAGGCGTGGAATATAACGACGATATACTGGATATGCTGTCGTTGAAAGTTACGGCGGATTTCGAACATAAGATAAAGGACGGCATAGTCACGGTCGAGGACATACAGGACAGCGTGGAAGTCGTGCTTATTCAGGCAGGATACGTATCGGTAGCCAAGTGTTATATACTTTACCGTAAGCAGAGGGAAAAACTCCGTGACATAAAATCCACCATTCTCGATTACAAGGAAACGGTCAACAACTACGTTAAAGTAAGCGACTGGCGAGTTAAGGAAAACTCCACGGTTACCTATTCGGTAGGCGGACTTATTCTTTCCAACTCCGGAGCCGTCACGGCCAACTACTGGCTCAGCGAAATTTACGACGAAGAGATAGGTTCGGCTCACCGTAACGCCGACATACACATTCACGACTTGTCGATGCTCACCGGGTACTGTGCGGGTTGGTCTCTTAAGCAACTCATCAAAGAAGGTCTCGGCGGCATCCCCGGGAAAATAACTTCTTCTCCGGCGTCGCATCTGTCCACCCTTTGCAACCAGATGGTCAACTTCCTCGGGATTATGCAGAACGAATGGGCGGGCGCGCAGGCTTTTTCCTCTTTCGACACGTATCTGGCTCCCTTCGTGAAAGCCGACAATCTTTCTTACAAGGAAGTCAAACAGTGCATACAGAGTTTCATTTACGGCGTTAACACTCCTTCCCGTTGGGGGACGCAGGCTCCTTTTACCAACATAACGTTGGACTGGGTGGTCCCGAACGATCTTGCCGAACTCAACGCCATAGTGGGCGGCAAGGAAATGGATTTCAAATATAAGGACTGCGTGGAAGAAATGCGTATGGTCAACAAGGCCTTTATCGAAATAATGATAGAGGGCGACGCCAACGGCAGAGGATTCCAGTATCCCATACCCACTTATTCGATAACGAGGGATTTCGACTGGTCGGAGACCGAAAACAACCGTTTGCTTTTCGAGATGACCGCCCGTTACGGCACGCCGTATTTTTCCAACTACATCAACAGCGATATGGAGCCGAGCGACGTCAGAAGCATGTGCTGTCGTCTGAGACTGGATCTTCGCGAACTGCGTAAAAAGAGCGGCGGTTTCTTCGGAAGCGGTGAAAGTACGGGATCTATCGGCGTAGTGACCATCAATATGCCGAGGATAGGGTATCTTGCCAAGGACGAAGAGGACTTTTTTGCCCGTCTGGAAAAAATGATGGACATTTCCGCCCGCAGCTTGAAGGTCAAGAGAAACACCGTCACGAAACTTCTCAACGAGGGACTTTATCCTTATACCAAACGCTATCTCGGCACTTTCGACAACCATTTCAGCACCATAGGACTGGTGGGTATGAACGAAGCGTGCCTGAACGCCAACTGGATAGGAGAAGACCTTACCAACGAAAAAGCGCAGAAATTCACGCAGAAAGTACTGAACTTTATGCGTAACAAACTGAGCGACTATCAGGAAGAGTACGGCGACCTTTACAATTTGGAAGCAACTCCCGCCGAAAGCACTTCCTACAGACTGGCTAAACACGACAAGAAGCGTTATCCCGACATCATTACTGCGTCGGAGAACGGACATACTCCTTACTATACCAACTCTTCGCACCTGCCTGTAGGATATACCGAAGACATATTCACGGCTTTGGACATACAGGACGAACTGCAAACCCTTTACACTTCGGGAACGGTTTTCCACGCCTTCCTGGGGCAGAAACTTCCCGACTGGAAAGCCGCCGCTAACCTGGTGCGCAAGATTGCGGAAAACTACAAACTTCCGTATTACACTCTCAGCCCGACGTATTCGGTATGTACCGACCACGGATATATCGCCGGAGAATATTACGAATGTCCCAAATGCGGCAACAAGACCGAAGTTTACAGCCGTATAACGGGTTACTATCGTCCGGTACAGAACTGGAACGACGGAAAACGGGAAGAATTCGCCAACCGTAAAGTTTACGACATAGCACATTCCGTACTGAAACACGGGAAGACGGAAGAAGTGAAGGAGAACGTTTCCTGCGAAGCGGAAACTCCTGCGGAAATGCTTTTGTTCACCACGAAAACCTGTCCCAACTGCAAGATGGCTAAGGCTATCTTAGACAAAGCGGGGATAAAATACAACGTTATCGACGCCGAAGACCAAAAAGATCTTACGGTGAAGTACGGAGTGAAAAAGGCTCCCACGTTGCTGGTGCCGCACGACGGAGTTATCGACCGTTACGACAACGCCAGCAACATCAAACGTTTTGCCGAGGGGAACCGTTAAATGAAAGACGTAATAGTAATCGGCGCAGGCGCGGCGGGAATGACCGCCGCGTTATACGCGTTAAGGAACGGAAAAAGCGTACTTATACTGGAAGAAGAAACGGTCGGGGGGCAGATAGCCACTTCTCCGAGGGTGGAAAATTTCCCTACGATAAAGGAGTCGAGCGGACAAGACATAGCCAACGGACTTTTCGAACAGATAACCGATCTCGGAGCGGAATTCGAACTGGAAAAAGTGCTTAAGGTGGAAAAAGACGGCAAAGTTTTTACCGTAACGACGGACTACGGACGGCACGAAGCGAAAGCGGTGATTATAGCCACCGGGGTAAAACACAAACATTTAGGTTTTGCCGGCGAAGAGGAACTCACGGGTAACGGGATAAGCTACTGCGCTATATGCGACGGAGCGTTTTATGCAGGGCAGGAAGTGGCGCTTGTCGGGGACGGCAATACGGCGTTGCAATATGCTTTGCTACTTTCGAACTACTGCACAAAGGTATACGTTTTCACGCTGTTCGACAAATTTTTCGGGGACGCGAGCTTGGTAAAGGCGTTGAGGGCGAAGGAAAATATTATAGTAAAACCCAATACCATGATAACCGGGTATCTCGGCGAAACCGAACTGGAAGGGTTTGTTTACAAGGAAAACGGCGAGGAGAAAAAGCATTACACGAAAGCGTTGTTCGTGGCGATAGGGCAGGTTCCCGACAACAAGCGGTTCGAGAATTTAGCCGACCTGGACAAGGACGGATATTTTGCCTCCGACGAACGTTGTCTGACCAAGACGGAGGGACTGTTTGTAGCCGGAGACTGTCGCGCGAAGAAAGTAAGACAGCTTACGACGGCTTGCTGCGACGGAGCGTGCGCGGCGATGGCGGCGAGCGAATTCATCGATAAAATGGGGCAATAGAGGTTAAACGACCGCCTTCGGGCGGTTTTTTTATTTGCAAAAAAATAAAAAAGAACCGCAAAAAAGTTGCAAAGCGAAAATAAAGGGTATATAATAAGTAAAATCTAAAAAAACGAGGCATAATTATGGAAAATATGAAAGAAAACACCGAAATGTTAAACGAACTTCAACAAAAAATCGACGTAGAAAAGTGGGAAGCCAGCGAAAAAGCCGGTATGGATTTGTGCGGAGAAGCGAGCTATTGCAAGTACTGCGACAAGAGTTTAAGCACTCCTTGCGCCAGAGCGAGCATAGCCGAAGAAGCGAGCAAAAAGGAAGCCGCTCCGAAGAAAGCAGCTCCGAAGAAATCCGCTCCCAAAGCCAAAGCCACCGAAGCCAAATCCGAAGTTAAGGCGGAAGTAAAAGCCGAAGCTAAACCTGCGGCAAAAACTGCCGCCAAGAAACCCGCCGCAAAGACGAGCAAGGCTAAATAAGGAAAGGAAATGTTCGATAACGAAAAACTCCGCACTTTACAGCAGGAAATCGACGTAGAGAAATGGCTTGCCAGCGAAGAGGCAGGCAGGGATCTTTGCGGAGAAGCGACGTATTGTACATATTGCGACAAGACGTTGACCGACCCTTGCGCACGCAGTTCGCTCATTGAACAGGCAGAGAAAGCGGCGGAAGGGACGGAAGTCAACGATTCCTCGGAAGCTAAGGAAGAAGTTAAACCGTCCATAGCCGGAAAGGCAGTCGAGGTGACGGTGGAAGTAGCCCGTCCCGGATACGAACAGGTGACGAGATACCGCAGGAGTCTGAAGTCCAAACTCATACAGAACGAAGCGGCGCAAGGATATTACAATGCGCTCAAGAACGAATTCTTAGGCTACGACGGAGTGCGGAGCAGGATAAGTTTCAATTACGAAACCTTCCGCAAAGGGAAGAAGCTGTTAGCGAAATTCGTGATAAGCGGCAAGACTTTGAACGTATATATTGCGTTAAATCCCGAGGAATTCGAGGAGAGCAAATACCGTTACGAAGACGTGAGCGAAAAGAAAAGCTACGCCGAAACTCCTATGAGGGTAAAAATAACCTCTAAACGTGCGTCGAAACACTGCGCCGAGCTTATCGGCATCGTCTGCGCAAGAGAGGAAAGCGGCAAGAAGGAAAAATTCAAGGAAAAAGACTACCGCTTAAGCTACCGAAGCGACGAAAAGCTGATAGAGGAAGGGTTGATAAAACCTTATCTCGTGTGGGTCAAGAAAAAGAAATAAGAAAAAACCGTCTTCGGACGGTTTTTTTATTGTATGGAAAAATCGATCAATAACCTCTCAGGGCGGCGTAACCGACGTGCGGAGCGACGATAGAGAGGTATTTTGCGGCGGTTTCTTCGGGGACGGGGGTAAAACCCGATTGCAGACAGCCGTCGGAGTCACGGTATTTCTGAATAAAATATTTATCTGCGCCGTCTATAAAGTCGGCTATTTCGGTAAAGTCTTTTTCGGAATGGAATTCGTTTATTAAAGTGGTACGGAATTCGTAGGGGACGGAACCTTTCTTTAAGAAAGCCACGCTTTCGGTGATTTTGTCGAGGCGTGGGTCGGATACTCCCGCAACGACGGAATAGGAAGAGGGAGAGGATTTGATATCCATCGCAACGTAATCGACGAGGCGGGAAGAAGCCAGTGAGGCGAGCATTTCCGGGGAAGTGCCGTTGGTGTCGAGTTTAATATCGTACCCCAAGTCTTTGACCTTGCGGAGGAAGTCGGCAAGATCCTTATGCAGAGTGGGCTCGCCGCCGGTGACTACTAAACCGTCCAAAAGACCCTTACGTTTGGTTAAGTAACCCAAAACTTCTTCTTCGGAAATCCGAAAGTCATTTTTTGAAGTGACGACCAAAGAACCGTTGTGGCAGAAAGGGCAGCGGAAATTACAACCGCCGGTAAAGACGGTAGCCGCCGTATGAGAGTCGTAATCCACCAAAGACAATTTTTCCAATCCGAACAATTCCATAAAAAGAATTATATCACAAAACCCGCAACAAAGAAAGCGAAGAAAAAGCGAAAAAAGAGAAATACTAAAAATATGTATCC
>CALVNL010000027.1 GCA_944349655.1 uncultured Clostridia bacterium
TTGGTGCGCTGTAACGGACTCGAACCGCTGACTTTCTCCACGTCAAGAAGACACTCTACCAGCTGAGTTAACAGCGCATTTACTTTATTTATATTAGCATATTCTTTGCCGCTTGTAAAGTTTTTCACGCTAAATTTATTTTTCTCTCAGAAAGTTGATTTTTCGGTGCCATTATAGTAAAATATCTTTAATAATTTTGTTAGTTACGAGGTGCTATTATGCTGGATTTACGTTTCGTTTGCGATAATATCGATTTGGTTAAGAAGAAACTTCAGTTGAGAAACAGTAAACTCGACCTTACCGAACTCGTTTCCCTTGCAGACAAACGTCGTTCTCTTATTAAAGACGTCGAGGCTCTCAAAGCGCAAAAAAATAAAGTTTCTGCCGAGATAGCCGTTATGAAAAAAAATAAAACGCCCTGCGACGACCTTATCGCCGAAATGCGCGCTCAAGGCGAACAGATCAAGGTTTACGAAACCGAGCTTTCCGCTACCGAAGAAAAACTTTCCGTCATTATGTATACCATCCCCAACCTCGTAGACGACTCCGTCCCTTACGGCGTCGACGATAGCGATAACCCCGAATTAAGACGCTTTATGAGTCCTACGGAATTTTCCTTCACTCCGCTTTCTCACTGGGAAATAGGGGAAAAGAAAGGTATCTTCAATCCTCAGCAGGCCGCTAAAATCACCGGAGCCCGTTTTACCGTATATCACGGAATGGGCGCAAGACTGGAAAGAGCGGTAATAAATTTTATGCTCGATACCCACACTTCCCGTGGTTACGAAGAAATTCTGCCTCCTTTTATGGTAAACAGGGATTCCATGATAGGCACGGGACAGCTTCCTAAGTTCGAGGAAGATATGTACGCTATCAGAAATTCCGATTTCTATCTCGTACCTACCGCAGAAGTACCCGTAACCAACCTTCACAGAGGGGATATCCTGCCCGAGAACTCTTTGCCCGTCAAGTACTGCGCTTATACCGCTTGTTTCCGCGGAGAGGCAGGGTCGGCAGGAAGAGATACCCGCGGACTTATCCGTCAGCACCAGTTCAATAAGGTGGAACTCGTCAAGTTCGCTCATCCCGACCACAGCTTCGAAGAACTCGAATCGCTCACTAACGACGCCGAATATATCCTGCAACAGTTGAAACTTCCTTACAGAGTGGTTTGTCTGTGTTCGGGCGACGTGGGATTTTCTTCCTGCAAAACTTACGATATCGAAGTGTGGATGCCGTCCTACGGGCGTTTCGTGGAGATCTCCAGCTGTTCCAACTTCGTGGATTTCCAGGCGAGAAGAGCCAACATCAAATTCCGTGACGAAAAAGGAAAAGCCCGTTTCGTCCATACCCTCAACGGCAGCGGTCTCGCCGTAGGCCGTACCGTAGCCGCCATAGTGGAAAATTATCAGAACGAAGACGGCACCGTTACCGTCCCCGACGTTCTCGTAAAATATATGGGAGTCGATAAATTCTGATTTCCGATGAAGAAAAAAGAGACCGCCAAGAAAAAGAATCCGGGCAATACTCTCGGAGTGATAATCGGTTCTGTTCTGCGTTCGCTGGTACTCTTTTTCGGCTTTTTTCTGAAAATAATTTTCAAAATTTTTACCTTGTTCGGACTCTGGATACCGCTTGTTTACGCTTTGTTCGGAGTCCTTTTATATCTTGCTTTCGATTTCAATCCCTTTGACTTCGGCTCCTGGGGTACGCTGTATCTTTGCGGCGCGATAGTCTGCGTCATAGCCGCCGCGATAGTAGCCGTCCGCAATCTTATAGTCAAACCCGCCCGTTCGGTTTATCAGGGCTATAAACACCCGTTTTGGGAGAAAAACCGCCTGGACGCCATTGAACAAGAAAAAGAGTTCGAAAAAAACGTAGGGAAGTGGAACACCGTCCGCCAGTATAAAAAGGACAAGAAATTCCAACCCCCCGAAATAGCCGACTTCGACGAAAACGACCTTTCCGCACCTATTGAAACTAAGGATAAATTCTCGTCCTTTTTACTGCCCATTGAGGATTTCAATGCTCGCACCGAAGAGGAAAAGAAAGCTAAGAAATATTCTTTAGACCTCGATTGGCTTCCTAAAAAAGAAGAAAAAGAACCCCAAAAGACGGTTATTAAAGCTACGCCCTCTGCGGAGACGCCGGAAATTTATTTCAGTAATCTGGAGCCGGATATTCTCGTTCACGAATATACCGACCGTTTCGAACTGTTCAGAGTTGCGGGGACCAAAACCATACCGGTGGGGGTGGAGTATAAGTGATGACTTTACGTAAACGCACCCCGTCGAGAATATGGGAAGTGGATTTTTTCCGAGGAATATCCATTCTGCTCGTCATAGTGGACCACGCTATGTACGACTTTGCGAGGGTATTTACTTTCTGGCAGAACGGACCTGCCTTTCTCGCCTTTCTCAACGAACTCGGAAAACTTTATCTTTCGGGCGAGGTCAGATATTTCTGGCGGCCGGCTTTTCTGTTCGTGTTCTTTTTTACCAGCGGACTTTGCACCGCTTTTTCCCGAAACAACGCTCTCAGAGGTCTGCGCCTTGCAATAGTGGCGGCGGGTATATCGGTAGTGACGTATTATGCCGATATACTTTTGGGAACTTCGGTTTACGCTATGTTCGGGGTGTTGCATTGCCTTGCTACGATAATTCTTATCTACGCTCTTTTCGATTTTTTGGTGCGTTCGGGGTTTGTTATAGCCGAAAAGATTCGGAAAAAACCCGTTTCCGAGAACGTGAAAAGGTGGACGAAGGTAGCCCTTTGTCTTGCTCTCGGAGTAATTTTTGCCGTAATACATAGCCTTTATAACGTGCCTTTGACCGTGGTGACGAGTTCGAATCAACAAGTCATCGAAACCGAGAGTAAAATTCTCGGATTGTTTTTCTATTGCGACAACTGGTTTACGGCAGATTATTTCCCGCTGTTTCCGTTTATTTCATTTTTCTTCTTCGGGGCGGCGTTTTCACGTATATTTTATAGCAAAAAAAGAACTCTCCTTCCTGCGTTGGACAGTTCCTGGCATTACGTCTGCACCTTGCCGGGCAGATATTCCATATTCTTCTATCTCGGCGGTCAGATAGCCGTCATACTGATAGGGGGATTGATTTCTCTTGCCGTGTTCGGACGGTTTATGTAAAAAATTTGCAAAAAACCTAAATTATACTCTTTCGTTATAAATCGGCGTAAAACCGTTTCCGATTGTTTTAATCGGAGATTATCCCTACGATTATCGGGAAATCGACTACTTCCAGTTTATAGACCGCTTCGGCTCCCAATTCGGGATAAAGGTAGGTTTCTGCTTTTTTAACGCAATTTTTGTAGTAAGCTCCGGCTCCGCCGATCGCTTCGAAATGCACTCCACCGTTAGTTTTTATCGCGTTTTGCGCTTCCGCGCTTCTTTTGCCTTTTCCTATGGTGGCAAGGCATCCGTTTTTTGCAAACAGCTCGGCGTAAGCGTCCATTCGGTAACTGGTGGTGGGTCCTACGCTCCCGATTATCTCGCCGGGTTTTGTGGGGCAGGGGCCTGCGTAGTAAATGACTTCGCCTCGTAAGGGGAGAGGTTTGCCGGAGGCGAAAGCTTCAGCCATTTTTTTGTGGGCGGCGTCTCTTGCCGTGAAAATAGTTCCGCTCAAAAGGACGGCGTCGCCTTTTTTCAAAGAAGCGATTTTTTCTTTCGTCAAAGGGGTGGTAAGTTTTATCATATTTTCCTCACAGTTCGAAATGCGCGTGTCTTACGGCGTGGCATTGTACCGTCACCGCAACGGGAAGTCCTGCTAAATGCGTGGGGTATTTTTCGATTTTTACTCCTAAACAGGAGAGTTTGCCGCCGAAGCCCTGCGGACCCGTTCCGCTTGCGTTGATGACGTCGGTCAGTTTCTTTTCCATATCCCGTAATTCCTGGTCGGGATTGTCGCCGTCGCGCATAAGGACTTTTTTGCTCATAAGGCAGGCTTTTTCCATAGTGCCTCCGATACCGACTCCGAGTAAAACGGGGGGACAGGGGTTGCCGCCGGCGTTTATCGCCGTTTCTGCAATAACTCTTTCCACGCCGTCTTTCCCTTCCGACGGACTCAGCATATAAAGTCGGCTCATATTCTCGCTGCCGAAGCCTTTCAGCATTATATCGGCACGGAAAACCTCTCCTTCGACTATTTCGTAATGTATCACCGCAGGGGTGTTGTCGAGAGTGTTTTTCCTCGTCAAAGGGTCGAGGACGGATTTTCGGAAATAACCGTCTTTGTAGGCTTGGCGCACTCCTTCGTTTACCGCGTTGCCGATAAATCCGTCGGTAAAACGCACGTCCTGTCCTATGGTAAGAAAAACCACAGCCATTCCCGTGTCCTGGCAGACGGGGGAGGAGGTCTTTTCCGCGACACGCGCGTTTTTGAGCATTACGTCCAAGGCAAAACGGGCTGCGCCTTCCTCTTTTTCGAGGGCGTTTTCCATTATTTTCAGGTAATTTTCGCAGATATGTACCCCTTTGTCCAAAAAGGCTTCGCGGATTTTTTCGGTTACGGTACGAACGGAAATTGTTTTCATAATTTAATATTCCTTAAAGAAAAAACGTCTAATATATATAATTATCAAAGTGATTAAATTGTAATATACGCCCTTAGTAATTGTCAAATAATTATATTTATAGTATAATTTTTTGTAAACAAAGGAGTGTTATGGCGATTAAAATCTGCTCACTGGGCAGCGGCTCTAAAGGTAACTGCGTACTCGTTACCGACGATAGAACCAACCTTTTGATAGACGCCGGGCTTTCTCCCGTTTCCACGGTGAAAAAACTGAAGGAACTCGGGTTGGAACTTACCGACGTGGACGGGTTGCTTCTTACCCACGAACACGACGACCACATCAGAAGCGTGGGCGCTTTTGCAGACTTTATGCCGATTTTTTCTCACCCCGACACGCTGGAACAGGTGGTGAAAAAATATTCCGTACCGCTTAAGCACTTGATGGAAACCGAAGAAGCGGAGTTTTCCATAGGGACTTTGGACGTAAAACCTTTCAGGGTAAGTCACGACGCCGTACATCCTTACGGTTACAGTATAAAGGACTGGGAAACGAAGTTTACTTACCTTACCGATACGGGATACGTTTCCAAGGGAATGATGGCGGAAGCCAAGGGCAGTAACGTGGTTATGCTGGAAAGCAATCACGACAAGGAACTTCTTTTGCGGGGCAGGTATCCCGAATACCTCAAAAGGCGTATCCTGTCGGAGAAAGGTCATCTCAATAACGAGGAAACGGCGTTGACGGCGTTCGATCTTATCGTGAACGGGACGGAAAAAATCATTCTCGCCCACGTAAGCGAAAACAACAATTTACCCGAGCTTGCCTACTGGACGACGGAAAACTTCCTGAGGCGGAGCGGACTGGAAAAAGGAGCTTATAAGCTTACCGTGGCTACGCAAAGGGACACTTTGGTATTATGACGGAAAGAAGGCGGATAAGGCCCGAAGACGGGGTTATAGTATATCTGATAAGTTTTCTCCTTATGCAGCTGATGAGTTTAGCTTTATCGGCGACGGAAGGGGATCTCAAAACTTATCTTTCCTACCTTATTCCGCAGGTATGCTATATAGGGGTGTCGGCAGTTTACCTGATTGCCACGAGGACGGAATTCCGTTTTCTGCCCCGCAGGGAAAATCTGAAAGCGTGGCATTACGGACTTGCCGTAACGGCGGCGTTAGGGATATTTTTCTTTGCGTTGCTCCCCAACTACGGGTTGCAGATACTGTTCGAGAAAATAGGCAAAACCGCCACCGTGACGGTACCCGCACTCGACGAAGCGAAAGATTACGTTCTGTGCCTTATAACGCTGTGTATTCTACCGTCTATAGGAGAAGAACTGGTTTTCAGAAAGATTTTCTGCGACGGCTTCTCGGCATACGGGGGACGGATAGCGGTAGCGATGAGCGGAGTTTTGTTCGGGCTGAGTCACCTTAACCTCGCCCAAACCGTTCACCAGGTGTTTCTCGGGTGTTTGCTGGCATATCTATATATGAAGACAAGCAATATAACCCTGACCGTCCTTATACATTTTATAAATAATTTCCTCGCCCTTTTCCTGACGAGTATCACGGGCGCGGAAATGTGGAATAATATAACGACTCTTGCGATAAGTTGCGTTATCGGATTAGCTTTGCTTGTTTCAAGCGTAGCTTTTTTCTTCAAAAAGGAAGCGCCTCTTTCGGGTTCCGGCGGAGAAAAACCTTCGGTTTTCGTGACTGGATTTGCGGCGTTTATGATAATACTTTATGTGATAATCGCATTGGTAGTGTGATACGGAGGCATTGTGACAAAAACTGCTAAATGTTGCGCGATATTCTTTATATCCACCTTGTGGCTGGTAATTATGCGGATAGTGTTTTCGCTCGTAAACCTTTCCGACAACGTAAGCGGTTGGTTGTTTGCCGTATCGGTGCAGATTATCGGAATGGGCGCCATTCCGCTTTTGCTGTATAAATTTTGGGTAAAAGAAGACATCGTTGCGGGTTTTTCTCTGAATGTCAAACTTCCGCCCGTGGTATACGTTCTTGCCGTGGTGATAGGTTTTTTGTTAAGTTACGTCACGACGGGAGTAAGTATAATCTGGCAGAATATTTTAATTTTACTCGGTTTTACTCACGTCAACAGCGTGGGGACCATTTATTCCGACGCGGGAGTGTTGGTGGCGGAACTTTGTTTTACCGCACTTTTGCCCGCAATATTCGAGGAACTGACCGACAGAGGATTACTTTTACGGTCGCTGAAGGAAATCAAAAACGAAAAAACCGTCGTGGTGATAACCGCTCTTATGTTCGGGCTTTGCCATCAGAACGCAATGCAGACCGGCTACGCTTTTATCGGGGGATTGGTGTTCGCTTATCTCGCTCTTAAAACGGGCAGTATCGTTCCGGGAATGATAATTCATTTCATAAACAACGCCTCGTCCGTTCTCGGCGACTGGGGTTCGCAGAAGGGAGGAATATTCAATACCATCGACAGCGTGATAAACGGATTTATTTCCGAACACTTTTTCCTCGCCATTCTGACCTGGGCGCTCGGCGCTTTCTTTATCGTCATTATACTTCGCTATATCGGGGGGCTTGCAAAACAGAAAAAACAAATTTTGCCGCCCGAAGACAGCGTTTATTATTTCCCCAACGACAGCCGTTCGGTAGACGAACTGTTCGGGAGCGGTTTTCGCCGTGAGCTTACCGAGAAAACTACCTTTGTGTGGTACGAATACGCCTTTTTGTACGGGGCGGCGGCATTGGCTTTCGCCACTACTTTGTTTACCTATATCTGGGGTGTTCTGAGATGATAAGACTTCGCATAGCGGCGGTGGGTAACCTCAAGGAAAAATACTGGAGAGAAGCTTTTGCCGAATACGAAAAGAGAATTTCCAGATTTGCTTCCTTAAGCGTAAAGGTCGTTGCGGAAAAACGTACCAAGGAGGAGGAAGGGAAGGAACTGCTGTCCGTTCTGAACGGGAAAGCGGTGCTTTGCGATATCGGCGGAGAAAATCTGTCCAGTACGGAAATAGCTTCCTTTTTACAGGATTGTCTGAACAGAGGGCAGAGCGAAATTACGTTCGTGATAGGCGGAAGTACGGGTGTAAGCGAAGAAGTCAAGGCGTTTTGCAAAAAGAAAATTTCTTTCGGCAGGGCTACATATCCGCACCAAATGATGAGGGTTATTTTAGCCGAACAGCTTTACAGAGCGCTGACCATTATGAATAACGTAACTTACCATAAATAAAGATCCGATTAACCTAAGACGAAAAATCTTAAAAAGGCGATAGAGGTTAATTATGGATTATTACGACGAACTGTTGTCCGCCTGCAAGGAAGCGGGGAGGACGGAATTTATCGGACGGACCGTCTTGGGATACGAAATTCCGATAATAAGGAAAGGCAAAGGCAAGGCGCATACCCTCTTGGTGGGAGCGACGCACGCAAGGGAATATATAACGGCCGATTTGCTTATCGGAATGGCTAAGGCTGCGGATTTCGACGTCGACATCGTACCCTGCCTGAATATCGACGGGGTAAGGCTTTGTAAATACGGACCCGAGGCAGTCGACGACGAAGATCTGCGTTCCTTTCTGATAAGGGTCAATAAAAGTAAGGACTTTTCCCTTTGGAAAGCCAACGCTCGGGCGGTGGACGTCAACGTAAATTTCGCCGCGGAATGGGCGACGGGGAAATCGAACGTGTTTTCGCCTGCCCCGTCCGATTACGTCGGGCGTTACCCCGAAAGCGAACCCGAAACTTTTGCGGCGGCGGAACTGGTAAGGAAAGGCGCGTACGCTCAACTCATCTCTTTCCATTCCAAGGGCGAGGTGGTGTATCACGGGTTCGGGAACAATTACCGATATAAGGAAGAGGCAGCCCGATATGCCGAAAGCCTTGACTATATCCTCACTACGGCGGAAGGAAGCGCGGGAGGACTGAAAGACTATTTCGACGTAGCAAGCGGAGGACTGGGACTTACTACCGAAGTCGGAAGCGACGCCCTTACGCACCCGATAGGGATAGAAGAACTGGACAACCTTATGAAAAAACACTTGAAAAGTCTGGAGATAATAGATGAAAACGGAAGAAAAATCGCCCGAAGTCTTTATGGAAGCGGCGATTAAAGAAGCCGAAAAAGCCTTAACCGAGGGAGAAATTCCCGTAGGATGCGTTATCGTCAAGGACGGCGAAATTCTCGTTTCCGCCCGTAACACGGTGGAAAGGGAGGGCAGTCCTCTTTGTCACGCCGAAATGAACGCTTTGAGACAAGCGAACTTGCTTACGGGAAAAAAATTTCTTTCCGACTGCGATCTTTACGTTACCGTAGAGCCTTGCGCAATGTGTGCCGGAGCTATACTCAATGCGAGAATAAGGAAACTATACTACGGTGTTTCGGAACCTAAAACAGGGTGTTGCGGCTCAAATTACAGTATTTGCGAGGATTCCCGTTTTAACTGGAGAACGGAAGTTTTCGGCGAAATAAAGGAAGAAAAATGCAGACGTCTTCTGACAGAATTTTTTACTGCAAGGAGGGAAAAATGCTGATAGTGGGGTTAGGCAATCCGGGCAAAGAGTACGAAAACACTTTTCACAATATGGGGTTTACGGCGATAGAGGCGTTGGCGGCGAGGTTCAATAAAAAAATAAACCGCCTGGAATGTTCTGCGCTTACGGCGGTGACTTCGGTAAAAGGGGAAAAGGTGATTTTTGCCAAACCCCTTACTTATATGAATTTAAGCGGCGTGGCGGTAAAGGGGCTTCTGACCAAATACGGACAGACTTTAAGCGATCTTATAGTAATTTACGACGATATAGATTTGCCGAGATTTACCCTCAGGGCGAGGGAAAGAGGAAGCGCAGGCACTCATAACGGAATGCGCAACATAGTGGAAAACTTAGGCAGTACGGAATTCCGCCGTATCCGCATAGGGATAGGAAGAGACGGCAGAGAGCTGAAAGATTACGTTCTTACGGAAATTTCTCCCGAGGACAGGAAAGTTTTTGCCGAGAGGACGGAGAGCCTTGCCGTTTTACTCGAGGAATATATCCGCAACGGAGATTTCGAAAAACTTATGAGGGAAGCCAACGGAATAAAATAATCGATGCTGCCCGATAAAATTTTTCAACTGAACAAAGGCGTGCTTGCCGAAATAAAAAAAGCGGTGGACGAAGGAAATTCCCCCGCGGTTTTTTATGCCGCCGAACAGAACCGTTATCACATAACTTCGCAACTCGACAGACCTTTTATTTACGTAGCGGGCGACACGGTGTCGGCGAGGAAAGCTTATGAAAGTTTAACCGAATACGCCGCAGGGCCGGTTGCGCTCATCCCCGACAGGGAGGATTTCCTTATACCGAGAAAGACCGCTTTCACCCCCACGCTTTTCGAAAGAATAAAGGGGCTTGTGGGACTGGCGAAAGGGGATTACGTCGGGGCGGTGGTGACTGCCGAAGGGTATGCGCAGTTTTTCCCGGATCCGAAAGTTTTTCTCGATCACACCGTAACGATAAAGAAAGGCGAAGTGTTCGACCCGGAGAAACTGGCGTCCGTCCTTGCGGAAACCGGTTATAAACGGGTGACGCTTTGCGAGTCAAGCGCCGAATTCAGCGTAAGAGGGGACGTGACCGACGTCTTCCCCGTAGGAGAAGTAAGCCCTGTAAGGATTACCTTTTTCGGAGACGAGATAGAGTCGATCAAATTTTACGACCCTGCGTCGATGCAGTATAAAGGGGAAACCGATGAAATTACCGTTATGCCCGCAACGGATATTTTAATACCCCAAAACGAAGTAAACGGGATACTAAATAATCTGAAAAAGAACATCAAGAACCTTTCTTCCGAAGCTATGACGAGAATCGGAGATGAAACGGAAAGGTTTATTGCCAATCCGTCGTCGCCTTTGAACGGACTGTTTATACCGTATTCGGCGACGATGAGTTTTACGTTAAGCGATTATTTACCCGAAAACGGTGTGATCGTTTACGACGAGATAAAACAAGTCGAGGACAAAATTCGTCTTATCCGCAACAGGCTCATAGCGAGAGTAAACGAACTGAAAGGCTCGGGATTTTGTTTCGACGCGCATAAAAACGGGATTGCCGATTTCGAGAAACTTTCTTCCGACGCTCACGTCAAATTGGGGTTCGGGCGAATGACGAGTACGGTCACGCTTTTCGAAGTCAAGTCGCTTTTCAACGTCAGGGCAAACGCTTTGCCGGCTTACTACAACGATATGGAATCGTTTTTTGCCGAGATAAAAACACTGGTTTACTGCAATGCGTCGATTTGCGTGGTATGCAAGGACAAGCCCTCGCTCGACGAAATGGCAAAAAATTTCGCCGACAGAGATATAAGCTGTTACGAGGGTGAAAACAGAGGCGGACTGAGTCTTACGGTAGGTTCGATAAGTAAAGGATTTATTTATCCTGCCGAACGGCTTATGCTGGTAGGTATTAACGATTACAGCCGCAAATCTCCGCTGTCGAGAAGCGCGAAAGCCAAAAGGGCGGTTTTCGAAATTCCCGAAAAAGGCGATTACGTCGTCCACGAAAAGCACGGTATAGGTATCAGCGAAGGAATAAAGAAAGTTAAGACCCTTTCGGGAGAAAAGGACTATTACGTCGTGCTTTATAAGGACGGGGACAGACTTTATCTGCCCTGCGACCAGCTCGATACGTTGGAAAAATACAACGGCGGAGACTGTCCCTCCTTGCATAAACTGGGGGGAGCGGAGTTCGAAAGAGTCAAGAAAAAGGTAAGGGAAAGTATCCGCAAAATGGCGGTGGATTTACTTTCGCTTTATCGGGCGAGATATGACAAGAAGGGATATAAATATCAACCCGACACCGTATGGCAGAAGGAGATGGAGGAGGATTTTCCCTACGTAGAGACCGACGACCAGCTGGCGGCGATCGCCGAAATAAAGAAGGATATGGAGCGGGGAAAAATTATGGACAGGCTCCTTTGCGGCGACGTGGGTTACGGCAAGACCGAAGTGGCGGCGAGGGCGATATTCAAGACCGTGGTGGAAGGCAAACAAGCCGCCGTTTTGAGTCCCACCACCATTTTGTGTCAGCAGCATTACCGTTTACTGAAGGACAGATTTGCAAAATTCGGAATAAAAGTAGACCTTTTGAGCCGATTCGTTTCCGCTTCCGAAATAAAAAAAGTTCTCGAAAGGACGGCTAAAGGCGAGAATTCCGTCATAGTCGCCACTCACAGACTTTTGTCTAAGGACGTGAAGTTTCACGATCTGGGGTTGCTCGTTCTGGACGAGGAACAGCGTTTCGGGGTGGAACACAAGGAACTTATAAAGTCCTGTAACGAAAACGTCAATATTCTCAGTTTGTCGGCAACTCCCATACCTCGGACTTTGCATATGGCGTTGTCGGGGATAAGGGATATTTCCACCCTGGAAATGCCTCCGCGGAACCGTCTTCCCGTGGAAACCTACGTCACCGAATATAGCGACAACCTCTTAAAAGACGCCGCAAACAAGGAACTTTCCCGAGGAGGACAGGTATTTATCCTGTATAACAAAGTCCGCACCATAGAAAATTTCTATAAACACGTCAAGGAACTTTTACCTCCCGAAGTAAATATAATTTACGCTCACGGGCAGATGGAAGAAAACGTCCTGGAAGACAGGATAAGAGATTTTTACGAAAACAAGGCGCAGGTTCTTATATCCACCACGATAATCGAAAACGGCATAGACCTGCCCAACGCCAATACGCTTTTTGTCATCGACTCGGACGCACTCGGTTTGTCCCAAGCCTACCAGTTAAGGGGCAGGGTAGGTCGAAGCGACGTTCAGTCCTATGCTTATTTTACCGTGCAGGAAGGAAAAGTTCTGACAAAAAACGCTATGGACAGACTCAACGCGCTTATGGACAATACCGATTTGGGGAGCGGGTTCAGAATAGCTATGAGAGATCTCGAAATAAGAGGCGCAGGCAATATTCTCGGACGGGAACAGCACGGACAAATGGAAAAAGTCGGGTACGAAATGTACCTTAAGCTCATAAAGGAAGGGGTGGACGAAGCACGGGGAATAAATCCGGAAGAAGTCAGAGAAGTCGATATCAAAGTGGAAGGCGACTACGCTTTGGACGACAGCTACATTCCCGACGAAAGGGCAAGGGTAACTTTCTACAAAAAGGTCAGCGTGCTTGCCTCCAGACGGGAAGGACAGGATTATTACGATTACCTCAAGAAAAATTACGGACCGCCTCCGAAAGCCGTCCGTACCGTCATACGGGTGGCGGTTATCAAAAATCTTGCCCTCCGTACGGGAATAAACCGCGTGGTTATCGGGGAAAAAGGTACGGGATTGTATTTTAGCGACAACAGATGTCTTACCGACGAAAAAATGTCGGTAGCGATGGAAAAATATTCCCGTTACGCGGTACTTTCTCCCACAAATACCCCCGTAGTGGTTTTCGACGCGTCCCACCTTGACGGCGATAACCGTATCAGGGCGGTTTTAGGTTTTCTGAGCGTTCTTGCGGGGGAAGAGTAATATCTATTATATATATAAATACTTGATTTCGGAAATAATTTAGTGTATAATCACTTATACGGAATTTTACCTTTTCGATTAAGGAGAAGATATGAAGAAAAAAATTGTTGCGTTAGTGTTGCTTGTGGCGTTGCTTTGCGTGTCCATGCTTACCGGTTGCACTTTCATCAAAGTTAACGAGGAACGGAAAGCCAACGAAGTTATGGCGACGGTCAGTATGGATTACGACGGACAGAACCTTTCCCTTACGGTCACCCGTAACGAATTGATAAGTTACGTCAACTATATAATCAACCTTTACAGCCAGTACGGTATGAGTTACGACGCAAAGTCACTGGTAGAACAGGGATTGGACGCTCTCATCAGTCAGAAATACAACGTTTTGAACGGTATGGTCTATCTTTTGAGTTTGGATAACCGTAAAGGGGTTTTATATAAAGACACCGCCGAATACAAGAGTATTTACGACACCCGTCTTACTCCCGAAGGCGTCTTGACGATCGCCGAAAGATATTCCGCAATAGCGTCCACCAACGAAAGTTTCGTTGAAAGTATCGATACCTACGTAGAGGAATACGAAACCGAACAAAGAGAACTTCTGGTAAGTTCGGCAAGAGAAGAGCTTGCCGCTCTATATGCCGAAGGTTATTCGGTAAAGGAAGAAGGAGTGGCTATCTACCACCTCGACGGAGAGGAGTATGTCGCAGGACTTTATCAGGACAGCTTCATTTACGACGCAAGTCTGACCAGTACCGATTCTTCCACCGGAGAGACCACCACTCAGCCCGAAACCGATTACAAACAGATTTATCTTAAAATAGACCTTACCAAAGGCAGCGAAGAAAGGACGGTTTATCTGCCGATTTCCTCCACGGCTGTCACCACCGAAGTGGACGAGGAAGCGGAGTTTGTTTCCAATTATATTACCGCTAAAATCTGCAAAGTGACTTACGAGGAACCCGTTAAAGACGAAGACGGAGAGGACACCTACAAAACTCACACCGCCGAAGCGAGCTTTACGCTGGTAACGCCTCGTACCGCTTACAGCGAAAAAGAGGAAGAAGATACCCGTGACGACGCTACCATACTCAACGAAGGCGACGTAAAATACCGTTACGCGTCTTTCAGCGGAGAACTCAGCGAGGAACTTCAGAAAATCGCCGACGAAGGTCAGATCTTCAAACACACTTACACAACCTACGCAAGCGACGCAGAGAAAGACGCTTACCGTCAGTTCCGCGAAGAGAAAAAGAATATGTATATAGGCTTCGACGCGACGGTTGCCGACGATCCTTACAATACTTTGGGTTACTATTATCTTTCGGCTTTCGAAAGCGCCGTGCTCAGCGCCGTTCAGCACGAACTTAAACGCGCAGCTTTGACGGAAAGTCCCGTTACCGACGCTCAGATCGAAGAACAATACAATATACTCGTAAACAAACAGAAAGAAGAATACGATATTCTTTCCGCAGAAGAACAGGTCAAGAAATTCGCCGAGACCATAAAAACAGACCTTTCCACTGCTTATTATGTTCCGATAGACGCTTTGCTCAGCGAAAGTTTCGAGTATAACGGCTCGACTTACAATTATGCCACCGAAAACGCAGACGGAAGCGTGACGATCAATATGTTCTATATTTCGCACATTCTGTTCAAGTGGGACGAAAATCTCAACGCGCTAATGGCTAACGACGACAGACTGCACGACCAGAGCGACGAGGATTTGATTAAAGAGATAAAGACCGAATATCTTAATTATCTCAAGACAAATAAGAGCAAACTGGATTTTGCAACGGCGGAAGAGGAAGGAACGACTTTAGCCGACGCTTTCTTCGTGAACGAAGACGGGACCATTGCCGAGTTCAGCGTACTGGACGTAGTCGCCGAACTGAAAGAAGCTATGGCGGCAAGTGAAAATCCCTTCGAAGTGTTCAAGGAATATATGACCTACTTCAACGACGACAGCGGTTCGATGACGAGTTCTACCGGATATTTCGTGGCGATGGGCGATATAGAACATTCTTACGACGGAGACGATTTCCCGAATATGGCCATCGACCTCTATCTTAAACTCCTCGCCGACGGCGTCAATCCCAACAACTCTTCCTACGTCAGCGAATACGCCTTTACCAGCTACGGAATGCATATCGAGACCATAAGTTTCGCTCCGTTCTACAGAATTAACCTTACCGATAACAACGGCTTGGGCGTTAATTTCGCTTTAGACCTGGACGGAACGGTATTTGCCGATTCCATCAAGGACGCTTTGGAAACCAACGTAGCCAACAAGGTTTACAGCGAATGGACGGCTAAGTACTCTTCCGAAGACGCTCTTAACCACGCAGTCAAGAACGAAAAGAAACTGAAGTCCTTGTTGAAAGATCTCGGACTGTAATAAGATATTATTTCCGAAGGACACCTCAGGGTGTCCTTTCGGTAAAGAGGGCTTTTTTCCGAAAATGAAGATACTGGTATTGAACGGACCCAATCTGAATATGTTGGGGACGAGAAAAAGAGAGATTTACGGCACCGAGACGTTGGAAGAAATAAACGAATGGCTGAAGAAAAAGTTTCCCGAAACGGAACTGGAGTTTTTCCAGAGTAACCACGAAGGAGCGATTATCGACAAACTTCAGACTACCGACGCCGACGGCGCGGTACTTAATGCGGGCGCTTATACGCATTATTCTATAGCGATAAGAGACGCAATCGAAGGGAGAGAAAGTTTACCTTGCGTGGAAGTTCATCTTTCGGATATATCCAAAAGAGAGGACTTTCGGAAAGTTTCCTTTCTTACCGAAGTTTGTAAAGCCACTTTCGCAGGTTTCGGGAAAGAGAGTTACGTCAAGGGAATAGAATTTTTACTGGAGAGACAAAATGGGTAATTTCGATATAGAACTGGTGGGAAAAGTCGGGAGCATGGCTCTTATCAACAAGGAGCACGACGATATCGATTATAATATAATTTCCCGCATAAGCCGTTATCTCAAGCCAGGTATCGTATGGATAACCAGCGGAGCTACCGAGATAGGCAGACTGGACTACATAAAGAGGACGGGGAAAGAACTTATCGGAAATACCGAGGAAGTGAAAGCCGACTATGCCGCGCAGGGGCAGAGTATCCTTATGGCAAACTACCGCCAGTATATGGACAGCAGGTATTGTTTAAGACAGATACTGGTGGAACACAATCATTTCAACGACCCTGCCAAAAAAGAACATCTGAAAAAAATGCTTTTGCGTTGTCCTTCTCAGAACGCCGTTCCGATAATCAACTATAACGATCCCGTAAGCGAAGAAGAAGTCCGCAATATGGAAATCAACGCCCTTCGCTCGGCAGGGAAAAACGTAGTGGAATGCGTGGACAACGACGAAACGGCAAGTCAGATAGCGTGTCTGGTCCGTCCGAAATATTTGCTTATAATGACGGGCGTGGACGGGATATATACAAACAAAGACGACGACACTACTCTGGTCAGGGAAATCAGAGGAAAAGACGTTTACGAATTGGTGGAGAATATAGAGCATTTCCAGAATTATTGCGACGGAGCCAGCCGCAAGGGGGCAAACGGAGCGAGAGCCAAATTGGAATTTATCAAGGAACCGGCAAAACAAGGCACCACCGTTTTTATAGCCAACAGCAAATATCGCATATCGGACATAATGGCAGGGGAGGTCCCTTCCACGAAAATCTACCTCGGCTGAGGGGATTTTTACAAGAAAACAACGGAAACGCCCTTTCGGGGCGTTTTTTCTTTCGGTTTCCTGAGAACATAGTTTTTCGGCTATTATGGCAAAGGAACAACGACTTTTTTCGGCGAATATAATTA
>CALVNL010000028.1 GCA_944349655.1 uncultured Clostridia bacterium
TCGCTCCCGGCGATAAGTCCGGGCAAAAATACCTTTCCTGCGGCGTATCTGTCCCCGAGTTCGTTTAGTCCTGCGATTATTTCGCCGTTCATTATTTCGTCGGCGTTGTCGGGGGTCAGAACTTCTTCAAGTTTCGCTAACGCTTCCTTGGTCAACCCTCTCGAAACGCATTCCTTCAACGTAAGAAATCCCCTTTCGGGCAAACTAACGCTTTCTACGCCGGCGTTTTCGGAAATATACCTTTCGCACTTGTCGTCTTTTCCTTGCAAAAGAGCAACCGCCGCAGGGTCGGAGTTTTCTTCCAATGCGGGATTGACTATGACCGCGGTTACCTTCCTTTCCTTAATAATACGGTATAACGCCCCGTTGAGCTTGTTGCGCGCGGGCAGTCCGAAACTTATATTGCTAAGACCGAGGACGGTCTTGTATCCCCTTTTTGCCAACCCGTCGAGAATTTCCAGAAGAATTTTTCCGTTGTCGGAATTTACGCTCAAAGCCATGGTAAGCGGATCGAAAAGTATCCTTCCCACGTCCAGTCCGCTTTTTACGGCGGTAGCCGCTATCTTGTCGGCGACTTCGAGCCGTGCTTCCGCCGTGGGCGCTATTCCGTTTTCGTCCAGGCAAAGGGCTATGACGTACGCTCCGTAACGGACGGCGAGAGGAAATACCTTTTCCATACTTTCCTTTTTTCCGTTCACGGAATTTATAAGCGCCACCCCGTCGGTAATCCTGAGCGAATTTTCCAACGCCTCGGGTTTGGAGGTGTCGATACAAACGGGTAAAGCGTGCACGTCCTGCGTGGCGGTTATCATCTTCGGAAGAAGGGTCTTTTCTTCCACGCCGGGAAGTCCCACGTTGTAGTCGAGTACGTCGGCGCCCTGTTCGCTCTGCTCCGAACAAAGGGAAAGCACATACCCTGCGTCCCCGTCCCGCAACGCCTGTTTGAGTAACGGTCGGTTGGTGGGGTTTATTTTTTCTCCGATGATCACCGTCCTTTCCCCGAACGGCACGAGTTTGGCAAAGGAACACAACCCGTCGAAAAAGGCTTTGTTTTTCCTTACCGGAACGCCCGAGGTCGCTTTGACCGCCGCTTCGATAAAAGACGGGTCGGTGCCGCAACAGCCGCCCAAAATCTCGATTCCGCTTTCGGCTATTGCTTTAAGATGACGGGCAAAAGTCTCCTTATCCATATCGTAAAAAGTCTTTCCGTCCTTGAAAATCGGCATTCCGGCGTTCGGTTTAGCGAATACGGGTACCGAAACCACTTCTTTAAGCAATTTAAGATTTTCCGCCATAACGTCGGGACCCGTGCCGCAGTTGATGCCGACGGCAACCGCCCCGAGGCTTTGTGCGCACAGTCCGAAACAGCGGACTTCGGTGCCGAGGAAGGTTCTGCCCCCTTCGTCGAAACTCATGGAACAAATTATCGGCAGACGGGAGTTTTCCTTGAAGGCAAGGAGCGCGCAACGGAGTTCTTTGAGGTCGGTCATTGTTTCTATGACCGCTCCGTCGAACCCGACTTCTTCGGCGATTTTCGCTTGTTCGGCGAAGATGGCGTAGGCGTCCTCGAAAGTCAGTCTGCCGTTGGGTTCCATCAGTTCCCCTATCGGACCGCAGTCGTACAAAACGTACTTGGGGTTGGCTTTCCTCGCCGCTTTTGCCGCGCCTTTTATAAGCTCGGAAAGAGGATAGGTCTTGTCGGCTTTTTTCCTGTTGCAGTTAAAGGTGTTGGCGTAGACGACGTCGCTTCCCGCCTTGACGTAGGAGGAGTGGATTTCCGTCAGAACGTCGGGGTCGGTCACGTTGAGGTTCTCCGTCGCCGAAACAAATCCTCTCTTTATAAGTTCCGTCCCCGTTCCGCCGTCGAGGTAAACTCTGCCTTTATCGAGAAATTCGCAAAAATTCAATTCTTACTCCTTACGCCCGCGATCGCAATCACCGACTTGTTGGGCGTCAACATAAAACTTTCGTTAATATATATCCCCGCTTTACGGGCTTCGAGCAGATCGTAAAGTTTTTTCTGCACGGCTATGTCCAGATCCCCGTAGCCGTAGCTTATACGGGAAGTGAGCGTTCTTCCGTCGGACGAGAGCGAATTTTCGGTTTCGTCCAGTTTCCTTTCCAGATATTCGCTGAAGCATGCGTCGAGTACCACCGCTTTTTTGGGAGAAAGGGAAAATATCTCCCGAAGTTTTCTTTCGCTTTCCATTCCGAGCGTGCCGCAGAAAAGGTAAACTCCCTCGCACCCGTCGAAATGTCTCGACGCAAGACGCCCTTCGAGTTTCACGTCCGTTCCCGTCAGCTTAAATCCTTTTTCCGTCTTTTCAATGGGAAAATAAACCGCGCGGCAGCGGTAAGGCACGGCGGCGCAGGAAGGGTAAACTTCCTTTATCAAAGCAACGGTCTCCTCGTCGGGTTCGCCTTTGATTTTCAGATAGAGGGCTATTTCTCTTATATTCATCTTCCGAGGGAAACTCTGACTCCTTCGTAATATTTTTGAGCAACCAACGCGTTGTTCATTGCGTAAAGATGCAATCCGTCTGCGCCCCCTTCCAGAAGTTTCACGGATTGGTTTATCGAAAACTCTATCCCCGCTTCGTAAAGCCCCTTCGGGTCGTACTCGTACTTTGCGATAAGTCTGGAAAGATTTTCGGGTATCTTCGCCCCCGAAAGCTGCACCATGCGGACTATCTGTTTTGCGTTGGTGACGGGCATTATTCCTGCGACTATATCGCTTTTCACCCCCTGCGAGCGGGCTTTTTCGGTCATTCTGAAAAAGTCGGCTTCGTCGAAAAACAGCTGGCTTATGAAATGTTCGGCTCCGAGATCTTCCTTGAGTTTCATAATGCGGATATCCATATCGAAAGAGGGACTGTCCTTGTGCCCTTCGGGATAACACGCCGCAAATATATGTTGCGCTCCTTTGTTTTTTATATCCCTTATAAGGTCGCTTGCGTAACGGTAGTCGGACAGCTGATTTTCGTCGGCAAAGTCTCCGCGTAACGCCAGAACGTAATCTATCCCCGCGTAATGAAGTTTGTCGAGGTAGTCGTCGATGTAAGACGCCGAACTGTTGGCGCAGGTAAGGTGCGCCACGCTCTCTATCCCGTGGACCTTTTTAATGAACTCGCACACTTCGAGCGTCAGACCTTTGGCGCTTCCGCCCGCCGAATACGTCACGCTTATGTAATCGGGAGAAAGTGCGGCTATGCCGTCTAAAGGTCGGTAAATAACTTCTATTCCGTCGTTGATTTTCGGAGGGAATACTTCTACGGAAAACCCGGGTTTTTTCATTTTTGCTCCTTGTTAAGTAAATCTTTTATAATTTCCGCCGCGGTCTTCAATCCGGCCGCCGCCGTGGAAAAAGCGATACTTGCGGGTATCCTGCTCCTCAAGACGGGTTCTTCTTCGGAAAAAACCGCTTTTACGGAGGTTATATTCCTTTTTTTGAGTTCCCTTCTCATAACTCTCGCAAGAGGACAGACCGAAGTTTTGTTTATGTCGGCGACTTTATATTCCGTCCCGAATTTGTTTCCGGCTCCCATACAGCTTATGACGGGCACTCCGCATTCCTTGGCTTCGGAAATAAGGGCGATTTTCGCCGAAACGTCGTCTATACAGTCGGCTACGTAATCGTAGCCCGACAGTTCAAAGTCCTTTACGTTGTCGCTTTCAAGGAAAAATTCCGCCGTTACCACCTCGCAGTCGGGGTTGATGTCCTTTATCCGTTCCGCCATGACGGACGCCTTGTTTCTGCCGAGAGTGGACTGCAACGCCACTATCTGACGGTTTATGTTGGTTATATCCACGACGTCCCCGTCGCAAAGAGTTATTTTCCCCACGCCGCAACGGGCGAGCGTCTCGGCGCAATGTCCGCCCACTCCCCCGAGTCCGAAAACGATGACCGCAGCCTTGCGTAAAGGCGACAGATCCCCCACCAACGCTTCGGTACGTGAAAATCTTTCTCCGCTCATTCCTTCTCCTTTAATAAAAAAAGGCCGCCTTAGCGGCCCTTGAAGGTATATTCATATATCAGACCGTCAGAACTATCGGGTTGTTTTGGTATAGTTTCAGAAGGAAAGTCCCTTCCATATCGTTCAGCATATTCGCAACGAAAGTCGTATCTTCGAATAAGGCGAACACCGCAAAGACCAGCAACAGAAACAGACACATTATCGCCGGAACGAAAATCATCCCGAGGAACTTGTTGACGCCTTTCATGACGGCGTTGTCGGCTTCGAAAATGCCCGATATGAATTTAACGGTAATTATTCTGAGGATCTGCACCACCAGGAACATAACGATATAGAAAACCACCGTTTCCAGATGAATAGTGCCTAAAAACTCGGCTTTGGAGGTAAAGAAGGCGTTGAGTTCGGCAAGTTTTTCGCCCACTACGTCGATACCTATAATCATTCCGCCGAAACTTGCGCAGACGAAAACGGAAATTATAACCCCCACAACCCCTTTCGTGAACACTCGCAAAGACCGTCCGAACCCCAGAACGAAGCCCAGCAACACCAACACTATCAAAGCGATTATGGTTCCTATGTCGATTATATTCATTACTTTCCTCCGTAATAAAAATATTATACTTCCGAAAAGGCAAATTTGCAACAATTTTTTATTCTTATGCAATTTTACCGCAAGGCGGAGGGGGAAAAAACAGGTTAATTTTCGGTATAATCGTGCAATTCGAGGGCGGACAGAATGGACTGCAATTCTTCCACAACCGTCACCAGACCGAGTTCGGCTCCGTCGGCAACGAAGGCTTCCTCGTTCACGAGAGAATCCTTGGTGTGTTTGATGTAAATACAGATAATGCGCAACATATCGCTGAACGGATATTGCAGGCAAAGCGCATTCTTGACGGCGGTGACCGCTTCGGTTTCGAAGCGATTTTTAACTTCGGCGGCAAATTCGTCAATACCCTGTACTTTCATTTTATTCCCGAGTCCTCGAAAAAATTTATTTTTTAACCCGTCCTATTCTAATCCGAAAAGCAACGTTTTGTCAACGGTTTTTGCCGAAAAGCGGCGAAAATTTATATTTTTCTCCTTTCCGCCGCCGGCGTCAATCGGACAAATTCGCCCTGTTTTTCAAGCAATCGGGGCAATTCGCCCTATCAGTCCACGTCGGTGATTCTGCACTCTCCGGTGCGGGAATTTACCATAACCTCCACCTCCGTTCTGCCGAATAGCAATTCGTAGGAATAGGCGTAATAACTGTTCTTGAGCTTGGAAGTTATCTCGAAATCCTTTTCGAAATCCTTGACTATTGCCTTGTCTTTGGAACCTTCGAAATTGTAATAGTTTTCGCTAAGGAACTCGAAAGCGTAATCTATGGCGATTTGCTTACCTTCCTCGGCGCTGATTTTTACGCCGTCTTTGGCGGCCGTGGCTGCCGTTCCGAAAACTCCTCCGAGGACGGCTCCGCAGACCACCACCAATACGGCAAGCGTCACCACCGCCGCGGTCATAGCCATTTTGAGACTGAATTTCTTTTTGGCTTTCTTGACCTTCTTGTTGTCGGCAGGTCGGATGACTTCCTCTTTGTGCGCAGAAAGCAACCGTTCGTTTACCGCCCTTGCCCGAGCGATCTCGCCTTCCACGAAAATCTTTTCCTCTTCTGTGCAATTCCCTTGCAGATACTTTTCGTACAATTCTTCGAATTTCATTTTTCGTCCTCCAATATAGATTTTAATTTCTGCCTCGCACGGAAAAGGGTAACCTTTACGTTATCGGGCGATTTTTCGGTGATACGGGCTATCTCCGCCACGCTGAGATCTTCGAAATAGAATAGCGTTATTACTTCCCTGTATTCTTCTTTCAGAAGCTCCAGCGCCCGGAAAAGGGAACGGTATTCCTCGTCGGCAATGAGCCTTTCCGCCGCGTCCGTCCCGTCGGGAATGTCGGCAGTGAGTCTTACCAGCCTTTTTCTTTTACGGTAGTGGTCGAAAAGTTCGTTTTTGCAGACCTTGAAGAGAAAACTTTTGAAGGAACCGCCCTCTTCCCAGACCGAAAAGGTCTTGAAAAAAGCCGTGCTTACGACGTCTTCGCTTAATGCGTAGTCCTTGCACAACGAATAAACGTACAGTACCGCTCCGTTGTAATTTTCTCTGAAAAGTTCTTCCAAAACGTCCTTTTTCATCTTAGCCTCTCGCTAATAAAACGCAAAGACGGGAAAAAGGTTACACCGAAAACGAAAAATTTTCAAAAAATATTTCTGCCGAGGAAAAAATCTCCTCGCCTTGTAACGGTAAAAAGGAAAACCCTTCCCAGCCGAAAGGCTCGAGCTGTCCGTAAATGCCCACGAAATAGGCGCAGGCGAAATAGGCTACGAGTCCGCAGAAAAATCCGAGGATCGCTCCGCCTAAAACGTCGGAAGGATAATGGACGAACAGATACACCCTGCTGAAAGCTATGGCGCAGGCGAAAAGATAAAGAGGAACGGCTATCCTCCAGTCGAAGAAAAGAAAAACCGTCGCGCAGGCAAAACAACTGCTGCTATGCCCCGACGGACAGGAAAAATCCTTAGGTTTATGGACTACCACCTTTACCGACGGGTCGTTTACGAAGGGGCGTTTCCGCCTTACCGAAGGTTTTATGAAAACCTCGCCTATCACCACGCAAAGGAAAAGCGCAACGCCTAATTGCATCCCGAGAAGACGGGTCTCGGCAAACAGAAAACAAATTGCCGCCGTCACCATCCACGCTATGCCGTATTCGGCGATATGCGTAAACACCCTGAAAAACATATCCAGTTTCGGGGTGCGGATCCTTTGAACGGCGTAAATGATTTTTTTATCGGTTTTCATCTGTCCTTCGCTTTTCGTCTTTCTTATCTTCCGGCAAAATCCTTGTCCACGCTGATAACGGGATATGCCGCAGGGTCGGTTTCTTTTATTTTTTCGTCGAGCATAGCCACCAGTTCCTTGTCGTCGAGCCGAAAGCCGTACGGGGCGACCACGTCGAAAATGAGGTTCTTGCGGTTTTCTCCCCACACCACTCTGAAGTCGTGCAACGTAAGACTTTCGTCTATATTCTTCAACGCGTCGACGGCGATTTGCTTTAAGGCGTTCACCCTTTCGTCGTCCATTATGACGGGGTCCATGTGTATGACGAGGTTAATTCCTTTTTCCAGAAATTCCCTCTCTATCGTATCTGCCAGTTCGTGACTTTCCAACACGTCGGTCCTGGCGTCCACTTCCACGTGCACGGAAGCGAAATATCTGTTTGGTCCGTAATTATGCACTATAAGATCGTGTATCCCTTTCACCCCGTCGTATGCGCAGATCTCTTCGGAGATTTTTTTGACGAGAGAAGAAGAGGGCTTTTCTCCGAGTAAAGGACTCATCGTTTCCTTTATCAGTTTGATACCGTTGAATACGATAAACAACGCCACCGCTATACCTACGTATCCGTCCAGTTCCACCTCGGTAAAGTAGGTTACAACGGTGCAGACAAGAATGGCTATCGTGGAAATACAATCGTTCAGGCTGTCCGCTCCCGCCGCTTTCAGGCTCCCCGAACCGATTTTTCGGGAGACCGAACGGTAATAAAAGAACATTCCGAATTTTACCACGACGGAAAAGGCGAGTACCGCCATCATTATGACGGTGGCTACGGTCTTTTCTCCTGCCGTGATTTTTTCCACCGACGAAACTATGAGTTCGAACCCCAAAAACAGTACGATGAAGGCTATGATAAGTCCGGTTATGTATTCGTAACGGGCGTGTCCGAAAGGATGTTCCTTGTCGGCGGGTTTGTTGGCCCAACGAAAGCCGAGCATACTGACCACGCTGCTGCCGGCGTCGGTGAAGTTGTTGAGTCCGTCGGCGAGGATAGCCATGCTCTTGAACAAGAGCCCCACCGCAATCTTCGCCGCACACAATATCGAGTTGCAGATAAGCCCCACCACCGTGGCAAGTATTCCGTAAGCGTTCCGCACCTTGGGTTCGTTTACGTTTTTATAATCCTTGATAAAGAGTTTTGCCAGCATTTTCCGCTCCGTTTTTCCTTTTCCTTTCATTCGGAATATAACATATTCCGATATTGCTATATTTTAACTCAAAGTATAAAAAATTGCTACTGTTTCCGAAGAAAAAAATTAAATTGCCGCATTTTCTTTTCCGAACGAAAACGCCGTCGTCGGAGGACGGCGGCGTTATTTGAAAAAGTTTTCGGACGGAAAGAATTATTTTATATCGTCCCGTAAAAATTTCTTCTCGTCCTCTTCCGTGTCCAGTCCGAGCGTTCCGCCGGGGTTCATCAGATAATCGGGGTCGAAATAGTTTTTCAACGCCTTGAATACGCCGTATTCCTTCCTGCCGAGCGATCCTTCCAGCCACGGACCGAACATTTTTCCGATACCGTGGTGGTGGCTCATCGCCGCTCCCGATTTCTGTATGGCGTCGAGAATGGTGGCGTGGTAGGCTTTGAATTCGTCGGCGTCGGACATACGGGTTATGAATATGAAATAGAGATTGGCTCCCTGCGGATAACAGTGCGACATATGCGTGGTGACTACGGTGTTGGGCAGAGCTTTGCAGACCTTTCTCACGTCCAGATGCACCTGTTCCATATTGGACCAGTTGACCGAACACTCCATGGTGTCGGTTATCACGCCGAAGTCCAGCATGGTGTCCCTGAGATACGGGTCGTTGAAACGCCCTTTCTCCCAAGAACGGCAGACATACCCGGTAAGGCTCATTCCGCCGTAACGACGGGCGATTTTTTTGATGTTTTTGGCGACGTTCTTGGAAAAACCTTTCTCCCCGTCGGTAAATCCGAGGAAAAGACACCTTTCCATATCCTTATATCCGAATTTTTCCAGAAGTTTCCCCAGAGGCGTGTCGTCCACGTTGTAGAGTTTGAGCATAAGGGAGGTCTCTTCCTGGTCGGAAAGACGGAATACCGAAGAAAATCCGCATTCGCACTGCATCATTTCCCTCGCCGCTTCCATGGCTTCTTCCCAGGTCTTGAAGATAAAGGAAAACCGTTTCCTGTTCTCGGGCATATAGCGGAAAACTCTCAGCGTGACTTCGGTAAGCACCCCGAACGTTCCCTCTCCGCCCATCATTATCTGATTGAGCGACGGACCCGTGGCTTCCCTCGGATAATGCGAAGTCTTGATGACGCCTATGGGCGTGGCGTATTCCTGCGAAAGCACTATGTCTTCGATTTTTCCGTAATAGGTGGAGTTCTGTCCCGCTCCTCTGGTGACCACCCACCCCCCTACCGAGGAATATTCGAACGACTGCGGGAAATGACCGCAGGTGTAGGCTCTTTTGGCGTTGAAAAGTTTTACGGCGTCGTTGAGGGTCTCCTCTAACTTGGGTCCGCTCATTCCCGCCTGAACGGTTATGGTCTGATCGATTTCGTTGAAAGCGATGACTTTATTGAAGTTTCTCCTCATATCCAGCGAAACGCCGCCCTTGACGGGTTCCACCCCCATCGTGACCGACGAACCTCCCCCGTAAACGTAGAGAGGAATTTTGTTCGCCACGCAATAGTCCACTATCGCCTTTATCTCTTCCTTGTCCGACGGATAAAGCACCACGTCGGGCAGACTGTCTATCCTGCGTTCCCTCAGCCTCAGCGCGTCGTACCCCGTCTTGCCGTAAGCTACGCTCAGCCTGTCGTAATCGGCGGTGGACACGTTGTCCGCACCCACTATTTTGCGGAACGCCTCTATGTGTTTTTCCTCCATAAGAGAGGGCTTGTCTAGGACGACTTTTTCAAATCCCGTGTCCCCTTCGTAATGCGAAAAATCTTCGTCCGTCATCTTGAACACGTCCTTCATCATTTTATAAAGGGACTCTTTGGGATATTTTACGAAATCGGGATCTCCCCAACGGAATATGGAACGGTAGCTGTCCTTGGGGGCGGGTTCCTTTATCCATTTCGGCTCGAAGCCTTTATACGGTTTTACGCTCATTATCTGTACCTCCTTGCGGAAATTATTTTTTTGATTTTTTTATACAACGGTTCCAACCTGCCGTAAAGTCCGCAATAGACGTTACGGTAGAGTTCCTCGTAAAGACGGTGTTCTTTTTCGTCGGGCAGGAAGGTGTCCCTGACCCTGACCATATTTTTCGTCGCTTCGCCGTAATCGGCGTAAACGCCTTTTGCCACGAACGCCACCATCGCCGACCCCAGCCCCGCCGCTTCGTGGGTCTGTATCCTCTTCACGGGCAGTCCGAACATATTTGCGGTTATCTGACAAATTTCCTCCGACTGACTGCCGCCGCCCGCCACGAAAACGGTTTTTATCTTTTGTTTTCCCCGTTTTTCCATAGAATACATTCCGTCCATCAGTCCGAAACCTATCCCTTCGATGATGGCTCTGTAAACGTGCGCTCTGGTATGAACGTCGGAAAACCCTATTATCGCCCCTTTCGCCGACGGGTTGACCACCCCCGGAGTCCAGTACGGTTGCAAAATAAGCCCTTCGCTTCCTGCGGGAATTTCCCTGAGGTGCTTATTGAGTAAACTTTCGGCGCTGACGCCCGTCCTGTCCGCTTCCTCACATTCCTTTGCGGCAAATTCCTTCTTGAACCAGGAAAGCATCCAGTACCCTCGGTATATCTGCACTTCGGGATTGAAAAGGTGTTTCGGAACGGCGGGATAACACGGCACGAAACGTACGGGTTCGAAATAACGGTCGGTAGCGAAATGCACCGTCGCCGTCGTCCCGAACGACAAAGCCGCCTTGTCTTTGTCGGTTACCGACAGTCCGAGGGTCTCGCAAGCCTTGTCCGACCCCGTGGCGATCAACGGTAACCCTTCGGGAATGGCGGAGTCTTTGCTCGCTTTGCCCGTTATCCTGCCTATCTCCTCTCCCGATTTTATCAAGGGACAAAGTTTTTCCGCAGGTACGTCGTACATACAGCGGGTAAGTCCTCTTTCTTTCATCCAACGGCGGTTTTTGTAATCAAAAGGAACGTGCCCCACCTGATTGGAATCGGTGTCTTTCAATTCTCCCGTAAGGCGAAAATTCAGATAAGAACTCAGCATAACGTATTTGTCGGTTTTTGCCCAGACGTCGGGTTCCTTGTCCATTATCCAGTTGCAGACCGACTGTTTCTGTTGCATAAGGACGGTTTCCAGCACGCCCGCCGCACGGAAAACGGCGACCATATACTTCGGTAAAGGCTTAACGTTTTCGGCTTCCCTCTTGTCCAGCCAGAGTATGGCGTCCCGTAAAGGTTTTCCCTCCTTGTCCATACAGACCACGGTATCCCTGACGGTGGTGAGCGTGACAGCCATTGTCCGCGCAGAAAGCTCGGGACTGCGCCCTATCAGCGTTGCGGAAATTTTACACAGAGTGTGGTAATAAAAATCCGCACTCTGCTCCGCCCAGCCGGGATTCACGGAAAAATACGGTTTTTCGTACCTTATCTGCTCGAAGTCCAGAATGTTCCCCTTGCAGTCCACGAACATTCCCCTCATACTCTGAGTGCCTATGTCGAAAGTCAGAACCACTCTTTCTTCCATAATATTCCCTCCGAAAACGGAAAACGGCTTTTCAGCTTTTTTTGACCAGAACCGAACTCGTCGCTATGACGTCGGCTCCCAGTCCGAGGACGTTCCCGATGACGGTTTCCCCTCGGGATAACCTCTTGTCCAAGATAACTTTATTTATCTCCGCCATTACGTCGAAAATTTTATCTTTGGGAATTTCTTTCGATACTCTTACGGGCAGGACGGGGGCTTCGGGAAAAACCGTCTTTACCGTGGAACAGATCGTCCTGGTCGGACAAGTCAGTTCCGCCACCGCAAAATCCACCCCTTTGCGGCATTTGTTGCCCGTTACCGCAAGGGTCTGTTCGTCCACCGAAAGGGTGCAGCCGTTGGGGCATACTATACAAACCAGTTCTCTCATTTTCAGCCCTCCTCCACGGTAATTTCCACCACGGAATTTTCCTTGAGCGGAAAACTCGAAAAATCCGCCTTTATCCTTTCCATTTCCGGCGGACGAAGAAAAGGATATTTCTTTTGCAAAACCGTCTTTCCGTCGGCTTTTACCGTGACGACGCTTTTGCCGCGGACTTCCTTGGAACGGAAATAAATAACGGTTTCGGAATTGTCCGCAGACAGATTAAGTCTCTGCGGCACTACGTATAGAAGGTTGTCGTCGGGACGGACGAAAGCGTATTTTGCGTTTTTCCCGTCGTAAAGAGCTGCGTTTTTCCCTGCAATCTCTCCGCTTTCGGAAACGTAATCCACCAAATCGTTGACGTGGGTTGCGTTGCCGCAGGTAAAAACGCCGCCGACGTCGGTCATCATCTGCCCGTCGCAGGTCGCTCCCTTGGAACGGGGGTCGGACGACACCGACAGTTTTTCCGCAAGCTCGTTTTCGGGGATAAGTCCCACCGAAAGGATAAGAGCGTCGCAGTCTATCCTTTCTTCCGTCCCGGGTAAAGGACGCATTTTTTCATCCACTTTGGCTACTTCCACCCCTTCCAGCCTGCCTTCGCCGAAAACTCTGGTCACGGTGGAGGAAAGATGTAAGGGAATATCGTAGTCGTACAGACACTGATGTATGTTACGGGTCAGTCCCGACGGAGTGCTTTTAGCTTCGTACACGCCCAAAACGACGCCGCCTTCCAGCGTTATGCGCCGAGCCATGATAAGCCCTATGTCGCCGCTTCCTAAGATAACGCACCTCTTCGTCGGCATAAACCCTTCTATGTTGACGTACCGCTGCGCCGTCCCCGCCGTGAAAACGCCGGCAGGGCGGGTGCCGTGTATGGATACCTGCTTTGCCGTCCGCTCCCGACACCCCGTGGCAAGCACCACGGCTTTGGCTTCGATCTCCTCTATCCCCTCTCGGCTCACCACGCTTAAATAAAACTTCCCGTTCTTTCTTATTTCCGTCACGAAAGACAGAAGTTTTACGTCGATTTTTTTACCTTCCAGCTCCTCGGTAAACCGTTCCGCATACTCGGGTCCCGACAGTTTTTCCTTAAACCGCACCAGCCCGAAACCGTCGTGAATACATTGTTTCAGTATCCCTCCGAGGGCGTTTTCGCGTTCTATAATCAAGGTTTCGGCTCCGTGCCTCTCTGCGGCGAGCGCAGAAGCGAGTCCTGCCGGTCCTCCCCCTATGACCACCACGTCGTAACTTTTCATTCGCCTTTCCTTCCTTTGGTTTCAGAATAGACTATCACGGAATTTTCCTCGTTCTTGCGGACTTCGGAAAGCTCCTTCCTTAAAAATTCGGCAATTATCTTCGTAACGAGCGGCTGACAGAACCCTCCCTGGCACCTGCCCATACCCGGGCGCACTCTGCGTTTTATCCCGTCCACGGTGGGTACGCAAATAGGACTTTTCAGAGCGTCGAGTATCTCTCCCTTGCTCACTTCCTCGCACCTGCATACGATGACGCCGTAATCGGGATTTTTACGGATATATTCTTCCCTTTCTTTCATAGGCATTGCGGCAAGGTGCGGTATCCCTTTGCGTATCGGGTCGAACCTGTCGTTGACCGCAACCGCCCCTTTTTCCGACAGAATGTCCACGCAAAGTTTCGCCACGTCCTCCGCTACTGCCGGAGCGGTGGTAAGTCCCGGCGACTGTATCCCCGCGCAATGTACAAGATTGCGAGTTTTCCGTCCCCTTTCGATGACGAAATCTTCTTCGAACGTCGGGCTTCTCACTCCCGTGAAATAGGTTATTATGTCCCTTTCGCTCAACGTCGGAGCGGTCTGTTTCTGTTTTGCGAAAACCTTTTCTATACTCTCTTTTTCGGTGGCGAAATTTTCCCTTTCGAAGGTTTCTATCGCGTCGGGTCCCACCAAAAGATTTTCGTGGACGGTGTTGAGGATACCGCCGCCTTTGGTGTTCTTGGTGCCTTTGGCGCCTTTGATACCTGCTATGCCCTTGACCAAAAAACCCGCCTTTTTGTCCAGAATGGAATTGGTCCCTCTCCTCGGATGTACGGAATAAAATCTGTCTTTCGCCATAGCCGCCACTTCTTCGGCAAAACAGCCCGCCGCATTGACCACGACTTTGGGATAAATCGTCCCCCTGTTGGTATGCACGGCGAGAATTTTCCCGTCTTCCACGTCCATTCCCGTAACCGCGGTGAGGAGGGATACCTGCGCCCCGTTTTTGACGGCGTTTTCGGCGTACGCTATGGTGAGGTTGTAAGGAGAAACGCACCCTGCCGAAGGATTGAACAGGGCGAATTTGAAATTCGGATTGAGGTTGGGTTCTCTTCTGAAAAGTTCCTTTTTCGATAAAATGACGGTATCTTTTACCCCGATACTCTTGCGGTGCAGGGCGTAAAGATAAACCAACGGTTTCAAAAATCCCTTGGTAAACCCGACGTACTGACCGTTCCGCTTGAAGGGAACGTCCAGTTCCTTGCAGACGCGGTCGTACATGGCGTTGCCTCTTATGACGTAACGCTGTTTCAGACTGCCTTTGCCGAGATCTATCCCGGGGTGGACTTCCCCGTCGTTTCTGCCCGAAGCGTGGCAGGCAAGATCGCTTTCCTTCTCGACCAGCAAGACGTCGATATTCCAACGGGTAAGTTCCCTCGCTATCGACGCTCCGCTTATGCCGCCCCCTATTATAAGGACGTCGGGCTTCCGCCCTTCCAGAGTCTTGTCGGTAACGTGAGGCAGTCTTGTCCGAGGGATTTCCGTCCCCGTGAGTTTAATGTCGTTGACGACGTGGGTGGTCGAATACCTTTCCGACGCAAGAGTACAGGCGGCGACTATTTCCGACCAGTCCGAAAGCTCTCCTTCCAATATCCTTTTGCCGTCCTCTTCCCTCGCCTTTACCTTTCCGCCGTAGAGAATATTCAATTTTTTGTTCAATTTAACTAAATTCATCTCGATCCTTTTGTCGGTCGCACGCCCGACACACTTTAATTATACCTTTGCCGAAAAACGGTGTCAATACGGAAAAATTTTTTCGTCGTTTTTCAGAGAAAACGCTTTTTTTGATATTATACGAAGAGGCTTACTCAAGAACATAAACCGTTTTGTCGAAAACCGTTGTGAAAACTTCCGTCTTATGTTAAAATTCAGGTATGGCGACGAAAAGAAACGACAATGTCAAGGAAAAAATCCTCGAAAGTGCGGAAAAACTGCTGATTTCCGAAGCGCAAACCCTGTCCCTTGCCGATATTGCGGATGCGGCGGGAGTCTCGAAAGGCACTTTGTATTATTATTTCAAAACCAAGGACGACCTTTTGCTTTCTTTGACCGACCGACTGCTTTCGGAACGGAAAAAAGCCCTCACAGCCTGGGCGTCCAATCCCGACAAGGACACTTCCTTGCACCGTTTCGTCGGATACGTAATGCAATACAACACCACCGACGACCACCGTCTCCGCCTTTTTTATGCGGCAATGAGCGGCAACGCAAACGTAAGAGAACGCTTCCTTGCCCTTTACGGAGAGTTTTCCGCTTTGCTGGAAACCTTAATAGCCGCCCGCACCGATAAAATGGACGCGAAATTCCTCTCCTGGGCGATTTTGCTTTGTTGTGACGGGATAATCATTCAGAAAAACCTCGCAAACGACGGTTTCGACCCCGAAAAATTCATCGATTTCTGCTGCCGCTATTCCGAAACGTTGGAATAACGCCTTTCCGCTCCGGTTTCGACAAAACTATTTCCTTCTCCCGAAACAACGGGATTTTCGCCGTCTTGAAAATAATTCCCAACGGTGTTATATTTATATTACGGACCTTTATAAGGTCGGATTTTCATTGAAGGAGAAAAAATATGTCAAACAGAATCATATTGAACGAAACGAGTTACCACGGCAGCGGAGCTGTCAAAAATATCGCCGTAGAAGCCAAAGCGAGAGGATTTAAGAAAGCTTTCCTCTGTTCCGACCCCGACCTTATAAAATTCGGCGTGACCAAAAAAGTCACCGACGTACTGGACGAAGCGGGTCTTGCTTACGAGATCTATTCGGAAATAAAACCCAATCCCACCATAGAAAACGTACAAAGCGGCGTTGCCGCATTCAAGGAAAGCGGAGCCGATTATCTCATCGCGGTGGGAGGCGGTTCTTCTATGGATACGGCGAAAGCCATCGGAATAATCATCGCCAATCCCTCTTTTGCCGACGTGCGTTCTTTGGAAGGGGTGGCGCCCACCGAAAAACCTTCGGTTCCGATAATCGCCGTTCCCACCACTGCGGGTACTGCGGCGGAAGTTACCATAAACTACGTCATAACCGACGTGGAAAAACAACGTAAGTTCGTCTGCGTGGACGTACACGACATACCCGTAGTGGCAATTATCGACCCCGATATGATGTCCTCGATGCCCAAAGGACTTACCGCCGCCACGGGTATGGACGCCCTCACCCACGCCATAGAAGGATATATCACCTTAGGCGCCTGGGAAATGACGGATATGTTCCACTTAAAAGCCATAGAGATAATCTCCCGCAGTCTGCGCAAAGCCGTCGCAGGAGAAAAAGACGGACGGGAAGGAATGGCTCTCGGACAATATATAGCCGGTATGGGCTTCAGTAACGTAGGTCTCGGGATAGTCCACTCCATGGCGCACACGCTCGGAGCCGTTTACGACACTCCCCACGGGGTGGCAAACGCCATTCTTTTACCTACGGTAATGGAATACAACGCCCCCGCAACCGGCGA
>CALVNL010000029.1 GCA_944349655.1 uncultured Clostridia bacterium
GCAAACGCTATTATGCTGAGATATCCGCTCAACCATATAAACAACGCTTTCCATCTTGTAGTCCAACCCTCTTTCATAGATAAATCCTCCTCAATCTAATATTTACATTAAATGCTCCGTCGAAAAACAATGGCGATTTCGGGAAATTCGTCGCAATCTTTATATCATTATATTTCGACAAAAACCTTATGTTTCAATTATAGCAACGGAATTTAACCGAGTCAATACCGCACAAAATGACAATTACTTTTGTTTTATAAAAATTTAGCCATACCATCGTCGATAAAAGGGGATTTGGGGCGAATTTGTATTAAGCAAATATATATTTTTCAATAGTTTTCGCCGCTATAAACGAAATTTACAAAAGGAAAACTATCTTATAATATCGGCTTTTTCCAATTTAACCGCCAATGATAGAGAAGCACACGGCATTTCTAACTGCAATCCTATTCTTCCGCCGCTGAATACTATCGTGTCGAAGTTTTCGGCGGTAAAATGTATGACGGTGGGAAAGGACTTTTTCATACCTACGGGCGAACAACCTCCGTGAACGTAGCCTGTAAGCGGTAAAAGTTCCTTCTGGGCTATCATCGACACCGATTTTTCTTTTACCGCACTCGCCGCTTTTTTCAAATCGAGTTCGGCTTCTACCGGCACCATAAATACATAATGCGCTCTGCTCGCGCCTACCGTCACCAGTGTTTTGAAAACTTTATCGGGATTAAGACCTAAAATCGACGCTACTTCCGATCCCGACAAAGCGGTCTTTCCGTCGCCGTAGCGGCGGACTTCGTAAGATATTTTTTTTGCGTCCAAAATTCTCATTGCATTTGTTTTATCTTGCATAATATAGTATCCTTCCGAAACTTATTACCTTAACGAAACCCCCGCAATCTATAAGATCGCAGGGGCTTTTTTTATAAATAAATTGTGCTATTGCTTTCCGTATTTTGGGCGTAAACGAGTTTTCGGAATCTTTTCGCTTGCTTACGGAATACGCTATAAGTAAGTTTATAAAATTTCAATCGCTCCGTATTAGCGATTATTTTTTCCTGTTTATTGCGGCAACGGCTCTTTTAGCTACGATCATAGCTCCTGCGCCGATAGCGAAAGCGCCTGCGGATATGTAAACTTCTCTCCCCACGCTTACGGCATACGCCACTATAAGCAATATTCCCGCAACCAGAGCGAAAAGCACCATAAGGATTATGATAACTTTACGAAGCGTGAGTTTCCCTCCGGTAAGAGAACCCCAGTTGATGATAAGGAAATAAAGCGCATAAAGACACAAAGCTATTCCGAGCACCAACGTAGCTACCTGCGGAGCAAGCGTGGCTACCAGAATAAGTGCTATACCTGCTATTATTTCACATATAGCGACGATAAGATTGCCGTTTATAAATTCCAATACTCCGAGAGTTAATACCGTTGCACCGAAAACGATAACGGCAAGTTCTATAACGCTTAAAGACTGTTCGACAACCAATATCGTTCCTAAAATTATAAATGCCAACGCCGCCATAACGGTATCGTTGTGGGTGCTGACCGTAGTGACTTTTTTTGCCATGATTATTGTGACCCTCCGTTAATTTTTTTTTATTAAATTTATTATACTCTCCGCGAGAATAAATTACAAGCGTTATTTTCGAAATATTTTTATCGGCAAAAAGCAAGTTTACGGCATTTATGCCGATTCTTCGCAAGTGTTTGCGTCAATTTTCTTCTTTTTCTTTATTTTCGGGAAATTGGTTTTGTCCACGATTTTTTCGAACAGCAACAACATCGACGGCAACACAAGCAAAACTATTATCATAGAAGCAAGCGTCCCTATCCCGAGAAGCAAACCCATTTGCGAAACCACTCCCGAAGCCGCTATCGACAGAGCAAAACCGGTTATCGTGAGAATACTTCCCGAAGTAAGAATGGTCGGGAAAACCGCATTGACGGACTCAGCCATAGCTGCGTATCTGTCGGGATAAAGATGTTTAGTGGTGCGGTAGCGGTTGGTTAAAACAATGGCGTAATCGATAGTCGCGCCCATTTGTATAGCGGTTATAATCAGATAACCTATAAACGATACCATATTCCCCGCCAGGAAAGGTATAACGAAATTTATCCATACACCGCCTTGTATAGCCAGCGCAAGTATAATCGGAAGACTGAAATTACGGAAAGTAAAGAGCAATATGACTAAAATAAACACCAACGAACATACGCTTACTATCATATTGTCGAATACGAAATAATCCGCCATATCGTAGCAAGCCACGCTTTCGCCGGCGATATAAAATTCGTCGTAAAAGGCTTTAACCCCGTTTTCGGAATAGAGTTCGTCGAGAAGAGCGAAAGTTTCTTCGTCCTCCACTCCCGCGTTTATCGTAAAAGTAATTCTGGAATAGTCTTCGGAACGGAGACTGTCTATCCCGAACCGAATTTGCGAAAGCATCGAATAAGCCGTTTGCGCCGTTTCGATAAGCCCTCCCGACGATAAATCGAATTTTATTCCTGCCGATGTAACGGCGGAAAAGAGTTTGGTATTCATTATAGTCAGATAATCGTCCCCTATCCCTTCGGTCATATAATCGAGAAGATCCGCTATCATAACGACTGCGTCGTCGGGTACGCTTTCGGGATAATCGTTCGTTTCGCGATAACATCCTTCGAAAAGAATTTCGACCAATTTAGTAAGTTTTTCGTCGGTCAATTCCGCTCCTCCGAAACCGCCGAGGGAGCCTATAAGTCCCGATAAAAGCGCTTTTAGCTCGGTTTCGGTTTTTTTGTCGGAAAACTTTATTCCGTAAAACTCGGTAGTGGCGACGGAATTTACGCTTTCGTCGATAATTTCGAAAGACCTTATGTAATTTATAAGTTCCTTTTCCTTTTCTGTTCCTCCGGACCTCGGGACGGTGACGACAAGCGAATTAAGAGTACCGAAACCTGCTTCTTTTATGGCTTCCTGCCCCTCTACTATCAACGAGCCGCCGTTATAATTAAAAGAGAACGAGTTAAAAAACTGTCCTGCGCCCGACAATGCCACGATTATAAGGAAAACGGGTACAATAACTTTTCTGCCTTTTAAGACTGCGGCTGAAGGTTTTGTGATTTTCGGCACGAACGGTTTATGCACGGTTTTACTTATGGGCTTATCGGAAATATACAGTAAAGCCGGCAACAAGAATATCACGGATACCAGGCTTGCCACTATTCCTTTAGCGAGAGCCAGACCTATTTCCACTCCGATAGGCAACGTCATAAAAGTCAAGGAAAGAAGTCCCGCAACAGTAGTAAGCGAACTGGAAAGGATCTCTATCGTTCCTTTGGACAGAGCCGCAGTCAATGCGTCTTTGACATTGTTCGTTTTTGCCCTTTCTTCGATAAAACGGTGTAAAAGAATAATTGAATAGTCCAAGGAAAGCGCAAGTTGCAAAACCAGCGTTATCATATTGGAAATATAGGAAATTCCGTCGGTAAAAAGCACGTTTGTGCCCATATTGAGCGCTACCGCCGCCCCGAACCCTATAAGCATAGGAACCAATTCGAAGTAAGTTCGGGAGGAAAAAAGCAAAATAAGAATAATGGCTATTACAATAACTATCCCTAATTTAAGGATACTCTGTTCGGTTTCCAGCCTTGTAAAATAAGAATAAGCGGACTGTCCGGTGAGATAACTTTCGTAATTGCCTTCGTCTAAATAATCGATAATGTTCTCTACTGCCTCGAAAGCTCCCTCGGTAGAGTCGTAATCGGACAAAACCACGGTAAAAAGAGCGGATTTAGTTTGTTCGTTATAGTTGGTCTCCGGAATAAACGTCACCATACCCACGCCTTCGACGGAAGCCAATTCCGTCGAAAGCGCCGCCGCCTTATCGGAATCTATACCCGTTACGCAGACGTAAGCCATTCCTTTATCGTCAAATTCTTCCTTCAAAACCTGTAGCGCCTGCGACGTATTGCTGTCGTCGGGCATAAAAGACGTCAGATTGTATTTTACTTTGATTTTCGGGATCATAACGCAACAAACGATGACCGCCGCCAAAAACAAAGCCAGAAAAACGTACCTGGCTTTCACCACAAAACTCGAAAATTTTTCCAAACCGTTTCTTTTGTCCATAATAGTACTCCAAAAAGTTAAAAAAAGGTTGTAGATATAAAAATATTATAAGTTTTTCTCCGATACAGAGTCAAGGAACTTAATTAAAAACAAAAAATTACTTTTTCAATTCAAACCAGGAACGAATATGGTGTATGGCTATACCGAAGGAGTCAGGGAGATTTTCTTTTACCAAGTTTAGTTGCTCTTGCATATATAACGCCCCTTCTTCGAAAAAAGTAACTATATCGTCGTCGTTTTTCCCCGTTTCCACCGATAAATTCAAAGGTTTGCCTACCGAAACGGCATAGGATATTTCTTCGGATGCGCAATTCAGTATCGCTTCGGCGGAATCTCGGTAACTCATTACCGTAACCCCGGAAGAGGCGTCGATAATATGTGCGTAGGCGGGTTTAGTCTCTCCGTTCAAGGATATTTCGTCGTCGAGCCAGAAAGGAATATCGTACTCAAGCATTAGATCGGGATAGACGCTTTTAAGACCGTAAACAAGTTCTACGAAAGAAGCGATAAGCCTTTCCCTCTCCCTTTCGAAGTCGGGATGCTGATGCGGTTCTATATCGAAATGTATCCCCGAAAACGGATATTCCGCCGTATTTTGAAACTCGGTAAATTCCTCTATTTTCTCATATAGCGGACCGCTGTCTTCTATCCATTCGTATTTTCCCGTCAACCAATAGACCTTTATACCGAGTTCGGCGGCATTTTGCAAAAACGCGGAGGTCTTTTCGTTGAAAGACGACGTGTAATAATAAATTTCGTTGACTCCTTGTTCCGACGCAAACGTCAGATAACTTCCGTCGAGTCGGTTGTCCCACCACCACACGCCCAAAATCCTCTCCGATTTTGCCGAACGATTTTTTACGATAACGGCACCCGTAACCGCCCCTGCTACTATCAGAATTATAACGACTACGGCTATACAGAGAAAAATTTTGTTTTTATCTTTCATATATACGGTTTTTATTCGGCATAAAGAAAGGTATGCGAAACGGTCACGTTGCCTTCCTCGTCCCAGGAAAGCACTTCTATTCCGTCTGCCCCGAAAGTCAGTAAAGTCGCCACGAATTTTCCTTTGTCGTGTCCCCCGTCGATAAGAACGTCGAGTTCTCCCTCTTTACGAAGTTCCGACGTGTGCGTGTGTCCGCTTACCATAAGTACCGCATTCAACGATTCGATTTTTTCAAAAGCCCGTTTTTGCAAATCTTCTTCCAGGCAGATTTTCGGGTCGTGACTGAATACGACGGTGGGTTTTTCGCTCGGAGCGAGACCTTCCAGCCATTCCACCATTTCCGCCCTGTGCGCAGAATAGTCCGTCATTCCGCCGTATTCGGGATGATCGTCGGCTTTGTCTTCGGCGCTGTCCAAAATAACGAAACGGTATTCGTCGGTTTCGGTAACGTAATAAAATCCGTCCAACCCCAACCTTTCCGACAAAGAAGTAGCGTAAGAACCCCTGGTCTCGTGGTTACCCCTTACGTAATAAACGGGAAGCGTGCCGCCCGATAATTCCCCACCGAAAGACACGATGTATTCGGCGGCTTCCTCTTCGAACTGAAGCCCCGGCAAAGCGTCTCCGAGTAAAATTATCCCGTCGTAACCCGAATGTAAAAAAGCGGTTTTTTTAGCTAAATCGTTATGCGTATGCCAGTCGGACACGCAAAGATATTTCTTTTCCGCACCCGTAGTTTTATCGGAGCGGAAGGCGTATTCTTTACTTTCCACCGTTCTGCCGTTGGTCCCTCCGTAGCTCAATTCGTCAATAACCCTTGTAGACCCCACCGAGTAAACGTTGCCGTCGAGATGCTCGTACGGGACGGAAACGCTGTGTATCCTCGAATTGACCTTTCGTCCGTCCGTTTCGTCGTAAACGAGATAACTTTTACCTTCGTATTCGTAACTTATATAACCCGTCCCCGACGTGTTGGTAGCGAAAACCACCGAATAATCTTTCCCCGTGTCTATAACCATAGGATGGGAAATTATTTTGTAAACGCTTAAAGGATAGAGCGACCCGATGATCCCGAAAAACAAAGCGACGATAACCACCGCTGCTATGCCTGCCCGAATTTTACGAGGCTTGATCGCAGGGAAAAACAAAGCGAAAAACGCCCCGACGATTATTGCAAAACCTGTAAAAAGCGTAGGGAGTAAAGTTCGGAAAGCTACCGGCGACGACTCTTTCCCCATGACCGACAGAGACGCTATCCATACCACGGTAAATAAGAAAGTGAGGACGAAGAAAACCGCGTTACAAACGTTAAGCCACTTAGGAAGCTCGTTTGTGTCCTTATATTTGTTGCTACGGATACGGATAAATGCCAATATCGAGACAAATACGGCGGATATCGCCATTATGAAAAACACCGTAGTACAGAACCCGTCAAACAAAACGATATCTATGTAAACGTGTCCTAACCGACAAACGTAAAACAACCACGGCGCCATTACCGCAAATATCCAGGTAAAAATCAGAGTTGTCCTTGCCGAAACAAAGGAAAGTATTTTTTTCATTCCGTCCGCTCCTTTCCGTACTTTTTATTCTATTATAAACCGAATATAAAGTAAGTCAATATGCCTTTTTGACTTACGTATAAAACCTCTGTATTTTTTTTCGAAGTCCTCGTCGTTCTCGTACAAAACGCTTTTACAAATTCTTTTGAAAAAAATCCGCTTAACACGCTTTCAAAAATTGACATTTTACACTTATAAGTGGTATATTTTTTCTATAAATATTTTTACTTATATAAAAGGAGAAACGACTATGAAGCAAGATATGATAGCCATTCTCGACCTCGGCAGCGAGAATAATTCCGCATTGGCAAGAGCCATAAGGGATATGGGCGTTTACAGTGAAATTTATCCTCACGACATCACATTGGCAAGTCTCAAATCCAATCCGTCGATAAAAGGCGTAATTCTTAACGGCGGCCCCAACAACGTCGTGGACGGTAAGAAAATCGACGTCGCCGACGAAATATATTCCTGCGACATCCCCGTCGTCGCAATCGACCACCCCGCAGCAAAATGTCCTTCCGTAAAGGAAGACGAAGTTAAGGAATTCGTTTTCGGGACCTGCGGTTGCGAAGCCAACTGGAATATGGAAAACTTCATAGCCGACCAGGTGGAACTTCTGAGAAAACAAATCGGAGACAAAAAAGTACTCCTCGCCCTTTCCGGCGGTGTGGACAGCTCCGTCGTTGCGGCGCTTTTGATAAAAGCTATCGGTAAGCAGCTGGTTTGCGTACACGTCAACCACGGACTTCTGCGTAAAGGCGAACCCGAACAGGTCATAAAGGTCTTCCGCGAAGAACTGGGAGCTACATTGATCTACTCCGACAGCGTGGACCGTTTCCTCGACAAGCTGGCAAACGTAGCCGACCCCGAAGCCAAACGTAAAATTATCGGAGCGGAATTTATCAGAGTATTCGAGGAAGAAGCCCGCAAATTAGACGGCATAGATTTCCTTGCGCAGGGTACCATTTATCCCGACATCGTGGAAAGCGGCACCAAGACCAATAAGATCGTCAAATCGCATCACAACGTGGGAGGACTGCCCGACGATCTGAAATTCGAACTCGTGGAACCGCTGAAATATCTGTTCAAAGACGAAGTCAGAGCCTGCGGAAAGGCGCTCGGACTTCCCGACGATATGGTTTACCGTCAACCCTTCCCCGGTCCCGGACTGGGAGTCAGGTGTCTCGGCGCAATCACTCGCGACAGACTGGAAGCCGTCAGAGAGTCCGACGCGATTTTGAGAGAGGAATTTGCCAAAGCAGGCTTACAAGGCAAGGTATGGCAATACTTTACCCTTATTCCCGATATCAAGTCGGTGGGCGTCCGCAATAACGCCCGTAGCTGGGAATGGCCGGTTATCATCCGTGCCGTCAACACGATAGACGCAATGACCGCCACTATCGAACATCCCGACTGGGCGGTATTCGATAAAATAACCAAGAGGATCATCGAAGAAGTTCCCGGCGTCAACAGAGTTTGCTACGATATGACTCCGAAGCCCACCGGAACCATAGAGTGGGAATAATATCTTTCCCGTTGCGATAAACCGATTTCGGTTTTGATAAGTTTAAGAAAACCGCCTCGTTTGAGGCGGTTTTATATTTGATAAAATTACTAATTTATAATATCCGATTTATTTATCCGAGAGTTACTTCCAGTATCATCATTATCACGAAGCCGCCCATTATGCTCCAGGTTCCGAGATGCGGATATTCTTTTATCTGAGCGTCGGGTATGAGGTCTTCCGCCACTACGAATATCATCGCCCCCGCCGCAAAGGAAAGAAGCCACGGCATCCAGGAGGTTAAGCTGGTGGCAAGCCATATCCCGAGCAAGGCAAAGATAGGTTCCACTATTCCGCTGCCCGCTCCGTACAAAAAGGCTTTCCAGCGGCTTCCGGTTTCGTTTTTCAAAGGCAGGCTCACCGCCGCCCCTTCGGGAAAATTCTGTATAGCCAAACCTATCGACAACCCGAGCGCCGCCATATAAGCCGCCGTTTCGCCGCTGACTACAGCTACGCTGTAAGCAAAACCCACCGCCAGTCCTTCGGGAATGTTGTGTATAGTTACGGCAAGAAAAAACTTTGTATTCTTGTTAAGGGAACTTTTTACGCCCTCTTCGATATTCGACGATTTATGAATATGCGGCACCACTTTGTCGATAAGGACGAGAAAAAGTCCGCCCGCTATAAACCCTACCGCTACGGGAATAAAACTTATTTTGCCCCACGGTTCGGCTTGTTCTATGGCAGGGATCAGAAGGCTCCATATCGACGCCGCAAGCATTATTCCCGCGGCTATTCCCAAAAATAAAGTGTTTATCTTCGGCGTTATCGGCTTTTTGAATAAAAAGACTAAAGACGAACCTAAACAGGTCGCAACGAAAATTATGCTTACGCCCAAAGCGGTAATACCTACGTTAGTCATACGTCCCTCTCGAAATTTTGTTTGCCGCAATTATTATATCGCAATATTTTTTCTTTGTAATCTGTTTGAAAGCGTTTTTTCCGATAAATTTATTTTCTTGCAAAAAGAAAGCCCCGATGGACTTCGGGGCTTAAAAGTTTTTTATTATATGTTTATCAATAAACAAGTTCCTTACAGAGTTTTTCCATCTCGGCTTTTTCCTCGTCGGTGAGCTGGTCGAGAGTACCGTTATGCATATGGTCGAGATAATACTTGACTCTTGTAAGTTTCTTGGTGGTTACCTTGTATTGGAAAGACGCAAACAACGCCACGCTTATCAATACGCAAATGGATATACCCATCAAGAGTCTTATGGTAAGCAAAACCTTATCGACGTCAATACCGCTTATGGTTTCCGCCGACAAAACTTCCACGCTGGGATCTTTTTGTTGCATCAAGCCGAGCTGTGCGCTTATTCCGTCGGCGTTAGCCACGAAAGCGTCGTGCAGCTGGGTAGAACTTATATTATTGAACTGTTCGGCAGGCAACAGATTTTTCAGTCCGTTGAACGCCATAAGATACTGATCGTAACCGATACCCGAAAGCACCCAACCTACTATTCCTACGCCCAACGCGCCGCTTACCTTTCTGACGAGGGTCATCATACCGCTGTAGGTTCCGGTAGGTCTGCAGCCGGTACGGAGTTCGGCAACGTCCAACGTGTCGGGGAAGACCATCCACGGCACCATCTGCGCTCCGCCGAAACCGAAGCCCATTACGAAAGCGGCTATCGGGATAACGATGGGCGGACACCACGCGGGATCGCATACCGCAAGAAGAATACCGCCGATTATGTAAAGCGGCAAGCCCATACGGAAAGCGAACGCTTTACCTTTTTTGTCCATAACCACTCTTATAAGCGGGAAAGCGATAACCGCCGCCACCATAAGAGGAGCCACTATAAACATCGAACCGAATTCCATATTGACAAGGCTTCCGATAACCAGTCTCTGTCCTTTCCAGACGTGAGTTGCGTAATAAGCCGCCAACGCAGAAAGCATATCCATACAGGTAAACGCCGAAACGTACATAAGTATATGCCAGCGGTAAGATTTGTTTTTGTAAGGTTTGATGTATCCTTTAAGGAATTCTTTTATATCGAATTTTTCCTTAGGAGCGTCCGCCGGGGGTTTGATACGTTCTTTGGTAAAGAGACCGGTCATTATCAGACCGCCGCCGAACATCGTACCGAACACCACTACCATAACTATCCAGAATACGTACGCGTCTATGGTACCTTTCTGATAAGCTCCGAGCAGTAACAACGGGATTATGTAAGCGAGACCTGCCGAAACCGAACTGAATACGAGTTTGACGGTATTTGCGTTATTTCGTTCACGAAACGACGGTGAAATATCGCTTGCCATCGACGTGTAAGGAACTTGCGTTATGGTGCTGCAGGTATTCCATACTATATAGAAAAACAGCACGTAAGCCACCAGTCCCGCCTGACCGCTGACACCCCACTCCTTGATGGGAGCAAACAGTAACAACAAAGCGATGACGAGCATAATTCCGCCCACTACCATATAGGGTTTACGACGGCCGTATTTACTTCTGGTATTATCGCTGATATGCCCCATTACAGGGTCGGTTATCGCGTCCCAGATTTTGGAAACCATCATAACGGTGGAAGCGCTTGCCGCATAAATACCGAGGCTGTCGGTCATATAACTGAGCATTACGCAACTCATCAGAGCCACGCCGCCGCCGTCCATCATCGCGCCCATTCCGTAAAAGATTTTTTCTTTCAACGGGATCCTTTCGTTTTCCGGAACTTCCTGCAATTTGAAATCGTCTTCTTTGGCTTCGACCGCCGCAACAGGTGCGGTAACTTCTTCGGAAGCGACGACTTCGGCAGTTTCGGAAACAGTCTCTTGTACTAAATCTTTTTCTTCCAAAATATCCATTTCTCCTTCCTGAATTTCGGGCAAGTCCCCGATAAACGAATATATTATAACATAATAATATCCTTATTGCAATATGCAATTCCGCTAAATTTACCGCAAAAAGGACAATAAAGCATAAATTATCCCTTGAGATTTTCTCCCACGTCCTTGTAAGGGCGGATTAGGTTGACTTATCCGAAAGGAATAATGTATAATGGATTAGTAAATAATTCGTTACCGGAAGACAAACTCATATTTAAGGAAACCAGCAATGAAATTAACAAGCAACGCCGGAGCGGTGGAATTTCGGAAATCGCTCAACGTACTCGGCTCGATAGTTAAAAGAAACGTAAAAAATCAATACCGCAATTCTTTTCTCGGAGTGGTATGGACGGTGCTGAACCCCTTACTCAATATGATAGTAATGGCGCTGGTTTTCAGTAATTTGTTCGGAAGAAGTCTGCAGGGAGCAGATTATCCCGTTTACCTTTTGTCGGGAAATACCGTTTTTAACCTTATGCGTATGGCCACCACCAACGCCCTGCCCTGTATCGTCAATAACAGCGATTTGCTTACCAAAACCCGCATCCGTCAATACGTTTTTCCTATGAGCAACGTTTTCGGCGCTACGGTAAATTTCTTTTTCTCTCTCGTAGCCCTTATTCTGGTTATGCTTATCAGAATACCCAACGGCGTTACTTTTCACTGGACGATGTTTATGACCGTTTTCCCGTTTTTACCCGCTCTTATGCTTTTTTCGGGCGGGATATCGTTATTGCTCTGCATTATGTACGTTTATTTTCGGGATATCAAACATATATATACGGTAGTCTTAACCCTTTGGATGTACGCAACTCCGCTTTTCTACAGTCTGGAGGCGCTGCACCTTTCCGAAACCATGATGACGATTATGCAAATCAATCCGATGTATCATTTCGTCACCTATTTCAGAGACATTACGATTTACGGAACGGTCCCCTCTTTTGCTTCCCACGCCATAATTTACGGTTGGGGTATAGGGTTTTTCCTGATAGGCGGGCTTATATTCCATTTCGGAAAAAATAAAATGATGATAAGGTTGTAAAAAAATGAAAGATAAAATTATCCTGCCCGACGACGTACTTATCGACGTCAGGAACGTTTCGATGCGGTTCAATCTTCCCGCAGAAAAAATCGACAGTCTGAAAGAATACTTCGTCAAACTTCTGAAAGGCAAATTGAAGTATAAAGATTTCTGGGCGTTGAACGACGTCAGCTTCCAGGTGAAACGCGGTGAGAGTTTAGCGCTTATCGGACGAAACGGCGCCGGGAAAAGCACTCTCCTTAAACTTATATCGGGAATTTTCGAACCCACCAAAGGACAAATCGTCACCCGCGGCACCATAGCTCCCCTGTTAAAACTGGGCGCAGGGTTCGACTACAACGCAACCGGAAAGGAAAACGTCTTCCTGAACGGAGCCATTCTCGGCTTCAGCCGTAAAGAAATGGAAAGAAAATACGATTCCATCGTGGAATTTTCCGAACTGAAAGACTTTATGAACGTTCCTTTGAAAAACTATTCCTCGGGTATGCTCACCCGTCTCGGATTTTCCATAGCCGTGGACGTGCATCCCGATATACTTCTTATAGACGAAATTCTTGCCGTCGGCGACATAATGTTCCAGAAAAAATGTGCCGCCAAAATCGCCGAACTTCAAAAAAGCGGCACCACCTTTATACTGGTCACGCACAGTATAAACAAGGCCAAAGAACTCTGTTCCAAAGGCGTTTACCTCAAAAAAGGCACCGTTGCTTTTCAGGGCGACATCAACGAAGTCACTAAAGCTTACTTGTCCGACTGCAATAATCAGTAAAGGCTTGTAAATACCTTTTCCGTAAGGAAATACGAGTAAAAAGCAATTTGAAAAACAATATAAACAACCGCCATCCGTAAACAAAGGGGGCGGATTTTTTTATTTCCGACACAAATCCCTTGTTTTTTATAAAGCTATACTGCACCACCTTTTTACGGGCGTAACAATTGATGGCTTTGCATCTTTCCATATCGGCAAATCCCGCTTCTTTATTATAAAGAAATTTCGGAAGGAAATAACCGTTCCAGGTCAATATCTGCCGCAAATGTTTCCCTTTTCGCAACGGGGCTACCCGTAACGCTTCGAAATCCGTTTTTATGCCGTAACGCTCGTAAATTTCCTTCTCGTCGAGAAATTGCGGACAAAGGGAACGAAGTTTTTTATGATATTCCGCTCCGTTCAGTCCGAAATAAAATTCCGGTCCTTTCAGCACGTCCTCGTAAGCGAGGAACTCCAGTTCGGCAGCGAAATATCTCTGGAACACCGTTTGTTTCGCCACGCTTTTTAGCAGTTTCACCCAGAGCGCGAACGTCCCCTTTCGGCGCGGATAGAGCAAATTGACGATAAACTCGTTCCTCTTGACGTAATACTCCCCTTCGGGACTGTATTTTAAGTCGAAACTGTCGTGCCACACGGCTATCCCGTTGGTTACGATTATTTCTTCCGCAGCGCGCAGACCGTATTCCACGTCGTCGCATTTTATGAACATAGGCAGCGGCAAGCCGTATTTTCGAACGGTATCGCAGGGCATACACATATACCACCACGCATTATAATCGGGTCGGTAGGGACTTTCGTTCAGAAACAGGATCTCTCTGTATCGCACGTCGGTCCCGCTCATATAGGAACCCAGTTTCACTCCCGTCCAGAACGCGCCGAGTTCGTGTTGCCGACAAGGGGTCTCCGCCACCAACATTCCTCCGCCCACGCAGGCGGAACGGTATTCCTCTTTCAGACAGGAAATAAGATTAGCCGTCCGTTCCAACACCTCGCAGTCTAAGATTATATCGTCGTCCATTAAAAGAAAATGCGTGTATTCGCCCCGGGACGTAACTTCTTTTATTCCCCTGGTAAAACCTCCGCTTCCTCCGCTGTTTTCGTTCGGAATGACGGTAGCGTAACGCGATAAATCGGCTGGTAAGGTCCTGCCGTTATCCACGATGAACAGTCCGAAACGATCTTTCCCGCCCTTTTCGAAATACTCTTCCATCGCCGCAACGTTGCGTTTAACGTAATTTTCACGCATAAACGTACATATCGCTATACCGATTTTTACAGGCGAAACCTCTACGTCGGAATAATACCCTCCGCCGTAAATTTCCGTTTCGCCGAAGGCTTCTATTTCGGGATAAAGAAATCCTCCGTCGCAAACGGAGTCGAGGTCGGCAAAAATAGAAAAATCCCCCGAAAACTCTTTTTCGGTTAAAATTTCCTCTCCCGTTGCAAAAAAGCGTTTCAGTCTGCAAACGCCCTTTCCCCGTACCGAAAAACGGACTTCCGCTATTTTTACGGAAGTATATTTTTTATATTTTGAATGAGAAAAAGAATTGAAATAAGTATCGAAAGAAACCTTTTCCCCGCTTTTTAAGCGAAGTAAGTTTCCTTCGAAAGAGCCGCCTCGGAAATAAAGTTCCCGTTCCGAACAAACGTTTTCCTTCGGAAAGGTGAGATTATACAGCAGCATTTTTCTCGACTTCCACCTTTTCGAGGGCGATTTCGATAACTTTATCCATATCGTAATACTTGTATTCGCCCAAACGACCGCCGGCTATAATATCGGGTCGTGCGGAAAGGAGCTGTCTGTATTTTTCAACGAGAGCGTTGTTTTTCTCGTCGTTGATGGGATAATACGCTTCGGCGCCGTCCGTCCACTCGGCGGGATATTCGTAGCTTACCACCGTTTTGGGCGACTTCGTGAACTCGAAATGCTTGTGTTCGATAATTCTGGTATAAGGGGTTTCCCTGTCGGTATAGTTTATGACGGCGTTGCCCTGGAAGTCCTCCTTATCCAAAGTTTTTTCTTCCAGCCTTACGGTACGGTATTCCAGTTTTCCTTCGGAATAATCGAAAAGTTCGTCTATCTTGCCGGTATAGAGAGTTTTGCCGAAGGTATGTTCGGTCTTTTCGATAAAATCGAAATAATCGGTTTCGGTCAGAACTTCTATTCCGTCCAGCATTTTTTCCACCATTGCGGTATATCCGCCGATAGGAATACCCTGATATTTTGCGTTGAAATAGTTATTGTCGTACTCGAAACGCAAAGGAAGGCGTTTTATTATAAAGGAAGGCAAATCCTTGCACTGCCTGCCCCATTGTTTTTCGGTATAGCCCTTTACAAGTTTTTCGTAAATGTCTTTACCCACCATACTCAAAGCCTGTTCTTCCAGATTTTTGGGTTCGGTAATGCCGAGGTCCTTTATCTGCGACTCGATTTTCGCTTTGGCTTCCTCCGCCGTGGTCACCCCCCACATCTGATGAAAGGTGTTCATATTGAAGGGCATATTGTATAATTCGCCCTTATAGTTTGCTATAGGTGAATTTATAAAATTATTGAAAGAAGCGAAACGGTTGACGTAAGCCCAGACTTTATCGTTGTTGGTGTGAAAGATATGGGCGCCGTATTTATGAACGTTGATACCCTCTTTCTTTTCGGTATAAATATTTCCCGCGATATGGTTTCTTTTTTCGACAACCAGACATTTTTTGCCGTAATCGGTCATTTCCCTTGCAAAAACCGCCCCGGTAAGCCCTGCCCCGACAATCAGATAATCGTAATGCATCTTAATAAAATTTCCTCCTGAAAAGAATCTCCGTTCCCCGTTGTTTAATTCTGAATCGCGAAATAATAACGCAAACGGAAAAGCCTTAACTATACTATACCATAGTATATACAAAATTTCAACGTTTGAACAGCCTGAAAACGCCCGACACCAAGACTCCCTATCGAAAGCACAAGGCGCTTTCCGCCCGACCGTGGCAATAATCTCCCCTCACTTAATAAAAACGCTTGCAAAATCTGAAAAATGTGCTATTATATAATAGCGATGGGGATATGGCTCAGTTGGTAGAGCGATGCGTTCGCAACGCATAGGCCACGGGTTCGAATCCCGTTATCTCCACCATATATAAAAGGCACCGCTCAATGCGGTGTTTTTTTATATGTAAAATAATAAGTTCAGGGATTCGAACCG
>CALVNL010000030.1 GCA_944349655.1 uncultured Clostridia bacterium
ATTATCCCCTTGGGTCTTGCTCGGACGAATTCCCTTCCTTCCTCTATCGCCGCTTCCGCTTTTTCGTCGGTCAAAAGAACGGCGGCTTGCTCCGCTCTTACGGTATCCCGTTTCGCTATGCCTTCCCATTCCGCGGGTTCCTCGTCGTATATTATTCGTCCGTCCGACAGCCATTGCTTAATTTATCGAAATGTATATGAAGATTAACTTCTTAATAATTCTTAATATAATTTTCTTATTGAAAAAACAGAAAAAGCTGCAACGCTATTTGCGGGAAATAAGTCAATTATTAAATAATGTTAAAAAGCTACAATTAGAAATCTTTTTTACTTGTAAATTAAATATAAAAATGTTATTATTATAAAAAAAATCATTAAAAATATTTATGAATACGGAAGCCTACCTCATAATTACTATAATTTCTGCAATTATCTTTATCGGCACTGCAATTTTTTTAATATGTTATTTAATATATTTAAGAAAAACAATATATAGTGATTTTGTTTTGCAGCATAGCATTTCCTTAAAAAAACTGAACGAATTAAATCAACATTATATTTTTTACCCCAAAAAAAATTTTGATCAATCTTATACGTATGATAATGAAAATTTTTTTAATAGCATTTCCTGTAAAGATTATTTAATTTATCAACTAAAATATATTAAACATAATTTATTTGAGCAAATAAATAAAATAAACTATAATAATTTACTTTATTCGGAATATTCCGAAGCATTGCAATCTATATTGCATTTCGGACATTTCGATGCGCCCGTTCATAAATTAAAATCTATTAAACTATTAGAAATCGAGCATAAACTAATAGAAAAAAACATCTATTCACCCTGCACGCACTTTTATCTAAGAGTTACTCTATATTGCTCTAACATTCACGGCCAAGTGTACCTTCGAAAAAGTGATATCTTTTCAGCAAGCGAAATAGTTTTTCTCAATAATAAACTAAAGGATATGAATGGAGACTTTTATAATGACCGTGAAATTTGGGATGCTCTTTGCCGCGTCGAAAGAGGAAAAGTTTCTAATAAAATGAGATTTTTAATATATAAAAGGGATGGTTATAAATGTCGTAAATGCGGCGTCTCCGATAAATATGCACCCTTGGAAATAGACCATATAATTCCCATTTCAAAAGGCGGGAAATCAACATATGACAATTTGCAAACATTATGCCATAAATGCAATGTAGAAAAAGGAACCACAATACATAAATATTAAAAAACCAATTTAGATTTTGCTTATACCGTAAAATTTAGAAAAGTTACAATTTATTATAAATATATTATATTATAAAGGGCGGAAAACAGTTACCTCCTCTCCTTTTTCGTCGAAAAGACGGGTGGGTCGGAGGGAAAAAACTCTTTCGGGCACGTCGGAAGCAAGAAAGGCGTCCTTATCGGCGGAAAAGACGATTTTGCCTTCGTCGATTACCGTAACGCAATCGGCTATCGTCATCGCTTCGTCAAGGTTGTGTATGGTAACTGTTACCGTTTTACCGTACTCTTTCAATCGCTTTATAAGAGCATAAACTTTTTGACGGTATTCGGTATCCAGGCCGGCGGTAGGTTCGTCTAGAAGGATTATTTCGGCGTCGGTGAAAAGAGTCATCGCTAAAAAAGCTAACTGCCTCTCCCCTCCCGATAAGGTACATACCGCATCGGGTACGAAAGGAGCGGCACCCGTTGCGATAATCAGTTTATCGTAGCTTTCCGCAATCTTTTCTCCGTTCTTTACCGCCTGCACGGTTTTGGAAGAAAAATCCACCGACGTGACTTCGCAACCCGTCACGACTTCGGCGCCCGTAAGTTTACTGTATTTTTGCGGAGTGTTGACGATAAGTTCTTCTCTCGACTCTATCAGTCCGCCCACATAATAAGGCAATCCGCACCCCGCGTAAGATATATCCTGAGATTTGGTTAAAATTTTTACTTCGGAAGCGCGGTTTTCTCTTTTCAATTTCGCCGCCGCCTTAGTGCCTGCGGCAACGCCGCCGATAATCAAATATTTCATAGTGTTTTCTCCGTTTATTTGCTGAATATATTTATTATGGAATATTTTACTCTTAAGTAAAGTTTTTTCCTCTTAAGAAAAGCTGAGAGCGGCAAGTTCGATCGCCGCTCCCTAAAAAATTCTAACCGATAAAAATTGTATGAATGTTTATTCCATATTGGAATACCCCATTAAATACTCGTCCACGGCTTTGGCGCACGCTTTTCCTTCGGCTATGGCTTTTACTACCAACGACTGTCCTGTTACAGCGTCGCCCGCGGCAAAAATTTTGGGGTTATCGGTACGGTAATTTTCGCAAACTATTTTTCCCTTCGACAAAGAAATACCGAAATTGTCCTTGACGGAATCTTCACACCCGACAAACCCCGCCGCAACGATCAACAAATCGGCTTCGAGGATTTTTTCGCTGCCTTCTTCTTTCACTAATTTCCCGTCCTTAAACCCTACCTTAACGATTTCCACCGATTTTATTCTCCCGTTTTCGGAGTAAATTTTGCCGATAGTGGTTTGGAAAATTCTCGGATCCCGTCCGCGGAGAGCTATGTATTCTTCCTGCCCGTAGTCGGTTTTCAAAACTTTAGGCCATTCGGGCCAGGGGTTGTCTTCCCGTCTTTGCAAAGGCGGAGCGGGCATAATTTCCAACTGGGTGATTTCCGCTGCGCCCTGTCGCAAACAAGTAGCCACGCAGTCGTTCCCCGTGTCGCCTCCTCCTGCAACGATAACTTTCTTCCCTTCGGATAGTTCCGCCGAAGCCGAATCAGTTTTTCCGTGACGGACTTTTTCGGAAAGCGTCAAAAAATCCACTGCGTACGTTATCCCCGCACAGTCCTGCCCGTCGGCGTCGAGAGAACGGGGTTTTCTCGAACCGCAGCAAAGCACTACCGCGTCGTACTTATCGGTAATTTCTTTTACCGAGATATCTTTCCCGACTTCTTTTCCGGTAACGAACGTTACGCCTTCTGCACTCATCAAAGCGATTCGTCTTGCTACGATATTTTTATCGAGTTTCATATTAGGGATACCGTACGTCAATAATCCGCCTGCCAAATCGTCCCTTTCGTAAACGGTAACGTTATGACCTCTTTTATTGAGAAGCTCGGCTACGGTAAGTCCCGACGGACCGCTTCCGACGACTGCGACTTGCTTATCCGTCCTTACCGAAGGCACTTTCGGCGAAATCAAACCCTTCCGAAAAGCGTTTTCTATTACGAACAATTCGTTATCTTTTACGGTAACCGCGTCCCCGAAACTTGCCATAACGCAGGCTTTTTCGCAAAGAGCGGGACATACCCTGCCGGTAAATTCCGGGAAAGGATTGGTTTTGAGAAGTCTTGCCAGAGCGTGACTGTCGTTACCGTTATAAATTTCGTCGTTCCACTCGGGTATAAGATTGTGCAGCGGACAACCCGTCATGGCGCCGCCGAAAACCATTCCCGACTGACAGAAAGGAACTCCGCAGTTCATACATCTTGCGCCCTGTCTGCGACGTTCTTTTTCCGAAAGTTCGTAGTGAAATTCCGAGTAATTGTTTATCCTTTCGCAAGGATCGACGTCGTAATTTTCCTTACGGCCGTATTCCAAAAAACCTGTGGCTTTTCCCATAACAAACTCCTTTTTATTTCCCTATGAGGCGGAACGCTTCCAGTTCCGCTTCCTCATTAGTCAAATCCTTTTTCATTAGGTCGTAAATAATTTCGGTAATTTTCTTATAATCGTGCGGCACGATTTTTTTGAAAAGCCTGCCGTAGTAATCGAAATTGTCGAGGATCCTTTTTGCCAAAGGCGAACGTGTGGCAAGATAATGAGCGGAAATAAGGGTTTTAAGTTCGTCGGAATCTTTCTTTTCCGAGACCGTCTCCACGCTTACCATACTTTTGTTCAGTTTTTTATAAAGGTCGTGTTTTTCGTCGAGAACATAGGCTATGCCTCCGCTCATTCCTGCGGCGAAGTTCTTGCCCGTATCTCCGAGAATGACTACTTTTCCGCCCGTCATATATTCCAGTCCGTGATCGCCCACTCCTTCGACTACCGCAGTGGCTCCCGAGTTTCTGACGCAGAAACGCTCTCCTGCTATGCCGTTTATGTACGCTTCTCCCTTTGTAGCCCCGTACAACGCCACGTTCCCTACGATAATGTTTTCTTCCGGTTTGAATTTAGCTTTTTCCGACGGAGAAAGAATAAGTTTTCCACCCGAAAGCCCTTTTCCGAAAGAGTCGTTGGCGTCGCCTTTAAGCGATATCGTCACGCCTTTGGGAAGAAACGCTCCGAAAGACTGACCGCCAGTTCCTACGCAATCGATTACGAAAAAGTCGTCGGGTAAGGTATTTTTGTATTTTTCGGTAACGTAGGAACCGAATAACGTTCCGAAGGTTCTGTCTATGTTGGAAACGCTTACTTTAATAGTTTTACTTTCTCCGTTTTCCAACGCTTTCCCTAATTTTTTCAACAAAACGGTACTGTCTTTTGTTTTGTCCAGGCGGAAATCGTAAGCGTTTTCGGGATTAAACACTCTCTCCTGTTCCGCAGCGTATTTTCGGGAAATAATTTCCGTCAAATCGATTTTTTCGGCGCGTTCGGTAATCTGTCTTTCCCGAGGTTTGAGTCTGTCGGTTCTTCCCACCATTTCTTCCACGGTACGGAACCCGAGTTTTGCCATCAGTTCCCTTACCTGTCTGGCTATGAAGGTCATAAAGTTAATGACGTATTCGGGTTTGCCGTTGAAACGTTTTCTGAGTTCGGCGTTTTGCGTGGCTATCCCGAAAGGACAGGTATCTTTATTGCAGACCCGCATCATCATACAACCCATCGAAACCAACGGAGCCGTGGCAAAACCGAATTCTTCCGCTCCCAGTAACGCCGCGATGACCACGTCTCTGCCGCTCATCAATTTACCGTCCGTTTCCACTATAACTTTGTTTCTCAATCCGTTTTCTATAAGAGTGCGGTGGGTTTCCGCAACGCCGAGTTCCCACGGCAGTCCCGCGTGATGAATGGAACTGTAAGGAGCGGCGCCCGTTCCCCCGTCGTGACCCGATATGAGAACGACCTGAGCTCCCGCTTTGGCTACGCCTGCGGCAATAGTCCCCACGCCTGCTTCGGAAACGAGTTTTACCGAAATTCTCGCTTTGGGTCCTGCGTTTTTGAGATCGTAAATAAGCTGAGCGAGATCTTCTATGGAATAAATGTCGTGATGCGGCGGCGGAGAAATGAGCGATACCCCGGGGGTAGAGTAACGCGTTTTGGCTATCCACGGATAAACCTTTTTGCCGGGCAGGTGTCCGCCCTCGCCGGGTTTTGCTCCCTGCGCCATTTTGATTTGAATTTCCTCTGCGCTTACCAGATATTCGCTCGTTACGCCGAACCGTCCCGACGCTACTTGTTTGATCTTACTGTTTTTTTCCGTCCCCAGCCTTTCGGGTTTTTCTCCGCCCTCGCCGGAATTGGATTTTCCGCCCAGGCGGTTCATCGCTATTGCCATACATTCGTGGGCTTCTTCGGATATCGACCCGTAACTCATCGCTCCCGTTTTGAAACGTTTTACTATACTTTCTTCGCTTTCCACTTCTTCTATGGGAACTCCCTTCTCGGGATATTCGAAATCCAGAAGTCCGCGTAAAGTGTGGGGTATTTCGTTGTCCACCAAATCGGTATATTGACGGAATTTTTCGTAACTGCCTTCTCTTACCGCCTGTTGAAGTTTAACTATGGTCTGCGGATTATAAAGGTGGTCTTCTTTGTCTTTACCGCTTCTGAGTTTGTAGTAACCCGTGCTGTCCAAAGCGGTGTCCACCCCGAGTCCCAAGGGATCGAAAGCGTGATCGTGGCGGTATTTTACCCCGTCTTCTATTTCTTTAAGTCCGATACCGCCCACACGGCTTACGGTATTGGTAAAATACTTGTCGATAACCTCTTTTTCTATGCCCACCGCTTCGAAAATCTGTGCAGACTGGTACGATTGCAGGGTAGAAATTCCCATTTTGGCGGCAATTTTGACTATTCCTTTCATAACGGCGGAATTGTAATCGTCTATCGCCGTATGCGGATCCTTGTCCAACATTTTCTTTTCCACGAGTTCTTCTATACATTCGTGCGCAAGATAAGGATTTACCGCCCTGGCTCCGTAGCCTAAAAGCGTGGCAAAATGGTGTACGCTCCGAGGTTCCGCACTTTCCAGAATTATGGATACCGCCGTTCTTTTCTTGGTGCGGACGAGGTATTGTTCCATAGCCGATACGGCTAAAAGCGACGGTATGGCAAGTTTGCTTTCGTCCAGACCTCTGTCCGACAAAACTATGATGTTCGCCCCGCTGCGGAAGGCTTTGTCGCAATTTACGAACATTTCCTCCAGCGCGTCTTTCAGCGAAGTGTTCTTGTAATAAAGCAAGGACACGGTTGCGCATTTGAAATGTTCCTTGTTCAGGGATTTTATTTTAAGTAGATCCACCCCGGTCAGAATGGGATGTTCTATCTCCAGAACTCGACAGTTTTCCCCTTTTTCCTCTAAAAGATTGCCGTCGGAACCGACGTAAACGGTGGTATCCGTGACTATTTTTTCCCTTAGCGAGTCTATGGGCGGATTGGTGACCTGCGCGAAAAGCTGTTTGAAATAATTGAAAAGCGGCTGGTGTTTTTCGCTGAGGGCGGCAAGCGGTATGTCCGTCCCCATAGAAGCTATCGCCTCTTCTCCGTTTTTCGCCATAGGCAGAATATTGTCTTTTATATCCTCATAAGTGTATCCGAACGCTTTGTAAAGTTTATCTCTTAAAATCTGGTCGTGAGTAACCACTTTTTTATTCGGAACGGGAATGTTTTTCAATTTCAGAAGATAATCGTCAAGCCACTCTCCGTAAGGATTTTTTTCGGAATAATATCTCTTACATTCCTCGTCGCGAATAACTTTTTTCCCGACGGTATCAATAACTATCATCTTGCCGGGTTCTATCCTGGACTTTTCCGCTATTTTCTCTTCGGGGATATCCAAAACACCTGTTTCGGAAGCCAAAACAAAAAGATTATCGTCGGTTATAAAATATCTCGAAGGACGCAGACCGTTCCTGTCGAGGGTCATTCCGGCTATTTCGCCGTCGGAAAACATTATTGCCGCAGGTCCGTCCCACGGCTCCATCATAGTGGCGTAATAATGATAAAAATCGCGTTTGGCTTCGTGAGCGTAAGGGTCGTGTTTCCACGGTTCGGGAATGGTCGCCATAACGGCTAAAGGCAGGTCTATGCCGTTCATATACATAAATTCCAGCGTGTTGTCCAACATAGCCGAGTCCGAACCCGAAGCGTTTATCACGGGAAGTACCTTTTCCATATCCTCTTCCATAATTTTTGAAGACATTGTTTCTTCCCTCGCCAACATTCTGTCGGCGTTGCCTCTTATGGTATTGATTTCGCCGTTGTGCGCTATAAAACGGTACGGGTGCGCTCTTTCCCAACTCGGTTGCGTATTCGTGGAAAAACGGGAATGGACGAAGGCTATTGCACTACGGTATTTTTCGTCGGTAAGATCGGGATAAAAAACCCTGAGCTGGTTTACCAGCAACATTCCTTTATAAACTATAGTACGGGAAGACAGGCTGACCACGTAAGTGCCGCTTGTGCTTTTTTCGAATTGCCGTCTGATGACGTAAAGTTTTCTGTCGAAATCTTTTCCTTTTTCTATATAATTGGGCCTTGCGAGAAAACACTGATGAATTTCCGGCATACTGAGCAAGGCTTTTTCGCCCAAAATATCTTTTCTTGTCGGAACTTTACGCCAACCTATTATCCTTACCCCTTCCTTCCCGGAAATAATTTCGAAGGATTTTTTCGCCATTATCCTTTCTTTTTCGCATTGCGGGAAGAAAAACGTTCCCACGCCGTAATCTCCTTGCTCGGGTAGATCTATCCCGGCGTTTGCGGCAAAGAAGTCGTGCGGTATCTGGGTAAGTATCCCTACACCGTCGCCTACCGTCCCCGAAGCGTCTTTTCCTGCGCGGTGTTCCAACCGTTCCACTATGGCAAGTGCGTCGGTCACTACGGAATGAGTTTTCTTTCCGTCTATGCTTACTATTGCGCCTATTCCGCAGGCGTCGTGTTCAAATTTAGCTAAAAAATCGTCCTTTTTCATATTTCACCTAATAAAAAAGGCGTCACAGAAAAATCACTGTGACGCCATTGCCATTGTGTTTATTATAAGAAAACGAAAATAACTTGTCAACTTTTTTTGACCTCTTTATAAAATACTTTTCGCTCGCTTTTTTCGTCTGAATATAATCCCGTCTCCAAAACACTTGACATTACCGTTCTTTCGTGTTAAATTTCTGTTACTGCCACCGGGTAGTCGAATGCATCGCATTCTTGTTTACGGCGTTAGGTCTGAGAAGTCGTAAACGGGGATGCTTTTTTTAAGGAAAAAAATGAAGAAAAAAAATTATTATTTTACTACGTTCGAATTACTTTTGTGGGGAGTATCCTCCGTCGCGATAGTCGTTTCCTTTTTCCTCGGAAGCGACGGAAACGTCCTTGCTCTGATAGCTTCTCTCATAGGTACGGCGTCTCTTATTCTTGCCGCAAAAGGCAATCTCGTCGGTCCCCTTCTTATGGTGGTTTTCAGCGTTTTGTACGGAATAATTTCCTACGGATACGCCTATTACGGCGAAATGATAACTTATCTCGGAATGAGCGCGCCGATTGCGTTGGCGACGGTTTTCGTGTGGCTCAAAAATCCTTCCGCAAAAGGAAAAGCCGAAGTAAAAATAAATTCTCTTTCACGCAGGGAATATATTTTTATGTGGCTGATAGCCTTTGCCGTTACCGTAGGATTTTATTTTATTCTGAAAGCCCTCGACACGACAAACCTTCTTTTAAGCACGCTTTCGGTACTGACGAGTTTTCTCGCCGCCTGGCTCAGTATGCGAAGAAGCAAATATTTCGCCCTCGCCTATGCGGCAAACGACGTTGTGCTAATTATATTATGGATAATGGCGTCCTTCGATTCCTCGGGGTATTTTTCTGTAGTAGTATGTTTTGCCGTATTTCTGATAAACGACCTTTACGGATTTTTTAATTGGCGCAGGATGCAACGCCGTCAATCCGCAAAAGTCGTTCAAAAATAATTTATTTTTTCAGTTCTTCTCGGAAAATTCTGATATTGTTACTTATCCGTTTGTCTTCGGGAGTTATTTCCAAAGCTTTTTCGGCGTCTTTTAACGCTTCCGTAAGTCTTCCGATATTGTAATACGCTATGCTGCGAAGGTCATACAAAAGATTTCCCCAGGCTTCGGCTTCGCAGATATAACTTGCGGGACGTTCCTTTATCTCAAGTCCTTGACTTGCGAAATAAATAACGCCCTCCCATTCTTTTTCGGTATAAAGAAGTCTCGCTAAATCGGAATAGCCTTCCCGAAGGTGCGGGGCTTCGCAGATAGCCGACATATACCACAAAACGGCTTCTTTTTTTTCCCCGAGATTATAGCTCGACTTGGCGATAAAACGCATGGAAGCCGCTCTCTCGTCTTTCCAGACGGCGGAAGGCATCGCAAGATGTTTTTTCAAAGTGTCGATACAATCCTGCCATCTTCCCTTGAACATATACTCCCTGCCCAAATAATGCATATTCCTGTCGTCGGAAGGGTTTTCGGCAACGGACATTTCCAAAAGCGGCAGATACTGCGCCCTGGATTTATTCGGGTCGGCAAGATGGTCGAGCTGCATGCCTTCGACTTTCACCGTGAAACCGGGGGCGCCTTCTCCCACCCACTCCAGAACCTCGTGCACGGGGTGCGTCCAGCGATATCCGTAACGGGAATGTACCTTTTCGTACCAGAATACCACCCCTTCTCTGCCGTCGGGGGTAAAATTCCAGGTATAACGGTAAGTTGCGCGGGAAGCGCCTTTTTTCCAGGCTTTTTCCAGAAGTTCCCGCCAGCCTTTGTGCAGAACTTCGTCCAAATCGGTACAAACGCAGATATCCGCATCCTCGTCCACCAGTTCGAGGGACCTGTTTCTCGCGACGTCGAATCGCCAGGGTGAAATAATTTCTTCGGTTACGAAAACTCCCCTGTTTCGCAGTTTTTCCACGGTGTTGTCTTCCGAACCCGTGTCCAGGACCACTATTTTGTCCGCTTCCGACATCGAATCCACCCAGCGATCCACGAATTTCTCTTCATTTTTACAAATTGCGTAAACGACTATTTTCAATAAAGACCTCCAAGAAAGTAAAACTACGGGGCGAAAAACAATTCGCCCCGTGAATAACAAACAGGTTTTTTCCTAACGCCTATTGCAGAATACCTGCGTCCCGCAAACTGGTAAGCAACGCGTTGAACTGAGTGACTATATCCGTCGTACTCGTGGCGTCGCTAACAGCCGCGGCGGTTCTTAAGGTTGAGCCGGCAGGTCCGGTGGGTCCCGTAGGTCCTGTGGGTCCCGTAGGTCCGGTTTCTCCCGTAGGTCCCGTAGCTCCTTCCGCTCCGGTATCGCCGGTGGGTCCCGTGGGACCTTCTTCACCCGTTGGTCCTGTGGGCCCTGTGGGTCCTGTTGCTCCCGTTCCTTCAGGTCCGGTGGGCCCTGTGGGTCCCGTAGGTCCTTCCGCTCCCTGAGTACCCGTATCACCCGTGGGTCCTGTCGGTCCCGTGGGTCCCGTTGCTCCCGTTTCACCCGTGGGGCCTGTCGCTCCCGTTCCTTCCGGTCCGGTAGGTCCTGTAGGTCCCGTAGGCCCGGTTGCGCCTGTTTCACCAGTAGGACCGGTTGCGCCCGTTCCTTCAGGTCCTGTTGCTCCCGTGGGTCCCGTTGCACCCGTCGCACCCGTGGGGCCTGTTACGGTAACCAGATTAAAATCGGGAGACGTCCCCGGAGTTCCCGTCGGATCATCTACGTTCGCCTGAAATAATGCACCGTTATAATAAACGAGGGCGCCTCTCGGATAAAGTGTTCCTAAACTGAATTCTTCTACTGATTCCAGCCCTGCGCCGGTAGGTCCCGTTGCGCCCGTAGGTCCCGTAGGACCGGTAGGACCGCTCGGTCCCATAGGACCTCTCGGACCGGTCGCGCCCGTGGGTCCGGGGCAACAAGGAGTCGCACAACCGTTCCCGCCGCAGCAGAATTTATTGTTAAATATTGACATATCGGTATATACCTCCTGAGTTTATGTATCTGAGACTTACTATATAATATGAAAAGACGGCAAAAACTGTTATTGCCGTCTTGTCTATCGGATCTTAACGATAACCGGAAGTAAATAAAAATTATCTTCTCGCTAAAAAATTTCAGTCGGAATTATTTGCTATTAAAAGAGTATCCGCCGCAAAGTCGTATTTTCCGGTAAGCGGATTTTCCAAAAGTTCTTCGTAAGAGTATTTCATTTGAAACACCGCAGACTTAGAATGGTAAGTCTGTCCGAAAATATCCTCTATTTCGAAATAATACATAAATAAATTGCTTTTAAAAGGCAATATATCCAATATATCGTCGTTTCCGTAAATAAACTCCTCTCCCAATTTTGCAAAAGACCCTTCCTGCTCGACGATATATTCGTAAACGGGACATATCACGTCGCCTTTTTGCAAGGAATTCAGACGACCGTATTGCCCGTCCTCGAGTCCGCCTTTCCATATCCCCTGAATATTCATTTCCGCCGTGAGAGAATTATAAGAAAAACGCAGATTTACTATTTCGCCGTTTACCAGCACCAATCCCGAGAAAATATGCAAGTTTTCCGACTCGGAATCTATATAATACACTTCCAACGGCTGACCGTCGATATAGACCCATCTGCCCTTGAAATTAGAAGAATACACCCCGCCTTCGTCGTAATGCACGTCCACGTCCTTGCCGAAATAGAACTTGCTTGTGGAATATGCGCTGACAGACAGGTCCGTCCAGGATCTGCTTCCGTCGGTTTGCACTATGACGCCGTTGTTTCCTTCGAAAGACGCCGAGGCGAGATAACATAAATACGCCGTCGTCCCTGCCGCAACAATACTTAAGCTCAAAACGATTAACAGCGATTTTATTTGTTTTTTCATAAAATAATTAAATTATTTAATATGTAAACTTTCTTAAATTACGCCGAACTTTTTCAAATTTTTCCGAGCAATCCGTGCTGCATTTCGAACCCTCAACGCCACGGAAAAATTTACTCGTATCTCATTGTCGTTTACCTTAAACGACAATTATTTATCCGCTTGTCTCCTTTTCGCCGTATAACGCAAGACCTTTATTTTGTAAACGGCGGTTTTGGCAAAAAGCACGGAATTAAACTTATCTCCGACTATTCCGTAATGCATTAAAAGCGCGCTCAATAACCGTGGTTTTTCTTCCTCTGCGGCTTTTTCTATAATACCCTGTCCGATTATGCTTTCGTAAGCAAAGCTCACCGAACAGGCTTCTTTCCCGTCGGGTATAATAAGTTTATGTCCGCAATCGACCTCGAAAGTCACCCGATTGTCTTTTTCGATAATTGCGTGTTTTTCGCCTTCGTTTGAGCCGTGGAAAAACAGCACTAAGTTTTCGCCCACCCTTTCGTAACCGAAATTAACCGGCAAAATATACGGGAAGTCTCCGTTATTCAAAGCAATACGCAAAACTTCCGCTTTATCCAAAATACCGATTATATAGTTTATTTCAGTAATTTCTCTGTCCTTTCTTCGCATTCGTTTCTACCTCGAAAAGCAATTTCGCAATAAAAATTTTATCATAAATAAAATTCTTTCTCAAATATCTCAACCGATAAATTTAATTTAGCTTTTATTAGAAGTTTTCGCACGTCCCGTTACAAACCATTCCCCGAAATGTAAACTTTTAGTCTGTTTTGAAAACCTATCGTTCCGTCTTTAATTATCCATAAAAAACAAATAATTGTATTCTTTTATCAAATGTCGCATTTGTTAGCGCGTTTAAGGTTTTACGGCAAAATCCAATTAAATATAAAAAGCCGATTAAAAAGAATATCATTGCACAAATCTTAATTTTTTATCTGTCCAAATATAGTCTCTTTGATATTTGTGAATTATATAAAATTTCTCTGATTGTAATATTCGCCTACGTTTAATCCTAAAGGTATAAATTCCATAATGTTCCCCTCTTATTTTTTAAAAACAAACAAATATTCGTGGGCGAGTAAAAGAAAATTAAACTTTACGCTATTTGTTTCCCAATAGCCTGTCGCTTTGCAGTTATGTTGTTCTTTGATTATAATTTCTTTGGTTTTGAACCCGGCGAGTTCAAAAACTCTCATCGTTTCAAACGCAAGGGGTTGCACCATGCCTTTTTTGCACATATCTCCAATAAGAATACGCGGAATAATAATTTAATCAATATCAATCAGTAAGTTTATTTAAAAGCTAATAATTTTATGAACTGAGCACTTTTCGATATTTACCTCTGCCTAAAAATTCTATAAAGCCTTTATCTCGTAATATTTGCAATTGTTGCCTAATTTTTGCTTCAATATTATTGTTGTAAATGTGCTTACGTTGTAAATCGGCGACAAATTTATACATATCTTGTAACGTAAATTCAATATTATTAATAGAATTAACATAAAATAATATATCAAGTAGCCAACTACGGTTATCTATATTATTTGTTTGTAATTCTCTTACTTTAGCGTATTGACGCACTATTGATCCAATATCTTCCATCCTTTGGTTTTTAATTATTTCGATCTTGCCTTGTTCCGGAATATTCGAATACAATATGTTACATCCCGTCCAACCCGCTCTTCGGGCACTATTGGAAAGCGGTTTTCTTTTTTCGATAATTGAAGGAATGAAAAAAAATTTAGGCACAAGCGTTAAATTAATAACTTCTAAATTCCTGGAATATTCCATTATGAATAAGTCTGGATTGCTTGTACTGTTTATTCTGTCAAGCATCGTCGTATATGCGCCGTCCGTTATTTTGTTTCCGATTTTGCTACTTTTACTTTTTAATTCAAAGGATTCTCCACAATTAATACATCTAAAATCTGCTACAGGTGCGTTGTTCGGTAGTTTATAAATATGCTCGTTTCCACATACTGGACAAAAAATATTTTGAGCTACCCACGACTCGCTCATTACCCTGATTTTTTGGGAGTTGTTTTTATAGTTTAAGCCTAAAGTTGCATTTAAATTAAAATTCATACCATTCTACACTATGATTTTTGCCGTCTGTAGCCGAAATTTGTTTGCAAACCAATTCCCCGGGAGATAAAACCAATTCCCCTTCTTTATATCCTTTTTCCGCAATCTCTAAAGCCTCAGAAATATTGTTTGCGTATATAACATAATCCTGCGATATCATTTCTTCTATCGTAACGACAAATTTTCTTTTATCTCTATCTTTTCTGGTAGTTCTTTTATCAACCGGTTTTTCGGCGTTTGCCGGAATTATCCACATATTGCCGACCATCATAGCGCCTTTAATACGCTCCTCTGAACAAAGTATCGCAACTCGCCTTTGCGAAATACTCCATTTCTCCGCAGCTTCTTTCGCCGAAATATAACTCAACATAGCCTCTCCATTCAGTATATGGTATATACTATACATAGTATATTCTAAATCTCGAACAATAGCAAGCAGTTTCTTGTTAATAAATAAAAGCACAAACATATTTTTATAATTTGGTACCGTGACGTATGCTTATTATAGATTTGGGGTATCTTTGCAAAGTGAGCAGAAGGGTAATTATTTCGGACTTTGGAACGCAAGGACAAGGGAGTTTACTAAGGCGCAAATGACCGCAGTCCGAATCGTGAACAAAGGTCGTAAGAAGCGCCCTTATCCTCGCTTTGGTGCACCTTCAGGGACCATTCGAACTTACCTTTATTCTTTTATAAGTGTATCCGTGCTGCGTTTTGTATTCTGCTATCCTTGTTTGGTCGTACCTCATCAGACAGGCTCTGCCTGCATCGGGGTCCCCGAAAAAACAAGTTTTTTTGGGGTAATTTCGGGGTCCCGAAAAAACAAGGTTTTTTGGGGGTGTCTTTCCGAACCCTGCGGGTTCTTTTAGATTTGCAAAGTGAGCAGAAGGGTGATTATTTCGGACTTTGAAACGCAAGGACAAGGGAGTTTACAAAGAAGTAAATGACCGCAGTCCGAATCGTGAACAAAGGTCGTAAGAAGCGCCCTTATCCTCGCTTTGCCGCACCTTCAGGGACCATTCGAACTTACCTTTATTCTTTTATAAGTACATTCGTGCTGCGTTTTGTGTTCCGTTATCCCTGTTTGGTCGTACCTCATCAGATTTGCCACTATGTGGCAAATTTGCGAACCCTGCGGGTTCTTTTAGTCCCTGAAGTAGCAAAAAAGAGAAACTCCCTAAAATGGGAGTTTCTCTTTTTTGGTGCACCTTCAGGGACTCGAACCCGGGACCCACTGATTAAGAGTCAGTTGCTCTACCAACTGAGCTAAAGGT
>CALVNL010000031.1 GCA_944349655.1 uncultured Clostridia bacterium
AGGAAAATTCTGGCAATAAGCAGAACAGCCGCCTCTGCCGGTGAAAGTACCACCATACAAAACAGAGTAAATACGTTGCTTATTCCGAATTTTGCGCCGGGAACAAAAAGAGGAGGGAGCAGACTTTCCAAAAGAAAGGATAAAAGCGCTCCTGCGGTAAGGATACCGAGCAGGGCGATTCTTTTGATACCGACGCCGTTAACGGAATTACGCAAAATCAGTTCCTCTTATATTTATATTTTTATTCTAAAGCAAAAAGAGTTCCGCTGTCAATACGGATATATGCATACGGACAAGCGTCTTTGCCTTGGGAGCGACGGGACTTGACGGAGCAAGACCGAAATTAGTATAATATTAAAAAATAATATATATATATTATTTCGGGAGGCATTATGGCAAAAAGAATTCCGTCGTTAGCAATTATGTTGGCGGTAACGATTGTTTTAGCGATATTCGCAGCGGTGTTTGCCGCAGGCGTTTCCGACACCTCTTACGCCATAGACCCTTGGACGGGAGCCGTTTCCGATACGCTTACGGGAAGCGGCACTATAGACGACCCGTATAAATTTACTTCGGGAAGCGGAACGCAAGAAGCTCCTTACGAAATTTCTTCGGGAGACGATCTCGCTTACCTTGCCGCACAAGTCAACGGCGGTACTACGGATTATGCCGGAAAGCACTTCGAACTGACGCAAAACATAGATCTGAACGGTTTGGAATGGACTCCGATAGGAAAAATCGAAATCGGGGAAACGCAGACTACGACTAAAGTTTTCAAAGGCATTTTCAACGGAGGCGGTTTTACGGTAAGTAACGTCACCGTAAGCGTAAAAACCGTTGCGGCAGGGTTGTTCGGTTACGTCGGAACGGGCGGTTCGGTTGAAAACCTTACGGTTTCGGGACTGAACGTAACGTTCGGGACGACAGCGGACGACTTAGGATACGCAGGGGCGATCGCTTACAACGAAGGCGCCGTCACGAGCGTTACAGTGAAAAACCTGAATATAAACGCTCCCGACTACTTCGCAGGCGGCGTCGTCGGATATAATGCAGGCACGGTATCTTCCTGTACTCTTACGAGCGTTACCGAGGCGAAAGCCGATACGGTGGGGGGAATAGCAGGAACCAACGTCGGCACGGTCACGGCTTGTTTATCGTCAGCGTCGATAACTTCCGAAGGTATCGAAAATGCAGGCGGAATAGTCGGGATCAACGAAAGTGACGGCAAGGTGGAAAACTGCCTTACTACGGGAGTCTTGAAAGCAAGACAAGTCGGAGGGATCGCCGCACAGAACACGGGAAGTATAACGACCTGCGCTTTCTACGGGAAAGCCGAGGGAATAGTCGGAGCGGCAGGGATAGCTTATGTAAATAACGGCACCGTATCGAATTCCCTTGTCGCCGCCAACGTGAAAGCCACGGGCGAAACCGTGGAAAACGAGTTTATTCCCGGAGCGGTCGTAGCAACGGCTTCGAACGCCGAGAACTCTTCTTTCGTAAAATATCTTACGACGGAACAAGGCGGTATCTCCGCCGACAAAATGACAGGTATTACGGCAGAAGGCTGGAATACGGCGTCTGACAGGTTACCTGTCCCCGAAAGCCTGGCAGGGAATACGGCGGCTATAAAGGTAGCGGCGTTGAGCGAAGACAAAAGCGTCAAGCTCCACGACGTTACCGACGAAACCTTTGATCTCTATAACGGTTGGTATCTGGTTTTACCCGCAAAAGAAAAAGCAGGTTTTTCGTTTATCGGGTGGACAGAAGGGGAGTCGCCCTACGGTCCCGGAGCGGAGGTCGAAATTTCCGAAGATACGACTTTTACCGCACAATGGGTTCTTAACGAAATAGTTTTCGTATCCCAAAGCGGAGACGTAAGTAAAGTTTACGACGGACAGGAAAGTACGATAACGGCGGAATTTACCCACGACTTAGCGATAACCTACGAGTGGTTTTACAGTTTGTCGGAAAAAGGTCCATTCGAAAAAATCGACGGAGCGAACGCTTCTTCTTTAAGTTTAACGAACGTTTCTTCGTCGGGGATATATTATTGCGAGGCGACGGTCAACGCCGACGGACTTACCGTTAAAAAACAAAGCGGAAACTTCACCGTAGTAATTTCCAAAGCCGATTATACGGAGGAACAAGTGGGAACCGTTCCGTCCTTTGAGGGAACTTATTCCAAAATAACCACATTGGAAAGTTACGATTTCGGAAATTCTTCCCCTTTCCGTTGGAAAGACTCGTCCGTAACGCCGACCGTCGACGTGAAAACTTACGAGGCCTTTTTCAACGCAGATCCCGTAAACTATAACGATTATTCCCTGTATATCTCGCTTGTTTTGACAAAGGCAACTTATACCGGGGAAGATATAGGCGAAGTCCCTTCTTTCAGCGGTACTTATTCGAAAACGCAGTCCTTAAGCGCATTTGATTTCGAAAAATCCGGTTTCCCCGCTTTCCGTTGGAAAGACTCGTCCGTAACGCCTACCGTGGACGTGAAAACTTACGAAGCCTTTTTCAACGCAGATCCCGTAAACTATAACGATTATGCCTTAAGCGTGACGGTAAACTTGGAAAAAGGCACTTTTACGGAAGAAATGCTTCCGTATATTCCTTCGTTTTCGGTGACGTACGACCCCGAAACGACTTTAGCCGACATTACCTTACCCGATAACATTTACTGGAACGACGATACCGAAAAACCCGTAGTGAGTAAGTCTTCATACGAAGCGTATTTCAATTCCGACCCGACGAATTATAAAAATTGTTCTCTGGAGATAACGGTTTCCGTAGCGAAAGCCTATCCTACCTTACGGCCTGCGGTAGCGAACGTGACCTATTACGAGGGGAACGTCCTGCCCGAAATTCTTTCCGCTTCGGGAGACACCGCAGGCACATACGTTTGGGGAGACTACGACGGACTGGTCATAGGAGAAAAGGAGTACGCCTGGACTTTCACTCCCGACGACGAAAATTACCTGACGGTAAACGGAACGATGACCATAACCGCCGTAAAAAAATACGTCGTCGCACTTATCTTGGTAAATATGCCATCCAAGACGGAATATTTTGCTTTCGAAAAAATTGACGCCACGGATATGGCGGTGAACGTAGTTTACAACGACGACTCGGAAGAAAGTTTATCCGCTTACACGGTGGAGTATCCGACGGCGGATTCGTTCAGAGCGGGAGACGAGCATATCGTTTTACGTTACGGAGAGGTATCTTTGCGGATAGACGGGTTTTCGGTGGAAAAAATAGTTCTGCCCGAGCCTTCCGACGAAACGGAATACGTTTACGAAAAAGGAAAAACGCACGCTTACGCCGTGAAGAGTACCTATACCTATACGGTGACGGGCGAAACCTTCGGCAGTACGGCAGGGCGGTACGAAGTGACCTTTACTTTGACCGATCCCGACAATTACCGCTGGCAAAACGAAAGCGGAGCGTCGTTTGGTGCGGAATGGGAAATTTTGAAGTATGAGGTTTCCGTCCCGAAAGCGAACGCGGATATGTCTTACGACGGCACGGCTAAAGACAGCGGAATAACGTCGGGGGCTTATTACACCGCAACGGGGACGTTGAGTGCGGTCAACGCAGGGAGCTATACCGTTTACGTCGTACTCGGCGATAAAGTCAACACCTGTTGGGCGGACGGAACGACAAACGACAGAGAGGTGGAATGGACGATAAGCAGGAAAAAAACTCCTTCTCCCGAAACGCTTATAGTCGAAAAAACTTATTATTACAGCGGCGAAATGCAGACTTTCGAATGGAAAGGCGGAGACGGTATTTTAATTTCCGGAGAAAAACAGCTCGATGCGGGAGTTTACGAAGTAAAATTCAATTTAATCAAAGAGAACTACGTCTGGGCGACGGGCGGCGACGGTGAAAAAACCGTGACCTGGCGTATTTTGCCCAAGGAAATTGCCGTACCCACGGTGGGAGAAACGGTATTCGTTTACATTCCGCAGACCGAACAGCAGTTAGCTGTCGCCTCCAGAGCGGAATACACGGTAACGGGGAACAAGGCTATCGACGCAGGGGAATATACCGCAGTAATAAGTCTTGTCGGCGGAAACTATTGTTGGACGGGAGGGGAAACGTCCGACGTACGAGTTGACTGGCAAATTCTTCCTTTGGAAGTGGCGATACCGGTTATGGGGACGGAAATGCCCGTTTATAGCGGCGAAACGGTCTTTGCTCCCGTAAACAAGGCAAATTATTATACGTTAAGCGGCAATACCGCCGTAAACGCAGGCAGTTATGTGGTTACGGCGACTTTGAAGAGCAAAAATAATTATGTTTGGGAAGACGGATCGGCAGAAAATAAAACCTTTGATTGGGAAGTCGTAAAAAAGACTCTCGCGCTTCCGATTTATAACGGAAATCTTACTTATGACGGGTCCGTTCAAAATGCCGATATTACTGTGGACGGAAGTTGCGTTATTACAGGCAACACGGCAGAAAACGTCGGAGAATATACCGCCGAAATAAGTTTGAAAGACGCAAATTACGTCTGGGCAGACGGAAGCTACGGGATAAAGACCGTTGCGTGGGCAATCGTTCCCTTCAAAGTAAATAAACCCGTCGTCCTCGGAGACAGCGTTTATACCCCGTCGGGACAGTATGCGGCTATAGCGGAGAGCGAGTATTATACTTTAAGCGGTAATTTTGCCCTCGTTGCGGGAAATTACACCGCAACGGCTTCGCTTAAAGACAAAGCTAATTTCACCTGGCAGGACTCCACGGTGGAGGATTTGACTTTGAATTGGAAAATAGTCCCCGCAAAAGTATTCAAGCCCGAAAACGTTCGTAACCTTATTTATACCGGCAGCGAGCAGACTGCGGAAATACACGTTTCCGAGCTGTGCGACATAAGCGGAAACAAAGCTAAAGACGCGGGAACGTACACGGCGACGGTAAGTTTGAAAGACAGCGTCAATTATACCTGGGAGGACGGCACCGTCGCTCCCGTGACGGTGGAATGGAATATTTACACTCTTTCGTTGAGCGACGGGGAAGAGGTTTTGCAAAACTATGTTGCGGGAACGCCGTTACCTTCTCCGCAGAAAGAAAATTACTTTTTCGACGGTTGGTACGCAAGTCCCGATTTCAGCGGAGAGAGGATATATTCGTTGAATGAGCTCGGAGAGGATACCGTGCTTTACGCAAAATGGAGCGAAATACCTCCCTCGGGAGACGGAGAACCGGCAGACGGAAACGACGGATTGCCCGTTGCGGCTATAGTCGGGATAGCGGTTGCTTGCGTATGTGCGGCTGCGGCGGTTGCGATAATAATAATCGGTCTTGCCAAAAAGAATAAAATCAGAAGAGAACTGTAATATGATATAAGCGAAGACGTAACCAAGCACATTGGAAAAGGCACCTTTCGAAAGGTGCCTTTTCGATGGAACGATTTATGGAGTTTATCCCATGATATAAGCGAAGCTTGCCGCGGTGTTGGTACAGGTAATGAGGGTGAACAACATCGTGTTGATGAATGCGCCCAGCCAGATGTTTCCGGTTTTTGCGGTCATTCTTCTGGAGATAACGGTAGCTATGGCGAGAATGGGGATCATCGGGAAGAGTACGATGTAACCCAAATCCATTTCAGGCTGCCACATTACGCCGGTGGTGGTGAAGGTACCGTATTGGATAGCCACTACCAGCAGAACTCCGAAGATATTGAAGAATACGTTTATCAGTATGCTTGCCCATTCGGGGAGGTTCTTGGCACGATAGTTTTCGTTGAAGATAGCGCTTACGATAAAGAATATTCCGAAGAATACGGAGTATCTTACTATGGTCGGAAGGAACACTCCGAGGTCGAAGACTTTGACCGCAAACGTCCAGATGCGGAAGTCGACTTTCCAGATAGCCCAGTTGAGGAACAGCAGAGCGAGCAGCAGACCGACAACCGTCAATGCGAGAACAAAGGTTTTTACCAGTCCGCCGAAGCCCGATTGCAGACGAGCCGAAGCGAAGGGATTTTCGGTATAGGACGAGCCTTGTTCTTTGTATCTTATCTTGTTGATTGCGCCGTTGACGAACCAGAAGAAGAGAATCACCGCAACCGAGAACAACGCCACGCATACCGCCCACATAGCTACCCAGTTGGTGGTATCCTGCGGATAGAGCTGGGTATTGGGGAACCATTTGTCGCCGTATTCGGTGCAAACGGAATTGATGGAAAATCCGCTGAAGAGAGCTATACCTATCGCGCCCAGCCAGTAAGTGAGGTTTTTCTGAATACCTTTCAGAGGTTTGGCTTCGGGGAGAGCGTTGTCCACCCAAACGAGGGTACCGTCTTCGGTAGCGACCTGTTTGCCTTTAAGGGTGCGGAAGAAGGGCATTCTGAGGAGCAGACTGACCATCGGGAATATCAACGCAAAGAAAGCGATAAGACCGATAAGAGAGGACATTTCCTTGACCCACCAGGTCTGGTTGCTTTCGGAAATATATTCGAAACCGTTGGGGACACCGAATGCGGTATAGAAGAAGTTGGTGACGGCTTCAGCGCCTTCTACGGAATAATGCACCTGAGGGTGAATACCGTCGGTTTCGTATATTACTCTGAAAGCGGAGTCGGCAGCCGTGCCGTCGGCGATATCGGTAAGAACGCCGTTGATATAAATACCGCCGTTTACGACGTCGCCTTCGAGAGAAGCGTTACCGATGTATTTTTTTGCTTCGGTCGTCGTAAGCCATTCTCTGGAAAGAGTACCGCCGTTTTCATTCGTGGTATAGAAGAATTCGTCGTCTTGAGATTTAAGGAAACCGACCGAAACGTCTTCACCTGCACCGTAGAAATCGTCATAAGACTGGATAAGCCCTGCGCTGACAAGACCGAGTTGTACGTCTTGCGCAAGAACGGCAGAGGTTGTCATACCGCCCATCGAGTGACCGGAGATACCGATTTTGTCCTTATCGACGTAGTCGAGGTTGTAAACGTATTTTGCCGAGTCGTAAAGTCCGTTCGTTGCTATAAGGGCGCTGGTAGAACCGCTGTTTTCGTAGTTACCGTGACCTTCTCTGTCCACGGTCAACACGACGAAACCTCTTCTTGCAAGTTCTATAGCGTTCTGAAGCTGCATTTCGCGGTTGTTGAGATAACCGTGAGTAAGCACGACGGCGGGCAGGGGATTGTCTGCCGAAGCCGCTTTGGGCTTAAAGAGAATACCGCTTACCACTTTACCTTTTATAGTTTCGGTTTTAACCGTTTCCACGTCGTCAACCACCGTCACCACGTCCTTGGTGCCTTCGTTGGTTTCGTCACGAAGATCGGTAACTTCCACCGTCCAGCCGTCGGACTGGATGCCGGAAGCGATAAAACTACTCAAAAATATAACGGCAAGGCAAACGATAAGAAATATAACTGCGACTTTGTTTTTGGTGAAATAATTTTTCAAACCGTCTTTGAAATAGTCCATTTTCGTCCTCCTTTAAGTATAAAAAAAGTTAATTTAATAGATTTTGCGGTATTTTTTCACCTCCTCGGGCCCGCCTGCCCAAACATTTTCCTTCTGATTTAATCGTACAAAAAATTGCCGAGGGGCTCAATTGACAAAACCTGCAAGATATAGTATAATTTTGTTGTACAAATTTATACTTTTTTGTGTCCAAGGGAGAAATACAGACGCAGGAGGTCGTATGAACGACGTAAAAATTTCTAAAATAGCTCCTCTGGATAAATTAAAAATTATACTTGATTCCATAGCAAAAGCCACGGGAATGAACCTTTGCGTACTCGATACAGTCGGGAACGTAGTGGTATATCCTTGTAACGACGCGTTATTTTGCAAGACCGCAAGACTCGATCCCGAATTAAGGAAGAAGTGTCTTACTGCGGCGGCGCATTCGGCTTTCGAGTCGGCGAGATCCAAGAACACTTTAGTGTATAAATGCTTTTTCGGACTGACGGATTTTTCGGTGCCTTTATATTATAAAGGAGAATATATCGGAGCTATCTGCGGCGGTTCCGCCCGTTGCGATATGGACAAATCCCGTTACGACTATCAGCAACCTTTATTGCAACTGGACGATTATCCTTCGTTGAAAAAGATATACGAGGGGATGTCCGACGTGGGAGAGGAAAGGTTCTTTTCCATGATAAAAGTTGTGGAAAATCTTGTCGATTACATAAATCACCACGGGCTTATGTCCACGATAAAACAAGTGGACGCAAAGAAAGCGACGGGACTCAACAAGTTACAACCGGCATTACAATATATCGAAAACAATTATAAAGAGAATATAAGGATTGCCGACCTTGCCGCTATGTGTTATATCAACGAAACGTATTTTTCCAGGCTATTCAGCACTATAGTGGGAAGTACGGTTTCACAGTTTATACTGGAAAAGCGAATTATAAAAGCTAAGGAGCTTTTAAGGAACAAAGGCATGAAAATACAAGCGGTGGCGGAAGAAGTCGGATACGACGATCCGGCGTATTTCGTACGGAAATTCAAACAGGTCACGGGGGTCACTCCGTCGGCTTATCAGTCATCGACGGAATACAAGTAAAAGATTATCGAGAGCGGTTTTTTTTACCGCCGTTTCGGCGGTAATTTTATTAAGGAGGGAATATGAACGGGAAGGAAAGAGACAAGATAAGAGGTTCGCTTTTAGCGGGAGCGGCGGGCGACGCATTGGGATATCAGATAGAATTCACCCGAAACGTCAGGGAAAGACAGGTAACGGATTTTCTTTCGGGGAAAGGTAGAATTTCCGACGACACGCAAATGACGCTTTTTACCGCAAACGCATTGCTTTACCGTGTGGCGGCGAAGGAACGCGGGAAGCTGATCTCCGAGGAACAAGCGATATATTTAAGTTATCTCGACTGGCTGGAGACCCAGAACGGAAAGAGATCGGAATTTACCGTGTCGAGGATAAAATCCTGCCCCGAACTGCATCGACTTCGTCACCCGGGCAACACCTGTCTTACCGCCTTGGAGTCGGGGGTATGCGGAACCTTGGAAAAACCGATAAACGCAAGTAAAGGGTGCGGAACCGTTATGCGGATAGCGCCCGTAGGTTTATTTTATGAAGACGCGGCGTTCTGCGGACTTCTGAGCGCAAAGGCGGGAGCGGTCACGCACGGTCACGAACTGGGGAACATTCCCTGCATGCTGGAAGGCATACTTCTGAACATTCTGCTCCACGAAGAAACGACCTTTGAAAAAGCGTTGGGAAAGGCGTTGGATATTTTCCGAAAGGAAAGCGTGATATTTTCCTCTCATAACGTAAAATATTTTTCAGAAATGACCGATAAAGCGATAGCGCTTGCCGCAAAAAACCTTTCCGATCCCGTAGCGATAAAGGAGATAGGGGAAGGGTGGGTAGCCGAAGAAGCGTTTTGCATAGCGCTCTACGCCTGTCTGAAATATTCCGACAACCTTACCGACGCCCTTATAGCGTCCGTTAACCACGACGGGGACAGCGACTCCACGGGAGCGGTAACGGGGAACATACTCGGTGCTTACCTCGGGGAAAAAGCCATAAGCGAAAATTTCCTCAACGTGGAACTCAGAGAACTTATAACGGAATTATCCGACGACCTAAGCGAGGCAAAATATCGCCTGAAAACAGGGCAACCTCTCGGGGAGCTTATAGCCAAATACTACGATAATTTGGAATAATCGTTCGGAATAATAGTTCCGAAATAAACGCTTAATAGCCATTTTATGTAGTCTTTAACGGCAATTTGGAATAATAGTTATAAATTAGCAACTTATAATAGAGTTAATGTAATATTTACAAAATAAGCTCAAAATAATTAAAGAATTCAGTGCAGTCTAAAATAAAAAAACACCCGTTTAAGGGTGCTTTTTTGTATATTGGAGCGAATGATGGGAATCCCTCGCACTCTCGCATATTTTAACAGGGCTCCCGAAAACCTGAATGAGCGGAGCGAAGCAAGGTTTTTGGGAAAGAGGAGCAACAGACCAAAAGACGAAGCTGACAAATGAATATTTGTCTGTTGAGGTAAGAGGTCGAGGGAAACAGGGCTCCCGAAAACCTGAATGAGCGGAGTGAAGTAAGGTTTTTGGGAAAGAGGAGCAACAGACCAAAAGACGAAACGGACAAATGGATATTTGTCTGTTGAGGTAAGAGGTCGAGGGAAACAGGGCTCCTAAAAACCTGAATGAGCGGAGTGAAGTAAGGTTTTTGGGAAAGAGGAGCAACAGACCAAAAGACGAAACGGACAAATAAATATTTGTCTGTTGCAACAAAGGTCTTGTTGCGACGAGCGACAGGCCGGGGCGGTATGATGCCATACTATGGCATCAACTACGACGGCAATATTCTTTGAATTTTCTTGTGCCGTCTATCCGCCCGTTCGATTCCCATAACCATTATTATTGCCATAAAAAAGGGCACCGCTGAGGGTGCCTTTTTTTATGGAGCGAATGATGGGAATCGAACCCACAACCGCAGCTTGGGAAGCTGCTGTTTTACCACTAAACTACATTCGCACGCTTCGTTTATTATCCTATCACAAAATTTTCCCCTTTGCAAGCGGTTTTTATTTGAATAACTTTACTTTCTTTCGGAGAAATATTATAATTATGAAAATTATTGCGGAGGTTTCGCCATGAATTACGGTTGGATAAAATGTGCGGCTGTTTCGCCCGAGATCAGAGTCGCCGATTGCGCTTTCAATGCCGACGGAATTATTTCTTCCTTGAAATCCCTTGCGGAAAAGGGAGTTAAAGTCGTCGTTACGCCTGAACTTGCTCTTACGGGGGCTACTTGCGGCGATCTGTTTTTTCAGTCCGCTTTGCTCGACAGAGCCAAAAAGGAACTTTTCCGCATAGCAAAAGCCACATCGTCTTGTGACGCGCTTTTTTTCGTGGGAATGCCCGTCCGTAAGGGCGGAGCTGTTTATAACGTAGCCTGCGCACTTTGCAAAGGAGAAATACTCGGCTTCGTGTCGGGCGGCGGTTTTCGTTCCGACAGATCGAACGCCGACGTTTTCGCCGAAGGTCCTGCCGACGGCGTTATAAATATAGACGGGAAGGATTATCCTTTCGGAACGGATATTCTTTTCCGTCATAAAAGTTACCCCGATTTTTGCGTGGGTGCGGTCATAGGAGAAGACGCCGACAATCCTTTTTCTCAAGGCGCCGACCTCGTCGCTTCGGGAGCTTTTATCTTAGCCCATCTTTCCGCTTCTGCGGAGATTTCGGGGGCAGCCGACCTGCGAAGAGCAAAACTCAAGGAGTATTCGAGAAGGAACGTCTGCGCCGTCGTATCCGCTTACGCAGGCAAAGGCGAAAGCACTTCTTCTGCAGTTTACGCAGGGCACGATCTTATAACCGAAGCGGGGGAAATCCTCACCGAAAACGCACCTTTTGAAAACAAACCCGTCGTTTCCGACGTCGATACGCAGTATCTTGCTTTCCGCAGAAGCCGCTTTTACGGATTTCCGCAAGGGGAAGGGACGATCGTTCCTTTCGACCTTAAAATAACCGAATCCGCTTTGGACAGGATATACGACGCCTCCCCGTTTTTACCGAAGAAAGACGTCGACGCTTTTTGCGAAAGCCTGTTGAGGATACAGGCGGAAGCGTTGGTCAAACGTATCGAACACACCCGCTCTCAAAAACTCGTCATAGGCGTAAGCGGCGGACTGGACAGCTGTCTTTCCTTAATAGTTGCCGCAAGAAGTAAAAAACTTCTGAATAGATCCTTGGAAATAGTCGGCGTGACCATGCCTTGTTTCGGCACCACCGGCAGAACTTATAAAAACGCCTGCCGTCTCGTCGGTTTGCTCGGGGCGACCCTCAAGGAAATAAACATCAAAGAATCGGTGGAAAAACATTTTGCCGATATAGGACACGACGGAACGCCCGATACCGCTTTCGAAAACGCGCAGGCGAGGGAACGGACGCAAGTTTTGATGGATTACGCAAATATGTGCAACGGTCTGGTCATAGGCACGGGAGATTTGAGCGAACTCGCCCTCGGTTGGGCTACTTTCAACGGCGACCACATGTCGATGTACGGCACCAACGGTTCGGTTCCGAAAACGCTGATAAGAGTACTCGTCGGTTACGAAGCGAAAATGTACGGGGAGGAGCTTGCCGAGGTCCTTTCCGATATTCTGGCAACTCCCGTCAGCCCCGAACTCCTCCCTTCCGACGACAACGCCATAGCGCAAAAGACCGAAGACATAGTGGGTCCTTACGAATTGCACGACTTTTTCCTCTATTATGCCGTCAATTACGGATATTCCCCGAAAAAGCTCCTCGCCGTCGCCGAAAAGTCTTTCGAGGGCGTATATAATAAGGATATAATAAAAGCCTGGCTCAAAAAGCTCTTTTCCAGATTTTTCGCTCAGCAGTTCAAGCGTTCCTGCCTGCCCGACGGACCTTCGGTAACCTCTGTCAATATTTCATCGGCAGGGTGGAAAATGCCTTCCGACGCTTGCGGCGCAAGCTGGACGGACGAATTGAATTAAAGTATTTTCCCCGAAGCAAGAGAAATGCCTCCTCAAAAAGGAGGCATTTATATTTATGCAAATATTCACGAATATTTTTAATTTTATGCATAAATTATGCTTAAAAAAGAAATTTTAATCTTTTTTTATAAATTATTGTGTATAAACGCTTGCCAAACGATTTTTGCGGTGGTAATATAGGTTTAACAATCTTAAAGGAGAGGTAAAAAGTTATGAAAAAAGTAATTATTTCCGTACTTATTTTAGTAGTTGCGATAAGCTGTATTTTTGCATTCACGGCTTGTGCGGACAAATATGATTACAAAATCGGCGTTCAGTCAGGTACCACCGGCGAGTTATACGTAAAGGGCGACGAAGGCTGGGGATTTACCGGATTTTCCAATATCGAATGTAAACCCTACAGTAACGGCGGACTTGCCGTGCAGGATATGCTCAACGGACAAATCGATTTCGTGGTCATCGACGAAGCTCCCGCAAAACAGCTTGTTGCCAGCAAAGCGGGTCAGATCAAAGTTATCGACATTCCTCTTACCCAAGAAGAGTACGCTTTTGCCGTAGACAAGAACCAGTCCGAGTTACTTGCCGAAGTCAACGAGTTCCTTGCAGCCATCAAAGCCAACGGTACTTTTGAAGCGATCCTCGACAAATACTTCAACGGCGAAGGCGAAATAGTCGGCGTGGAAAGCGCAGCTTACGACTCAAGCAAAAAAAATCAGCTGGTAGTAGCCACCAACGCCGCTTTCGCTCCCTTCGAATACAAGATCGGAAATAAATTTGCCGGTATCGATATGGAGATAGCCGCTCTTCTCGCGGAAGAACTCAATATGGAACTGGTTATTCGGGATATGGATTTCGACGCAGTCGTTTCTTCGGTCGGTACCAACGGCGTGGATATGGCTATGGCGGGACTTACCGTTAACGCAGAACGTGAAAAGGTTGTTAATTTCGCAGACGCATATTACAACGCTTCCCAGATGCTTAT
>CALVNL010000032.1 GCA_944349655.1 uncultured Clostridia bacterium
TACGGCGAGAGCGAACTCTACAGAATTAAAGACGGAAAGGAAACCTATCCCGTTTGCGACAAGGTTATTCTCGCTTATCCCGTTCACGGTTTCAACGTACCTGCAAACGTCCTGGAATTTGCCGAAAATTTACCGTCGTATTCGGAAAAAAGTTTCTATATCGTTAAAACGTCGGGAGAACCTTTGCGTCTGAACGACGCCTCCAGCGCCAAACTCGTAAAAATCCTCAGGAAAAAAGGATACGGTTATAAAGGGGAATATCATTACGTTATGCCTTACAATATGATATTCCGCCATACCGACGAAATGGCGTCGAAAATGCTGGCTACGGCTAAGGAGAGGATCCCTTCCGCCGCCCGTGAAATAGCCGACGGGAAGAACGTTGTAAAGAAAATACCCTTAAGAGCGAAAATAGCTTCCGCCGTCTGTAAAATCGAAAGGAAAGGGCTGCGTTTCAACGGTCGTTTTTACAAGGTGGATACCGATAAATGCGTAGGCTGTCTGCAATGCGTCAGGAATTGTCCGGTAAAAAACATTTCCTACGACGGCAAGACTTTCCGTTTCGGCAAGGAATGTTTAGGGTGCGCCTGCTGCGCTTTCAACTGTCCTACCGACGCGATAAAAAGCGGAATACTCAATTTTATGAAAGTCAACGGCAAATACGATTTCAACAAAGATCCGTCGAAAGCCCGGGTAGGGAAATATTGCCGTAAATCTTACTTAAAATATTTCGGAGAAAAGGGCTGAGGGCTTTTTTTGTAAGAGAAAATACGTTATAATAAGAAAAAGGAGAAATTGATATGGCGAGAAAAATTTTGATAGCCGAAGACAATACCGAGTTATCCGACATTATGCGGAACTACCTCATCAAAAACGGACACATAGCCTTTCAGGCATTCGACGGAGAACAGGCGGAAGAAGTGGCGAAAGCAATGAACGTGGATTTGGTTTTGCTGGACATTATGATGCCTAAAAAAGACGGATACGAAGTCTGCCGCAATCTGCGTAAAACAATGGATATTCCGATAATAGTCGTCAGCGCCAAAGCTACGGAAGACGACAAAATGAAGATGTTCGAACTGGGTGCGGACGATTATCTTACCAAACCTTTTTCCTACAAGGAAGCGGTGATGAGGGTCAACGCACAGTTGAGGAGATATTACGAATACGGCAAGAAAGCCGATTTGTCGAAGACCAGACATTTAGGGGAGTTGGATATAAATTCCGAACGCTTCGAAGCCAAAGTCGGAGAAAAAATATTGCCCTTGACGGCAAAGGAATTCCGTTTACTGGACGTATTGACGAGCGACGCCGACCGTATTTTTTCCAGGCAGCAACTTATAGACAAAGTCTGGGGGACGGAAGAATATATCGACGAAAACACCGTTGCCGTCACCGTAGCGCGTTTGAGGGAAAAACTTCAGGCGCACGGGATAAACAACGTGGTTACCGTATGGGGATTCGGATACAAATGGCAGAGCTGAAACCTAATGAAAGACAATATCTCGCCGAGGGGATAAAAAGACTTGTCGAAGACGATATAAACGTACCTTTCCGAAAGTCGGAAGGAGTGGGGAACGATATATACAAAGGCTTGGAAAGTTTGCGGCAAAAAGCCGTGGAAGACGCTTGCAAAAGGACGGAAGAACAGGAAAAGGTACAGCAGGCGATAGCCAACGTTACGCACGATCTGAAAACGCCGCTTGCTTTGATAACGGGATACGCCGAGTGCGTCGAAGACGGAATGGACGACAAGAATTATGCCGAACTGATAAGGGAAAAAGCCTTGCAGATGAACGATACCGTCCTGAAAATCATAGACGCGGCGAGGACAGACGCGGCAGAGAAAAGCAAGGAAAAGAAACTATACAAAGCGGGAAACTTTTTTAGTCCGCTTATAGAGAACGGGCTTTTCGACGCCGCCAAAGAAAAAGGAATTAAAGTAAAGATCGGAAAAATCCCCGACGCACGTTTGGCTCTTTCCGCTGACGGGATAAAAAGCGTTATGCACAATCTCGTTTCCAACGCCGTCAAATTTACCGAAAAGGGCGGGAAAATTTCCTTGAGGTTTTATAGAAGAGGAAAATATTTTATAGTTTCCGTCGTTGACAACGGTAGCGGAATAAGCGAAGAGGATAAAAAAAGAATATTCGACAGATTCTTTACCGGGGATAAGTCCCGTACTTCGGGCGGCACGGGAGTAGGACTGTCGGTGGTCAAAGAAACGGTGGAAAATCACGGCGGCGATATATTTTGCGTTTCCAAAGAGGGCAAAGGAAGCAAATTTTTCTTTACGTTGCCCGTTTATAAAAACAAAGCGGAACGCTCCGCTTACGCCGAGGAAGAGCGGAAAGAACTGAAAGCCTTTTTATATATCGTAGGATTTCCCTTTGTGGTCGTTGCGGCGACGATATATCTTTTATTGAGTCCGATAAGGTGGTATAAAATAAAAAAAACAAATTCGTAAGCAATAAAAAAAACGGGTCGTAAAACCCGTTTTTTCAATATTTTTCGGTAAAAATCTTATCTTTTTCGGTAATTTGCCGTTTTACTCGACAGGGAACGCCCGCGGCAAAACAGCCCGAAGGGATATCCTGCGTCACCACGCTTCCCGCACCTATCACGCAGTCGTCTCCGATGGTCACTCCGCCGCATACCGTCACGTTGGCAGCGATCCACACGTTGGAGCCGATTTTTACGGGGGCGGCGTATTCCAGGTCGTAAAATCCGTCTTCGTGCATTTTCGCTATCCTTTCTTCGGCTACCATCGGATGCAGGGGAGTGGCTACCGTTACGCCCGGACCGAACATAACGTTGTCGCCGATAACGATTTTCGCTACGTCCAACAGCTTACAATCGAAATTCATATAAAAATTGTCTCCGAATACGGTATTAAACCCGTATTCCACTCGAATATTAGGTTCAAAAAACGGATTTTTGCCGTGAAAGGGAAAAATTTTATCGATGAGGCGTTGCCTTTTTGCGAATTGACAAGCCTTAGTCTTGTTGTACTTATCGGCGAGGGTACGCGCTTTTATGCGACAAGCCAACAACTCGGGGTCGGTAGGGTTGTAAATAAGTCCGCTGCTCATTTTCTCTTTTTCCGTGGTAAAACCGCTTACGGTACTATTGTTTTTCATATTTCCTCCGCTAAAAAAAAGGCTATGAGAATATCATAGCCCTTTTTAGAATTAAAATCAAATATCCGAGATTATTTTACGTCTTTAATAGCCTGCTCGGTACCTGCGTAGATAACTTTACCGCTGCGTTTGATAACGGCGTCTTTGTCTTCTTCTTTGTAATACTCTTCTATAGCGGTATAGTTTTCTTTAGCGGCTGCGGAATCTTCGAAATAAATAAGAGCGATACCGTCTTCGCCTTTGGTTGCGGTTACGAAAGCGGTGACGTTTTTAACTCCGATTATTTCCAAAAAGACGGTAGCCGCGTCGAAGCCTACGTCGCCGTCTTTGTAAGCGAATACCGTATATTTGGCATTTTTCAGGTTATCTTCGGCTTTAGCGGGATCGTTGGGAATACAAGCGACCAAAACCGTTGCTAAAATTGCAAAAAGAGCGATTAAACTTACTATTTTTAATGTTTTACGCATAAATTGAACCTCCAAATTAGTGTTGTTGTTTCTTTTATTATATCAAACGGGGAGGTTTTGTCAATAGCAAATAATACAAATGTCAATTTTAAGGGAAAAGTTTTGCTTAAGGTTAAAGGATATTCGGCCAACGGAAACCGTACAGATGACCGTATTCCACCGCATATTGGTGTACCCGTCCGCAAAGGGCGTTGGCTGAATCGAAATCCTCGGTTTTTATGGCTCCGAGGAGTTCGTTAAGGGTAAAGGATATTTCGGTCAGATGGTTTCTCGGTACCGTCAGATCCAACCATTTTTCCCGCTTTTGCCACCACTCGTCGAGAGACTCGACGATTTCCGCTTCGTAAAGGCGGTTGGCGAGAATTTCTCCCGTTCGTCTTTCGAATTCGTCGAAGGCGTGTTCGACATAAACGCTTTCGGCTATTCCGCCGCCTATAAGGAGAACGCTTACGATTATAGCTATGGTCAGTTTATATTTCATCAGGCGACCTCTACGGTAAAATATTTACTTTTCTGCGGCTGTACGAATACCGTATTGCTTTCCGCCGTCATCAAAACTACGTCTTTGGTACGGACGTTACGCTCGGCAAGGATTTTTTCCAGGTCGGCTATGGTTACGTTCAACGATTTCATATTTTCTTCCAAAGGCTTCCCTTCCACTATAAGACTTAACGGTATGCTCTGAGGGGAAGGTTGGTTTTCTTTCGGCAGAATGGAAAGTTTTCCGTTGGTTTCGATTATGGCGAAAGCTATTTGCGGAATACTGAAGTATCCTTGTTGACGGATAAGCGCCATAAGGTCGTTGACGTTCATATTGAGCTTGGTCAGGCATTCGCTGTTTATCCCGTCGGAATCGATGACGATGAAAGGCTTACCGTTGAGTTTTTTTCGGAATTTTACGCTTTTTGTGGTAAGTAACGTCAGGAAATAATGCGCTACGAAAATCGTGAACAACGGCACGAGTCCGTAAAGAAGGGGAATGGACAGGTCAGCCATCGGAGTGCTTGCAAGGTCGGCTACGGCGAGCGTTATCACGAATTCGTAGGGCTGGAGTTCTCCGATGGTGCGTTTGCCCATCAGACGTATGCCGATTATAAGGAAAAAGAATATAATAAAAGAACGCACAAGTACCGCTAACATATCGTTAGAATGTGCGTTCGTAGAAATTATTATTCTTCGGTCGGGGCTTATCGACGGAAGTTAATCGTTTTGATACTTGACGATCTGCACACCCGCTTCCTTGCACAGCTCCAAAGAAAATTCGTCGGGGTAGCCTTCCTTGTAAATTATCTTTTTGATACCGCTGTTTATTATCATTTTGGTGCAGATGGAACAGGGTTGATGCGTCACGTAAATAGTTGCGTCGTTAACCGAAACGCCCAGTTTGGCAGCCTGAATAATGGCATTTTGTTCGGCGTGTACGGCGTAGCAAACTTCCTGACGGGTGCCCGAGGGGATATTGAGTTTTTTCCTTAAGCACTCTCCTCTGTCCTTACAGGAAGTTATGCCGCTGGAAGCTCCGTTGTATCCGGTGGTAAGTATTCTTTTATCCTTGACTATGACTGCTCCCACCTGGCGGTTGGGTTGATAGCAACTCGACCAGCTCGACACCAAGTGAGCCATTTCCATAAATCTTACGTCCCATTTATCCATATTCCGATACCTCGTATAATTTTATTTATTTATAATAACACTTTTGCTCCCGAAAATCAATCGCAGAAGGGAATACCCGACGATATTTCGACATAAATTGAAAATATGTCCGAAGTGGATTATTCGCAATTCTATTATCGGCGGGAAAGCGAAAAAGAGATCAAAACTCCTCCGCCCGAAAAAAGGAAACCGAAACGTTCTAAAAGACCGCTTCTGGTTTTTTTCGTGCTGATTTTGCTTTTCGGGATAGTTTTGTTTGCTGCGGACGTGTTTACCGACGGATATTTGCTCACGTCGGTAAAAGACGCTTTATCGAAAAACGACTACGAATTTTATTTTGTGGTGACGCAGGTATCCGGCAGGGAAATGGCTCACGCAAAAAGTCTGCTCGTCAGACAGGGGGGCGGAAGCGGTTACATAATGACGGGCAAAGAAGGTTATTATGTCGTTTATTCGGTATATTTCGAACGCTCCGAGGCGGAAACCGTAGCTTCCAAAAATACAGGTACTTTCGTCTATGCGCAAGGTTTTTCCTCCGACGAGAGGGAGTTTTACAATACCTTAAGCGTTTGTATGGAAACGGTTATGACCTCGTCCGACGCTTTGGAAAAAGGTACTGCGTCGGAAAGCGAATTTTACGGGACGGTAAACGAAGCAAAAAACTCGCTTATTTCCGTTAAGGAAAAAGCCTTGAAAGAAAACCTTTCCGTCGAAGTCAATCTTGCGGAATATTTTATCGCCGGGATAAACAATCTTCAAACCGGTAAAGAAACCCGCCTCAGTCTTTTATCCGACGTAAGATATCTCATAAGCGGCGTGGCAAGTTCGGCTTGTATGGCCAACGAATAAAATATTCATTGATTTACAAAACGGTATTTATGTATTCGTCACGCAAAGAGCGGGGCTTTGCGTGCTTCGTCATTGACTTTTGCGGGGGAATATCTTATAATTTTTTTATTATTAAAAATACGGAGCAACATTATGACGAAATACTTTATCGGACTCGACGTCGGCGGAATGAGTATGAAAGCCGGCTTGGTGGACGAAAACGGAAAAATTATTTGCAAGGACACCTGCGTTACCGCACCCGAAAGACCTTATGCCGAAGTGGTAAAAGATATGTACGAACTTTGCCGCAAAACGGCGGAAAAGGGCGGAGTGGATTTCGAAAGCGTCGCGGGAGTCGGGATAGGTATCCCGGGTACCGTCAATTCCGAAAAAGGAACGGTGACTTATTCGGGTAACCTCAATTTCGTCAAAGTCGGAGTTTTGAAGGAATTTGCCAAACACACGCGCGTCAAGACTTTTATCGGTAACGACGCCAACTGTGCCGCTTTGGGCGAAGCCCGTTTCGGGAGCGGCGGCGGTAAAAAGAACGCCATTTTAGTAACGCTCGGCACGGGAGTAGGTACGGGATTTATATTAAACGACAGGATTCTGGAAGGAAACGACGGCGCAGGCGCCGAAGGCGGACATATCTGTATCAGAATAAACGGCGAAAAATGTACTTGCGGCGAAAGGGGATGCTGGGAAGCGTACGCTTCGGCTACCGCCCTTATCCGTCAGACCGAAAGGGCTTTGGAAAAGTATCCCGACAGCATAATGCACGATATAGTCAAAGAGATGGGCAAGGTCAGCGGCAGGACGGCGTTCCTTGCGTATAACAAGGGCGATAAGGCAGGTGCGAAAGTAGTTAAAGATTACGTTAAATACGTTGCTTGCGGAATAATAAACCTCGTCAACGTTTTCCGTCCCGACGTCATAATGATAGGCGGCGGAGTCAGTCACGAAGGCGATTATTTCGTAAAAATGGTGGAAAAAATCGTCAGAAGACATTCCTTCGGCGGCAGCAACAACAAAGTGCCTCCCGTGGTAAGGGCAAGCCTCGGTAACGACGCAGGCATAATAGGCGCGGCGGCTCTTGCGATGTAACTAAAGAAAAATATATATGGACGAAAGACTTAAACCTTTTTTGACGGAAGTGGAAAAACCCGCCCGTTATATCGGCGGCGAATACAATACTCCCGATATGCTCAAAGCCTGCTCGGTCAGGTTTTGTCTTTGTTTTACCGACCTTTACGAAGTGGGAATGAGTAATCTCGGCATAGCCATACTCTACGACGTCCTCAATTCCGCCGAAGGGATAGTGTGCGAAAGATGTTTCGCGCCCTGGACAGATATGGGGAAAGTGCTGAAGGATAACAAAATTTCGCTTTCTTCCATCGAAACGGGAAGAGAATTGAAAAATTTCGATATAGTAGGGTTTTCGGTACCGTACGAAATGAGTTACACCAATATCCTGTATATGCTCGATCTTGCGGAAATACCGTTCAGGGCAAAGGACAGAGGTACGGAATATCCTCTTATAGTGGGCGGAGGACCCGCTTCAGCCAATCCCGAACCGATAATCGACTTTTTCGACGCTTTTTTCATAGGGGAAGGGGAGGAAACCGACCTCGCTTTCTGCCGTATCGTGGAAAAATACAAAGGCGACAAGCGTAAAATCCTGGAAGAAGCCGCTAAAATCGACGGGATATACGTTCCGTTGTTTTCCGAAGTTAAAGACGGCGTCAACGTAACGCCCGTAAAAAAAGCGGTGGTGAAAAATTTCGACGCGGCTCCGTTCCCGAAAAGACCTCTCGTTCCCAATATGGGGATAATCCACGACAGGAGCGTATTGGAACTTTACCGAGGGTGCTACGCAGGGTGCAGATTTTGCCAGGCGTGCTTTTTTTACCGTCCCGTCCGCTACAGGGAAAAGGATACCGTAAAAGCCCTTGCCGAAGAACTCATTAAAAACACGGGTTTCGACGAAATGGGACTGAGTTCGCTTTCCACGGGAGATTACGAAGATATCTGCGCCCTTATTTCCGAATTGAAAGAACTTACCGAAAGGAAAAACGTTTCTTTGCAGATGCCGTCGATGAGGTTGGACAGCTTTACCGAAGGGGTGCTGGAGAGGGCGAAAAAAACCTCCCTTACTTTCGCTCCCGAAGCGGGGACGCAACGGCTCAGAAACGTCATAAACAAAAATATCACCGACGAGGATATAGTAAACTCGATGCGGATAGCTTTTTCCAAAGGTTATACCACCGTCAAGCTCTACTTTATGCTGGGACTTCCCACCGAGACCGACGAGGACGTTCTCGGAATAGCCGAAACAGTCAAACTGATTAAAAAGACCTTTATCGAGACCACGGGCAGAAAAAATATTATTATGAACGTGTCCACCGCTATGTTCATTCCCAAGGCGGTCACGCCTTTTCAGTGGGCGGAACAGATAAGCGAAGAGGAAATGTACCGCAGGCAAAATTTGCTCAAGAAAGAACTTTTCGCTATAAAAGGGGTGCATTACGCCTGGCACGGTGCGGATATTTCGGTGTTGGAAGGGATTTTTGCACGAGGGGACAGACGTCTTTCCGACGTGGTGGAAAAAGCCTACGAAAAGGGTTGCCTTTTCGACGGATGGAGCGAACACTTCAAGTACGACAAGTGGCTGGAAGCCCTTGCGGAATGTAACGTAAACATTGCTTCTTACACCGGCGAAAGAAAAACCGACCAAGTCCTGCCCTGGGATTTTATCGATTTCGGCGTAAAGAAAACTTACCTTCTTAAAGAATGGCAAAAAGCCCTGAAAGGGGAGACCACGCCTCCGTGCAAACATAAATGCACAGGGTGCGGAGCTTCTGCCATGGCAAGCTGCAGGTTTTACGAAAACGGAGCAAACAAATGATCACGATAAATTTTTCAAGGTTCGGAGACGGTATTTTCGTATCCCACGTTGACGTTTTAAGGAGCCTTAACCGCACATTCAGGCGTGCAGGGATAGACGTAGCCTACAGTAAGGGTTTCAATAAGCATATGTCGCTGAAGATGACTCAGCCGCTTCCGCTCGGTGTGGCGGACGAAGACTGTTACGTCACGGCGGATATTCCCGACTTATCGTTATCGGCAAAACAGTGCGTCGCTCTTTTCAACGAATTCCGTCCGCCTTTTTTGGAAGCGAAGGCGGCCTTCGTGACCGAAAAGAATCCGTCGCTTGCGGGCAGGATAAACGCGTCGAAGTACCTTTTGCGTTCTTCCGACCCGTCGGTATCGGAAAAGCTGAAAAACTTTTCTCCCGATTACGAAGTGACGGTCAGGACTGCCGACGGAGAAAAAACCGTCAAAGGGCTTATCTACGAAACCGAAGTTTTGCCTTACGGGGCGGAAGTTACCTTAGCTTTCGGAAACGTAAATTTGCGAATAGACAGTCTGTGTCGCAGTCTCAACGACGGTTTCGGGACGGATTTTGCTTTGACCGAAGCGGTCAGGATCTCGCAACTTTACAGGGAAAACGGCGTAACGCGCACGGCAAGGGAACTTCTGGAGGAGATATGCACGCAAAAGTATATATCGGAGTAAACGGCGACGTTACCGACGCGGTGCTTTTCGAAAACGGCGAACCCGTAAAACGGCGCACATTTACCTCTTGCTCGGCAAGCGGCTGTATTTATCGGGGAAAGGTGGAAAAGGTGATTTCCGCAGGCGCCTTCGTGTACATAGGACGGGCAAGGCAGGCTTTTTTATCTCCTGCCGACGGACTTAAACGAGGGGATTTCGTCACGGTGCAGGCATTAAGGGAAGAAGAAGGGGAAAAGGGTTGTCTATTGACGAGAGAACTCTCTTTGTCGGGAAAATACGCCGTCGTTCTCGGTTCTGATGTCAGGCGGTTTTCGGGAAGGCTCGGCGAAGGGGAAAGGGAATTTCTGAAGCAAAATTTTCCCGAGGAAAAAGGGTTGATTTTCCGTTCGGCGTGTAAAGACGGCTCGGTCGAGGCGATAAGAGAGAATATAATTTCTCTTAAGGAAAAACTGTCGGAAATTATCGACGAAGGAAAAAATCTTTACGAAATAAAACTTCTTTTTACTCCCGACCGCATCGAAGAAATTAAAAATTCCGCAGATGAAGCGGTATTTTCCCTCGACGAGATAAAACCCTTGCTCGAGGAAGCCGAGGAAAGGGAAGTTATTTACAAAAACGCCGTTTTGGTATTCGACAAGACCGAAGCCATGACGGTAATAGACGTCAATTCCCGTACCGATTACAATTATTCCGATACCGAGGCGATGGCTTACGACGTTAATCTCAACGCCGTTGAGGGAATTTGCAGACAGCTTGTTCTCCGCAATATCGGAGGTATGGCGGCGGTGGATTTTATTACGATGAAAGATGAAACTCATTGGAAAAAAGTTTGCGAGAAATTTTCTTTCGGCGTAAAAAAAACGGACAAGACGGCGAGGATATTCCCCGTCAAGGAACTCGGCGTGGTGCTTGTCGGACTTAAAAAGAATTATTCCTCCATATAAAACAACTTTCGTCATTATTTCGCATTAAAAATTCTTTAAGCGGATTTATAATTCCGTTTATGAAAAGAGTGATTATAGCGTTCATAATTATTTTTTTGGCGGGCATTACGGTAGCGCCGACTGCTTTTGCGGTGGATATACCCTATGTCGTGATAGGGGAAAACGTCTGGCTTCTCGACGTCGAGAGCGGAAGCCGACTCTTCCTTCTGCCCGAAACTTATTATGCAAAAATAAGCAATCTCGACGAAAATTTCTATTACGTGACGTTTAACGGAGTAAGCGGAAAAATAGAAAAGTCGCTGGTGTCCTCGATAGGGTATCATACCGAGGCGCCGGGGAGTATGCAGGAGATAAAAATCGATTCCAAATACGCCGTATTTACCGAAATTAAACTGAAAAGCACAATGGACGGGAACAGCGAAGATATCCCTGTACCCGTGAACGGCAGTTTTATTTTTTTAGGGAAATATCCTCTTACGGAAATGTGGTATTATATCCGCTATAACGAGGTTTGCGGTTATATAAAAGCGGATTTTACCACTAACCCGTCTATTACGGTACCGGATTTCGTTCCCGAAGAAAAACCAGTCGAACCGAACGAAACTCCGCCCGAAGAAACCACGGAAAATCCGCCCGAAGAAAACAATTTAGCCAAAATTCTTATAATAACGGGACTCGGGGTGGCATTGGTGGTGCTGCTGATAATAATTTTCCGTCCGAGGAAAAAGGGCGTAAACAAATATTATTACGAGGACAACGGCGAACTGTAAAAGGAGAGGTTAATCGGGAGTTTTTTTCGCTTTCTGCCGTCACAAGAGACGATAGCTTGGAAAAAAAGCATTTATCAGAAATTTCCTTAAGATAATTTATAAAATATATGTTATAATCGGTATATGAAAAAATTGTTGCCGATTACGGTTCTTGTTTTGCTCATAATCGCCACGGCGGTAGCTTGCACGGAAGCGACTTCGCTGTCTTTTGCCGAGGAAAGTTTTACCGTGGAGCCGGAAACGACTTTTACCCCCGAGGTAAAAATCAGACCGAAAAACGTTTCCTATACTCTCGCAAGTTCCAACAACACCCTTGCAACGGTGGACGGGACCGAAGTGACCGCCATTAAAGAGGGGATAGTTACCATTTACGCTTACGCAGGCGATCTTACGGCGCAGACCACGCTTTATATTCAGAAAGAATCCGCCGGAGGCGATTCGGATATAGTGATAAAGCCGTCCTATACCGTTCGGTTCGAGATAGTCAATTACAAGGATTACGGACTGGAATCGGGCAGCCTGGAATCGGTTTACGCCATCGAGGGCAGTATCTTAAACATAGGAGACCCTGTCGTTACGGGTTATTACGTGGACTATTGGTACGTCGATACGGATTGCACGCAGAAATTCGATATGTCCACGCCTATTTACGCCGATACGGTTTTATATGCAAAAATTTCTCCCAGAGAAACTTCTTACAACATAGTCAACGGTTTCGTCACGGGGTTGGTTTATCCCAATCTTCCGCACGAGGAACTGGTTCTGCCCGAAAAGGAAGCTAACGGCAACATAATATACGGCATAGCCGACGAAGCGTTCAAAGGAGACGAAGGTATCAAAAAAGTTACTTTGCCCGCTTCATATAAATCCGTCGGAACTTCGGCTTTTGCGGGGTGCACGGCTTTGGAGGAAGTGATTATTCCTGCCGACAGCGAACTTCATACCGTGGGAGCCAACGCCTTCGGTCCTTTGCTGGACGAAAACGAGGAAGTTACGGCAAGCTGTTCCTCTCTTACTACGCTCGACCTTCCCGACACGGTATCGAGGGTGGGAACGTATGCTTTTTATATGTGCGAAAATCTGGTTATGGACGGGATACCGTATTCGCTTACCTATGTGGAAATTTACGCTTTTTCGGGGACGAAAATAAACAACGTGTCCTTCGCCAACATAGTTTCGGTGTACGAAGGGGCGTTTAAGGATTGTTCCGCGCTCGATACGGTTACCGATACCGAAAACGTCACCCGTTGCGACAAACTCGCTTTTTATAATTCCAAACTCTACACCGACGCTTATGCGGATTATCGGACGGAACCTTCCGACGACAAGGCGGCTTTTTACGCGGGGACCATACTGTTCGACTGTTATCCCTCTTTAGGAAAGGGAGCGGGCAGCGGTAAACTCAAAATCAAGGAAGGAACCACCCTTATAGCCGACGAAGCCTTTACCGATTCGGCGCAAAGCGAACTTACTTTGTATATAGATACCCTTTCGGCTGAGGCGGCATTGGACGACAACAGGGATTTTCTCGGACAAAATCTTTTCTGCGACGGAGAAGGCGTCTTCGTGGTGGTGGGTAAAGGACTTTCCGCCCGTTACAGGTCGAGGTACGACACCGGGACCAGAAACTACGCCGATAAAATCGTCGAGGAGGAAATAATCGAAGTCGTAGGCGACAACAACAGCGACGTGGTCAACTGGGGAAAACATATTCTTCTTAAGAAAACCGACGGCGGAACGAGTTACTATTACGACAGGTTCGTGCCTAACGAAAGCGGAACGCCGAGAATAATAAAACTCAGCGCTCTCAATCTTTCCTACGAAATAGTCCGCATAAATCTTTCGGCGTTCAACGGTATCGATAATCTGGAAACGTTAGAACTCAACAAAGTCAATTCCATAGCCTATATGGGAATAGCAGGTTGTTCCAAACTTAAGGTCATCGACCTTACCCGTACAGTTTCTCCCACCGTACTCGAAGACTCTTTAAGTATTCAGTTTTCGTCGGTTTCGCCGTCCTGCG
>CALVNL010000033.1 GCA_944349655.1 uncultured Clostridia bacterium
GGACTTACCGTTAACGCAGAACGTGAAAAGGTTGTTAATTTCGCAGACGCATATTACAACGCTTCCCAGATGCTTATCGTTAAAGCCGACAACACCCAGTTTGACGCTTGCACTACCGCTGCCGAGGTAGAAGCAATACTTAAGAAGGCTGCGTAATGAGTATTAAATGGGAACTGTTTTACAAACAGTTTGTCACTTACAAAGGATACGAAACCGTTTTACAAGGACTTCTTACCACGGTGGAAATAGCCGTACTGGGTCTGATAATAGGTATAGTTATAGGTATCCTTATAGCAATCACCAAAGTTTTGCCGCAATATAAACTTGCGGCAAAGATTTTGTCTAAGACAAGCGACGTTTACGTGGGGTTCTTCAGAGGGACCCCTATGGTCGTTCAACTCCTGATAGGGTATTACGTTCTGATGCCCGCTTTGGGTATCGTCGCCGACGCAACCGTCGTTGCGATAATCATATTCGGCTTAAACAGCGGAGCTTACGTTTCGGAAATTATGCGAGGCGGTATTCTTTCGGTGGACCCGGGACAGCTGGAAGCGGCGAGAGCGTTGGGGTTGGGTTATGCCAAGTCCATGGGAAAAGTAGTCATTCCGCAAGCGGTTAAAAATATTCTGCCTACTCTCGGAAACGAATTTATCGTCCTTATCAAGGAAACGTCGGTAGTAAGTTTTATAGCGGTCGTGGATCTGACCAAGGCGTTCCGCTCCATAGCCGACGCCAACTACGAGTATATTATTCCCTATCTTTTGCTTGCCGCGGTATATCTTGTTTTGGTTATACTTATTACCGTAGGAATTAAACTTTTGGAAAGGAGGTTGAGCGTAAGTGACAAACGCAGATAACGTAAACCTCGTTCAAAATACCGAAGAAAAAGTCGTTTCGGATGTCGTTACGCAAAACGAAGTTAACGATAATCTGGTGGAGACGGTAAACCTCGTCAAGAAATTCGGCAATTTACTGGTTTTGGACGATATTTCGGTAGGGATAAAATTAGGAGAAAGGGTAGCGATCATCGGCCCGTCGGGCAGCGGCAAAAGCACTTTTTTGCGGTGTTTGAACGTTTTGGAGGATCCGACGAACGGCGCCGTACTTTTCGAAAACGTCAACCTTACCGATATGAAAATCGACATCAATATCCATCGTCAGAAAATGGGTATGGTGTTCCAGCAGTTCAATCTTTTCAATAACCTTTCCATAATAAAGAATATAATGCTTGCACCGGTACAAATCGGCTGCAAGGAACAAAGGAAAGCAAAACTTGCGTCGATAGTAGTACCTTTTTATAATAGTTTTATCGCTAAACACGAAAAGATAATCTTTGCATTTATCGATAAAAAGCGTGAAAGACTGACAAAGAGAATCAAGGAACTGAAAGCCGTTTACGAACCGCTGGAAAAAGAGTGGGAAGCCACCAAAAAAATAGTGGAAAATGCGGGGAAACGTATGGTTACGTACGACCCGAAACTTACCGAAAAAAGGACTAAGCTCGTAAGACGAATCGAAAAACTGGAGCAAACTCTCGCCCGTTGCGTATATCCTCAGCCGAAAACCGTTCCCGAAATAAAAAAAGGCGGAAAGAAGGCGATAGTTGCCGAAGCGAGAGAAAACGCTTTACGACTTCTGAAAAGGGTGGGGCTGGAAGAGAAAGCCGAAGCCTATCCTTCGACTCTGAGCGGAGGACAGAAGCAGAGAGTAGCCATAGCAAGAGCCCTTGCCATGAATCCGAAAGTTATGCTCTTCGACGAACCGACCAGCGCTCTCGACCCCGAGATGGTAGGGGAAGTTCTGGACGTTATCAAGGAACTTGCCGACCAGGGTATGACTATGATAATCGTTACCCACGAAATGGGATTTGCAAGGGAAGTAGCTACCAGAGTGCTGTTTATGGACGCAGGAAAAATCGCCGAAGACGGTCCGCCCGAACAGGTGTTCGGCGCTCCGCAGAACGACCGTCTGAAAGAATTTCTTGCAAAAATTCTTTAATCGGGCAAAATTCCTTATAAAAAAATTCACGGGAGAAATTTCTCCCGTTTTTTTTGTCAAGTCGCCCTAATTCGTTTGGAAAAAAAGAGGTTTTGTGGTACATTTTTTATATTGAATTATTTTTACGAGGCGAAAATGTTTAATCTGGACTACTGGAAACAATACGACGAAGAAGTGTTCGGGGCGGTTGAATCCGAACTTTCGAGACAAAGAAACAACATCGAACTTATAGCGAGTGAAAATCTCGTGTCTCCTGCGGTTATGGCGGCTTGCGGAAGCGTGCTTACCAACAAATACGCAGAAGGTTATCCCGGTAAAAGATATTACGGCGGTTGCGAATATGTCGATATAGCAGAGGAAGTCGCCAAGAAACGTCTTTGCGAAATATTCGGTTGCGAACATGCCAACGTGCAACCTCACAGCGGAGCCAACGCCAACTGGGCGGTACAGCTCGCCGTCCTCAATCCCGGCGACACCATTATGGGAATGAACCTTACCCACGGCGGACATCTCACCCACGGACACCCCATTAACGTAAGCGGAAAATATTTCAAAGTGGTACCCTACGGAGTAAACGAGGATACCGAAACCATAGATTACGACGAAGTTATGAAAATCGCTCTCGAGTGCAGACCCAAGCTCATTATTTGCGGAGCGAGCGCATATCCGAGGAAGATAGATTTCCGTGCGTTCAGAGAAATAGCCGACGCCAGCGGAGCTTTCCTTATGGCGGATATTGCCCACATAGCCGGACCGGTTGCTGCTGGATTGCACGAAAGTCCCGTTCCTTACGCCGATTTCGTGACCAGCACCACTCACAAGACTTTGAGAGGTCCGAGGGGGGGCGTTATTATGTGTAAGGAAAAGTACGCCAAAGATATCGACCGTTCGGTTTTCCCCGGGGTACAGGGCGGACCGCTTATGCACATTATCGCAGGTAAAGCCGTGGCTTTCGGAGAAGCGTTGAAACCCGAATTCAAAGAATATCAGAAGCGTATTATCGCAAACGCCGCCCGTCTTGCCGCAAGGTTTACCGAAAACGGTATAAGACTGGTTTCCGGCGGTACCGACAATCATCTTATGCTCCTCGATCTGACGGGAACGGGCGTTACGGGGAAGGAACTGGAAAAACTTCTCGACGAAGTCCATATCACCGCCAACAAAAACACCATTCCCAAGGAAACGCTCAGTCCTTTCGTTACCAGCGGATTGCGTTTAGGAACGCCCGCCGTCACCACGAGAGGTATGAACGAGGACGATATGGTGGTTATAGCCGATCTTATTACCGAAGTTATCCGCAAAAAAGACGCCTGCAAAGCCGAAGTTTCGGCGAAAGTAGCCGCACTTTTGGCAAAATATCCTCTTTACGAATAATTTTCCCTCGTTTAGATACCCGAAAAAGAACATTCCGACTTCGGTCGGAATTTTTTTTATTGAAATTTCCGAAAAGGGTTAAAAAAATTGCCTGTTGTGTTCGAGAGGTCTTTTTGATATAATAAAATAAATATACAACGAAAAACACGAATTTGCCGATATTTCAGGAGGATATGAAAATTATATGAAAATCAGAGAAATAGTGGAATTGCTCGGAGCTAAGGTGCTTTGCTGCGAAGAAGATCTGGACAACGAAGTTACTTCGGCGTGTGCGTCCGATATGATGAGCGACGTCCTTGCTTTCGTCAAGGATCAGGCGGTGCTTGTTACCGGCCTTGCCAATCCGCAGGTAGTCAGGACGGCTCTTATGATGGATATACGTTGCGTAGTTTACGTCCGAGGTAAGAATCCCGACAGCCTTAGCGTGGAACTTGCCCGTCAGAAAGGGATAGTATTATTGAGCTGTGACAAAAGAATGTTCCCCGCTTGCGGTATTCTGTACGACGCAGGACTCAAGGGAGGGGACCTGGCGGTATGACGAACGAAGCGAAACTCCGTTTCGAATTCGACGTAGACGGGGATAATTTTACCTCGGCGGGTACGGCGAGCGAAACGGTAAAATACAATCTTAAACAATTAGGCATAGCGCCCGATATTATAAGAAGGGTTGCTATAGTTATGTACGAAGGCGAAATCAATATGGTCATTCACGCCAAAGGCGGAAAAGCGGTAGTGGAAATCGACAGCGACGAAATCAACATTACCCTTAAAGACGTCGGACCGGGGATACCCGATATAAATCTTGCCATGCAGGAGGGCTGGTCCACCGCTCCCGATAACATCCGTTCTTTGGGTTTCGGAGCGGGGATGGGACTTCCCAATATGAAAAAATACAGCGACAAAATGGAAATAGAGTCGGTGGTAGGAGAAGGAACCACGGTAAAAATGTGCGTAAAAATCCGCAAGGAAGCGTAAACAAAAAACGCTGAACGCCTATAGTCGCAGAACGTTTACGGCAGGTGAAAAATGTCAATATCCAAACAATTACATACCGTTACTTTAGACACGGACAAGTGCAAAGGGTGTGTGGCGTGTATGAAACGCTGTCCCACCGAAGCGATCCGCGTTCGTAACGGAAAAGCTCAGATTCATTACGAAAAATGTATCGGATGCGGCGAATGCGTGCGTATTTGTCCGCATAATGCAAAAAAGGCGTCTTTTGACGACTTCGATATTATTTTCGATAAAAAATATAAATACCGCATAGCTTTGCCCGCACCCTCACTGTACGGGCAGTTCGAGCATTTAGACAATCTCAATTATCTTGCGGAAGGACTGTTGAAGATAGGTTTCGACGATATTTTCGAAGTGGCGAGAGGGGCGGAGCTGGTCAGCGAATATACCCGTAAACTTTTCGAAAGCGGCAAACTGAAAACTCCGGTTATAAGCACGGCGTGTCCTGCCATCGTGGAACTTATAATGATCCGTTTCCACAATTTGAAAGACAGGCTCCTCAACCTTCTTACCCCTGCCGACATATCCGCAAAAATAGCGAGGGAAGAGGCGGTAAGGAAAACGGGTTACAAACCCGAAGAAATCGGAGTATTCTTTATTTCCCCGTGTCCTGCGAAAGTCCACGCTCTTAAAACGGGACTTTGCGAAAACAATCCGGTGGTGGACGGAGTTTTAAGTTCCAGCGAATGTTATTTCCGCCTGCTTCCGGCTATGAAAAAGGTGGAAAATCCGAGGGATTTATCGGAAATAGGCGTTTTCGGTATAAGCTGGGCGTTTTCCGGAGGGGAAGCGGCGTCCCTTCTCAAGGACAGGTATCTTGCCGCCGACGGAATGGAAAACGTATTGAACGTATTGAAGGAGCTTGAAAACGGCAAACTTGCCGAAGGAATAGAATTTATCGAACTTAACGCCTGCGTGGGAGGCTGCGTGGGAGGCGTTCTGAACGTGGAAAATCCCTTTGTAGCCAAAGCCAAGCTTATGTCGCAAAGAAAATATCTGCCCATAAGCAAAAATCATTTGGCTTCCTACAACCGTCCCGACGAGTTTTACGTATGGGAAAAGGCGCCGGAGTTACAGGACGTTATGCGTCTGGACGAAAATCTGGACGTCGCTATGGAGAAATTACAGCGGATAAACCGCATAACGGAACTTTTGCCGGCGTTGGATTGCGGAAGCTGCGGAGCGCCGAGCTGCAGGGCTTTTGCCATGGACGTAGCCGAAGGCACGGCGAAACTTACCGACTGTCACCGTATCGACCTGGACAAAATACTTACTTTGAAAGGATAGGCTGAGGACTGAATATGAAATTACGGGAAGTTATAGAAAAACTCAATGCGACCACGGTCAACGTAAGCGACCCCGAAAAGGAAATAGAAGGCGGTTATGCCGGCGATTTTCTCAGTTTCGTTATGGGAAAAGCTCCCGAAAACTGCGCCTGGTTTACCGTAATGAGCAACGTAAACGTCGCGGGAGTCGCTACCCTTGCGGGAACGGGGGTGGTAGTGCTTTGCGAAGGAGCGAAAGCCGACGAAAATCTTTCGGCAAGAGTAAAGCGGGAAGATATTGACCTTATAGAAACGGATTACGACATTTACACCGCGGTACTGAAATACAATAATGCGGATTAGTTACGACTTTCACATACATTCTGCGCTTTCGCCCTGCGGAGACGAGGAGGCGACGCCCTGCAATATCGTAGCCATGGCTTCGGTCAAGGGCTTGGACGCCATAGCAATAAGCGACCATAACGCAATCGGCAACGTGAAAACGGCTATGGAATGCGGAGAGGCGTTCGGCGTGACGGTTTTGCCTGCCGTGGAAGTTCAGACCGCAGAAGACATTCACGTCCTCGCTCTGTTTCCCGATTACGAAAAGCTGGAAAAATTTTTCTCTACCCTCAATTTTCCCGAAATAGAAAACAAACCCGATATTTTCGGGAACCAGTATTTTTACGACTCCGACAACGAAATAACCGGCGAGGAAACCCGTTATCTTTTGAGCGGAGCGGAGGAAGATATTTATACCGTTTGCAGACGTATCAAAGAATACGGCGGAAAAGCCGTCCCTGCGCATATCGACAGGGAAGCCAACGGGATTCTGGCAATTTTAGGTGAAATTCCTCCCGATTTATCTTTCGACGCACTGGAATTTTCCCCTTATGCCGACGAAACGATAAAAGACAAATACCACATTTTCCGTCGCTTAACGGACAGCGACGCCCACCGTCCGACCGATATCTCCGACCCCGTGAATTTTCTCGAGGCGGAAGAAAATTCCGTCGAGGCCGTTTTTGCGGCAATCTGAGTCCCCGAAGCGGGATTTTTAAGTTTATTTTAATAATTTATCTTGAAATGAATAATTTCTTATGATATAATTTTATTTGGTTAATTTTTCAGGAGGTTAATATGGGTAAAATAAAACTCACCAAGGTTGCTTTCTCCGGTACTGCCGAACAGGAAGCCGAACTGAGAGCCAAACTCGCCGAAACCAAAAAAATGCAGGGCGGACTTATGCCTTCGTTGCAGGCGGCGCAGGAAATTTACGGCTATCTTCCCATCGAAGTACAGAAGATTATTGCCGAAGAGCTCAACGTTTCTATGGAAGAAATTTTCGGAGTGGCTACCTTTTATTCGCAATTCACGCTCAATCCCCAGGGCAGGTATCAGATTTCCGTTTGTATCGGGACGGCTTGCTACGTCAAGGGAGCGGGAGAAGTTCTCGACAAAATAGCGGAAGTTTTGAAAGTCGAACCCGGCGAATGCACCGCCGACGGTAAATTCTCTCTCAACGCCACCCGTTGTATAGGTTGCTGCGGACTCGCTCCGGTCTTTACCATCAACGAACAGGTTTTCGGTAAAGTAACCAAGGACGAAGTTCCGGGAATTCTCAGACCCTACATAGACGGCGAGTAATGCGTGAATTAAGTCTGAATATTCTCGATATTGCTCAAAATTCCGTTAAAGCGGAGGCAAGCAAGGTAGAAATAGGTATCCTTGCGGAAAACAATCTTCTTACAATTTACGTTTCCGACAACGGAAAAGGAATGACTAAAGAGTTTCTCGCAAGCGTGACCGATCCTTTTACCACTACGAGAACCACCCGTAAAGTGGGAATGGGCATACCTCTTTTCAAAATGGCTGCCGAAAGCACCGGAGGGAGTTTCTCGATAGAATCCGAAGTCGGCAAGGGCACCAAGACCACGGCGTCGTTCGTTATCGACAGTATCGACAGAATGCCTCTCGGAAACGTGGCGGAAACCCTCACCAGTCTGATAATGACTTCGCCGCAAATCGATTTCAAATTGATTTATAGGGTGGACGACAGGGAATTTATATTCGATACGGCGGAATTCAAAACTCTTCTCGAAGGGATACCGATAGAAAGTGCGGAGATCATCAATTATCTGAAGGAATATTTGGACGACAACATAAAAATTGTAAACGGAGGAATGGATTTATGAAAACATTGGCAGACCTGAACGCCATCAAGGAAAGGATGAGAGCGCAAATAAACAACCGTGCGGGCGTTGACGACAGCAAGGATATAAGAGTAGTCGTAGGAATGGCTACCTGCGGAATAGCCGCCGGAGCCCGTCCCGTACTTAACGCTTTTCTGGAAGAGGTTTCGAAGAGAAACCTCACCAACGTGAAAGTTACCCAGGCAGGATGCCTCGGTATGTGCAAACTCGAACCCATGGTGGAAGTATTCGTACCGGGGAAAGAGAAAGTCACTTACGTCAAACTGACCGCAGATGCGGCGAAACAGATAGTTGCCGAACATATAGTCAACGGCAATCCCGTACTCAAATACGTTATAGGCAACGAATAATCAGGAGGAAACAAGATGTTTAGAAACCACATACTTATCTGCGGCGGAACGGGTTGTTCCAGCGGCAACAGCCACGAGATCGCCCGTTTGATGGAAGAAAAGCTCAAAGCCGAGGGTCTGGAAAACGAAGTTAAATGTATAATGACGGGTTGTTTCGGACTTTGCGCCTGCGGACCTGTCGTAGTCGTTTATCCCGAAGGAGCGTTTTATGCTCACGTCAAACCCGAAAACGTCAACGAGATCGTCGAAGAACACATCATTAAGGGCAGAATAGTTACCCATTTGCTGTATAAAGACCCCGAACAGGTGGAGAAAGAGACCGTCAAGTCCCTCAACGAGACGCAGTTCTATAAGAAACAGACCCGCGTCGCTCTCCGTAACTGCGGACTTATCGACCCCGAAAATATCGACGAGTACATAGCTTACGACGGTTATCAGGCTCTTGCCAAAGTATTGACCGAATATTCTCCTCAGGACGTCATCGATATTATCAAGGCGAGCGGACTCAGAGGAAGAGGCGGCGGCGGTTTCCCGACGGGCGTAAAATGGCAGTTTGCCAAGAACACTCCCGGCGACATAAAATACGTATGTTGTAACGCCGACGAAGGCGACCCCGGAGCGTTTATGGACAGATCGGTTCTGGAAGGCGATCCCCACGCCGTTATCGAAGCCATGACCATAGCAGGTTACGCTATCGGCAGTCACCAGGGTTACGTTTATATCCGTGCCGAATATCCTATCGCGGTCAAACGTCTTCAGATAGCCATTAACCAGGCGAAGGAATACGGGCTTCTCGGTAAAAACATTCTGCAATCGGGACACGACTTCGATCTGGAAATCCGTCTCGGCAGCGGAGCTTTCGTTTGCGGCGAAGAAACCGCTTTGATGACGAGTATAGAAGGACACAGAGGAGAACCTCGTCCCAGACCTCCGTTCCCGGCGGTGAAGGGACTTTTCGGAAAGCCCACCCTTCTCAACAACGTTGAAACTTACGCAAATATTTGCCAGATTATTCTCAGGGGAGCCGACTGGTTCGCTTCTATGGGAACGGAAAAGAGCAAGGGAACCAAAGTTTTCGCTCTCGGCGGTAAAATCACCAATACCGGACTTGTGGAAATTCCGATGGGAACTCCTCTCCGTACCGTTATCGAAGAAATAGGCGGCGGTATCCCCAACGGTAAGAAGTTCAAAGCGGCTCAGACCGGCGGACCGAGCGGCGGTTGCATCCCTGCTCAGTACCTCGATATCCCCATCGATTACGACAACCTCATTTCCATAGGAAGCATGATGGGAAGCGGCGGTCTTATCGTTATGGACGAAGACAACTGTATGGTGGACATAGCCAAATTCTTCCTTCAGTTCACCAAGGACGAATCCTGCGGCAAATGTACTCCCTGCCGTGTAGGTACGCAGAGGCTTCTGGAATACCTTGACAAAATAACCACGGGAAAAGCTACGATGCAGGACCTCGACGATATGGAAGCGCTTTGCTACTATATTAAGGATAACGCTCTCTGCGGACTGGGACAGACCGCCCCCAACCCCGTATTAAGCACGTTACGTTATTTCCGCGACGAATATATCGCTCACGTCCGTGACAAAAAGTGTCCCGCAGGCGTTTGCAAGAAACTCGTCCGCTTCGAAATCACCGACGCTTGTAAGGGTTGTACGGCGTGCGCACGCAAGTGTCCCGTCAATGCAATCAGCGGCAAAGTTAAGGAAATCCACACCATCGATCCGTCCAAGTGTATCAAGTGCGGCGTATGTATGGATACCTGTAAGTTCAACGCCATCGTGAAGAAGTAGTCCGGAGGAAAGTAAATTATGGAAAATATGGTAAATTTGAAAATAAACGGAAAAGACGTAAGCGTTCCTGCCGGGACCACTATACTGGACGCGGCGAGGAAGGCGGGTATTCGCATCCCGACGCTTTGTTATCTGAGAGACATCAACGCCATCGGCGCCTGCCGTGTTTGCGTGGTGGAAGTCAAAGGGGCGAGAAGTCTTGTAGCCAGCTGCGTATATCCCGTAGCGGAAGGAATGGAAGTCACCACCAATTCCAAGAGGGTTTTGTCCAGCCGTAAAACCACGGTGGAACTCCTTTTGAGCGACCACAATCAGGACTGTCTGCATTGCGTACGCAGCGGTAACTGCGAACTTCAGACTCTCAGCACCGAGATGGGTTGCGAAAGCGGTAAATTCAGCGGCGAAACCAATAAATTCGATATCGATTTCAGCACTCCTTATCTCGTCAGAGACAACAATAAATGTATCCTCTGCCGTCGTTGCGTGGCCGCCTGTAAATATTATCAGGGCGTAAGCGTGATCGGCGCCAACTCCAGAGGTTTCGATACTCATATAGGTTGCAGTTTCGAAAAAAATCTGAGCGAGGTGGACTGCGTGGCTTGCGGACAGTGCATTAACGTATGTCCTACGGGAGCTTTGCGCGAAAGAGAGGAAATCGACGACGTTATAGCCGCGTTGAACGATCCTTCCAAATACGTGATTTTCGGAACCGCTCCCGCTACCAGAGTGGGTATAGGAGAAGAATTCGGTTATCCCGTGGGAAGCAACTGCCAGGGCAAGATGGTAGCCGCCATCAAAGCGTTGGGAGCGGACGAAGTGTTCGACGTGGACTTTACCGCAGACCTTACCATTATGGAAGAAGGTACGGAATTCTTGAACAGAGTCAAGGAAGGCGGAGTACTTCCCATGATGACCAGCTGTTCGCCCGCATGGATCAAGTTCGTGGAACACAATTATCCCGAGCTTATCCCCAATCTTTCCACTTGCAAATCTCCGCAACAGATGTTCGGAGCGATAGTCAAGACTTATTATGCCGAAAAGATAGGAAAGGACCCCAAAGACATAGTTGTGGTAAGCGTAATGCCTTGTACAGCTAAAAAGTTCGAAAAGAACCGTCCCGAAATGGCTGCGGCGGGAGTGCCCGACATCGACTACGTTCTCACCACGAGAGAGCTTGCCCGCCTTATCAAAAAGAACGGTATTATGTTCAACGAACTGGAAGACGCGGAATACGATCTGCCTCTCGGTATCGCGAGCGGAGCGGGACTTATTTTCGGCGTGACAGGCGGCGTTATGGAAGCGGCTCTCCGTACAGTAAGAGAAATTCTGGAAAACAAGAGTTACGGAAAAATCGATTTCACCGACGTAAGGGGAGCAAAGGGTATTAAAGAAGCCACCTACAATATCGCAGGAATAGACGTTAAAGTTGCGGTAGCCAGCGGCCTTGCCAACGCCAGGATACTTTGCGACCAGATCAAGGAAGGAAAGTCTCCGTATCACTTTATCGAAATAATGTCCTGTCCCGGCGGTTGCGTGAACGGCGGCGGACAGCCGATTAAGACTGCCGACGTCAGAAACAATACCGATTACAGAGCTTTGCGTACCAACGCTATCTACGACACAGACGAAAAGATGAAACTCCGTAAGAGCCACGATAATCCCATTATCAAGGAACTTTACGAAACCTATCTCGGAGAACCTAACGGACATAAGTCTCACGCTATTTTGCATACAAAATATATTGCGAGAAGCAAATATTAAAATCCGTTTAATTAAAAAGGGGGGCGTTAATTCGTCCCCTTTTTTGGTTTTTCCCATAATTAAAGGCTATTGACTTGATAATTAAATAAGAGTATAATATATATGTTAAGGGGAGTATTCTCTTAAATTTATAAGACGGAGGTCTCTATGAAAGTTGCGAAAGTAGTATTATCCGTACTGATAGTTGCGGCTGTCGTATTCGGAATGGTCGCTTGTACGACTACCGGCGGAGGAAACGGTGGCGGAACAACCCCGCCCGGCACTACTCTTACGCCTAATTCCATAACTTATATCAAAGACATAACTAACTACGGACAGGAATCGCGTTACTACGCCGCGGCTGCGGTTACTTATGCCGACACCACCGAAGAAACGAAGAAACTGCAGGCACGTATCGACGAGAAGAAAGCCGATCTCGAAAGCGGCGAGGATACCAGTTCCGTTACCAAGATTTTTGCTAATTCCACTGCCGACGGCATAATCAACACTATGAGTAAAGCCGCTCTCCCCGCCGACAAGATGACAAAAACCATCGATTACCTGGCAGGCGAAGAGACCGTTACCGACGATATTATTCAGGCTAAAGTGGAAAGCGGAACCTTTTCGGCAACGACGGGCTGGTCTTTCTTTGACGACTGGACTTATTATGAAAAACTTCAGGACAGAGCAGACGCAAGCGGAAGCACGGACAACGACCAGGATAACGTCAAAAGACAGTATCGTAACATTTTAGGTAAAGTTTTCGCCATAGGCATGAGCGGAGACGAATTCGGTCGTCTTGCCACCCATATGTTGGCTTACGCTACCGACGTGGTGGAAAGCGCCGATATGGCGGGAGCTACTCTGACGGTTGACGGAACGCTCAACGCTTTCGATACTTATTGCCAGGAAAACCTCGATTACGAAACCCTCGTTTATCTCCGTGCCTTCAACGACTATTACAAAATGGACGGAAGCGGTACCGGACTTTCCGACTGCGTGGAATTGTACGGTTATTATTACGAATATAACAAAACCAATTACGATTCTCAGAGCGACGAGGACTTCGAGAAACAATTAAAGTACAGCCATATGACTACCTATACCGATTCCGAATGGGAAGACTACGTTCGTATCGAGAGAACGAGTTATACGAGTGCGTACCGTTACAGCAATTCTTTCTATAGTACTTTCTACAATAAACACTTCTCCTTCCAGGAAAAAGTGGAAAATCACGAACT
>CALVNL010000034.1 GCA_944349655.1 uncultured Clostridia bacterium
CGGATTCCGCTTACAGCTTTTATCTGAAAAGTTTGCTCCGTACCGATAACGACCTGTCTTACTATCCTTGCGTCCGCCTCCCTTCGGGAAAAATAAATAAAAACGACGCTCCTACCAAAGAATAGTATAAAAGCGTCGTTTTTTGATTGTTTTCTTTTGAAAATGCCATAAAATAGACATTTTTAAGTTATTTTTATCGATTCTGTCTTATTCCTTTATAATTAGTAAGCAATTCGTTAAGATAAAACGGATTTTATTTTTTCCAAACATATTTCCCTTTCCGGCATAGGAAAAATGGAAAAAGTGTGAATTTGATTTTTATATACGCAATAATCGTACTCTATCCCTGCGGCAAGTAGTTTATCCTTTAATAAAACGGTATCGGGATAAAGGATTTCCCTCGTGCCTATAAAGATCGTAATTCTGCCGAGATTTTCAAAACTTCCGAAAAGCGGACTGGCATAAGGGTCGTCCGCCTTTCCTCTCCCGACGTAATAGGTAAGTTTCAGTCTTAAATCAGCGACGTTGAGCATCGGGTCGGAGGCGGTATAATCGGCTATTTCGGGATTTTGCAGCGACAGGTCCAGACAGGGAGAAAAGGCTATCAGATTGTCGGGGGTCTCCTCTCCTTTGTCTCTCAGATACATAGCAAAGGAAAGTAACAGTCCTCCTCCCGCCGAATCGCCGAAAAAGGCATCGGGCGTTTCCTTGAATTCCGATTTATAGAAAGAATAAAGCCATTCCATAACGTAGATATAGTCGTACTCCGGCGCTTTGGGATAGACAGGCATTATAACTCTCGCGGACAGTTTTTCGGCAAGATAATCGCAATAGGAATAGTGAGTAATAAGCGGCTGCCACATATAGGAACCGCCGTGGAAATACACAAAGACCCTGTCTGCGTTCTCCTCCCCGAAATAACACACCTCGAACCCGTCGTACTCTTCGGTATCGAATGAATAAAGGAATTTGTAAAATCCGGACACTTTGAAAGACGCGTTGACCTTTCGGCGTTTTTCCACCTTGGCTAAGGTGTCCTCTGCGGAAACGGGCTTATCCCCGGTCATAACGACGTCGAGGATATCGGCGTAAACTTTAGCAAGCGCGCTGGTCCCGTCCATCGCCGCCGCGACCGAAACGTACCCCGTCCCGCCCACTACGACCAAAACCACCGCCAGCATTATGATAAAACCTACTTTTGCGCCTTTTTTCCTCATATAGGATATTATTTCCTCCTTTTCGCCCTTTCTTTCCTTCGTAAAAAAGAAATTTTGTTTCACGTAAAACTTTTCTCTGCGGCAACACAATTGTTTCACGTGAAAAAATATTTTTCGTTGCCGTTAAAAAAGTCCGCACCGAAGTGCGGACTTTCCTGCGTTTTTCGCTTATTTCGTGGCGATTTCGTGATACATTGCCGTAAAGTCTTCCTTGCTCATAATCTTAGGCACGGGATAGAGCGGATTGGCTTCCTTGAACGCCCTTTCCACCATAGTGGGGATATCCTCTTCCTTTATTCCGTCGATCGTCGTAGGAATGTTCATATATGCGTTCATATCTTTTACTGCCTGAATAAACTGCTTGGCTTTGGCTTCGGTGGTCCCTTTAATGCCTACCGCGTTGGCGAGTTCGGAAAGCTTAACGTAAGCCTTTTCTCCGTAGAAGTCCAGAATGTGCGGCAATATAACGGCATTGGCAAGTCCGTGAGGCACTCCGTAGAAACCGCCCAACGTATGAGCTATGGCGTGCACGTTACCGACGTAAGCTCTGGTAAACGCCACTCCGGCATAGTAAGACGCAAGCTGCATATTGCGGCGGGCCTTGATGTCTTCGCCGTTGTCGTAGGCGTTCTTGAGGTTCTCGAATATAAGTTTGGTCGCTTTGATAGCCATAGCCTTGGTGAGCTCGGTATTGCTGCTTCCTATATAGGCTTCCACTGCGTGAGTAAGGGCGTCCATACCCGTGGTGGAAGTTATGTGCTTAGGCAACTTAAGGGTAAGACTCGGGTCGAGTACGGCATATTTGGGAATAAGCACGGGGTCGTTTATGGCGTATTTTTCGTGGGTTACGCTGTTGGAAATAACCGCCGCCAAAGTCGCCTCGCTTCCCGTTCCGCTGGTCGTGGGTACCGCAAAAATCACGGGCAATTTCTTCATAACTTTGAGTACGCCCTTCATCTTGGGAATTTCCTTGTTGGCACTGGCGATACGGCAACCTATGCCTTTGGCGCAGTCCATCGGAGATCCTCCCCCGAAAGCTATAAGAGCGTTGCAACCGTTTTCCTTGTAAAGAACTACGCCTTCTTCGATATTGTCGATAGTGGGATTGGGAACGGTCTTGTCATAAACGGCATACTTAATCCCTTTGGCTTCCAGTCCTTCCTTCAATCCGTCGATAAGGTGCAATTTGTTATGTAATACGTCATCGGTCACTATAAGTACCGAGGCGATTCCGAGTTTTTCTATTTGTTCAGGCACTTTTTCCAACCCTTCCAGAATTTCCGGCTGACGGAAAGGAAGGAAATTCGCCGCTATTTTCATCACGAACTGATAAGTTCTGCAAAATGCTTTATAAAATACGTTCATTGGTTTGCCTCCGTTAATATATTAAAATATATTTTAACACATTTTAAGCTATATTGCAATAAATTAAAATTATTCCGAAAGAACCGCCGCCTTGTTTTCTCTCGCAAAAGTTATCCAAGAAAAAATCCGCTCCCCGAAAGGAGCGGATTTCCGTCGTTTAAGACAATTTCGTATTATTTGAAATTCTTGATATATTTAGCCAGTTCGTTGAAGATAACGTCCAGACCGTGAGCGCCTGCGTCGGGATAACCGATACTGCGTTCTCCGACGGTGCCGGCTCTGCCGAGGGTAGCTACATGCGATTTGGTCGCTTCCGCTCCTTCATGGGCGGCTTTGGCTCCCAGATCGAGACCTGCCTGAAGTTTCTTGCCTTCTTCCGCCGCTTTGGTAAGAGCGATAGCGCAAGGTTTCAATGCGTCCACAAGGGTCTTGTCGCCTATATCGGCGCCTTTGCCGAAGCTCTTCTTGCCGGTTTCGAAAACGCCTCTGTTGGCTTCCGTGAACAAGAAGGCTATATCGGTAAGGGAAACTTCTTTCTTGCCGAGCATAGCTTTACCTGCATATTTGAAGGCAGAACCCCAGATGGGTCCGGACGCGCCGCCGCAGTACTCCTTGATGATTTCCGAGCAGCTTACGAGGAACTGACCGATATCTCCTTTCTTACGGGTCGCCCAGTCGGCTTTGAGCTGTTTGAAACCTTTTGCGATACTCATACCGAAGTCGCCGTCGCCCATCTTGTCGGCTTCACAGAACGGAACTTCGTTCTCGATGATTACGTCTGCCATTTTTTCTACGATTTGAACGAAAGCGGCGGTGTTGATGGTTTCGCCGATAACGGGTTTGCCTTCCACTTCGTAAACGGCATTGGCGTCGTCTTCGTCTGCAGAAGCTTTCTTAGCTTTCTTGGCGGCCACGGGAGCGGTGCCGGGAGTTATGTTGAGAGCTTTTGCGATAGCGTTCATGGCTTCCACCGCGGCTTCTGCCTGTGCGCCCATCGCGGCACCCCAGGTAAGCGCGGGAGTGGCTACGGGATAGTCGATAAGTTTCTTGAGTTCGTCGTCCACTCTGAGTACGGTAATAGACGCACCCGCCATATCGATGGAGGTCATATAGTTACCTACGATGGTGCGGTGAATTTTTATTCCGTCGGCGTCGAGAACTTTAGTTACCGAATTGTTCAGAATATACAGTTCCTGCAACGGGCTTCCTCCGAAACCGTTGATGAGAAGCACTACTTCTTCCCCTTTCTGAAGTTTGAGGTCTTCTTCGAGGTCTTTTACGATCCTTGCGGACAGGTCGTCGCAGAAAGTGCCCTTGGAATAATCGATCTTTTCACGGAATCTTCCGGGTTCGCCGTGGATACCCACGCCGAATTCCATTTCGTCGTCTCCGATCTCGAAAGTCGGATGTCCTGCGGCGGGAACGGTACAGGAAGTGAACGCGAAACCGAAACTTCTTACGTTGTCGATAACTTTGTTGGCTACGGCTTTGACTTCTTCCAGTTCCTTGCCCTGTTCGGCGGCGGCGCCTGCGCATTTATGTACCAGTACGGTACCGGCAACGCCTCTGCGTCCTACGGTATAAAGGCTGTCCTTAACGGCGATATCGTCGTTGACGTAAACGGCGTCGACTTTTATTCCGTCTTCCTGCGCGTCGCTCATTGCGTTGTTGAAGTTCATGCAGTCGCCGGAGTAGTTCTTTATAATGAGAAGCACGCCCTTGTCGGTAGCGCATTTCTTAATGGCGTTATATACCTGAACCTGGCTGGGAGAAGCGAAAACGTCTCCGCAAACGGCCGCGTCGAGCATACCTTTGCCGACAAAACCTGCGTGAGCGGGTTCGTGACCCGATCCGCCGCCCGATATAAGGCTTACTTTGTCGTCGTTTATATCGACTTTCTTAACGATTTTGAACTTTTCTACGAATTCGAGTTCGGGATGCGCCTTGGCAAGACCGTGACACATATCGTAAACAAAAGTTTCGGGGGTGTTCATTATTTTCTTCATAATTTATCAAAACTCCTTAAATTACCGTCGGGCTGAGAAAAATTCTCAGCCTCGACTAAAGTTTGTTGTTATTTCGTTATTAGCACTCGCAATCGCATTCGCAGTATTTGAAGTCGTGACCGATCTTGTCGGCGGCTTTAATAGCTGCGTAAACCATATCTGCCGTTACGGGGAAGGGCATATTGTGGACGGATTCGTCGGGGATAGCCGCTTTTTCGGCAACCGCTTTGAGTTCTTCGTCGGTGGTGTTTTCCGCACCCATATCCTTCAGGCAGACGGGAAGTCCTACCGTCTCGCAGAAGTTGAGAACTTCGTAGAGTTCTTCTTCGGGAGCGTTTTCCAGAACGAGCTGGCAGATCGTTCCGAAAGCAACCATTTCGCCGTGGAAGAAGTTCTTATGGCAGGGCAGTAAGGTCAATCCGTCGTGAATGGCGTGAGCTGCGGCAAGACCGCCGGATTCGAATCCTAAACCGGACAGAAGAATGTTGGTTTCGATAATCTTTTCCAAAGCGGGGGTAACCACGTTGCATTCGCAGGCGGCTTTGGCTTTCGCACCGTCGGAGATAAGAGTTTCGTAGCACAGTTTTGCGAGAGCGTTGGCTGCCATCGTGCCTGCGGCGGTCAGGGTGCCCTTAGCTCTGTCGGCTCCGCAGGGAAGTCCTGCGTTTACGCCGTTTTTACCGATCTGAGCGAAGCATCTTTCGTTGGCTCTGGCTTCGAAATAAGTGCTCAGAGCGTCGCCCATTCCGCTTACGAGGAAACGTGCGGGAGCGTTGGCGATAACGGTGGTGTCGATAAGAACCACGCTGGGGCTCTGTCTGAAATAAGCGTAATCGTCGAAAGAGTGATCGGCGTGATACAGAACTGCCGAATGGCTGGTGGGAGCGTCGGTAGCGGCAATGGTGGGTACGATGATGAGGTTGGAACCGTTAGCGACGCATTTAGCGGTGTCGATGGCTTTTCCGCCGCCCAGACCTATGATACAGCTGGCTTTGTTGGCTTTTGCAAAATCCTGAAGTTTCTTGACTTCTTCGCGAGTGCATTCTCCGCCGAAATCACAGCTTACGAGACTGATTTTATATTTTGCCTGAGTAGCTTCGAGTTGTTCTGCCACGAGTTTCTTGGCGAACGGGTCGGCAATCAGCAAACCGGTTTTGCCGAAAGTTTTTACGAAATAACCAAGGTTAAGAAGTTCGTTTTCGCCCTGAACGTATTTGGTGGGGCAGATAAATGCTTTTCTCATAAATTGATTCTCCTTTTGAGTTGATTTTTTTTATCGATGAGATTTATCGAAATTATATCGGTACTTATAATTATACCCGACCCGTTTCCCCAATTCATTAGACAATCTTGCTAATTTATGGTAAAATTTTGTCATAGCCATTTCGGAGGAAACGTTTACTATGGACCTAATAAGGCTTTCTACCCCTCAAAAAGTTCTCGACGCCTTAAAACAAGGTGAAAAAATTGCGGTTTTTTCGCTTGACGAGCAAAATTTGCCGCAAAGCAAATTAAGCGACGTAATTTTCGGAGTTTCGCCAAAATCCGAGTCGGGCGCAGGGCTCTTGGAACCTGCCATAAGGTATCTCCGTCATAATTACGTAAAGGACGTAAAACTCAACCGTCTTGCCGAACTGTGCGAAATATCTCCCTGTTATTTTTCCCGGCTTTTTTCCCGTTACACAGGCACTAATCTCGCCGATTACGTCAACAATCTGCGTCTTCGTCAGGCCTGCCGCCAGTTGCGTTCGAGCGAAAAAAGCGTGGTAAGCATTGCCTGCGAAGTGGGATTTGTGGACTGCGGATATTTCTATAAACTCTTTCGCAAAAAATACGGATGCACCCCCCTCGAATACCGCAAAGGCGGCATAGACACCGCAAAATGACCTTTTCTTCTTTCCCTTTACATTAAAAACCCGCCCCCTTATAAAACGGGAGCGGGTTGTTTAGAAAACTTTTCGCAGGAACTTAAATTTTGTTTTTCTTATACAGTATGGTGGTGGATATTCCGCTTATTACCATACCCACTATTACCATTGTGGACTGATTGAGAGTGCTTCCGAAACCTATGGCGTTGCCTATCGCGCAAATGGCTATACAGGCGATGAAAGGTATGGCGGCTATTTTATAATACTGCGCTATCAAAACTATGGTCAGTCCTCCGAATATGGCGGGGATAACGTAAGGAGAAATGGGATTGAGAAGGTCCACTATCTGCTGTTGGAAAATGATCAGCGGGATAAGCCCTATCAATATTATAACCGTAGTCACTATGGTGCTTACCGCAATACTTATGGAGGTCACTATCTCCTGTTCCTCGCTGCCCTTTTCCACTTTGGCGATATTCTGACTGTTGATGGCGCAGGGAAGTTTGAGGTTGCTGATGTTTCCGGTAATGAAACTCATATACTGTCCGCTGGTGCCGAGAAGGGGCGCATAGCTGAACGCTTCGATAAGCCCTATCGCCACATATCCCAATAAAAACGGAAGGGACTTGACTATAGCCATTCCCGAAGGCAAGGTTTTCGCGCTGATGCAATAGAATATCGGGACAAGAAGTATAAGCCCTACCGCAAGCCAGGTAAAAACCCTGCCTAAGGTGTGCATCTGAAGGTTGTATTGTTCTCTGGTCTGAATAGCCTGTTCGGCGGTCTTTTCTTTAAGGAATTTTCTCATCGGACACCTCCTAAGCAAAAAGCGGCACGCAAGCGTACGCTATCGCAAGCGACCCGAGTATGGTAATGGGCAAAGCGTAGCTTTCTATCCATTTTTGCTTGAAAACTTTCAAAATTACGCCGCATAACGCCATGATGACCACACTTGCGGCAAGGGTTATCAACGTGACTTCGCCGTAGGTTATGACTCCGCTTGCGTCGGGTTCGGGGGGATTTCCGACGGTGAAGGCTCCGCCCACGAGAATAGCCGAAAGCATACCTGCAAGCAGCCCTCCCAACAGAGCGCCGGTTATGGTGTTCATGAGACGGGAGTTTTTCTCTTGCAGATCGGCGAGTTTCCCTTGATATTTCTTATAGAATATCGCATTGAAAATCGGTCCGCTCATAATACTCAAAGTCATAATGACCACCGCGGTCGCCACCATGGTTTCGGTAGTGTAAGCTCCTCCCATTTCGTTGAGAGCGGTCTGCGCCTGGTCCATTGCGATAAGTTCGTATTGCAACGCGCCGATAACGGTAAGACGTATCCACGGAATGGCAAGTCCGAGATACTGCATCATAATCCCTACGCCTATAACTATCGGGATACTGGGGACTATGGAAAAAATCGCGCTGTTTTTAATGGTTTCCTTGATTTTTTTGGAATCCATACCTATAACCTTGGCTCGTTTTACGGACTTTACGATAAAGAACACGCACATTGCGATAATCGCCGCCGCGATAAGTCCGCCCAACACGTAAATTATGGCAAAACTTTTAGGCATCGTTCCTCCTGCTTTTCTTAAAAGAATCTTAAATAAGAATATTTTACAATAGGAAAAGCAATTTGTAAAGGGCGGGAACAATCCTCTTTTTTTCGGCATAGAATAAGGTGATGAAATCAAGGGAGGTAAAAAAAATGGATATAGACCCCACCGCCGTAGAACAGATGGCACGGGAATACAAAACCGCTCTCGACACCCTTTCCGACGACGTTTACGAAAGGCTTACGGTGTTGGAAGAGGAACAACTGGATCTTCTCAACGACGTGAACGTGCGTTCCTCCGCCCGACTCAACAGGACGGTAAATTATCTCAAAAACCTTATATTCCGTTCGTTGAGCCTGATAAGCTCCGCCGCGGGTAACGGTTCCTACATACCCTCCGTACGTTCCACTTCGCCGTCCTGCAACGCTTTCAACCGCATAAACGCCCTGCAACTGGATATTTTCGTGTTACTGGACAAACTGACCGCTCCTTACTCCGAGCGGGCGGAACTCGCTATGCTGGAAAACCGCAAAGCCGCGCTCCTTGCCCTGATAAGCTGAATAAAAAAACCGCCTTCCCGACGAGGGAAGGCGTAAAGGTAAAAAGGGGAATTTATCTTTGTAAAAGGTTCAGGGTGAGATTAAGAAACTCCACTCTCATATTAAGAGTCTTTTTACCGCTTTCGGAATCGGTGTCCATAGTCAGCACGAAGTAAGGTTCTCCCCCTTCTGAGTATTTGTCCGTAAAAATTGCGGTATATTCTTTCCCCGTGGTCTCGCTTTTCAAGGTTTTAATTTCGTAGAAAGAGGTATATCTTATCCCCAGTCCTTCGGGAATGACGAGATCGGAATTTATTTTCCCCGTGGTTTCGAGGGACTCGACGAGTTTTTTTACGTTCTCGTCCTCGAAATCCAGTCCGACTATTTCTGTCCCTAAGCTGTTTTTGATAAGATCGAGCGATCCTTTTACGTCGTCGAGGGTAAATCCGGGAAAAATCGGTTTCACGTACGCGTTAATAAATCCGCTGAGATCCGCCTTCGACATGGCTTCGAGGTCGAAATAATTGTTCAACAACTGAGGAGCGCCGTCGTTCAGCATAAGATTAAGCACGAAAGTCCCGTCTTCTTTAAGTTCTATTCCGCTGGACGCGTCCAGTACGAGGTTCAACGGTATCCCCATAACTGTGGTTTTGTTGGTTAATGCAAACGACATATCTTCTTCAACGTAAGTTTTTTTGTCGCCGCACCCCGACAACGGCAATACGCACAGCACAAACGCAATAATTAAAAACACAACGGTAAATATTTTTTTCATATTTATTCACCCCCCTCAATACGTCGGCGTAAGACCTGCGGTTATGGCAAAATACGCTTCGGTTATCTGACTGCAGGATGTGGCGCTATTGAATTCGCCTTTGGCTTTCAAAAAATCGGCGTCGGGAAATTCTCTTTTTATCTGCGACATTCTCATCTGACGATAATGGTCCAAAGCGGTTTTTTTGTCCGTAAGAAGGAGTTCTTCGAGTTTATCCTGTATAAGATCCGCCATAACGGCGTGTCCTTCGTTGGACGGATGTATCCAGTCGGGATAAATGAGCCGTCTTCCCCTCTCTTCGTCGGCGTCGCTGATAGCTCCGAATGCTTCGTATGCGTCTATAATATGGAAAGAGTCGGGGTTTTCGGCAAGATAATCTCTTATAACGCCGTTGAGTTTTTCAATGAGTCTGCCCCCCAAAGTCCTGTAGTCGTCCGCCGTGTACCCGAGCAAAGCGAGAGCTTCTCTCGTAGAGGCGTTCACTAAAGTGGATTCGGGATAAACGGGATTATAGACGGTCTGGAACATCAGAACGGCGTCGGGGTTGTATTCCTTGAGTTTTGCGACTATCGCGGCAAAATTTTCTCTGCTGGACGCAAGAATCTTTTCCCTGACGGGCGCGCCGTCGATAAGTCCTTGTTCTTCTTTGACCATCTCGAGCAGCAATTCGCCCACGTTTGTCTGAAGCATATCGTTGCCGAGTATGGAAACGTGTATTATGTCCGCTTCCTTAATACGGCTGACAGTCATATATGCGCTGTCGTCCTCCCGACTTATGTATTCCAACATATGTGAGGTCTTATGACCGCTGACGGCACGGTTATAATAAAGGTATCCGTTGCGTCTGCCCACTATGGCGTAATAACCGTAGTCTTCCCTTGCGCTTAAGGGCGACGGTCCCAATACCGCCTCGGCTATGCTGTCGCCGAGAAAAACTATGCTTTTCTGCTCTTCCTCTTCGCATCCGGCAAATAAAAAAACCGCCCCTGCGACAATTATCAGACATAAAAGAGCCGCCACCGCTTTCTTCGACACTTTTATTCCCTCCTCTATAAATTCGATATTAAAAATATAACCCTTTTATTGCCTTTCGTCAAGACGGAAAAAATCCCCTTTGCAGGGGATTTTCGCTTTTTACGCTATATAAGTAAGGACAAAATTATTTTTCGTTGTTCCTTATCGCCACTCTGCGGATTTTGCCGCTGATGGTTTTGGGAAGTTCGGTCACGAATTCGATAACTCTCGGATATTTGTAAGGCGCGGTGGCGTGCTTGACGTGGTTCTGAAGTTCTTTTTTGAGTTCTTCGGAGGGCTGATAGCCTTTGGCAAGCACTATGGTGGCTTTTATTATCTGTCCTCTGTCGGGGTCGGGAACGCCGGTTATGGCACATTCCAGCACGGCGGGATGTTCGTGCAAAGCGCTTTCCACTTCGAACGGCCCTATGCGGTAACCGCTGCTCTTTATGATGTCGTCGGCTCGCCCTATGAACCAGTAATATCCGTCTTCGTCCCTGTAGGCGAGATCCCCCGTGTGATGATACCCGTCGCCGAGAAGCTGTTCGGTAAGTTCGGGATTGTTGTGATATTTGTAAAGCAATCCGCATTGCGGATGATGGATTTTTATGACTATTTCCCCTGTTTCGCCGTCGCAGACGTCGTTATAATTTTCGTCCACCAGGTGAATGTCGTACAAAGGACAAGCCTTTCCCATACTGCCGGGACGGATTTCCACCCCGTGGAAAGTCCCTAAAATTATGCTGGTTTCCGTCTGTCCGTACCCTTCGTAAATGAGTTGTCCCGTGGCGTTATAAAACTGTTTCAGAACTTCCGCGTTGAGCGGTTCGCCTGCGGTGGAGCAATGCGTGAGCGTGGAAAGATCGTATTTCGACAAATCTTCCTTTATAAGATAACGGTAAATGGTGGGAGGAGCGCAGAAGGTGTTGATTTTGTAAACGGGGATATGCTCCAACAGATCGGTGGGCGTGAAACGACCGAAATAATCGTAAACGAACAACGCCGTACCGGCTATCCACTGCCCGTAGATTTTGCCCCAGCTGCATTTTGCCCAACCCGTTTCGGCGGCGGTGAAATGCAATCCGTCGTCTATGACCTCGTGCCAGAAAACGGCGTTATAAATGTGTCCGAGAGGATAAAGGTAGTTGTGCGCGACCATTTTCGGGTAACCCGTGGTACCGCTGGTGAAATATATAAGCATTTCGTCGTAAAGATCGGTCTCCACCTTTTCGAATTTTTCGCTCGCTTCCTCCAAAAGCGCGTCGAAGTCGAGATAACCGTCCCTCTTGCCTATCGTCATTTTTATAAAGTTCTGCGGAAATTCGTTTGAGGCGTCTTCCACGTATTTAATGACCGAATCTTCGTTAATGCAAAGTAAAGCCTTTGCGCCCGCTCCGTTAATGCGGTAAGCTATGTCCTTTGCCGTAAGCATATAGGTGGCGGGGATAATGACTACTCCCGCTTTATGGCAGGCTATGGCAATAATCCAGTACTCCCAACGACGGTTGAGCATAGTCATTATTATATCGCCTTTCACGAGACCGAGATTTTTGAGTACGTTGGCGGCTTTATCGCTGAGTCGGGCTATGTCGCCGAAGGTGAAAATCCTTTCCTCTCCCTTGTCGTTGCACCAAACCAACGCCCTTTTCTCGGGCGCCAGGCGAGCGTATTCGTCGATGACGTCGTACCCGTAATTGAATTTTTCGGGGACTTTGAGTTTACAGTTCGCCGCAAAATCGGCGTAATCCGCGTATTCCGTCCTGTCCAGAAACTTATGCACGAGGTTCATAAGCCGTTCTCCTTTTTCCTGTATAATAAAAAAAATCGATTTTCTTTCACGCTTGTAAGAAAATCGATTTCCGTTTTACGTTCTGCTTACAAGCAATACCGAATTATCCTCATACCGCTACGACTACGAGGACTACATCTACGACTACGTTTACGTTGAATCCGGAATTGCTTTGTTTCGTCATTTTTTTCTCCGTTTCTATGTTAACACCGAAAAATAAATTTTGTCAATCGTTTTTTTATTCCTTTTTTACGGTAAAAAGCCGAATTAGGCGCGGACGGAGAAGAGTTTTTCCAGCAAGGCGGCGGCTTCCTGCGCGTCCTTGGAATAATACGCCCCCACGGAATCGGCATACTCTTGCCCGACTACCGCTCCGCCTACGAGTATCTTTACGTCGGGGAATTTTGCCTTGACCGCCTTGACTGTTTCGGTCATATTGTCGAGAGTGGTGGTCATCAGAGCCGAAAGACAGACCGCGTCGGCGTTATACTCTTCCGTCGCCTGTAAAATCTTTTCGCAAGGCACGTCCCTGCCTAAATCTATCATACGGTATCCGTAGTTGGACGCTACGGTGCGGACGATGTTTTTGCCGATATCGTGCACGTCGCCCTTGACGGTGGCTATTACCGCCGTCGCCTTGACAGCCGCCCCTTCGGAAAAACAGACGCTTTTTATCCTGTCGAGAAGAGCTTTGGCCGTTTCGCTCCCGGCGATAAGTCCGGGCAAAAATACCTTTCCTGCGGCGTATCTGTCCCCGAGTTCGTTTAGTCCTGCGAT
>CALVNL010000035.1 GCA_944349655.1 uncultured Clostridia bacterium
TTTCCATAAGCGGCTCCTTCAAGAAACAAAACATCTTAATTTATTCTTAAATTTAATCACTCTGTAATTATAATATACTGGAAAACAAATTGCAATATCTAATCTCAAAAATTATATTGCGCCTTTTTGCGGCATATCGGATTATACCTTTCGGTTTTTCGCCGAAAAGCCCGATAGCCCATTATTAAAATATTTTTGCGGAAAAATTTTCCTCGTCCGTCAAGCAAAACGACGGTTATACAAACGGAAACGGACTCTAATTGCCTCTTGAAACTATTTTTCCGAAAATTTGTCGTCGGAATTTACGGAGAACGATTCCCGTGCAGAATTATTTAACCCGATAACGGCTTTTATAATCGTCACCGCCCCTATTACCGAGGTCGCGGCAAATATAACCGTACCGTAAGAAGCCACCATTTCCCATAAGGTAGAACCCCCTCCGAAAACGATTATTATCGGTATTTGCAAAGTCAACATTGACATCATCGCCGCTATAAGCGAAAGATTGCGTAACGCAATCGTAACCGGATGACGGAAAGCCGTCGCTCTCAGACATTGCAAAACGGCAGAAAAAGTCTTTATTAAGCAAAATAAAGCGTTTATAACTATATCGAAAATTTTACCGCCCTGCGGATAAGTCCCCGAAATCATCTGTAGTGACGGAGCTATCGAGCCGACTGCCGCAATTATGAAACAAATTCCTGCGACGAGGGAAATTATAAATCCGTTTCTTTCGTTGAATTTTCCGTGTTTTTCCAACAAAAATTGCGACGCTACTATTGCGGTGCGAGTAATAGCCAACCAGGCGTAATAGCCTGCCATTGCCGCAAAATACGATGAACGGTAAGAGACCGCCATCCACACAAGATAATTGACGTAAGCAAAATTGAAAAAAAGCATAAACGCCGAAGTCATCAACGTGCGATAGCCGTAATCGGTAATGCTTTTCTCAAAAACAGAAAATTTTTTCAGATATTTTATTATCTTGATTTTTGTGATTTTTTCCGAAAGATAGCTTTTGATTTTTTCTTTTCTGAAAACAAAAATCAGTAATGCGGAAACGGTGAACAAAACCGCCATTCCGTATACGACGAATGCGGCAGAAGTGGCTCTTATCTCCATACTTAGCATTATAAGCGCCGCTCCGTCGGCAAAAAATGCCAGTAACGACAACGCCGTCAGCAAAATTAACGTTACTTGGGATACGTCTGATTTTTTTTCTTTTTCGTCGTTCATTGGTATTTTTCTATTTAGCAGATTAGTCGATATTCGCTGAATTAATCTGATTTTTTATATTTTATGAGAATATTTTTACTTTCAAAATTCAGGGGCAGTTAAACGATAAGTTAATTCGCGACCGCCCCCGTTTGACGTATTGTATTCTGAAAATTTGGTTTTATCTGGAGCCCATTCCGCCGCCGCCGAAGCCGCCGCCTCCTCCTCGGAAACCGCCGCCGCCCCGTGAGCCGCCTATTCTGCCTGCCGTTCTCGCAATCGACATAAGCGCGGCGTTACGGCGTACGGCGTTTACGTTTCTTATAATCCCGGATATGGAAGAAGCAAGCGCGAAATTCGTTCCTATTCTGACCGAAGGCGATAAAAGATAAAGTATAAGGAACGTATCCGACGAGGAAGAATAGCCACGGGAAGTAATTTCCTTATACTCGGGATATGCTATCTCCAGCTGTTCGGCAACTTTATCCGCTATTCCCATAGCCGTGGCATATACCATATATTCTTCCCACAGAACCAGTTGCGGAAGTTCGTGACGATCCATATTGCCGAACTCCGTCATAAACTTTCCGAGCGCGCGGAACTTGTCGTAAACTTCCTGTCCTTGTACGGGTAAAGGAGCTTTCTGAGTCTTGACCGATACGGCTTCGATAATTGCTGACAAGATCAAAGCCAAACCCGTATATGGGAAATACAATTTGAAAATATTAAATATAAAGGTAAAGAAAAGGATACCTATTCCTGCAATTAGGGATATCGAAAAAGCCCTTTCGGCACGTCTGCCGTATTTATCGGATCGTTTGTCGGGATAAAGGTTCATACCTTTACCCATCCCGTAGCTTGCTTCCCTGAATTTCTTGACCTGAGCGGCAAAATAGTTACTGTTGCTTTTGGCATACCGCTCCATTTGCTTCATTGTAAAAGGTTTACCCTGCCCTACGGTCTGCAAAAGTTCGAAAACGATTTTTTCGTGCGGAGCAAGCCCCGTCGTGTCCAAATCTCTTACGGTTATTTCCGCTTCCTTTTTCTTTTCCCCCGCTTCGATATCGATAAAATGCCTCCTGCATAAATCCAATATGGTCGCGCTTATTCCGTCCGATATATCATATTTTCCGTAATAGTGGTAAAGCGGAGCCATCTCTCCCGGGGTCCAACCCTCGGGAATTTCCCTGTAATAAACGGGTGCATTCGGTAAAACGAGTTTTCTGCGTTTTATTCTGACATAAACGGTAAACGCTATCCCTCCGACAAATAAAAGTACCGCAAGCACGATATCGCTTATATACATTATTCTTATTTTGCGAAGTTCGGCGTTAAAAGCCTCCTGCCAAGCGGTCTCTTCGGCGGTAATTTGCGCTTTTGTAGCGGAATTCGTTTTTTCCGAAGTAACTACGCTTGAAGGTAGAAGCAACCTGGTTTCAAAATACACGCCTTTATTCAATTCATTTGCCCGATAAACCACCTTGTTCGCCGATTCGCCCTCGGGGATTATTCCCGAGCCGTTCCCGTCTTCTATATGCGTCCATACCGATATATCGTCGGCATTGACCTCAGGGAAATTGACCGTCGCGGCAATTTCTTCCACAAAAAGGGTATTGCTTTCGTCCACGAATTTGTAATAAAGTCCGCTGCAATCGGCATATCGTATAGCTACGTTAGTCAAGGTATATTCGAAAGTAACGGTTTTCGTCCCCTCGGAAAAATAAGGAAACACTACTCCGATTTCCACGGTGTTTCCCGAACCGAAATAGGTATATGCGCTCCCTGCCAGTCTCTGAATTTGAGAGGAGGAGAAATTGTCGGGATTCATATTGAAATCGGCGTCGTACGAATACCGAATTCCGTTTACGGTAACCTTGAAATCTCCGAATTGCGAAACGGTGGTGCCTGTATTGCCGTTCGAAGTATCGTTGAGGCTTATTCTTTTATAGTAATTCCACCAGTCCCGCCCCCTGTCGTCGAAACGAACTTTATGCGTTTCCGTAACGATCACGCTGCCGTCTTCGTTCAACGTTAGATCGATATTCAGATTTTCCACAAAGGAATCGCCCTTGTCGGAACAACCCGCAAGAACTATCGTAAGAACAAACAACAGGCAGAGCAGTAAAACCGTTCCGCCTGTAAATGATTTTTTAAGCAAACGAGTATGCATAATCAGAAAGAAACCTTCGGAGCTTCGCGAACGACTTCTTCGACTTCGAAATATTTTTCGATCTTGAATTTATCCTTATGACGGTTAGCGACGATACTGGACGGGAATTTCTGAATAAGTTCGTTATTTTTCTGAACGGTATCGTTATAGAACTGTCTCGCCATTGCGATTTTGTTTTCCACGTCCTTAAGATCGTTTTGTAAAGCCATAAAGTTGGTATTCGCTTTAAGATCGGGATATTTCTCTACCGACACCAACAATCTGCCCAACGCCTGGCTGAGTCCGTTATTAGCTTCCATAACCTCTTCTGTCGTGGTTGCGCCGGTAGCCCGAGAACGCCACATAATGACGTTTTCCAACGTTTCCTTTTCGTGTTTGGCATAACCTTTTACGGTTTCCACGAGATTGGGGATCAGATCGTACCTTTTCTTGAGCTGAACGTCGATCTGCGACCACTGATTCTGAACTTTTTGGGTAGATTCAACCAGTTTGTTATAGGTTTTTATCCACCAAACGATGATAGCGATAATGCCGATAACCAATAAAGCGGCTATGACTATAACCGCAATAAGCCACGGTGCCATAAAAAAATCTCCTTTTATGAAATAGTATATTTTGATTATATACGATTATACCGCCTTTCGTCAACGGACAAATAAAATTATATTATCTTAACAACCATAAAATAAAAGTCCTCCTTCTGAAGCACATCGGATTTCGGCTCATAACAAATTTGACAACTATTTGAAATTTTATTGACAAGCGCACGGAAATATTATATTATATTGTAGCAACGAAGCCGTTACGGGGGTGTAGCTCAACTGGTAGAGCGCTTGAATGGCATTCAAGAGGTAAGGGGTTCGACCCCCCTCATCTCCACCAAAAAGAAACTATCCGAACACATCGGATAGTTTTTTTGTGTTCGGATATATTAAATTATAGCCGATATATCTTACGAAAAACAGGCGCAAATCAATTATTTTTATTCGACTAAAAACGCAAAGAAAACGTAAAATATGTTAACGTAATTTATTTACAGAATACATAAATTATCCATAAGTTTATAATATCACTGCCTTGTCATTCAATAATAATTATTTGCTTTTTTTTGCAAGCTTAAATTATAGTTTCATAAGAAAGGTTGTTTTTTTTTGCTTTCAATCGACCTAACGTTGCGAAAAAATGAAGCAAGTTTCGCTATTCCCCTCCTTTTTTTATTATATTTAATTTCACTAACTTTCCGAATTTTTCAATCCGCACTATCCTCTGTTTTTTCATTATGGTTCAAAAAAACTTCGTTCTGCAAATAAAATACAATATCATTTTATAGCTGAAATTCCTCAATTATTATAAAATCTTATTATCCGAAACAAATTGATATTTAATGCGAATTTTATCGCTGGTCGCTGATATTTGCGTCTGAGTTATAAGCAGAAAGTAAATTCGTCGGATCGTAAGGCGCGCCCGTTGTCGTTCCCGAAAGTAAAGCTATATCCACCGCATTTTGCGGCAATCCCCAGGAGTTTCCCGAAAATAATACTTCCGCTCCGTCAACTACGTATCCTCGGGTGTCGAATACCGTATTGAATATCGCTTTGCCCGTCGAGGACGGATTAAAATACGCAGGCTGCCGCAAAGAATAAAAAGTATTGTTTCTGAGGGTAAAGTTCTGAACGCCGTTTTGCGTGACCACTCCTCTGTTTACCACCCGGGTTGAAGAGTCGCCCGCTTGCTCGGGTCCGTATATCGTATTATTCAGTAAGTCGAAATTGCTTCCGCCTACCTGTATGAATTCTAAAGGATAAGGATTGTCGCTGGTTATTGCGAGATTTTTTATCGTGACGTCGGGCGCCGTGACAAGAAAAGGTATTACTGCCGATTGCAATACTACCTCCGCTCCGTTGCTTCCCTCTATTGTTACACCCTCTTTTGCAATTTGCAAAGTGGAATTAACGGGATAGGTTCCCGGCAAGATATGCACCGTACCTTCAGGTTCTACTGCCGCATATCCGTCGGCTATTGTTCCGAAAGGATTTTCTCGGCTTCCGTCTCCGCCCAAAACTCCTTCTTTCACGAAAACATCGTAAGGATTAACTGCAGTGGCTCCGCTTGCGCCGGTGGGTCCGGTAGGTCCTGTTTCTCCGGTAGCACCCGCGGGACCTGTAGGCCACGTTGCTCCCGTAGGTTCCGTCGGTCCTGTCGCTCCCGTAGAGTCTGTTGCGCCTCCGCCTTGTCCGCCCGGTCCTGTCGGACCTGTCGGTCCCGTCGGTCCGACGTCTCCTTTCAGCCCGGTATATCCCCTCGGACCTCTCGGTCCGGCAATAAAGACCACCCTTCCGCAATCGGAATTTTTTCCACACCACATAAATATTCACCTCGTTATATAATATGGAAAAACGGGATTGCAGTTTTTATTTTCATTAAAAAAAAGCGTCGCGAATGCGACGCTTTTTCTTTGCTGTTCAGTAAATCAGAACAATAACGACTTATCTTCTCCTATCGCCGCCATTCCGTCCAAAACATACTTGTTCCCGTCTTCGTCGAGAACGTAACCTTCCAATTCGCCGAAAGTGATATAATAATCGATATTCGCTACCAATGCGTGTAAAATCATGGAGTATTGTCCGTAAACTTTAAAAGTAACGTCCACCATTCCGTATTCGTCTTTTATTTTCCATTCGCTGTAGTCTTTGAAATCCTTGCTTTCGGGAGAACGAGTAAAAGTTATCGGGGGCAACAAACTGGTTTCGTTTTCCAGCCAAATGAGATTTTCGTTATATTTGTCCTGGTCTATAGACTGGTTATGGGTAAGATTGAATGCAAAATATTTTTCCTCGCCGTTTACTACGTTTTTACCCATAGTCGTCACCCAGTCGTAATGGGCTTTACGAGGATAATATCCTTTATGGTCGTCCACTATTGCGACGGTATTCTCGTCGGACAGCTTTTCTTCTCCGTTGATAACAAGCCTTCCTTCCGCTTTGAAAAAGTCTTTCTGACTGTAAAGAGGACGATTTTTACCGAAAGGAATACTAACCACGCAAGGCTTGCTTATTCTGGTAAGACGGAAAGAATATTCCAAAGTACCTTCCTTCCCTTCCTGTTTCCCTTCCACGTCGCAGATGCCGTCTTCAAACGTATTAACGAATTTAACATAGCCTTTCTTTATGGCTCCTTCGGTAATACTTCCGCCGAGAAGATTTCCGGCGACAAAAGTTTCTTTGCTTTTGAGCATTCCTTCCCAGCGATAAAGTTTATGTGTGGCTTTATCGTAATAAATACTCAATACCTTTCCGAAAAGCCCCATATCGCATACGGCGGAAAGAAGTATCCCGTCCTTCATATTGACTTCCACCGCTTCCCAGAGAGATAATTTGAAACGATTAAAACAATCGGGTAAAGAAGTAGGTTTTTTCAACTTAACGAGATCCATTTCACGGAATTCTTTATCGAACGTTCCGAACTCGCAAATTCCGTCATCTCGAACCATACTTTTCGGCGTCGGCACGGCTCGACGCACTTCGGAAATAAATTTACTGTACTCTCCCATAATGTCTCCTGTAAAAAAAATTATATTAAGATTATAACAGAAACGTTACTGCCTTTCAATAGCGATACTCTTTTTTTTCGAAAAAATATTTCATTTTTTTATATTTTTTACAAAAATTTTCCTACTCAATGTCTTTTCCAGGTCGAAGGGCTGAAAAGAATCATAACGGGGAAAATTTCCAGACGACCTGCCAGCATATTTATGGACAAGATAATTTTGGAAAAATCGGAATATCCGCCGTAATTTCCCATCGGACCGACCAGTCCGAGTCCCGGACCTATATTGTTAAAACAAGCGATGGTAGCGGAAAGATTGGTTTCTATATCCCCGTATCCTTCGATGGAAATCAATAAGGTACTGATTATTATCCAGCCGATAAACAGTATAAAAAATGTCTTTACCGTGCCGAGTACGGAATCGCTGACCGTTTCCCCTTCGAAACGCAGAGACGTAACCGTCCTCGGGCGAGCCATTTTTTTAACGCCGGCAAAAGCCGATTTCAACAGAATTATCAGACGGGCGACTTTCAGTCCTCCGCCTGTAGATCCTGCACAGGCGCCTATCATCATAAGCGCAAGCAATATCGTTTTGGAAAAAGAAGGCCACAGATTGAAATCGGTGGTTGCGTATCCGGTAGTGGTGGAAACCGAAGATACCTGGAAAAAAGCATACCTTAAGGCTTGTCCGAAATTACCGTAAACGGAAATTATGTTGACGGCTATGGCAAGCGTGGCTATTACCACTATGATAAAATACGTCCTGACTTCTTCGATTTTGAATGCGCCCAGCACGTTCCCTGTCAAAATTAGATAAAAGAAATTGAAATTTATCCCGAAAAGGAACATAAAAACGGCTATTACCATTTCAAGATATGTGCTGTCGTAATAAGCTATACTGTTGTTGGTTATACTGAAACCGCCCGTACCTGCCGTGCCGAAAGACAACACCACCGCGTCGAAAAAAGGCATTTTCCCGCAAACGAGAAAAATCATTTCCACTACGGTCAGTAAAATATATATTCCGTAAAGAATGCGCGCCGTAAATTTAATTTTGGAAACCAATTTCCCGACGGTAGGACCGGGAGACTCCGCGCGAAAAATATGCATTACGCCTGCGTTGTAATCGGGAAGAATGGCAAGCACCAAAACAAGCACCCCCATACCTCCCACCCAATGGGTAAATGAACGCCAGAAAAGCAGGCTTTTAGGCATTATTTCCACGTCGGCAACGACAGACGCTCCCGTGGTGGTAAAGCCGGAAACCGTTTCGAAAAAGGCGTCCACATAGGAGGGAATGGCTTTGGTAATAACGAAAGGCAACGCTCCCGCAAGCGACATCAGAAGCCATGCGAAAGCGACGATGACGAAACCTTCTCTTGCGTAAATGGTTTTGTCTTTAGGCGGAAAAATAAAAGCAGGCAGCCCTATTGCCGCCAGGCAAGCTATGGGAATAACAAATCCCAAATAGGTATCCTCTCCGTAAATAAATCCTATAATAAGCGGAAGGCACATCAATACCGCTTCCACCAAAAGGATCTTTCCTATTACGTTGAGGAGCATTTTATAGTTCATAATTTATTTTAAGAGCTGATTTAAATCGTTTACCGTCATATCGGTGGTTACCACCAAAACTTTGTCACCGCATCGGAAACATACGTCCCCGGTAGGTATAATAAATTCTTTGTCCCGAACTATTCCGCAGAAGAGACAATTATCTTTTAACTTAAGTTCCTTAATAGGCACGTTGAGTCCGGGGAAATCTTCGCTTACGTTGAACTCCAAAGCCTCCACTTCCTCGTGAAGTTTATATAAAGTGGATATTCCCCTGCCCGAACCCGACTGAAAAGCTCTGACGAAACGCAGAATATGGTTGGCTATAACGTTACGCGGAGCGATAACCGAATCCAGTCCGAAATCGCTGACCATATCGGCTACGGTGGAACTGTCCACCTTTGCTATAACTTTCTTAATACCCAGAGACGAAGCGTATAAGCCGATTATTACGTTACTTTCGTCCTGTGCCGTTAACGCCACGCAGGCGTCCGAAGACTTGAATCCCTCTTCGTCCAAAACTTCCGGGTCCGTTCCGTCCCCGCATAAAACGGTGGCTTTCCGTAAAGAGTCTTTAAGTTCGTCACACCTGTCTTCGCTGCGGTCGATAATTTTTACTCCTACTCCCGAAGCAAGTAACTCTTTGGCAAGATAATAACCTACCTTGCCGCCGCCGACTATAAATACCGAACGAGAACGTTGTTTGTAAACGTGAAGTTTTTTACAGAATAACGCAAGGTCCTTGTCCTCTGCGGTGATTCTGAGTTTATCGCCCGCCATAATGACGAAATCCCCTTTCGGTATAAAAACTTCGTCGTCCCTTTCCACCATGGAAAACAATACTTTGGCATTGAAATCCTTGGCTATATCCATAACCTTTTTCCCGACGATGGGGTTGTCGGAAGCAATTTTCAGCTCCATCATCATCACCCTTCCGCCGGCAAAACTTTCTATGCTGACTGCAAACGGGAATTTAAGTACCTGAGCTATTTCCTGCGCGGTACGATATTCGGGATTGAACATAAAATCGATACCGAGTTCCTTACTCATATAATCGATTTCGGTAAAATATTCAGGTTCGCGTACACGAGCAATGGTATGCTTGGTTCCCAAATTTTTTGCAAGCATACAACAGAGAATATTGAGTTCGTCGCGATTGGTACAAGCTATAAAAAAATCGGCCTTATCGGCTTCTGCTTTCAAAAGTACTTCTCTTTCGCATCCGCTTCCGCAAACTCCTCTGACGTCGAATTTGTTGACGAGAGTTTCTATTTCTTCGGAATCTTTGTCCACCACTACCAAATCGTGGTCTTCTTTGGATAATTTTTCCACTAAGGTTGCGCCGACTTTTCCTACGCCGACAATAATCAGTCGCATTGTTTCCTCCTGTAATAATATTAACAGTTTTACAAAAAAAGTCAACGGAATACCGAAACTATTTAGACCTTAACCGATTATTAAAACAGACTATGCTCCGCAAAGCAGACTAAATAAAAAATCGTTCAAAAAAATAAAAAAACCGTCTCTACAGACGGTTCTCTATACTCTCCGCTTCTAAAGCGGCGGTACGGGTATGGTGCGGATAAAGAGACTTGAACTCCCACGTCATAGACACCAGATCCTAAGTCTGGCGCGTCTGCCAATTCCGCCATATCCGCGAAGGTGGTGATCCATCGGAGATTCGAACTCCGGACACCTTGATTAAAAGTCAAGTGCTCTACCGACTGAGCTAATGGATCACGAAAAGTATTTGGCTGGGGTGGCAGGATTTGAACCTACGAATGCGGGAGTCAAAGTCCCGTGCCTTACCGCTTGGCGACACCCCAATAAAGCAGGTTAATGGGGTGAGTAGTGGGAGTCGAACCCACGACCTCCAGAGCCACAATCTGGCGCTCTAACCAACTGAGCTATACCCACCGTATCCTGGCGAACCAGGAGGGATTCGAACCCCCGACCTACGGCTTAGAAGGCCGTTGCTCTATCCGACTGAGCTACTGGTCCGTAGCAAATCTCGTACTCCGCCGTAATTTGTAAAGGAACGTTTCTACCAGGTTGCAAAAAGGAAATTAACCGCTTCCCGTCGGTTAACTCCCTTCGAATAAACCAACCTTTCTCTTTAGTATGAACCGGTAAAAGTTCTGGAGCGGGTGATGGGAATCGGACCCACGCGACCAGCTTGGAAGGCTGGGATTCTACCATTGAACTACACCCGCATATATCTTTTATAAGGTTCGCTTGTGTTTCAGCTTCTAAATTATAATAGAAACCGCCGCCTTTGTCAATTAAATTTCCGTTATTGAGAAATTTTTTTCAAAACGGATATAAGAATACTTCCGAGAAAGCGACTTGCCGACGGTTTCTACTTTTACGCCGATAAGAAATTCAATTCCCCTCGCCTTCCTTTTTTTTATCGGAAAGTTCGTTATGGGCTTCTTTACGAGCCGTATCGGCAACCGAAACCTTGTTTCTATGCGTAGCGTCGGTATAAAAAACGGCAAAATCGGTCAAAGACGCGAAAACGGGAATTTTTGCCGTGGCAACCAGTAAAAGCATACTCGCCGCTACTCCGAACAATCCTTGAAAACAATTCCCGGGCAAATCGACCAAGGCAACGGCAAAGCTTCCTTTCATAACCGCTGAAGCCAAGAAGTAACCTGCTACCATAATTATAACCGACGGAACAAGGGACAATACCGCCGAAAAAAATCTGTTTAATTTAAGACGGTGAAAAAATCTGAAAAATAAACCTGCCGTCATGCCTTCTATACCTTTGATTATCAGAGTAGGTATCACCCAATGAGCGTAGCCTGCAGCCAAATCGGCAAGACAGCTTCCTACTCCCCCCGCGATAAAACCTGCCAAAGGTCCGAAGACCACCCCCGTATAAAGCAAGACCGCATCGCCCGGATTTATATACCCTTCGGTGGCAACGGTAGGAATACGAACCAAAAAAGTTACCGCTGTGGTCAACGCCGCCATCACGGCTATAAGTACCGTTTTTTTAGTAATTTCTTTTGCGGATAATTTTTTCCTCATCTCTGCCTCCGTAAAAAAATCCCGTCTCTTCGGACGGGAATTCTTCTTCGAAAACAAAACGGGAAAACCGCCTGTGCGCGCTTTACCCCGAACGTCTCTTTCCCATTCAGACTTTACTGTCGGTTACGGAATCTCACCGTATCAACTGCTGGGGCTGTCGGACTCGTCTGTTAAACAGCATTACCGCCGGTCGGTTACCCTGCCCAAAGAAACTTTTAAGTTAACTTAAGTTTACTCCCTGCGAAAAAAAAGGTCAACTGTTTTATCCTAAAATTTTTCAGCAAAGAAAACGACCTCGGAGAAGTTCCTTTTTCCAAAGAGTAATAAAGTAAAACTGCAAAAAAATTTCCCCGAATTTATAAATTATGATTTTACGGAAGGAAGTTGCAAAAGGTAAAATAAAGAAAGTCGGTACTTTGTCCGACTTTCTTTCAGAATACGCCTTGCAAAAATTAGGGCTCACGAAAATCTGAATGAGCTTTTGCGAAGTAAGATTTTTGGGAAAAAGGAGCCGCAGGCGGAAAATAGCCCCAAAAAACGTGCCGTTTTTCGGGGACCCCGTTTAAGTCGATACTTTATGGAAAGTTCCTTGGTTGCTATTAGCCTAAAATAAAATTTTATAAAATAAAAGAAAGTCGGTACTTTGTCCGACTTTCTTTCAGAATACGCCTTGCAAAAATTAGGGCTCACGAAAATCTGAATGAGCTTTTGCGAAGTAAGATTTTTGGGAAAAAGGAGCCGCAGGCGGAAAATAGCCCCAAAAAACGTGCCGTTTTTCGGGGACCCCGTTTAAGTCGATACTTTATGGAAAGTTCCTTGGTTGCTATTAGCCTAAAATAAAATTTTATAAAATAAAAGAAAGTCGGTATTTTGTCCGACTTTCTTTCAGAATACGCCTTGCGGCGACGTTGGTCTGGGTAAGAGGATTTGAACCTCCGGCCTCTTG
>CALVNL010000036.1 GCA_944349655.1 uncultured Clostridia bacterium
TGCGAAGAAAATCTCAATTTCGTGATAAATCCTCTTAAACACGGTATAGAAGTCCTGCTCGGTCGGGTCGGGGAGTGCGCCCGAAAATGATGAACGTCATTCCTTACCGAGAGGCTTTACACCTAATGAGCGAAAAATTTGCCGCAATCGGAGTTGCCGAAACCCTGCCTACGGACAAAACCGTGGGCAGAATTTGCGCAAAAGACGTCTTTTGTCCCGAAAACTTACCGCCGTACAGACGTTCGACGGTGGACGGATACGCATTGAAAAGTTCGGATGCAGCCGTATGTTCTCCCTCGTCGCCTGCCGTTCTGAAAGTGGTCGGAGCGGTGGAAATGGGCAAAAAACCTGCAAATAAAATAAAAATCGGAGAATGTATGTATATTCCTACGGGCGGAATGTTGCCCGAAGGGAGCGATTGCGTCGTGATGATAGAACAGACAGAAAGGATAGGGGAAGAAATTTGCTTATCCTCTTCCCTGTCTTATATGGAAAACGTTGTGGAGATAGGGGAAGACTATAAAAAAGGGGAGAGGATAGTCGAAAAAGGCGTCTTAATCACCGCAATGCGTGCGGCGGCGCTGGCAGGCGCAGGAGTAAAGACGGCGGAGGTCGTGAAAAAACCTAAGTATTTCGTAATATCCACCGGCGACGAACTGGTAAATTACGACGAAGAGTGCCCTTTGGGAAAAATCCGCGACGTAAATACCTTATTGCTGACTTACGCCGCACCGTTATGGGAATGCGTAGGAAGCGTCAAGGTAAAGGACGATTACGATAAATTGAAAGAAAATATCGATAAAGCCGCCGAAATTGCCGATATTATCCTTTTAAGCGGCGGAAGTTCGGTGGGAAACGCCGACTATACCGAAAGGCTTTTAGCCGAAGTGGGAGAAATTTTTATAAGAGGTATAGCCTTGAAACCGGGAAAACCGACGGTAGCTTCCTTCGGAAAAGGAAAAATTTTCATAGGACTGCCGGGACACCCTACGGCGGCGTTCACGGTATTGAAGGAAGTCTGTCTGAAAGCCTACGAACGGAGCCTGTCGGTAAAAGAACGGACTAAAATCAAGGCTCGAAGCGAAATAAATTTCCCCGCAGGGAAGGGAAGAACTCTCATCATGCCCGTCAAACTGCAGGAAAAAGACGGCGAAACGTACTTTGAACCGTTGTTCGGAAAATCGGGTATGGTGGGGACGATGGCTTCCTGCGACGGATTCGTCACGGTGCCCGACTTTGTAGAGGGGATAGACAAAGGAAAAATTGCGGAGATAGAACTGTTATGAGAAAAACTTATATAGAAAATCACGATCCGTCCTTATACAAGGAATATCTGAAACTGTTTGCCGACAAAAGGACGGAAAAGGAAACTATAAAAACCGAAGACGCATTGGGCCGTGTCACTGCGGAAACGGTGTTTGCTAAAGTTTGCGACCCGTGTTTTAACGCTTCGGCAATGGACGGGATAGCCGTGGAAAGCGAAAAGACGAAACAGGCGTCGGAAAAAAATCCCCTCCGTCTTACCGAAGGCACGGACTTCGTTTACGTCAACACCGGCAACAAGATACCTTATCCTTTTGACTCGGTGATAATGATAGAAGAAGTGGGGATTATCGACGAGAAAAATGTCGAAATAAGAGTTTCTGCGTATCCGTGGCAACATATAAGAGTGAAAGGAGAGAGTATAGTCGCAGGGGAATCGGTACTTCCGTCCTGTCGGAAGATCCGTCCCGTGGACGTGGGGGCGATATATGCTTCGGGAAACGAGGAAATCACCGTCTACAAAAAACCGTCGGTGGGAGTGATAACCACGGGTGAGGAAATGGCTGACAGACCTTCCGACCTTACCGACGGGAAACTTCTTGAAAGTAACTCCCGTCTTTTCAAGGCGATGCTGTCCTCTTACGGAGCGGACGTAAAGCGTTATCCTACGGTAAAGGACGATAAAAACGAGTTAAGTGTAGCTATAGATACAGCTTTATCCCAAAACGATATAGTTATAGTAAATGCCGGCAGTTCGGCGGGGACTAAGGACTTCGCTTGCGAAGTCATCGGGGAAAAGGGGGAGATATTCCTGCACGGACTTGCCATAAAACCGGGAAAACCCGTGATTTTGGCGTGTTGCGGCGGAAAACCCGTACTCGGAGTGCCGGGGTATCCCGTTTCCGCTTATATCGTGGTGGACTTTTTCGTCAAGCCTATCGTACTTTCCTATCTCGGGCTTAGCGACGACGGAGAGGAAAGCACGGTAAAAGCCACTCTTACCCGTAATATAGTCAGCAGTCTCAAAAGCGCCGAGTATCTCCGAATGTCGGTAGGCAAGGTGGGCGGAAAGCTTGTCTGCACTCCTCTCGAAAGAGGGGCGGCGCAGATAATGAGCCTGGTCAAAGCCGACGGAATACTGAAGATCGACCGTTTTTCCGAAGGGTTCAACGCAGGGAGCGAAGTGGAAATTTCTCTCAGAAAGCCCTTGAAAAATATCGAAAACAACCTTGTCGTCAACGGTAGTCACGACCTGATTCTCGACGTCATCGGTGAGAGGGTGCCGCTTACTGCGGCGCACGTCGGGAGTATGGGAGGGATTTTCGCATTGAAAAAAAGGGAGTGTCACATCGCTCCGGTTCATCTTCTCGACCCCGAAACGGGGATATATAACGTGTCCTACGTCAAAAAATATTTTCCCGAGGAAAAAATGCTCCTTATAAAAGGCGTGGGCAGGACGCAGGGACTCATCGTGGAAAAAGGCAATCCCCGTTCGGTAACTTCCGTCAAGCAGATAGTGACGGAAAAAATTCCCTTTGCCAACCGTCAGAAAGGGGCGGGGACGAGGCTTTTGTTCGATTATATGCTGTCGGAAATTCATGCCGACGGACGCGACGTGGTCGGTTACGAAAAGGAATACGCCACGCACCTTGCCGTGGGTATGGCGGTGGAATCGGGAGCCGCCGTGACGGGAATGGGGGTCAAGAGCGCAGCTAACTGTTTAGGATTGGATTTCGTGCCGCTTTACGACGAGGAATACGATTTTCTTATCCGTAAGGAAGATTACGACGATCCTCGTTTTACCGCCTTTTTCGATTATATAAAGAGTGCGGAATTTATTAAAAAAATCGAAAAATTCGGGGATTATACCGTAAAGAGAACGGGAGAAGTTATCGAAATATGACAGATCCTTTCGGCAGAACCATCGATTACATGCGTCTTTCCGTCACCGATAAATGTAATCTGAATTGCTTTTATTGCAAGACGGGTCCGGTTAAGCACCTTTCGCACGAGGAGATACTCAGGATTGAGGATTTTACGAAAGTTGCGGAGGCTTTTATCGGTCTCGGCGGAAAAAAGTTCCGTATAACCGGCGGCGAACCTCTGATAAGAAAAGGCGTTTGCGCGCTTATAGAAAATCTCGTGTCATTAGGTGCGACGGTGGGAATGACCACTAACGGCGTTTTACTTAAGCGTTTTGCGTCGGAATTGAAGTGTGCGGGGCTGAACGGTCTGAACGTCAGTTTGGATACTACCGACGGGCAGGTTTACCGCAGTATAGGCGGCGGCGACGTTTCCGAGGTTATAGACGGGATAATCCTCGCTTCCGACCTCGGCTTTAGCCTGAAGATTAACGCCGTTTTGATGAAAGGGATAAACGACGACGTTTTTCCGCTTGCCGAATTTGCAAAACAAGCGGGAGCGGAATTGAGATTTATCGAACTTATGCCTTTTTCTCCCACGGAAAAGCTGATTTCGGACAAGTTCGTCTCGGCGGCGGAGGTAGCCGAGCGGCACGGACTTTCGAGAACGGAAAGGGCGGGAAACGTGACTTTTTACGAAGGACGGGGGTACAGAGTGGGGTTCATCACTCCTTTGAGCGAAAAGTTCTGCGCTTCCTGCAACAGGTTACGTTTGACCTGCACGGGAAAACTTCTGCCCTGTCTGCATTCGGACGTGTCCTTCGATGTCAGACCGTATCTTTCCGATTACGAAGGACTGAAACAAATTCTTATTCGTGCCGCAGGAGCCAAGCAGCCTTGTCATCAACTGGAAAAAGGCGTGCGACAAAACGAGGAAATGGGCAGTATAGGAGGATAGAATATGGAATTTTCGCATATAAACGAGGCAGGATTTGCCAAAATGGTGGACGTTTCGGGGAAGGAAGTCACTTTCCGAAAAGCGGTAGCCGAAGGCTCTATCCGAATGAAAAGGGAAGTTCTGGAGCAGATAAAAAACGGCGGCGTTAGGAAAGGAGAAGTCCTCAATACCGCACTCGTTGCGGGGATTTCCGCAGCCAAAAGGACGTGGGAACTTATCCCTATGTGTCACAATATCCCGTTGAACGGGGCGGAAATAGCTTTTTCGTACGGGGAGGGGGTATTGACCGTGACGGCGACGGTGACCACCGACGGCAAAACGGGAGCGGAAATGGAGGCGTTGACGGCGGTATCGGTAGCTTTACTTACCATTTACGATATGATAAAATCGGCAGACAAAGGGGCGGTTATGGAAAATATCCGTCTCAGGGAAAAGAGCGGCGGAAAATCGGGAGAGGTGAGGTATGATTAAGGGTAAAGTTGCGGCAGTCAACGTCAGTAAGAAGAAAGGCAGGAGCAAAAATCCCGTTCCGAGCGCTTTTCTTATCGAAAATTACGGTCTGGAAGGGGATGCCCACGCAGGTCCGGGGATAAGGCAAGTCAGTTTATTGTCCGTAGAGAGCATAGAAAATTTCAAAAAGGACAAAAAGGACGTCAAGGGACTTTGCGAAGGGAAATTCGCCGAAAACATCACAACGGAAGGGATATGTCTGTACCGTCTTCCCTTAGGCAGTCGTATTCTGATAGGGGACGCCGTCCTCGAAGTCAGTCAGATAGGCAAGAAGTGCCACGCCGACCAAGGGTGCGAGATCGCCGCAAAGTACGGTATCTGCGCTATGCCGAAAGAGGGTATCTTTGCCACGGTGGAGAAGGGCGGCGAGGTGAAAAAGGGCGACGAAATAACGGTTTATCTGCCCGAGGAAATTTGATCTGTTAAAAATCCGTGTGAAAACTTAAAAACAAGCGAGCTTTTTCCGAATAAGGGTTGCGGAAAAACTCTTCGGTTTCGGTTATTTCTTCGATATGTCCGTTTTCCAGATAAATCACATAATCGGCAAGGGCTTTCGCTTGTCGCAGAGAGTGGGTCGCCATAAAGAGGGTGGTCGGACGGGAGGAAAGATATTCTTTGATGTTTTCCTCGGCTTTCAGGGTGGAATTTATGTCCAGAGACGCCGTCGGTTCGTCTAAGAGCAGAATTTTATAATTTCCGAAAAGCAGACGGCAGAGAGCGAGTTTTTGCGTTTCGCCTCCCGACAGACGGGCGGCGTTCTTTTTGGCGTAACGGGCAAGATCGAATTTTTCCAGTAGTTCCGTAGCTTCGCGTAAAGCGTCCTTTTTCTTCCGTTTGCCGCAATTTAGCATCATATTTCCTTTTACGCTCATATCGAAAGCGAAATTTTTTTGCGGGAGATATCCGATTTCCGACGGTTTCACCGCTCCGAAGTCCGTTTTCCCTTGAAATTTGATTACGTTTGCCATCGATTTCAAAAAAGTGCTTTTTCCGCTGCCGTTTCCGCCGATAAGTGCGTAAATTTTTCCTTCTTCGAAGGAAAGGTCCTTGACGTCGAGGACGGGGAGGGAGTTGTATTCCTTATAAATCGTGACCGAGATCATCTTTTTTTCAACCCCGCTTGCAAGAGACTTGCCGCCACGTTGAGGGCAAGCACTATCAGAATAAGGATTATCCCCAATGCGAGGGCGAGTTGGAACTGTCCGGTATTGTAGTTGAGGGCGATTGCGGTGGTCATTACTCTGGTTTTGTGCAGAATATTGCCGCCCACTATCTGCACCGCTCCCACTTCGGCTATGCTTCGGGAAAACGCAAACAAATATACCGCAATGAGCTGATATTTGGACTCGTTAAGGGCGAGGAGAAAGGTTTTGCCTTTGGAAAGTCCCATTCCGTAAGCCGATTCCTTCATGGCGACGGTAAGTCCGCTTACGGCGTTTTCCGTCATGCCTGCGACGATAGGGGTTATCAACACCACCTGCGCTATCACCATAAGGGTAACGGAATATATCAGCCCCGATTTTCCGAACGGACCCGTCCCCGAAAACAGCAGATAAATAAAAATTCCCACGGCGACGGCAGGTAGTCCCATAAGCGTCCGAATTACGGTGACTACCGCTTTTTTGCCGGGAAATTCGTTCAAAGCTATCAGAATACCCAACGGCACTCCGATTATGAAAGAATAGAGAGAGCTGCGTAAGCTCATCAGAAGGGTGGTAGCCACTATTTCCGACAGCAAAACGTCCCCCTCGCTCATGAGGAGAAACGCTTTGGAAAAAGAATCGAAAATATTGGACCACATAGGAGTTCGATTTCAGCCTTTGGTGTCGTAGTTGCTTGCCATAGTAAGGCAGCTTCCCATACCTTGTCCTGCGGAAACGTACCAGGAAGCCATTTTGCCGTCGCTTCCCGACGGAGCTACCGAAGAAGCGCCCGAAGCGAGGGAAATATCCACTAAGGTAAGGTCGGTACTTTGCCAGAGTTTGACTTCGGCGTTATGGGTACCCGAAGCGTCTCCTCTGGAAACGAAATTGTATCCGCCGTTGGCTATTGCGGTGAAAGCGTCGGCGATCGTAGCGGCGTCTTTGACTTTGGCAGGGTCGCCGGTCGGCCCGAGAAGCACGAAATAGTTATACATAAAGCTGACTCTGGCAGGATAAGCCGAATCGGTGACCGTTCCCGTAAGTCCGTCCACGGTACGGGCGAAGCCTCCGTCGATGAATTCTTTTTCGCTGGAAGCGGAATGGACGAGAATGAGGTCGGCATTACCGTTTTTGGCTGCCTGAATGGCGGCTCCGGTACCTGCCGAAGAGACCTCTACGTTAAAGCCCGTGGCTTCTTCGAATTTTTCAGAAAGATAATCGAGAAGACCGGTGTCGTTTACCGAAGTGGTGGTGGAAATGCGGATTTTGGCGGTGTCGCCCGTTCCGCAAGCGAGACTCGCCACGTCTCCGGTATAGGTCTGTGCGTTGTCGACAAGATAGAAGAGAGCTTCGTCGTAATCGGCTTTACCGAAGTCGGCTATCAACGTACGGGTGGAAGCAAGACTCATCCATTTGATGAAGCTGTCGGCTCCTTTTTCGTTGACGGGGGTTTGTAAAGCTCCGCCGAAACCGCTTCCGTCGCCGTCCACGGCTATCATTGAATAAGTGTTTTTCAGTGCGTCGTCCTGTTCGTAAAGAAGCGTCAGGTTGGGGATTTTGTCGCCTTCGGCGTTCTTTTTAGAGGCAAGATAAGTGCCTTTGTCGCTCAGAACGTAGGCGCCTTTTTCCGCTTCGTCGGTACAGGCGACGAAAACCGCCGCAACAAGCGTAAGCGTCAGAAGGCATAAAAGCAGGGTCGTGAGTTTCCTTTTCATAAAAATTTCTCCTTTCCGCAACGGGAGGCTACGCCGTTTCCGACGTAACCCCGGTCTTCGCTCCGTAGCGGACGCGCCTTAGGACTCGAAGACTCGGAGGGTACGGTTGAAAAAAATTCCGCACCTTAGCTAAATTGTAGCATAGCGCCGATAAAGTTTCAATAGCGTTTTGTCCGTTACGCCTTGAAAAAGGAAGTTTATTTTGATAATATTAAATATATATTTGTTTACGGAGCGGAAAGATAATGATAAAAAAAGCCTTGTCGGTAGTCTTATCGGCGGCGGGATACGCCTGTTGGATAGCGGGAACGGTGATGTTCCTCGTCTTTAACGACGGAATATTTTTCAATACCGCCGTTATGGCGCTTATTGCGGCATTGTGCGTTATCGTACTTCCCGCTTGTCTTGTAACGGTTTATTTTATAAAAAAGAAAAAAACGGAAGATAATTCCGAAATAAAAAAATCTTTCGGGAAACTACCTTTTATTCTTTCTGCGGTTTTCATAGCGGGCGCCTTGGCGTCTTTACTCGGCCTTGTGCTGAACGGACTTGTAGTCAATTATTTTCAGCCGATCACGCTAAGCATAGCTACCTCGGTAACGCTTATCGTAGGAGCGGTATTGCTTATAGTCGGAGCGCTGGTTTTCCTTCTCGACAAAAAGTATTTCCTTTCCGCCACCGGAGCGGTGCTGGTGATAGTTTCGGTAATTGCGGGAGTTATTTGGGCAAGCGCGCAGGACTATCGGGATTTTGCCAACGGGACGGAAGTCTCCTTTCTGTTTGCCGAAGGAGAGGAAGGGTACGCTTCTTTCCGTATTCCGTCCATAATAGTTATGGAAAAGGAAGTCCTTAACGAAAAATTTTCTTACGACCTTTCCTCCGACGTGGTCATAGCGTTCTGCGAGGGGAGGAAAGACTCGGCGCACGACACCGGCAGGATCGACCTCGTGGGGAAAATCTCTCTCGACGGAGGAAAAACATTCGGGGCGTTGCAGACCTTTTTCACCTTCGGAGAGGAAGTGGGAAAGGTAGGGAACCCCACCGCCGTTTTCGACGTGTTCACGGGATATCTGCATATGGCTTTTATGCGTGCGGCGGAAAGCGAAGGTTATTACTACCGCACCTTTACGGCAAAAGGTAAATTGACGTCCGAAGGGACTATGGAATGGGGAGAAATCAAGGACATCAGTCTGGAAAAAGACGAATCGGCCGCCCCCGGCGGAGCCGACGGAGTGAGAGCGGACACCCTTATGGTAGGACCGGGTAAGGGCGTGCAGATAACCGAAGGGGAGAAAGCCGGGAGGATAATCATTCCTGCCAGTAACGCAGGATTTTCCTTCGTGCTATATTCCGACGACGGGGGAGAAAGCTGGCACAGGGGGGCAAACGCCGGAGAGGGCAACGAATGCGAAGCCGCCCTTCTTTCCGACGGCACTCTCGCTATGGTAATAAGGGACAACACGGGTTGCACTATGTATCACCCCGAACAGTATCAGCAGATATCCTATTCCGACGACGGGGGAGAAACCTGGTATATCGAAACGAAGGAAACGTCCTTGCGTACCCCGATATGTATGAGTTCTCTTTGCACCGAAGAGGACGGGACTTTACTTCTAAGCTACCCCGACTCTTTCCGTAACAGAGTGAATCTCACTCTCGCAAAAAGCGACGACGGCGGCAAAAACTGGACCACGCAGCAACTCTACCCCGGGGCTTCGGGTTATTCCTGCGCCGAGTACTCCGACGGAAAAATTCTTATCGTGGCGGAAATCGGAAAAGTAAATTACAGCGAAGGCATAGTCCTTTTGAAACTGCAGGCGTAAAAGTAGGAGGCTTTATGAAAACAGGTACCAAAAAAGCGTGGAAAATAACGGCGTTCGTGCTGCTCGGGCTGATTGCGGCGGTCATTCTCGCAGCCGTGGCATACGTTTTGTATGTGGTCATCGAGTACGACAGGATAGAAGACAACCTCGTTCTGAGCGTGGAAAACCCCATAGACAGGAAATATCTCGAAATAGGGGAAAGTTATACTGCGGTAACCTATAACATAGGTTTCGGAGCCTATTCTCCAGATTTTTCGTTCTTTATGGACAGCGGAGAGATGCTGGACGGCACGGTGGTCACGGGTAAATACGGAAAAGCCATAGATAAAGAACACGTCCTTAAAGATATAGCCGGAAGCGTAAACGTACTTAAGGAAAGCCAAGCTGATTTTATTCTGGTGCAGGAAGTGGATACGGACGCCGACAGGAGTTATCACGTGGATCAGTATGCGGCGTTGAAGGAAGCGCTTAGCGGGTATTCGTCCACATTCGCCGTTAATTTCCATTCGGCATATCTGATGTATCCGCTTAACGACCACCACGGCAAAAGCACGGCGGGGATAGCGACGTTTTCCGCTTACGGAATTACCGAAAGCGTCAGAAGAAGTTATCCTGTGGACGACGGATTTGCCAAGTTCTTCGATCTGGACAGATGCTTTTCCGTCAACAGGATAGCCGTCGAGGGCGGAAAGGAGCTGGTGCTCATCAATTCCCATATGTCGGCTTACGACGAGGGCGGACTTATCAGAGAACAGCAGCTTGCTCTGTTGAAGCAGTTCATAGAAGCGGAATACGCCGACGGCAATTACGTCATAGTGGGCGGCGACTTCAATCACGAACTTGCCGACAGTTTGGGAACTTTCCCCACTCGGCAGAAGACCCCGACCTGGGCGTATCCTTTGACTACCGAAATGCTGGGAGATAATTTCCGCGTGGTAGCGAGCAAGGAAGGCACGGGCACCTGCCGCGCCGCGGAAATACCCTACGAAAAAGGCGTGAATTATCTTACCGTTTTGGACGGATTTATCGTATCCGACAACGTGGAAACCGTTTCGATAACCAACGTGGATACCGATTTTGCCTATTCCGACCATAATCCGGTTAAATTCGTTTTCACTCTGAAAGGCTGAACGAAATTTTACTTTTAATAAAAAAAACGAACGCCGAAAAGGCGTTCGTTTCGTTTATTGCTGACCGATCAAATAAACAGAGTGACTATTCCGTACACGAACAAAGCTCCGATAAACAGCGGACAAACAATTTTTACGTCAAAAGCCCAGACTTTGGCGATTTTGAAAGGACCGGAGAGTTCGATTTCCTTAATGGCGTTTTCGGTTTTCCAGACGTAGCCGACGTAAACGCAGGTAAGTATTCCGATAAGCGGAAGCATAAACGTATTACTGAATACGTCCAGCACGTTGAGAAGGTCGAACATTTCCAAAGCCCCCTGCGAGAGAGAAACAAAGACGGCGAGCACAAAACCCGCGCCTATAACTATCGCCACGGCAACGCGACGGGGGAGTTTGAGTTTTTCGCTCAGGACGGCAACGTTGACTTCCACGAGGGCGATAGCCGAAGTAAGGGCGGCGAAAAACACAAGCAGGAAGAATACCGCTCCCACTATCATACCGAGGACGTGGGGAAGGGAAGCGAATACTGCGGGAAGGGTCACGAAAATAAGACCTGCGCCTGCGGTAGGCTCCTGTCCTGCGGCGAACACGGCGGGAAGAATGGCAAAACCCGCAATGACGGCAACCAAAGTGTCGGAAATACAGATTATGGCGGTATTTTGGGTGAGACTTACGTCTTTACGAACGTAACTGCCGTACGTTGTCCCTATACCGATACCGATGGAGAGGGAATAGAAAGACTGACCCAAGGCGGCGAGCAATATGCCTATAATACCGCCTGAGGCTTCTATACGGCTGAAATCGGGGATGATAAAGAACTTAACGCCTTCTTTTGCTCCGTCCATAGTCAACGCCACTATCATTACGAAAATGAGGAAGGCGAACAACATAGGCATCAGAATTTTGTTGACTCTTTCGATACCTTTCTGAACTCCGAACATCAGGATAATCAAACAAAGCGCCATAAAAGCGAAGGTAAAAATTATCGGCAGATAGGGATTGGAAACGAAAGAAGAAAAAGCGGCGGAATAGTCGCCGCCGGCAACGAAAGAACCGCCGCCGATATATCCTGCGGCATATCTGATTACCCAACCGCCGATTACCGAATAATACGAGAAGATCAGAAAGGAAACTATACAGCTGAATATGCCGACCACTCCCCAGGGCTTTTTCTGTGAGGCGAAGGCGTCTATAACGTTGCTGGAAGCGTTACGACCGATGGCAAATTCCGCTATCATTGCCGAAAAGCCTATTAAAACTATCATAAGGATATAAGCTATAAGAAACAGCGCGCCGCCCTGTTGACCCGCAACGTAAGGAAAACGCCAAATATTGCCTATACCGACGGCAGAACCGACTGCCGCCATAAGAAAACCGAATCTGCCCGACCAGTTGTTTTTAACGTGTACGTGTTTCATAGCAATATCGTTCCTTTTGTAAAATTTCAACAGCTATTATAAATAAAAAAGGGGCGTTTTGCAACAAAATATCGGGGGAAGGTAAGCAAAATTTAATTTTTTACTATCGCCGAAATATTTTACGATAGATTTTATTAAGGATTTGTTTCTGCGAGTGACGGCAGATAAAACTATCGTATTTTCTTTGTTTTCCGAACTTTATTTTAATTTTACGCTTTTTTCAAAATGGGGTATTGACAAGGGTGGCGGATTTGCTTTACGTTTTAACTTAAACGATTAAGCTATAGTTTGTCGGGAGGGTTCCGAGTACGGTATCGCTTAACCAAAAAATTAAGGCGGGAGGTAGAAATATGAAAAAATTCAAATGGCTAATTGCAGTTGCGACTATGATTTTGATTGTATTCGTCGTAATGATTTTTTCGGCTTGCGAAGGGTGAATTGTCAAACCAAGTGCAACACTTTTTGTAATTCCTGTTCAAATAAATCTGCCGGTGTTTTGTAACCAAGCACTTTCTTAGGTCCGGCGTTAATTAACGCCAGATTTTTTTAAGGGTCTTCTCTCCCACGTGGGAGAGATTGCGTCCTTTGGGATAAAACTCTCTCAGCAAGCCGTTGCTGTTTTCGTTGGTTCC
>CALVNL010000037.1 GCA_944349655.1 uncultured Clostridia bacterium
TCCGCATAAACATTCTTTACGTTGCAGATATGCAGAACATGGTCGTCCGCATCCACGGTCTCACAGACGCTTGCTACAATGGCAAGGCGGGTTGCTTCGGGAATTTCGATTTCCGTGCCGGCGAGTTTCTGCATGGCAATGCCGAATTTTTCAACCTTATCGGTAGCCCTTCCCGAAGAGGTACCGCAGGCGATGAGTGCGCCCGTAAGCGAAACGCCGGGAACCGCAATAACTACTTCTTTATTTTTTGCAAGAAGTTCCAAAGTGTAAGCGCCCTTGTTCAGTGAAAACACGACTTTTCCGGGGTTGGTGGAAGCATACGTCCAAAAAGCGAGCGTTGCCATGTTCGTTTTCCCGTCCGCCTTCTTGGAGCAGATAAAAGTCATGGGATTAGGGGAAGTGAAAACGGGTGCCTGTGCGATCTTGATTTCTTTCATAACAGTGTCTCCTGGAATTATTTATACTATATAGTACGAATACATAATACTATATGGAACTAATCCTGTCAAGAAAAATTATAGGCAAAACGATAATAAATTCCGATATTTTAACCGTTCTCGAACTTTTGCTCAGAGAACCGGGTATCGAAAACGTGGTTATGACAGGGCTTCACACGCATATGTGCGTAAGGCACACTTCCGCCGACGCATATTGCTTAGGGTATAACGTTATCGTCGCTAGCGACGCTACCGATAGTTTTACCGAACAAGACTATGTTTACGGTATAGACTACCTCAAAACCGTTTACGGGGCAAAGGTCTTTACCGTGGACGAATTGCTTGCCGAAATAGAGTAAAGTTATTCCTTACCTGAAAACAGAAACCGCCTGAAAAGGCGGTTTTTTCGGGGAAAATAACAATTATTTTCTGACGGTGTACTTGAGAAGGATTCGGTTGGGTGGGATTAAGTACTTGTTTCTTATCGGCTTAAAACCGCAGGAGGACAAATATTGTCTGATATTGGGACGGTCTTTTTCCAAAGAAATTACGATTTCGGTTTTTTGCGGAGTTCTTTTATCGATAAAAGAAAGCAGGTTTGCCGTCAAAGAGGCGTCGTCGGAAATGGAAACAATTTCCATAATAAGTCCGTTTTCGGAGAGGATTTCCCTTCGGCGGAGGGTTTGTGCCAGCGTGCTTGTCGGACGCCTTTCCGGTATTCCCAGAATACCGTCGTCGTTTTGATCTTTTTTACTCACTATAGGCAGAAAAGCACGGGGAAATCCGTCAAAAACATTATCCATTTTTTCTTTTATATCTTTAATCTTTTCTTTGGAAGACCGAGCGTAAGCAAGAAAAAAGCCGAGTAAATCTTCGTGGTCGGCAAAGGAAACGTTTTCTATGTTTTTGTCTTGTCCGAAAGGTAATTTGTCTGAATTATTGCAAGTATTTGCCCAAAAAGAGATGACGTCTTTTTTTCTGTCGGAAAGTTCTGCGTTTACTCTTTTTTCAAAAATATCATCTTCCTCGTAATCATAGTCTTCCTCTTCTTCGCCCTCATCACAGTCTTCCTCTTCCGTATCCTTGTCCTGAAAGCCGTATTGGGAAAGTTGACCGAGCAGATGCCGGCGGCGTTCTTCCAGTAACTTTTTTAATTCGGCAAGTTTTTTTTCGTTGTCGGCGTTTTCGCCTTCAATACCGTCGGCAGTCGTTTCGTCTTTTTTGCTTTCGGTGCTTTTATCCGCGCAATATCTTTCTTCGATTCTTAATTTTATGTTATAACGGAGCTTTTCGAGTTCGATTGCCTTTTCGGGAGTGAAGTTTTCCGTTTCGGCGATTAAAACATCGTCCCGATAGGAGAAAAACATATCTAATTTCGTAAAAAGGACGGGCTTGCGAAAGCATTTTACATAAGCGTATCCGAGTTGCAGTCCGTCAAGATCGCTTTGTCTGACGAGGGGTAGATTTTGCGGATGAATGGAAGACGCCAGCCGACCGTTGTTGTCCAAGGAAAGCGAATTAACTGCTTTGCACGTTTTGCCCAAGGAATTACAGAAGTTTTCCGCGGTTTCTCTGTTATTGGATCCGAAAAAAATCTGCGTATCGCAGTTATCGAGAATTATCCGTGCGGCGTTGTCGCCGTAAGCGGCGTTAAGCTGGGCATAGGACTGCAAGCCGAGATGAAGCCAGATATTGCGGCTCCGTAAAGTGGAAATCCATTTTTCCACGGCGGGCAGTTTGGGCATATTGGCGAATTCGTCCAACAGAAACATAAAGGGCGCTTGCACGCAACCGGTCTTGTCTCGTCGCTCCTGCAAAGAGCTAAGCAGCTGGTTTATGAACATCAGGCAAAGAGCGTACGTTATAGAGTAACTTTCGTCGGTCAGGCAAAAGACGGCTATTTTTTCATTGTCGGCGTCCGCAGCGATTTCGTAAGGATCCAAGTCGGACACGGAGGTCAGGGCGTGGGTAGGGAGATTGTTGAATCGATTCAGTTTATTGAGGGTATTGTTAATATAACAGTCCTTCGTCTGTTGCGCTCGCATTTCGTAATAACTCAACATTCTGCGGCATTTGGAACGGGAGGAATGTTCCCTTACCCAGTTTATAATGAAATAATTGTCGTAGTCGTTGGTGTAAAGCAGATTAAAAAGATTGTAGAGATTATATTTTTCCTCCGTCATGCCCGTATGCGGATCGTCGCTGTCCTCCAACAACCCGTACAGGGCGGAAAAAATTATGTCCCTGCTCCCGTAATCCCAGACAAGGTCTTTTTGGCTTTCCAGAGGACAGAGTATTTCCGACACTTTCGAAAGTTCGTTTTCGCATGCGGCTAACAAAATATTACATTCCTTCATAACGGCGGCTTTGCGGATAGCCGCAGTAGGATATGTTTTCCCTTCGAAAGAGCAGGTATCGTTTTCCGCGTCCTTTTTTAATTCCTGTACCTTACGATAGCGACGGTATATATTCGAAAGCGGATTGAAACGCATCGAGGAAAAAGGATCTTTGAAATTCAGGACATAAATTTTATATCCGTTTTGCCGAAGTTTTTCGGCGGTTTTTTTGTAAGTGACTCCTTTCAGATCCATTATGAAAAAGGAATTGTTTTGTTCGCTTTCCGAGATAGCGTCTATGGCGGGGATAAAATAGCCTTCGGTTTTTCCGGTACCCGTGCCGCCTATCACCAGAGTGTGGGAATAGGGCGCGAAAAGGTATGTCCTTTTGTCGCCGTCGGAAAAATTCCCGACCATAGTGCCGGGAATACCTTTTTTCAATTCCTCCGTTGTCGCCTTTGCGAAATATTTGTCCGCGTTGAGATGATCGACCACCATAGCCGCTTCGAAGTTGTCTTTATTGGACAATACGCAGTTATCTAAAATATCTTTTCCGTAAATCATTCTTTACCTCCGTTCAGAAACCTATTCGGGAATAATTAAAATCAAAATCGGACAAAACAGCTTGTCGGGCTTTTAAGGCAATGGAAACATAGCCGTTGTCGGACAGCTCCCCGAGTCTTGTTTCGATTGCGGGCGACGGTTCTTCGTAATATCTTTCCGAAATTACTTTTTCGTACAGGGCAAGGTAATAGGTTTCCGAAGCGAAATCTGCTTTTTTGCGGTAAAAAGCCGCCAGTAATTTCAAAGCGAAGGGATCGTAACGTTCGGTAAGCGGCGTAATGTGATGCAGAAAGGCGTTTTCGTCACCGTCGAGATAGCAAAACAAAGCCTTGTCGGGGAGTTCTTTCAAAGAATCGGTATGGACAAGACGGAGCCATTCTCGACGTGAAGCGGGGGTAGATGTGGTTTTCAAAAATTCTATTTTCTTTTTCAGGAACAGAATTTCCGTCTCTTTTCCGGATTGCATATTGAATAAAAGCAAAAGGTTGCGGCTTTCCTCGTCGTTTTCGCAACGGTGCAGCACGGGAGAGGAAAGGGTCTCCGCCATAGCGAAACCTATTTCGGGAGAAAGGCAATTGGCTTCGGAAATAAGTTCGGCAAGGCGTCTGAGCTGAATTTCGTTGTAAAATCTTCCGCTTACCACCGCGGCGTAATCGGAAACGGTTTCTTTCATACTTTTTTCCTCCTTATATATTGACTTTTTCTCATATGAATATCTTAATGCTTTTAAGAAAGCAAAAAATCTACTTGCGGTATACATACAAATTTTTAGAATAAATCTCCCGAAAAAAATGTCGAAAAATTTTTATTTCGATTATTGACCGAGGGAAATTCCTATGATATCATCTAATAGTTATCGTTTTTACAAGGAGGGAAATATGGACAAAGACGAACGTTATTTTGTTGACTCGAAAAACAAGACTAAAGAATCCGAACAAGACACGATCGATCAAAAAACTTCCGATCAAAACGCTTCCGAGCAAGACGCGGTCGGCTTTGACCCCTTTTTGGAAGTTATAAAAACAGAACACTCGCTTATCAAACAGCAATTGGAGGAGATTTATCTGAAGATTGCAAATGAAAAAACTTCACGCAAGCAATTTATTCTCGTTAAAGACAAGGAACCCCTCAAATCCAAACCTTTCCGTACTATATATAAGGGAAGAACCGGAATGGGGGCAAAAGCTCCCGTTTTTTTTGAGCAAAAGACCAGGAAGGTAAGCTATAAAGACGATTTACCCCCGTCTTTTTCCGAAATAGACTTGGAAAAGATCAAAAAAGAGACAGATTCCGAATCTTTCGGGGAGTATCTGGCTTTTCTTAGGAAGAATAAAAAAATGGATGTGGATGATCTTTGTGCGAGAGCGGTAATAAACCGTTCGCTTTACTATAGTTATCTCAACAAAACCAAAAGTCCGAGAAAGGATACGCTGAAACGTATTATACTGATCCTCAAACTTACTGGCGAAGAAGCCCAAAGACTCTGGACCTTATGCGGATTCGGGATCAGTTTGTTCGAAGACAAGGTATTTTTTGCCTGTTTGCAACACAAAATATTCGACATCGTGGTAATTAACCAATTTTTCAAGGAAAAGGGAATAGAACAAATCGAGATACCTCCCGAGAGGTAAAAAAAATTTTTTCAAAAGTTTACCGCAGGTAGACAAATCGACAAAAAACTTAATGTATCATAAAACCAATGCAAGCGATAAGGGGGAAAAATTATGGCTAAGCGTACCGATAATAATTTTAAAAACGAGCGTTACGTTGTCGAGGGCGGCGTCCTTTCGGAATATCTCGAGGGGGAACGAGAAGCGGTAGTTCCGGAAGGCGTCGTCGAAATAGGCGAAGGTGCGTTCAAGGACAATTCGTCTTTGAGGAAAGTCGTTTTACCGGCAGGATTGCGAAAAATAGGCGATTTCGCTTTTTGCGGTTGCAAGAAGCTGGAAAGCGTGGTCTTTAACGACGATCTTGTCGCAATAGGAAAGGGCGCATTTCTGGATTGCGTAGGGCTCGAAAAGGCTGTTTTGCCTGAAAATTTATATTATTTCGGGCCTTATGCCTTCAGTCGTACCGGTTTGACCGAAGTATCGGTCCCTGCCGGGATCAGGGAAATAAGCGAAGGCTCTTTCTATAGCTGTAAAAAACTTATTTCGGTGCATATCTTTGACGGAGTAGCCTTTTTAGGAGAGAAGGCGTTTGCCTTATGCAATTCTTTGCGTTCCGTTTTTCTCCCTCCGAGCGTTTACAGGATAGGTCGAAAGGCGTTTGCGAATTGCGAAAGTCTAGCCGAAGTCCGATTTTCGGAAGGCTTGCAGTATATCGGAGAGGGAGCGTTCACTTTCTGTAAAAATCTGAAAGAAGCGCTCCTGCCCGACAGCTTGAGTAGTCTGGGCGAATGCGTTTTCCTGGGTTGCGACATAAATATGAGGGTGGAAGTGCCGTATTTGGTTTCCCTCAAATTCGGGAAAGGCGAAATAGGACTTCCGTTCAACGACTGGACGGTAAGACCGAAGTCGGAGATAAAAGGAATTTGTTTCGACAAGGACGCCGAGGAAATTACCGTTCCCGAAGAGTGTACTTTTCTGCCGAATTTTTGTTTCCGTCGTTTCCGCAACCTCAAAAAAATATTTATTCATAAAAACGTGACTCACATAGGCTACGGGATATTTGCCGACTGCGTCAACCTGGAGAAAATAGTGGTTGACGAAGGCAACGAATATTACAGAAGCGAAAACAACTGTCTTACGGCGATCCATTCGGGAAAATTAGTAGCGGGCTGTCGGACGAGCGTGATTCCCGATGGCGTCGTAAGTATAGGTCAACACGCTTTCGACGGTTGCGAGGGCGTGGAAAAACTGACCTTGCCCGAAAGCCTGGAGTATATCGGGGAATTTGCCTTTAACGGTTGCAGCAACCTTGAAGAAATCAATTTTCCGTCGAAACTGAGGCATATCGGACACTTTGCTTTTTCCGAGTGCCTTTCTTTGAGCGAAGCGGATATTCCTTCAAGCGTCGTCGAGATAGGGGATAAAGCGTTCAATGCCTGCGGATTGAGAAAAATAACCTTTCACGAAGGCTTAAAGACTTTGAACAATTACGTTTTCACTTATTGCGACGGATTGGAAGAAGCGGATTTTCCTTTCAGTCTGGAATTTATCGGGAATAAGATATTCGCTTTCTGTCACAACCTCAAAAAAATAACCTTACCCAAAAAGTTCGATAATCGCAGTCTCTATTTCCAATTGAAAATGTCCTGCGACCCTGAAATTATTTTCAAATAAAACTTTTGACGAAGGAGGGAGTTATGTTTATAGAAAAAGACAACGTTACGTTTGTTACGTTCGACGGCGTTTTATCTTCGTGCGTGCCCGGGAAAGACTGTGAAGTTCTGAAAATTCCCGAAGGAGTTAAGAAGGTCGGTTTCTCGGTATTGGATAGTTACAACGAAATCAAAGAAATATATTTTCCCGAAAGTCTGGAAGAAATTTCTTCCTGTGCTTTTGTGCAGTGCGAAAAACTGGAAAAACTTCACTTTTCATCTCGTTTGAAGAGGATAGAAGACAGGGCTTTTATGGGATGTAAAAGTCTGCGAGAAGTAGCCCTTCCGTCTTCGCTTGAAGTAATAGCAGAGGACGCCTTTTCCGGTTGCAGCGGTTTGAAACAAGTTACGGTAGAGGAGAACGGATTTTTCAAAGTGACCGAAAAAGGAGTTATCGATAGACGTAGCGGAAATATCGTGATCTATTTGCAGCCTGAAGTCAAAGCGGAAGCCGTCGCCGAGAAGCCGAAACGCACGTCTTACGAAAAAGACGGGTTGGTCGTGCCGAAGGGAGCTGCGGAGATAGCGGACAATGCGTTTGCTTCCGACCGCACCCTCGAGAAAATAATTATTCCCGAGGGAGTCAAAAGGATAGGTAAAAGAGCTTTCAAACTTTGCTTGAACCTGAAAAAGGTAATTCTGCCCGAAGGGTTGGAGATTATAGACGAGGAAGCCTTCGCAGGGTGCGTTTCTTTGGAGGAAGCGGTATTCCCCGAGAGTCTGAAAGAGATAGGGGAAGATGCGTTTTTATATTGTTCGGGGTTAAGGAAAGCGGCTTTCCCGAGCGGACTGAAAAGGATAGCAGACCGTGCGTTTATGCAATGCGAAAGCCTGGAAGAAGCGGTGTTGAGAGGCGAGGCGGAGTATATAGGCTTATCGGCTTTTGGCGAATGTCTAAACCTGAAGAGGTTGGTCTTGCCCGATAAAACGGACGTTCTCGGAGAAAGAATTATTAAGGGCGGTTATCCGAAAATCACGATCGAGGTACCCGAAAACCTGATTTACATGTACCCGAAGGAGATTTTCGGAAGCGAAGAGGCGGTCATAAAGATAAAGAAGCCGCAAGGGGCGGTCGAAGTCGATTACGACGTAGAGGAACTGACCGTTAGCGAGGGGATAAAGGAGATCGGCGACAAAGGGTTGTCATCCTTTTACGCTATGAAAAAACTTTACATACCCGCAAGCGTGGAAAAGATCGGCAAGAATATCCTTTACCGAGCCGATAGTACGGAAAAGATAGAGGTAAGCCGCGACAATCGGTTTTATCGGAGCGAAGCCGACTGTATAATCCGCCGTGCCGACAACGTGCTGATAGCCGGTTGCAAGAACAGCAAGATCCCCGACGGGGTGACGAAGATCGCCGACGGAGCTTTTGCCGGAATGCGAGCGCATTTTTCGTTAACTCTGCCTGACGGCGTGAAGGAAATAGGCGAAGGAGCGTTCGACGGATGTTACGGGCTTTACGAGATCCGTTTTTCTGAAGGGCTGAGGAAGATAGGAAAGCACGCCTTCTCGGGTTGCGGCATATTCAAACTGGATCTGCCGGGGACGGTTGCGGAAGTGGAGGAGCAAGCCTTCGCCGCCTGTATAAATCTCGACAGCGTAAAAATCAACGAAGGAACGGAATCGGTCTGCGACTACGCCTTCTCGATGTGCGTCAAACTCACCGAAGTTGATCTGCCCTATTCGCTGAAAAAACTCGGGAAAGCCGTTTTCGAAAGGGATTTTTCGATAATTTCGGTAAAAATCCCCGAGAAACTGAAACTTAAAACGCTTCGGTCGAAATTGGGACTTATGAGGGAAGACCAAATAGTTTACAAATAGATTTTCCGAGGGGGAAAAGTCATGGGAATAAAAGAAGAACTCAAATGCTTTCTGCGATCGGAGTACGCTGAGTCGGGGGAAGATTTTATTGAGGAGTGTTCCTCGTCGATAACGAAATTTCTGACCGATCCGAGATATTATCTCGACGATATATACGGCGAGATAACGGCTTTGCAGGAAGAGTACGGAATGGAAGACAACGGAGAAGCCTTCGCCGTGTTTGCCGAAGCGATAAATCTGTTGAAAATAAATTCCGTCAACGCTCAACGAGTTTACAATTGCTTTATGTACGAAAACGAGGACAGTTGTCTTGCCGACGCTATCTACAATTCCTTTTACGAATATTTAAGCAAGGAGCAGAAAGCGGCGTTTGAAAGAAAGGTAAAAAGAATTTTCGATAAATTTTTCTGGGAGGACTGGAATTTTTCTTCGGAATACTGAATTTTTTTCCAAGCAAACGATTCACCGTGAAAAGTCCTTCCTGCCGTAAAAAGGTTTTCGAAGGACTTTTTTATCGGGAATTGAAAGTTAAGGGCTGACTGTGGTAAACTGAATATCGGAAAATAATAATATTTTACTGTTGCGCAAGGGATGTGTTTATGAATGTCAGATTCGGAAAACTGATGGAGCTTCACGAAAAAGAGGACGGCGAGTACGTTAAAAGCAGAGAAGCCGTCATCGGAAAAATCAAAGAGGAGTTTGAAAATGCGGAGGAATTTCTGAAAGTGGCAGATAGTGCGGCAAAGAGTTTTTTCGATTATTCCGTAACGGAACCGAAAGTATATGCGGTGCTGCCTGTTCGGAAAAGCGATAGATTGTATGTAAAAAAACATACCTCCTCTCAAAGACCTTATTTTCATACCCATTCCTTTTACGAGCTGATTTACGTCGTCAAGGGCAAATGCGTTCAATTTGTTTATCCTTGCGGCAAAAAAACCGTTTTACGGGAAAAAAGCTTCTGTTTACTCAGTCCGGGAGCGGCTCACGCCATCGCGAAATGCGGGGAAAAAGACGTAGTTCTGAAACTGGTTATTCCTTGCGGAATTTTTCCGAAAACGTTAAAAACCGACGACGGCGGGATTTTGACCTTTAAGGACGACTCCGAAAAAGCGGGATTCTATTTACAGAACCTGATACAAGAGACAACGGTTAAACGGGATTACGATAATCCGGCTGCCGAAAACTGGTTGTCTCTTCTTTTAATTGAACTTTTCAGAGAAAGCAAAAGGGAAAATGCTATCGGCGAAAAATTATTGACTTATATTGAAAGGAATTTTCCGCCTTCGTTAAAAGGATTCTCGTCTTTCGTCGGGTACAGTCAAGGATATGCGGCGAGATTGCTGAAACGGGAAACGGGAAAAAATTTCACGGAAAACATAATGTCGTTACGTCTGAAAAAGGCAGAAGAATTGTTGAGAAACACCGATTTATCGGTGGAAAACGTGTCCTTGGAGGTGGGATTTGCCAATTCGTCGGGTCTGTATAAAACGTTTTATCAAAATTACGGAATGACCCCGTCAGAATTCAGAAAATCGGTAAGATAGTTTTTCGGGAAAGAAAAAGGTTCGCTGAGGATAAGCTTAGTCTGAGCGGAAGAATGTATAATGGGGGTAAAAGGAGAGTTTTGTTATGGTAATAGACAGAATAATTCCCGCTCCGTTAGACAAGGCGGCGGGGAAGGAATACGCGAAAAAAGTTTTTAACGAGGTTTACGGCGACGGTACGGTTAAATCAAAATATCTCGGAGGAGGATCTTTCGGAAAAGCCTATGCCGTAATCGGAAAAGGCGGAGAGGTTGTCGTTAAATTTATGCTTTGCGACGGTATGATAGAGACGGAAACGGCGGACCTTTCTTTGATAGGGGAAAAACTCCGGGTAAAGTGTCCTAAAGTCCTCTATGTCCGAAAAAAGGACGAACATATCCCTTATGATTGCTATGTAATGGAAAAAATCGAAGGGAAACCTTTGATTTTCAGCGTAAAACACTTTTTTGCTCCCCGTAAAAAACGCTTTGAGTTGGGCGAAAAAATCGTAGAGGGGTTACGTTCTCTCCACGAAAATACCGCAGACAAGTTCGGACAAATCGAAAATCCGACCTGCGACAAGTGGACGGATTATTACCGACCTTTTGCCGAAAATGTTTTGTCGAAAGCCGATTCGTACGCCGAAAAAGGCGAACTCGACGGGCATATCGTTTCCGTGATGAAAAAATTTATGGAAAAGTTCGACGTCGTTTTTGCCGAAGAACCCGACAAGCCTCGTCTTATCCACGGCGATCTGAACGTTTGTAACATTATGGTAAAGGACGGAGAAATTGCTTTTATCGACCCGTTGAATTCCCTTTACGCCGACGTTGAATACGACCTTTTCCAGTTTTACAATCTTACGGGCAAGAGATTTTTCCTCGGAAAGATTTATCGACAAAAATACGGCGAAAGCGCTTTTTGCGAAGCAAAACTTGCTTTTTACGGGTTGTGGAACGAAGTTTTTTGCTTTATTAAAAGCGGAATAGTCGTGCCTTTTATTATGAATCCGTTGGTAAAGAACGCAGAAAAAATATTAAAGATATTATGACTTCTTTTTTGGGGAAAATAGTCGCTTCGGCTATAAGAATATATACTTATCCTTACCGCAGAAAGCAAAAATCGCTTTCCTCCAACGTAAAACTTAAATTAACGCCGTATATTCCGCCTAAAGGGACGGAACATACGACGGAAGTATACGACGGAACGAAGGTGGAAAAGCTTTCGGCGAATTTTTCAAATGACAGAATTATAGTTCATTTTCACGGCGGCGGGGCGGCAATGGGTATGAACGATCTCTACAGAAAAACGGCGGAGCGTTTATTGTGGGCAGGCAAATGCGACGTTTACACTATCGATTATCAGGTCGGAAAAGATAAAATCCATCCGTCTTTACTGGACGAATGCACGGCGGCTTTCTTTGCGCTGACGAAGAAATTTTACGATAAAAAGATCATTGCCGTGGGCGACAGTATGGGAGCGAATTTTTTGTTGGCGTCCTGTTTCCGCGCAAGGGATAACGGCGTCAGACTTCCCGACGGAATAATACTCGTGTCTCCTTTTTTGGATATGTCGGCAAGCGGAGAGTCTTACTCGGTAAATTGCCGTAAAGACCCTATGTACGGTATTCCTTTCTATCAGAGTAAGAAAAAGCGGTGTCCGAAACTTCGGAGAATACCGCCTTACGTCGGGAATACGGACGTAAGGGATCCGTATCTTTCGCCTGTTTTCGGCAGTTTTGAAAATATTTGCGAAATTCTCGTGCAGGTGGGGGAATACGAAACGTCGGCAAGCGACTCGACTATGCTTGCTCGTCGGGCAGAAAAATACGGGGTCGAAACGAAACTGGAAATTTACCGGGGCATGTTCCACGATTTTCAGTATTTTGCACCGTTTCTCAAAGAAAGCAGATTATCCTGGCGCAGCATTTCCGAATTTATCGACAAAGTTTGAATACCCGGCTTCGGTTTTTTCTCCGTAGAAGTAATCGGCAAGGGAATTGCCGTAATAAAAAAGTTTTATTTTTCCTTTGCTTTCGGGGCAATTTGCCTGTATAATAAAATCAGAAAACGCCTTTTCGGGCGATAAGAAAAAAAGAGGAAAATTCGTTATGAAATCGCTGAGAAGATTGTTTCAGATAGGTTGCGGACCGTCGTCGTCCCACACCATGGCTCCGCAAAAAATAGCCATTCGCATTAAGGATATGCACCCCGAAGCCGACGCATTCAGAGTTATACTCTACGGGTCGCTCGCCCATACGGGTAAGGGACACGGCACCGATACCGTACTGAAAAAAGTTTACGGGGAAGACGCGGAAATAGTTTTTAATACCGAAGAAACCAA
>CALVNL010000038.1 GCA_944349655.1 uncultured Clostridia bacterium
TATATTCCTTAAGGTGGATTATTCGATAATGGCAGACACAACGCCGCTTCCTACGGTTCTTCCGCCTTCACGGATAGCGAAGCGGAGTCCCTGTTCGATAGCGATGGGGGTGATAAGGGTGATTTCCATGGAAACGTTATCACCGGGCATAACCATTTCAACGCCTTCGGGAAGTTTGATGGAACCGGTAACGTCGGTGGTTCTGAAATAGAACTGAGGACGATATCCGTTAAAGAAAGGAGTATGTCTTCCGCCTTCTTCCTTCTTCAGAACGTAAACGGAGCTGTTGAAGTGAGTGTGGGGATGAATGGAACCAGGCTTAGCCAGAACCTGTCCTCTCTCGATGTCTTTTCTTTCGATACCTCTGAGCAATGCGCCGATGTTGTCGCCTGCCTGAGCAAAGTCAAGCAATTTACGGAACATTTCTACGCCGGTAACGGTAGTTTCTCTCGCTTTGTCCATAAGTCCGACGATTTCCACTTTGTCCTGAACTTTAACGGTACCACGTTCAACTCTGCCCGTAGCCACGGTGCCACGACCGGTGATGGTGAATACGTCTTCGACAGGCATAAGGAAGGGCTTGTCGGTGTCTCTTTCGGGAGCGGGAATATAGCTGTCGATAGCGTCGAGGAGTTCTCTGATGCAATCGCAGTCGGGGCTGTCGGCGTTGCCTGCGGCAGCAGCCTGCATAGCTTTAAGAGCGGATCCCTTGATGATGGGAATTTCGTCTCCGGGGAAGTCGTAGCTGGTGAGCAGTTCTCTGATTTCCATTTCTACGAGTTCGAGAAGTTCGGGGTCGTCAACCTGATCGACTTTGTTCATGAATACTACGATGTAGGGAACACCGACCTGACGGGCAAGCAAGATATGCTCACGGGTCTGGGGCATCGGTCCGTCGGTAGAAGCAACGACGAGGATAGCACCGTCCATCTGAGCGGCACCGGTGATCATGTTCTTAACGTAGTCGGCGTGTCCGGGGCAGTCAACGTGAGCATAGTGACGGGTAGCGGTCTGATACTCAACGTGCGCGGTGTTAATCGTTATACCTCTGGCTTTTTCTTCGGGCGCCTTGTCGATTTCGTCGTAACGCATAACTTCGGCGTTACCCATAGCGGCGGCCACCATAGTAATAGCAGCGGTCAACGTGGTCTTACCGTGGTCAACGTGTCCGATGGTACCCACGTTAACGTGCGGTTTGGTTCTTTCAAACTTAGCTTTTGCCATTTAAAATATCCTCCATAAATTTTAGATATATTTTTTTGATTTTAGTCTTATAATAGATTATAGTATATTTTTTTACGCTTGTCACGTATTTTTTGAAAAATTTTTACTTTTTTCAAAAATACGTGTTTTTAACGCAAATCAGCCTTTTTTGCCTTCGAGAAGGAGTTTCTTTTCGCTCTGCGGCACTTCGGTATAGCAGTTAAGCTGCATTACGTAGTTGCCTCTGCCCTGCGTCGCGCTTCTCAAAACGGTGGCATAACCGAACATTTCGCTCAAAGGTATATCGGCGTCGATAACTTTGATACCCGGTCTGTCGGTCATTTCCTTTATGGATCCACGACGGGAGTTGACGGTACCGAAAACGTCTCCGATATATTCCGGCGGTACGGTGATTTCCACCGCCATCATCGGTTCGAGAATGGTCGGATCGGCTTTGCTTGCAGCGTCCTTGAACGCCATACTGCCTGCGATTTTGAAGCTCATTTCCGAGCTGTCGACGTCGTGGAAGCTACCGTCCACCAACCTTACTTTGAAGTCCACCATTTCGTAGCCTATCAGCACGCCGCCTTTGGCAGCTTCCCTGATACCTTCTTCTATAGGTTTGATAAATTCCTTCGGAATTACGCCGCCCACGATTTCGTCGATGAACTCGATGCCCTTTCCGGGTTCGTTGGGTTCCATTTCGATGATACAGTGACCGTATTGACCTTTACCGCCCGACTGACGAATGTATTTCCCTTCGCCGCGAGCCGGTCTCTTGATTGCTTCTCTGTAAGCAACCTGCGGTTTACCGATATTGGCTTCCACCTTGAATTCTCTTAAAAGTCTGTCCACTATTATTTCCAGATGGAGTTCTCCCATTCCGGCAATAATGGTCTGCCCGGTTTCCTTGTCGGTATAGGTACGGAAAGTGGGGTCTTCTTCGGAAAGTTTCATAAGAGCGAGGCTCATTTTTTCCTGTCCGATTTTGGTTTTCGGTTCGATGGCAAGACGCACAACGGGTTCGGGGAACACCATGCTGTCCAAAACTATCGGGTGCTTGGGATCGCAAAGAGTTTCGCCGGTAGTGGTGTCTTTAAGTCCGATTATCGCGACGATTTCTCCTGCGTACGCTTCTTCTATCTGGTCGCGTTCGTTAGCGTGCATTCTGATAAGACGGCCTATTCTTTCCTTGCATTTCTTATTGGAATTGTAAACGGTCATATTCGGGGTCAGCACGCCGGAATAAATACGGAAGAAAGTCAGTTTTCCTACGAACGGGTCGGCGGCTATCTTGAACGCCAGTCCGCAGAGAGGTTCGTTGTCGGAAGACGGTCTTTCGATTTCGTTTCCTCTTTCGTCGAAGCCCTTGACCGCATCTACGTCCAAAGGCGACGGGAGAAGGTCCACTACGCAGTCCAGAAGGTTCTGCACGCCCTTGTTTCTGTATGCGCTTCCGCAAAGGACAGGCGTAACTTTCATAGCCAACGTCGCTTTACGCAATGCGGAAATGATTTCCTCGGTGGTGATTTCTTCCCCTTCGAGGTACTTCATCATTATTTCGTCGTCGAAGTCGGCGCAGGACTCCACGAGGTGAGTTCTTGCTTCTTCGGCTTTTGCCTGCATATCTGCGGGAATATCTCCTATCACGAACTGCTTGCCTTCCTTGTCGGTATAGGTAATGGAATGCATATGCAGGATATCCACTATACCGGTAAAGGAATCTTCCTTGCCGATAGGCAGACAGATAGGCACGGGATTGGTATGGAGTCTGGTGCGCATCATCTCGACTACGTTGTCGAAGTCGGCTCCGAGAATATCCATTTTATTGACGAAAGCGACGCGGGGCACCTTGTATTTGTCGGCTTGTCTCCAAACGGTTTCGCTCTGAGGTTCGACGCCGCCTTTGGCGCAGAAAACCGCCACTGCGCCGTCCAGGACGCGAAGGCTTCTCTCCACTTCCACGGTAAAATCCACGTGTCCGGGGGTATCTATAATATTGATACCGTGGTCTCTCCACTTGATAAAGGTAGCCGCACTGGTAATGGTAATACCTCTTTCCTGTTCCTGAACCATCCAGTCCATAGTGGCGGCGCCTTCGTGGGTTTCGCCGAGACGGTGAACTTTATTGGCATAGAAAAGTATTCTTTCGGTGGTAGTGGTCTTACCTGCGTCTATATGTGCCATTATTCCGATATTTCTTATTTTCTCTAACGGTACTGATCTGGGCATATTGTCTCCTTATGAATTTCGCCTTAAGGCGTGCTTATTCTTTGAAAAAGAATTTTTATCTTGCGTAAATTGGTATCGATTAACATAAAAACGGCATAACTTATTGTTTTTCAACGAGATATGCCGTAATTAAAGCTATTATTGCCTGTTAAGGAAGGAATAATACTAATATCTGTAATGAGCGTAAGCCTTATTGGCTTCGGCCATACGGTGAGTATCTTCTTTCTTCTTAAAGGCTCCGCCGGCGTTGTTGTAAGCGTCCATAAGTTCTCCGGCAAGTCTTTCCTTCATGGTCTTCTCTCCGCGTTTTCTTGCGTAGAGCACCAACCAACGGATACCGAGGGTCTGACGTCTTTCGGGACGGATTTCCAACGGAACCTGATAGTTGCTACCGCCTACACGTCTGGCTTTTACTTCCAGCACCGGCATAACGTTTTCGAGAGCTTTGGTATAAACTTCGTTGGGGTTGAGACCGGTTTTGCTTTCTATAATTTCGAAGGCTCCGTAAACGATTTTCTGAGCGACTCCTCTTTCTCCGTCGAGCATAATCTGATTGACCAGTTTAGTGACGACTTTGGAGTTATAAATAGGGTCGGGCAACACGTCGCGCTTCGGCACACCACTTCTTCTGGGCATTTTATATGTTCCTCCTGACTAATTGTGTAAAAAAAGTATCTTTCCCGACGCGGACTTATTTAGGTCTCTTCGCGCCGTACTTGCTTCTGGCCTGTTTGCGTTTTGCTACCCCTGCGGTATCCAAAGTTCCGCGGATGATATGGTAACGCACACCGGGCAAGTCCTTAACTCTGCCGCCTCTGACCAAAACAACGCTGTGTTCCTGCAGGCTGTGACCGATACCGGGAATATAAACGGTACCTTCCATGCCGTTGACAAGACGAACCCTCGCTATTTTTCTTACAGCGGAATTAGGCTTTTTAGGAGTGGTCGTGGTGACGGAAAGGCATACGCCTCTCTTCTGCGGGCATTTTTCCATCATGGGAGTTTGGCTTTTTTTCACCTGACGCTCTCTGCTGTGCCTTATCAGTTGGTTAATTGTTGGCATTACTGTCCTCCTTTTGAATACAATGAGCTTAATCCGTATTTTTTCAACCCGTATATTTTGGGATTAACTCATTTTTCGGGCTTAAAAAAGTGCGTTTTCCACCGCTTCGCCGCAAACCGCGCAAGCCACGTCCAGACCGAGCCGCTCTCCGAATTCCGCCTTGCTTCCGGCGAAACGGAAGGGAACGTTCCTTTCCGAACACAACTTTTTCAGTTCGCAGACGATATGGTCGTCAGCGTCCCGCGCTATCAGAACACACCTTATCTGAGAGGCGCGGATTCCTCTTACCGTGCGGCGGTAGCCGGCCACCACCCGTTCGCGAGGAACTTCTTTGAAGAATTTGTCCACTAAACGTCTCCTTTCAATGAACAAGTTACCCGCTTTTTCCGCAGGCTAATAAATTATACAAAATTAAAATTACGTTGTCAATTAAAAAATCCTTATTTATTCCAAAGAATAAACGACTTTTCCTTTGAACTCGGTAAAAGCGTCTGCGTCGAAAGTAAGGTCGGACTCGGCGCAGCCGAAGATAACTTCGGCGTGAGAACCGTAAAAAGCGTATTTCCCTACCGAAACCACTCCCGACGGGAAAACGATTTTTCCGTCGAACGAGTTAAAAGCGAGTTCGCCTATCGCGGTGTAAAGACTGCCCGACGCGAAAGTTATCGAGGACGTACAACGGTAAAAGGCGTTTTTACCTATGCTTTCCACGCTCATCGGAATTACGAGAGACGCGCCGCCGTAACCGTAAAACGCTTTTTCTCCTATAGCTTTAAGCCCCGTTTTCGATAAATCGACTTTTGCGTTACTGCCGTTGAAAACGCCGCCGGATATCGAAGTTATTTTTCCGGGGATAACGATACTTTCGCCCTTATACCCGTCAAACTCTCCGTTGGAAAGAGCGGTAACGGGACATTCCGCCCCGAAAGTTACGACGCACGTTGCGTCCGTAAACCCGCCTTTTGCCAAAGTTTCGATATTTTTATCCAGCGTGACTTTTCCGCAAAATCCCGCAAAATCCAAAGTATCTACGCCTTTATAGGAGCCGCCCGAGGCAAATTCCACCGTAAAATCGCACCCTTCCAAAGCGTAATCCATTATATATTCCGTTTCTTTCTGCAAAACGAAAGTCTCGGCGGAAAGCTTTTGCGGAACGACGATAAGCGTAGTCAACTGCCTGTTGTAAAGCGCCCCGTCGGCGGATTTATAATAATAATTTCCGTCCTCAACGGTTATTTTTTCAAGATTGACGCAACCTCGGAAAGCGTCGGTCCCCACTTCGGAAATATTGAGTCCGAAGTAAATTTCCTTCACGACGGAATTGTCCTTAAAGGCGTTGTCGGCTATTTTCGTCACCGAACGCATATTGTAACGGGCGGGTATCGTCACCACGGCGTCGGTACCGTTGTAAGCGACGACCGTATAATATTCCCCGTCCTGTCGGTAAACTATACCGCCGTTATCCTCTATGTCGGGAAGAGGATCCTCGGTAGAAGGATCTTTTTTCATCCATTTGGCGTACAAGGTGGTATCCTGGGTAAGAGCGTCGGAAGTGCTGAAAGGCAAAGTACCCGTCTGATCGTAAAACCATCCCACGAATTCATATCCCGCCCTCATCGGGTCTTCGGGCATATAAACGTCGGTTTTGCCGTCTATGGTTATCGGATCTATTTTAATTTCGCAAAAAGTTTCGAAACTCAGCACGATATAACCCTTATCGGAGGGTTGGTCTTCCTCGCAGGCGGTAAGAAATACTGCCGTAAAGGAAAGAAGTATCGCAAGCACGACGCAAAGTAATTTTTTCACAATAGAATTATACCTTTTATAAACGGTATTGTCAACGGGAGCACCCTTCGGGAGTCCCTGTTTCGATTATGCAAAATTTTCCTTAAATTCGTCTTAGGCGAAAGAGTTTATAGATATTGGGAGAAGTCTGACGAAGAGAAAGCTCTTTTTCGGTAAACAAACTTATCACCAAGAGAATGAAATATCCTTGAGGTTGAAAAAACACGTTATCGATAAACCCGTAACACTCGAAAACGAGCATACCGACGAGAAAAGCGAACTTTAATCCGTCCAAATTCGTCAAAGCTATGCGATAACGCCAATAATAAAAATACAAATACGCCAGAAAACCGACTATTCCCAAACTTGCGAAAATTTGCAAGAAGGTAGAATGAAAATAAGAAGGACCGGTAGAATGAGGTATCATTTCCTGATAAAGAGGGCTTTCGTAATCGAACCCTGCCCCGAAAACGGGATTGCGGAGGAAAACGTCTATTCCTTCGTTGTAAAGATCGATTCTGCCGTTGGAATTCAATCCCGATTCCGCCAACCTTCTGAAAAGAGCGTCAAAAACCTTGTCCGAAGCAAAAATTAAAGTCAAAGCGGAAACGACTACAACGGCGTTGATAATCCCGAGCGGAATTCTTTTACCTTTCACCACGGTATAAATCATCAGACAAGGAAGAGCGGCTGTTGCAAACAAAGCAACTCCTCGACTTTGCAATAACAAAATAAGAGTATATTGTATAAATCCCAAAAAGATAAACAAGAAGTCGAATTTTCTTTTGCCGGTGGCATAATAAAAGGATATCGGCATAATGAGTGCGAGCATGGCGCTCACCGGATTACGAGTACCCCACCCTAATTTTATATAATCGTCTTTGAATGCAAAATCATTGATGCGGATATAATAAACGGCAATTTGCGCCATAATGAGGATCCCCAAAACAAAAAGGACATGGGCGAAATACTCTAAACAATCTCTTCCCGAAGCTCGGCTGGTAGCCAAAATAAAAAAATAAATTAAAGTATATACCAAAGCTATTCCCACGCAAAGCAATGCGGGAACCAACTCCCTTCCTTCTCTTAAAATCCCCTGCAAAAACCACGCAAGCGTTACCGGCAGCACCGAAAACGAAAATCCTTTTAATGCGAAGCCTTCTGTGCCGAAACGCAGAATATTGTAAATAAATCCTACGATAGGCAAACAAAGTACGGCTATCCAGCCTTCCCTGCCTTCGATTGTTAAAGTGCCGTCGCTGAATACAAAAAAGAAAAACACCAAACTTGTTACGACGGGCTTGGCGTCTTTACAAAAAACAAGTACAAGAAAACTCAGCGCACAAAAAGCTATCAGTCCGCCTAAAATTTCTCCGCTTACCCAGAATATAAGGGCAATACAGGCATTTAACCATATAAAAAGTTTGGAATTAAGAAAATCCGCAAATCGGTTTTCGCCCGAAAAAATTTTATTCAAACAGGAATTTATGCTCATATGTGTTTTCGTTTTTTATTTTGCGTACCTTATCAGCGCAGTCCCCATTCTGCCACTTTTGCTTTTCTGAGACCGTAATAAAGAGGCACTCCGAGGACGTAAACGGCCGCCGCCTGTCCTGCCAGAACAGTTGCGAAATTGAACCAGTAAGCCGCGTCGGCGGAAAACAAAAGCCACATTAAAGGCAAAATAATCGCATTTACGAGTACGGGCGGAACGGCCGCAAGCAAAGGCATACCTTTCAAAGAGCGACAAAGTTTTCCGATAAGGAAAGTTCCTAAAGCGGCGATGACGGTAGCGAGAGTGCCGAAAACCATATCCACCCACCAGCCGCTGTAGATATTCGCCAAAAGACAGCCTATTATGAGTCCGGGCACGGCTTCGGGCATCAGTAAAGGAAGAAGCGTCATGGCTTCGCTGACGCGACATTGCACCGCGCCGTAAGATATAGGCGCAAGAAGTATGGTCAGCGCTGCGTAAACGCCTGCGATAACTCCAGTTCTTGCAATAAAAATTACCGTTCTTCTCGATTTGTTCATCATACACCTTCTCTAAAGCAAAACGCAGTGAATCCCCTTTAAGAGAATTCACTCCGTTAAGTCATTATATTCCTTTTTTTGCGAGGTGTCAAACGCCCTCTGACCTTTCGGTTAAAGTTCGTAAACCACCGCTTCGTAAGGTTTCAGAATACGGTCGCAAAGTCCCGGATCGTCGGCGTAATTTTGCAATACGACTTTCCCTTGCTTCCCGACAAATTCCTTCGGCATACGGAAAGGAACGTATTTGTTTTTGAAATTTGCGATAACGAACAGCTTTTTGCCTTCGTATTCTCTTTCATAGCAGAAAACGTCTTTACTCGAAGGATAATACTGACGGAAATTACCGTTTATTATGATAGGATTGCCGAGGCGGTAAGCAATGAGTTTTTTATAGAAATGCCATACGGAATTTTCGTCTGCCATTTCTTTTTTGGCGTTGATTTCCTTGTAATTCGGATTTACGGCAAGCCAGGGTTTACCGACGGTAAAACCTGCATTTTCGCTGTCGTCCCATTGCATCGGAGTACGCCCGTGGTCTCTCGCTCTTTTCTGGAAAACTTTAAGAGCCACTTTTTTAGCCCACGGAATAACCTTTATCTTATCGATGACGTCAATGACGTAACGGACGAGAACGTCCTCGAATTCGTCCAGCGACTTAAACGGATAATTGGTCATACCCAGCTCCTGACCTTCGTAAACGTAGGGAGTCCCCTGCATCATATATAAAGCCATAGCCAGCATCTTCGCCGCTTCGTCGTGTTTGTCGCCGTAGTCGCCGGTAAACCTCGGCAGACTTCTCGGTTGGTCGTGGTTTTCAAAGAAAAGACTGTTCCAACCTTTTCCTCTGAGCCCGTGTTGATATTTTTCGAATATCCTTTTCAGTTTGGCAAGATTGAATTTTTTTGGCAAAGCCTGCATTATGGTGTCCACTTCCACGTGTTCGAAACTGAATACCGTATCCAGTTCCCGACGGCTTTCGTCGGTATAAAGAAGTCCTGTGTCCACGTTCACTCCCGGACCTTCTCCGACGGTCATGCAGTCGTAATTGGAAAGAACCTTAACGTTAAGTTCGTGAAGGTATTCGTGAATATGCGGTCCGTGAGTAAAATGCTCGTCGCCGCAAGCAAAAGGATTGAATTTTCCGTTCGGAAGCCCCTCTTCTTTGGAAATGTAAGTTATAACGTCGCAACGGAATCCGTCGCACCCTCTGTCCAGCCAGTACTTGACTATATCCTGTATTTCCTTACGTACCTTCGGATTGTCCCAGTTAAGGTCGGGTTGCTTACGGGTAAAAAGGTGCAGGTAAAATTCGTCTGTGGCTTCGTTGTATTCCCACGCGGTCCCCCCGAAACGGCTGGTCCAGTTGTTTGGCACTTTTTTCTTGTTCTTTCCCTTTCCTTCTCTCCAGATATAATAATCGTGATAGGGATTATCGCGGCTTTTCTTTGCCTCCTGAAACCAGAAATGTTCGTCGCTGGTATGGTTGCTGACGAGGTCCATAACCAGTTTTATACCTCTGTCGTGCATACCTTTAACCATTTCGTCCCAGTCTTCCAACGTCCCGAATTCGTCCATTATATCACGATAATTGCTGATATCGTAACCGTTGTCGTCGTTAGGCGACTTGTAGCACGGCGAAAGCCATACGCAGGTAATACCCAGTTCCTTAAGATAATCTAGTTTGGAAATAATACCTCTCAGATCCCCTATTCCGTCGCCGTTGCTGTCGCAGAAACTACGGGGATAAATCTGGTATATGAATGCGTCCTTATACCAACGTGTTCTTTCCATTGTGAGTCCTCCTTCGCTTGCAAATAATTATTTCAGTGTAATTTTTCTTTTAATCAGTCCGCTTCGCCCATCGCGTCGAGCATGACCTGTTTCTTTTCCTCTTTGGTGAGTTTTCCTTTGGGAATGGGTTTACTGTCGCCGTGACGGACAAAGCACATCAAAACTATGGCTATCACCACGCAGATTGCCGCGTAAAGAAACAGCGAATACAGATTTTGTTTATCCATAATAAGCCCTGCTATAAAGGGAGTTATAGCCTGCGCCGACATAGTGGCGGTATAATAATAACCCGTGTACTTGCCCACGTCTTCGGGACGGGCAAGTTCCACAACCATCGGGAAGGTGTTTACGTTTGCTATAATGAGTCCGAAACCTGCGATAAGATAGAACAGCGCAAACAGCGTGGCGACCAATGCGTCGCTTCCGCCGAGTCCGGGTCGGACGATAGGCACATAAAGCAATATAAAGGAAGCTACCGCAAGAGCAAAACCTATGATAATAGTTTTTTTCCTACCCAATTTGACCGCCATAAACCCTACGGGAATAAAAGCTATCGCGCTTATCCCCATGGATACGCCGGAAATTATTCCCCCTACTCCGGAACTTAAGTTCAAAGCCTTGGTAATGTAGATGGAAAGGTTACTGGAGATTGCGTTATACCCCATAAACCACATAAATATGGAAGCTAAAATTAAAATAAATGAAAGGAATTTGCTCTTTTCTTCGGCGGATTTGGCTTTGAACGACGCGATGGGATTTACGAATTTTTTCTTTTCTTTCTTTTCGACGACCTCTTCTTCCTCTTCCTCTATACCGTAATCGACGCAGATCTCCCTACATTTATCGACAAATTTTCTTTCTCTGACCAAGCAAAGGAAACCTATCAGAAGCAGTAACATTCCGGCCGCTACCGCCGCAAAAATAATGGTGTAAGTGTAAGGCGTTTCGAAAAAGAACGCCACGGTGTAGATAAGAAACGCTATGGCGCTGCCTACGCCCCCTGCTAAATTTATTATGGCGTTAGCCTGCGAACGTAAGGGTTTCGGAGTGACGTCGGGCATTAAGGCTACCGCGGGAGAACGGAAAGTCGCCATAGCGATAAGCACCAGTAAAAGTATAACCATATACCAGGCAAGACTGGTTTTGCCTGCCGAAGTAGACGTCACTTCCTTGTTGACCTTTTCGCTCATCCATTCCTTGAACCCGGCTTCGACGTATTTTTTATAAAGTTCGTTACCTGCTTTTATTTCGGCGACGGTCTTGCCGTTTATAACGGTATCGGTCGTCACTTCCTCTCCGTCGTAATACAAAGTTTCCGCTCCGATAAAATTAAGAACGGCTTTTTTGGAAGTCAGTTTGTCGTCGTAGCGAATGGAAAGATATTGCTCTTTGGTTATGTTGTTCATCTTGAGATATTCCATATCGCAGTAGGACGTATCGCCTTTTTCGGCAAGAGAATAAAATTCTTCCAGTCTTTCGGCAAGAAATCCGCTTTCTTCGTCGTAAGCGAGAGCGGTATACTCGTTGCGGAGTTCGTCGGCGGCTTTGGTCTGATTGAGCGCACTGACGGGAACGAAAACCATCAGCACGACCGCAAGCAAAGTCCCCACCAGAATAAACGGCGTACGACGTCCGAAACGGGAAGCGAGTTTCCCGTGAGCCTTGTCGCTTATTTT
>CALVNL010000039.1 GCA_944349655.1 uncultured Clostridia bacterium
GGAACGCCGCCATAAGTTGCGGCGAGAGGAAACCGCTGAAAGTTGCGGTATAAAAGTTTAAAGTAATCTAATCAGATCAGGTTGCGCCGTAGAAGAAAAATACTATGATGATAAAAACGGCGAGGCGGGCAGAGCGAATTTTGCTCTGCCCGCTTTTTTAATTTACCATTGTATTACATATTTTATAAAAATCTCTAATAATATGGGTAAAATATTTGTTATATAACAGCTGCACGTTGTAGCATTCTTGAAAAATCTTGGATATCGATTGTTTTATTTTTACGTTTATAATATAGGTAGAAAAAATCTTTATTCTCCATGGTATCCAAGGGTATATGCGTTACCTCTTTCATTGAAATAGGTTCAGTATTATAGTCCCCAAACGAAATGGGTAAATTTTTAAAAGCCTCTTTATAAATATTGCTTTTAAATTTTTTTAGAGATATAATTACTAAATCAAAATGAATATCGTTTTTATCAAAATAATCTTTAATTTCTATTAATAATTTCAACTCATCATTTATCTTATTTATTCTGTTTAATAATGTAGCATTTTGAGGCGAAGGCGACACTGCCTTTTTGTCTGCCAGCTCTTCAGCCTTTATTTTCAACATTTTCAAAAAATCATCGTTTAAACTATATACACCATATTCACCACTTATCAATATATCTTCCCAGTGTTGTAAAATATCAATAAATTTCTTATTTTTATTAAAATCGAATAGCGTCATGTATTCCGCTTCGGATTTCCAAATGGGATGTCTGCGTAATTGCCGACTAAAATATTCTTGAACAGCTAAACTTTCATTAAAAGATTGCTTCGCAAGGTAAAGTATGTCTGCGTCAGATAATAATTTAACAGAACCAAATTCATTTGTGTCTACCCCATCAATCATTAATGCTTTCAAAGAGAATAATGAATCTTTTCCATTTTTCATTATATATTTGCCATTTATTTCTCGAATGATTGTTTGAAGCAAATAGGCCTCATATAAAACAACGGGATGGGCTTGGATCCATCTTCTTTCCATGTCGTGAGCGGTTAAAACGGATTCAAGTACACTTAGCGAACGTTTTTGATAGCAAATAGGATATCTATCCGATAAATTAAGACTAATCCCTTCTAGCAATCTATTATAATCGATAGCCACAGATAAATATCCAGACATATAACTATCTCTTACCAAATAATCCAGTTTATCCACATCGATTATATCTGAATTAAGCAACTCAATGCAAGCACTTTTCAATTTATAAGTGGCATCAGATTTTTTTACATTCTTATACTGTAATCCAATAATACATCTCGCAAAAAATTCATAATATTTTGGCATTATTAATTTTTTAAAAACCTTAAGCGCTAACAGAGCACTCATGATTTCATGTTCTTTACCAACTATGCCACCATCAGATTTAAGATCAGTTGTATAGTCTTCATTTTTTACTAATTTATTAAGTGAATCACTTATCAATTTTTTATCATAAAATTTTTCTCCTGTATGCGAGAAAGGAGAATGCCCTAAATCATGACATAAACAAGCAAAAATAAAAACGTATCTAAGTTTAGAAATCTGCGTACTAGATACACTTTTTAAAGCATCAAAGCTATTATTTATTAACGAATCAAAGGCCAAACGACCTAGATGATATACTCCTAACGAATGAGTAAAACGATTATGTAAAGATGAGGGATAAATCGGTGTATAACTCGTTTGTATAATATTCCTTAAACGTTGAAAATAAATTGAGTCAATGACAGGAATATATTCATCTTCAATATCTATATAGCCATAAATAGGATCTTTAATTATTTTCATAGTCACCGTTGGGAGATAAGAACCTTTAATACATTTTCATTTAGCATGGCCAATAATATATCAACCGAAATATAAGATAAAAAATGTTCGCGAACTTCTTGAATAGTTTTTCCTTCACGAATTTTAATATACTCGTCATCTTTCTCGAACCAATCAGAACAGTCTTCTAAAAATTCTTTTGTGTAATCGCTAGAATATAAAAGAATTGCATGAATTTTATTATTTATTAACTCTTCTTCGACTTTTATTCCGTATTCCTTGATTTCATTTAAAGATATCCTATCAATAGATTTCCTCTCATAGAGCTCAACTAATGCATTAGCTACTAAATACTCCATTTTAATAAAAGTGCACATATAGTTGTTTTTGTATAAAGTTATACTAACTCCTTTAAGATTTTTGATTTTATTATACATCACTATTCTCTAAATTACAAGTATTTTAGCACAAATGAAGCCAAATGTTAAAATTCTGGTAGATGTAATTGCCGTCTACACCAATTACATTATTGACCATAATCAGTATATTCAATCAAATAGCAAAATAGCCCGAACATTCTTTTTACGGTAAAGAAGTTCAAGCTATTATGACTTGGTGCACCCGAATGGACTTGAACCATCGACACCCAGCGTCGGAGGCTGGTGCTCTATCCAACTGAGCTACGAGTGCTTGTTGTCTTATTATACTATCTTATGCCCGATTTTGCAAAAGTTTTTCGCAATTAAAGGTTAGGGTCGGCGTCCAAGTCGAGGTCGGCAGGCTTCACGCCTTCCTTTATTGCGTAATAAGCCGCCATTCCTATCATGGAGGCATTGTCGGTGCAGAGTTTTTTGGAAGGTAAATAAACGTCTATTCCGTATTTTTTTGCCCGACGGGTGAGTTTTTCGCGCAATGCCGTGTTAGCACCCACCCCTCCTGCAAGGGCGATGGTTTTATAGCCTTTTTCCCTCGCCGCTCGTACGGCGTTGTCCACCAGCATATCGGTCGCCGCTTCCTGGAAAGAACACGCCACGTCGTGAGTGTTTATCGCTTCCCCTCTGCTTTCGGCGTTGTGGACGTAATTTATCACTGCGGTCTTTATCCCCGAATAGGAAAAATTAAAGTGCTTTTCTCCCTTGAAAGGACGGGGCATGGGAATAACGTTTTGCCCCTCTTTGGCGTGCGCCTCTATCTGCGGTCCGCCGGGATAAGGCAGTCCCAAAACCCTCGCCACTTTGTCGAACGCTTCTCCCGCGGCGTCGTCGGTAGTCGCGCCGACTACTTTCATATCGGTATATCCGTTTACTTCCAAAAGCTCGGTATGTCCGCCGCTTGCAAGCAGACAAAAGAACGGAAAACGCATATCCGGGTATTCTATGAAATTCGCAAAGACGTGTCCTTTTATGTGGTCTATAGCCATAAGCGGTACGTCTAAGGCATAAGAAAGCGCCTTTGCGTACGCTACTCCTACCAGTAAAGCGCCCAAAAGTCCCGCCCCGTAAGTGACCGCCACGACTTCTATTTCCTTTTCGGTAATACCCGCTTCTTTCAAGGCTTCGCCGACTAAATTGTCTATTGCGAGGATATGGTTACGGGAAGCTATTTCGGGTACCACGCCGCCGAAACGCTTGTGTATCTCTATCTGGGAAGAAATTACGCTCGACTTAACTTCACGTCCTTTCAGGACGGATACCGCCGTTTCGTCGCAACTCGACTCTATCGCAAGCAGGTAAAAATCCTCTCTGCCCTTCAATTCTTCCCACTTTTCCAAACTTCTTTCGTAATAGCCCATTACGACCTCTTCAGGTATTCTATTATAAACTCCCCTATATCGCCGTCCATTACCGCCGCCACGTTGGTGTTTTCGTAATTGGTACGGTGGTCTTTTACCAAAGTGTAAGGACAGAAAACGTAACTTCTTATCTGACTGCCCCACTCTATCTTTTTAAGTTCGCCCTTTATGGACTGCGCTTCTTCCATTCTTTCCCGTTCCTTTACTTCGGTGAGTTTTCCCATCAGCATTTTCATAGCCGTTTCGCGGTTCTGTATCTGACTTCTTTCGTTCTGACACTGTACCACTATCCCCGTTGGAATATGCGTGATACGTACCGCACTGTCGGTCTTGTTTATGTGCTGACCTCCCGCTCCGCCGCTTCGGTAGGTGTCTATCCTGAGTTCGTCGGGATTTATCTTTATGGCGTCGGTTTCGGTGATTTCCGGCATTACTTCCAAACTTGCAAAAGACGTGTGACGTCTCTTGTTTGCGTCGAAAGGACTTATCCTCACCAACCTGTGCACGCCCATTTCCGCTTTCAGATACCCGTAGGCGTTCTCTCCCGAAACCAGGAAGGTTACGCTCTTTATCCCGGCTTCTTCTCCGTCAAGCCTGTCCAAAACCTTCACTCCGTAACCGCTTCTTTCTGCATACCTTACATACATACGGTAAAGCATTTCCGCCCAGTCCTGAGCTTCCGTTCCGCCTGCCCCCGCGTGTAAGGTAAGTATGGCGTTGTTGCCGTCATATTTCCCGTTTAATAACGCTTCAATCTGCAATTCGGCTACCTTATCGGCTATTTCGGATACCTCTTTCTTGGCGTTTTCCACTTCGCTCTCTTCGTCCATTTCTTCTATGAGGTCGAGTAAAGCCACGGCGTCGGTTATCCTCGACGTCAGTTCTTCCACCTTTTTTATTTTTTTATTGCAATCGTTCAGACGGCGGTTTACGTTCTGAGCGTTTTCCAGATCCTGCCAGAAATTTTCCGCGTGCTGAACTTCGGTAAGGCGTTCGACTTCTTCCTTAAGGGCGTTGACGTCCAACGCCTCCGCTACGTCCGCAACCTCTTTGGAGAACTTTTCCAACTGTTGTCTTTGCGCGTAAAAATCTACCATTATTTATTTTCCTTTTTGCCGCAGCAATCCTTATATTTTTTACCCGAACCGCAGGGACATGGAGAGTTACTGAATATTCCCATACGCTGATTTTTCTTCTGCGTGACGTTTGCGATATATTCGTTCCGTCTTTCTACCGCCTTGCCTACGTCTATTTTACACAGTTTCAACGCAACGTTGGTCTGAATACTCTCTATCATCGCTTCGAACATATCCGCCCCTTCCCTTCTGTATTCCATAACGGGGTCTTTCTGTCCGAGTCCTCTGAGTCCTATACCTTTACGCAAAACGTCCATATTGTCGATATGGTCCATCCATTGCTTATCCACCTGGTTGAGGAGTACCGCTCTTTCGGTCTCTCGGAAATTGATACCGTTTTCTTCGGCGTAGGCGGCTTTCTCTTCGTACTGCTTCACCGCTTCGTCGTAAATTTCCTCCACTATACGCTGATAACTCCTGTGCCCGACGAGTTTCTCGTCCACGAAAGCCGTCCCCGGTTCCAGCACTCTCTGCTCCAAAGCTCTGTTGAACGCCTCGTAATCGACGGTGGTTTCGTCTCCCGTGGAAAAGTCCACGAATTGCGCCACTATGTCGGAAATGAGCGGTTCGATATATTTTTTGACCTGTTCGTGCACGTCCGCGCCTTTCAGAACTTCGTTTCTCTGCGTATAGATAAGCTGTCTTTGCTTATTCATCACGTCGTCGTAATTCAATACGTATTTACGGCTTTCGTAGTTGGCGTCCTCGCAACGCTTCTGTGCATTTTCGATTTGCTTGGAGAGTATAGGAACCTGCAACATTGCGTCCTCGTCTCCGCGCGAGAATGTAAGGAGTATACTCTGCAATCTTTCTCCCCCGAAACGCCTTAACAGGTCGTCTTCGAAAGAAAGATAGAAAATACTGCTCCCCTGGTCACCCTGACGACCGCTACGGCCTCGGAGCTGGTTGTCTATACGTCTGGACTCGTGTCTTTCGGTGCCGATGACCCGCAATCCCCCTAACGCCTTGACTTCTTCTTTTTCCTTATCGGTCTCCTTTTTGAATTCCGCAACAAGCGCGTTATAGTGTTGTCTTGCGGAAATTTCTTCGGGATCGGTCAAAGTGTTGAAAGCGCTCGCCACGCTTATCTTTTCCTCGGAATACCCTTCTTTAGCCATTTTGTCTTTGGCAAGATACTCGGGGTTACCGCCGAGAAGAATATCCGTTCCGCGGCCTGCCATGTTGGTAGCGATGGTGACGGCTCCGACTTTACCCGCCTGGGCAATTATCCCGGCTTCCTCGGCGTTGGACTTGGCGTTCAATACCCTGTGAGGTATATGTTTTAAGGCAAGGCGTCTGCTCAACAGTTCGCTGACGTCCACGTTTACCGTACCTACCAGCACCGGCTGTCCCGTTTTGTAAATCTGTTCGATTTCTTCTATAACCGCTTTGTATTTCCCTTCTTTGGTGGCGAAAATCTTGTCGGGTTCGTCCACTCTGATCATTTCCTTGTTGGTAGGTATCTCCACCACGTCGAGGTTGTAGATACCCTTGAATTCCGCTTCCTCGGTCAAAGCCGTACCCGTCATTCCGCTGAGTTTGGAATACAGACGGAAGAGGTTCTGAAAAGTAATTGTGGCTATGGTGCGGTTTTCACGTTTGATACGGACGTTTTCTTTCGCTTCTATCGCCTGATGAAGTCCTTCGGAATATCTCCTGCCCGCCATTTTTCTTCCCGTAAATTCGTCCACTATTACCACTTCGCCGTTTTCCACGATATAATCCTGGTCTCTCGCCATTAAGAAATTGGCTCTCAACCCGTTGTTTATCTTCTGCGAAAGGTCGGCGTTTTCGGCGTCGCCCAAATTGTTGAGACGGAAGAAGCGTTCGGCTTTCTCCACGCCTTTTTCCGAAAGATAGATATGTCTTTCCTTTTCGTCGGTGGTATAGTCGTCGGGGCGGAGAGTTTTTATGAACCTCTGCACCGTGGCGTAAACCTCTCCCGAACGGCTGGCGGGAGCGGATATGATAAGAGGCGTCCTCGCTTCGTCGATAAGAATACTGTCCACTTCGTCCACTATGGCGAAATTGTGTCCCCGTTGCATAACTCTCGACAGCGAAACAGCCATATTATCCCTCAGATAATCGAACCCGAGTTCGTTATTGGTACAATAGGTTATGTCGCAGTCGTAAGCGGCTTTCTTTTCCTCGAAACTCATATTCGGCAAGATACAACCTACCGTCATATTGAGAAAACGGAAAACCTTTCCCATCCATTCGGCGTCGCGTTTGGCAAGGTAGTCGTTGACGGTGACGATATGCACGCCTTTACCCGTCAAAGCGTTCAGATATGCAGGCAAAGTAGCCACGAGGGTTTTACCTTCACCTGTTTTCATTTCTGCGATACGTCCCTGATGTAAAACGATACCGCCCACCAGCTGTACGTCGAAATGCCGCATATTAAGAACGCGTAACGACGCTTCTCTGACTACCGCGAAAGCGTCGCACAACAAGACGTCGAGTTTTTCTCCGTCCTTATACCTGTTTCTCAGAATATCGGTCTGCGCTATCAGTTCCTCGTCGGACAAAGCGTGATATTTTGCTTCCAAAGAATTGATAACGTCCACCGTTTTATAGAGTTTAGATAAAGTTTTCTGCCGTTCTCTGCGGAACAGAAAGCCTATAAGTCCCATTTATAATCTCCTTAAAAATAATTATATTTGTATATTATACCACACAATGCGTTTTCCCACAACCGAAAATCCTAAAAAAAGCGTCCGCCTGTAAGGACGAACGCTGTCTGATTTAATCGAAAAGTTACCTTTCCTCTCGGAAATAAGGCAATCCGAGAGAAGCCGGAGGCTGAGTTTCTTTTTTGTTAAAGAAGGAAATAATTATGAGTACCAAAGCCGTTACGGCATAAGGAATGATTTTCATGATTTCTTTTTCCGCAAAGCCTATTCCGGTAACGTAATTGGGTAATATATAAAGCAAACCGAAAATAATAGAACCGAAAATACCTATACCGGGACGCCATAATGAGAAAATAACCAACGCAACGGCAAGCCAACCCATCGCTTCGATAACACCGGGTTCTATGCTTCCTCTGGTACAATCGAGATAATAAAAAGCTCCTCCCACACCGGCAATGGCCGCACCTATTATCGAAGAGATGTATTTATATTTAATAACGTTAATCCCTGCTGCGTCTGCGGCGGCGGGATTTTCGCCTACGGCAACCAAAGACAACCCCGTCCTCGTCCGTCTTAAAATCAATGCCGTTATGACGGCAATTATTATAGCCACATAAACCAGCGTTCCGTGCGAAAGAAAAATAGTGCTGAACCAATCGCTTCCCACGTTCCCGAACATAGGTTTGGTAAAATAAAGACTGGACTGATAAAACGTAATGCCTTCGGAGCCCATTTTCGAACTCCAATATCCGAGTACGCCCGAACCGAAAGTGGTGATGACCAAGCCCGTTACGTTTTGGTTGCATCTCAACGAAATGGTAAATATACCGTAAAGCAGTCCCATACCGCCTGCGGCAAGCATTGCAAAAAATATTGCGCTGAGAATAACCGCAAAAGCGCCGGCATTGGCGTTTGCCGCAAGGTTTGCCCCGAAGCAACCGCCCATCGCACCGAAACACATTATACCGGGAATACCGAGATTGAGATGACCGGATTTTTCAATGATCGTTTCTCCTGTCGCACCGTATAAAAACACCATTCCGAGATGTATGGCTTCTTTCAAAATGGTCGCTATCATTTTTCTTCCTCCTCTGCCGAATCCGAAACTTCTTTCGGCGCTTCTTCGGAAACGGATTCCGCCGTAACTTCTTCGGAAAGAATCTCGTCTTTAATCGATTCCTGCAAATCTTTTTCGCCGCCGTCGGACTCTGTCGAATTATTCTCGGATGCGGCGACTACGGCAGGGCGTTTTTTCAATTTGGCGAACGCATTGACTACAGGCGCGAAATATTCTCTTATTTTATCGCCGTTACGGAATTTGATCTGATAATTTATAAAAAATTCCGAAGCGATAAGGACGAAAAGGAACACGCCGCACAATACGTCCGGAAAAGATCCGCCAAGTCTTCCGATCGTCCCTACTCTCGTTGCTCCCCTGAAAAAGAAGGAATAAACGAAGGAACCCAAAGCTATTCCGAGCGGATTGAAGTGTCCGAGCCAGCTTATCAGAACTCCCGTAAAACCTTTTCCGCCCACCGTGGAGTCACTGTTCAGCCCGTAGTCGGTGGCGCTCACCAATAAAAATCCTATCAGTCCGCACAGAACACCGCAAAGGACCAATGTTCTTATTATAACTTTTTTAGTATTTATCCCTATGTATCTGGCGGTGTTTACGCTTTCTCCCACAACGGTAAGTTCGTACCCGTGTTTAGTGTATTTCAGATAAATACCCATAATCAAGGTCACTACCACGGCTACCACTATTTTCAAGATAAATTCATTCCCGACGGGTCCGATCAATCCGACTTTATTGCTGAAATTCAGTATTCCCGTTCCGCTTGAAGCGACCTTTTTGATAAAATAATCTACCAGACAAACGGCGATATAGTTCATCATCAAGGTAAGCAGGGTTTCGTTGGTATTCCATTTGGCTTTGAAAATGGCAGGTATCACCGCCCAAGCCACACCGAAAGCCAAGCTCAGAATCAAAGACAGCACTATAACCGAAGCGTGCGGATAACTGCCAGCCATGGAATTTACGATAACCGAACAACCGAGCGCCCCCATCAGAATTTGTCCTTCGCCTCCGATATTCCAGAATTTCATTTTGAAGCACGGAGTGACGGCAAGAGCGATGAGAAGCATTATCGCCGTGTCGTGAAAGAGGTTCCAAATAAGTCTTTCCGTTCCGAAAACACCTTTGAAAAAGTTGGAAAAGAAGAAATCCAATCCTCTGCCCGACATTATTGAGGAAATGACGGCGCACAAAAAGAAGGAGATTAAAAAAGCGGCTATTCGAACGGACCAAGCCAGTTTCTGACTTGCTTCCACCCTTTTTACGAGGTGAATCAGTGGTTCATGATGTTTCCTATTCATCTTTTTCTCCTTTTTGTTCAACGGTTTCCTCTTCTTCCTCGCCGAAACGCAACGGGGTTTCCGGCAAAGTCGTCATAAGTAAACCTATTTCATCCTTTTTTACGTTTCTTGCGTCTACTATTCCGCTGACTTTACCCTCGCACAATACCATTATCCTGTCGCAAAGTTCCAATAAAACGTCGAGGTCTTCCCCTACGAATATGACCGCAACTCCCTTTTCTTTCTGCTGATTGAGAAGGTTGTAAATGGTGTAGGAAGAGTTGATATCCAATCCTCTTACGGGATACGCCGCCATAAGTACGGTGGGTGCGGAAGCTATTTCTCTTCCGACGAGTACCTTTTGTACGTTGCCACCCGACAACCGTCTTACGGGGGTTCTTACCGAAGGCGTGGATACGGCTAAATCTTCCACTATATGCTCGGCTAAATGCTTCGGCTCCTTTCTGTCCAAAAACAGCGAATGTCCCTTTTTATAGGACCTAAGCATAATGTTATCCGTTAAATCCATATTGCCTACGAGTCCCATACCTAAACGATCTTCAGGAACGAAAGACAGTCTTACGCCGAGTTCTCGTATCTGTGTGGGATTTTTTTGTCTTAAATCGGTAGGTTTCCCGCCTTCTCTGGGGTCGAAGTAAGTTATTTCTCCGTTTTCGGATTTATTCAAACCGGCTATTGCCTCGAGAAGTTCTCTCTGCCCGCTCCCGGATATTCCGGCTATTCCCAGTATTTCGCCGCTCTTGGCGGTAAAGGAAACCTTACTTATAGCATAAAATCCTTCTCTGTTTTTGCAAGTAAGTTCTTTAACCTTCAACCTCGGAATATTGTCCACCGGTTCGCTGCGATCGATATTGAGTTCGATTTTTTCACCTACCATAAGTTCGGTCAGTTGCTGTTCGTTCGTTTCGGCGGTATTAACGGTACAAATATGTCTGCCCTTTCTTAAAATCGCCACCCTGTCGGATATCTCCATAACTTCGTTTAACTTATGGGTGATGATGACTATGCTTTTCCCGTGAGCTTTCATGTTCCTGATAACTTCGAAAAGTTTATCTATTTCCTGCGGCGTAAGCACCGCAGTGGGTTCGTCCAGAATAAGGATATCCGCCCCCTTATAAAGCGCTTTGATGATTTCCACGGTCTGTTTTTCGCTGACGGACAAGTCGTAAATTTTTCTGGTCAGATCTATTTTGAACCCGAATTTATCCACTATTCCCTGTAAATGTTTTATTCTGCTCTTCTTCAGCACCTCGAAAGAACAATATTTCCCGAAGGAAACGAACGGAAGCGCTATATATTTAAGTACCGACAAAAATTTATCTTTTGCCGTATTTCTTTTCTCGTTTTTTATTTTTTCGGCTTCCGCAACAAAATCGAATTTGAACTTTTCGCCTAAAATAATGTTATCGCAAGCGGTCAACAGATCGACCAGCTTAAAATGCTGATGGACCATTCCGATTTTATTTTTGAAAGCGTCTATGGGAGATCTGATCACTACTTCTTCGCCGTTTACGAATATTTTTCCTTTATCGGGAGTATAGATCCCCGCAAGCATATTCATAAGGGTGGTCTTACCGCTACCGTTTTCCCCCAGAACGGAAAGTATTTCTCCTCTTCTTATATCCAGACAGACGTCCTCGTTAGCAACGACGTGTCCGAAAGTCTTGGTGATGTTTTTAAGTTCTATCGCAATAGGTTTATCCACCTGTCGCCCTCCGTTGATTTTACCGTAAAAACGAATTACGGACGGGAAGTATAC
>CALVNL010000040.1 GCA_944349655.1 uncultured Clostridia bacterium
GGCGAAGCCGTAAAACTCCGTTCCGCAGACGGTACAGACTCCGTTCACGAAATTATGTTCCTCGGTAGCAGGGATCGATGTGCTTTCGATATGGTGGCAAACGGTACAAACTCTTTGTTTTTCTCCGTCTGCACAAGTCGGTTCTTTCGTCGTTATCCATTCTCCGAAAGAGTGTCCTTTGGCAGGGATGACTACGTCGTAACTATACTCGCAACCGTCTCTTAAACAGGTATAAGTTTTCCTTCCGTCCTCTGTGCAGGTAGCTTCCGTCGTAACCACGCCTTCGTCGTAGTCATGTCCGAGAGGTAAAGTCGTACGGGTTTCCTCTTCGCCGCAAACTTCGCAAGTACGTTTTTCCTGTCCTTTTTCTTCGCAACTAGCGGCAGTTACCACGATCCACTCTCCGTATGTATGTTCGCCCATTGCAGGTATAACTTCGGTTTCGACGCGTCCGCAGACCGAACAAATCCTTTCCTTCTCTCCGTCTGCACAAGTAGGTTCGATAGTCGTTACCCATTCCCCGAAAATATGTTCGCTTATCGCCTCGATAACCTCGGTTTCAACATATCCGCAGTCCGAGCAAACCCTTTGTCTTTCCCCGTCCACGCAAGTAGGTTCGACGGTAACTTCCCATTCTCCGAAAGTATGACCCTTAGCAGGAACGACTTCGGTATAACTGTGTCCGCAACCTTCTCTTTGACAGGTAAAGGTCTTTACCCCTGCCTCGGTGCAGGTAGCTTCCGTCGTAACTTGTCCTTCGTCATAGTCGTGTCCGAGAGCGTCTACAGAGCGGAACTCTTCCTCTCTGCAAGAGTCGCAGGTGCGTTTTTCCTGTCCTTTCTCTTCGCAGGAAGCTTCGATAACCACCGTCCACTCTCCGAACGTATGTTCGCTTATCGCAGGGATAGCTTCGGTCTCGACGTATCCGCAGTCCGAGCAAACCCTTTGTCTTTCCCCGTCGTCGCAAGTAGGTTCAACGGTCGTCGTCCACTTCCCGTAAGTATGTCCTTTGGCTTCGACGACTTCGGTTTCTTTCTCTCCGCATTCGCAGACTCTTTCCTGAAGTCCGTTTTCGGTGCAAGTGGCTTCGGTAACGACCGTCCATTGTCCGAAAGAGTGAACGTGCGCCACGGGTTTGGTCACGGTGACGGTATATGTAACTTTTTCCGACGGAGCGTCCTTATGCCACGCCTGGATATAGAAGACGTTTTCCCCTTCCGAAAGAGTAATTTCCTTTTCTATTTCCTTGGTCAGCTCCTTGTCGGAATACGCCTTAAAGACGATTTCCGAATTGTTGCGGAAACTTATTCTGGAAAGACTGAACTTTTCCGAATTTACGCCCACGGCAAAATCCACGGTTTTCTTTTCGTTATCCACCGCAAAATCCGAACTTTGACTGACGGAATACAATTCCACCTTCAAATCCTTTTCTTCCTCTTGCGAATCTCCGAATAAATCGCAAGACGACAACACGCCCAAAGTCGCCGCTAAAATAATAATCGTTAAAATAATTATCCCGATACGTTTGGAAAAAAAGCTTCGCATTATTCCCCCCTTAAAGAAATAAATATCTATTTAGATAAATATAGCATATCTGAAAGGATAAATACAAGTATTTGCGTAGGACAAATTGCCGCATTTTATCTGAAGAGATAAATCATTGCCGGAAATCGCACATATCGCACGAAAAACTGAATTTTTATATAAAACGGATTTGAAAAAATTTATATGATTTCCGCGCCGAGCGGTATTATTTTATTATAGAGCGCCACTCTGCCGTCGGGGAGATTTTTATCTGTATGAAAATGCCCGAAATACCATTTTTTGAAGGATAATTTTTCGAAAAAATTACGCATCATTACGTTTTCGAGATAAGTTTTGCGGTCGGAAACCGCTTCCCTCGGTAAATAATAAAGTCCCTTTTCGTCACAACTGTGCGTTATAACGTAATCCACCGTAAAATTATGATTTTCGAGGTTTTGTAAGGCATTTTCGTAATCGGCTTGCGAAGGGGTCTCCTCCGCCCACAGATTTACGTTCTCCGTCCTGTATATTCTGTCTATGCTCGTCGCTCCGCCGAAAGTAAATATTTTGTTCCCTTCTATTTCAAAAATTTCTCCTCGGCACAAATGAATGACGTTTTCACGCAGAACGCGCACCTTGCCACCGAATTTTTCAATTACGGGGAAGGAGTTAAGGTACGGGTAATTTTCGTGATTCCCGTCAACAAACAGCACGGTAAAGGGTAGTTTTTCGTAAACGGAAAGTATCCTTTCCGTCCTGTCGTCCGGCCCTACGCCCAAGACGTCGCCGCATATTATAAGGTAATCCTCTTTGCCTGCCGCACCGATCTCGGCAAATTCTTTCAGCTTCAAAAAATCGGTTACGCCGTGAGTATCACCCGTAACGAATATCATATTTCCCTCTTGTTTTTATTTTTGCGTTTTAGTATTCTTAATTGTTATTTTAGGTTGACTAAAATAAGCGTTTTACCAATCTTCCGTTTTGTTCGTGTTCTTAACGTCGTTATAAAACGAGTGATAGTTTTCGGCGAATTTGCGATTGACCTCGGACAGGTCGAAATTCCTTCTTTCGGCTTTTTCCGGGGTCATATAATCTATTTTGCGTACTGTTTTTTTGCCGAGGACTATTTCGATAAGTTCGGATAAAGATGCGATAACTTTCGCACCCGTGGCTTGAAGCCTTTGCAAAGAATTATTTCCGCTTTCGATAAGCACGCAGTCTATTCCCAAAGCCCTTGCTACTTCCGCGTCGTGTTCGGTATCTCCCACCATAAGAATTTTCCCTTTTACGGGGTGCGTTTCGAGGTAACGTTTACCGACTTCTGTTTTCCCTGCGGCGTGAAAATCGCTCAAGGCTATGAGATCGGTAAAATAGACTCCTATCCCGAATTTTTGCACGCCCTGTTTCAGCAGGGAAATTTCGCTTGCGCTCAGAATATATTGTTTTACCGAATTAAGAAAGAGTTTTTCCAAAACCTTTTTAGCGTCTTTCCGTAAAGGACTTTCCACGGTAAGGTAGTTTACGAAAAATTCGTCCGCAAGGACTTCATAGGAATCTTTGGAAAAATCGAACCCGAGTTCCCTGTAATAGTCTTTCACGGGGAAACGGAATTTTTCGGCGTATGTAACCGAGTCCAGGACGGGAAGGGAGCGTTTGGACAGCGACACGTTGACGGATTTAAGGCAAGCGTCTATGTCGTCGAGCAAGGTTCCGTTCCAGTCCCAGAAAACCGCGTCGTAATTGTTCATCAGTCTTTAGTGGGTATTCCTGCGTGGCTTGCGTTGTAGAGAGGAAGTTTTTCTTTGATTATCTCGATCATTTCCTCCGCAGTTTCCACCCCGTAGATCCTGTCGTCGGGGATATTTTCGTAACGGATACGTTCGTCCAGACGAGTATCGGCAAGTTTACTCGACCAGCCGTCCACGTTTTTGAAAGCGATGATAAGCTTTTTCATAGCCCAGGCGTTGGCTATTTCGCTCAAAGTCCCGCCGCCTCCGCCGACAGCCACCACGGCGCTTGCGTTTGCGACGATGACGTTACGGAAGATATCCAGTCCGGTAGGAATGGAAATATCCGCGTACGGGTTAGCCATTTCCGCATTAAAACCCGGGATAATGGCGACGGTATCCCCTTCCTTATAGTTTTCCGAAGAGTGCGCACCTTTGAAAGCGGCTTCCATAACGCCGTACAAACCGCCGTTCTGCACTCTGAAACCGTTATCGACGAGAGCCTTCCCCGCTTCGAACGCTGCCTTAAACTTTTCGCCGTTGGGATCGATTTTAGCGTCGCCGACTATAGCTATAATTTTTCTTCTCATAAAAACTCCTTAAAAATACAGATAATATAAATATTATACCTAACCTGAAGGAAAAATATCTTAAAAAATTATACCACACTCAAAAATATTTTACAATGTGTTGTAAAAAAGGAAAAAATATATTATAATACAAAAGCACCCGAAACAAAACGGCAATACGGAGCTGTATCGAAGTGGTCATAACGGGGCGCACTCGAAATGCGTTAGCCATTAACTTGGCACGAGGGTTCGAATCCCTCCGGCTCCGCCAAACAGAGTCGCGTTTGAACCCGCGGCTCTGTTATTTTTGTATTAAGGGGGTTGCCGGCATCATAATCGATACCGAAGTTTATGTTCCTCAATTGTCAGACTTCTACTTGACGCAGAAAAGAGATGAACACGGCAACTATACAAAATAGACGGCACAAACCGTCTATTTTATGTTTATCCTACAACAAAATTATCAATAATTTTCTGTAAATTTTGTTTTAGTCTTAAAAGAGCCTCTAAACAATTTTTAATTTTATTATAAAGTTCATTGTTTTGAATTGCATGAGTAAAATTTATTGTCAAATATTGTCCGTGATTTATTTCCATCCTATCGGTATAATTATCCAAACACGATTCGTTATGTATTTCGTCATTTCTAACCTTATTGATAAAACGTACGGAACTATTTATCTTGTATCTTTCAGCCTCATCATAAAATTCCTTAACATGGTTGTTACTTCGAGCGCATTCTTTAAGCGCATTCATAAAATCGCTATTTCTTTCAGTTTTTTTCGGATCTAAATTCAGAATACTTCTTACTAAACTTTTTACTTTTTCCACATACATAAAAATTTCACAGCATACGCATCTGGCCTCATATCTCTGCCACACATTTAACAGCAATTTATTTATTTCTTCGTCACTCTCACTCCATAGCTTACAATAATGAATATAACTATATAATGAGTTTCTCAAATAGAAGATCGAGTTGTTGAATTTCCTTACTTTTTCTCTTAAATCTTTATTTATCAAATCACAGCTATCTTCACATTCTATATCAGAAACAGAAATTAGTTCAGTCAATCCATTCTTGGCGCAAAATTTTTTTGTGTCAATAAACAGTGAGTTTACATCAAAATAATTGACCTTAGTTTCTTGCCTATCCTCATTACTTGGCAAAGATTGTGCCGAAAACATATCATTTTGCATCATTATCACCTATAAAAAATATTAACATTAAAATTTTCTCCTGAATTCAATTCAAAATTTTTATAAATAGTATATCATAATTATTGTAAAACTCAAATCAACGCTCCAAATTTTGCCGTTTCGTTGCGGCTATCGTAGCACAGATTTCGCAGAAGTCAATGCGAAAAAATATCGCTTAAAAATCAAATATCTCTTAATTTAAAAGCCGGGAAGAAATTTCTTCTCGGCTTTTTCTTTTGCTTTGAAAATCTAACAACCCCAACTCAATATTTTTTCGTGGCCGTTTGACTTCTGGTTTCTTTACTTCCAATAAACAGACCCATGCTCAATCAATGCTACCTCTGCCTCTGCCGAAAGGCAAAATAAAATTTGGAGGTAAATCCTATGGAAAACAAAGTTTCCCAAATTCCTGAATTCAAGAGATACTATCTCTCGGAATTCGAACTCTACGACGGTGAAGAATTCATCACCTTCAACATTGTAGGAATCGATGCTGCCAAAAATGAAATCCAGATAGCCGTTACCAACAGAGGCAAAATAAGCGTTATCACTTACGACCTTCTAAAAGATAAAAACGGCAGACTGTATTTCGAGTACGGCGCTATGTTCGAACACGTCCATCTGGACGACTTCGAGGAGGTTGCGTAATGAAACTGACTCTTGCCAACATTAAAGAACTTAAACGGAACTCAAGCAGTCCGCTTATTAAGCGGGTTTGCAACTACGTTATCAACGAATGGAGCGACTATTCCGATAAGAAAAGCATCTTTACCGATGTACTTTATCACGGCTGTCAATCCGGTATTGTAGGAGAACTTATCTACTACACAGACACCGTGCGCTTCTACAAACAGTACAAGGAAGAAATCAACAGCCTTTTGTACGACGCAATGGACGGTACAGGACTTTACGCTCCTTCCGAGCTGTTCGGCGACAAGTGGGACAAAGAAGATCCGCTGGCGCAGTACGACTACAATCAAAATCTTCTGGCGTGGTTCGGTTTCGAAGAAACGCTCAGAAACATCGCTTACAACTTTGAATCATTAGAAAACTACATTTAAGGAGAAAAGACTATGAAAACGACAATTACCAAAAAAGAAAAAGCAATCGAAATCATGAAGAAAATGGATATCTACAAGCCGTATATAAACGGATTTGAGCAGAAAGATAAGGTATGCTTCTTTGAACAATTCGGCGGTTTCTGGATCGACCAAGAGCCTGAACTTTACGAAAAGATGAAAGCCATCGAAAACGAGCACAAATGCAAAGTTTACGCCGTTACGCACGAATATACGGAATTCGGCGAGCTTTACGACTTCCTTATCGTAACCGACTATCCCGAAGAATGGGATACTCTCGTATACAGTCAGGGCAACCGTCATACGGCTTTTGCTTACGTCTGGAATAAGGACGACGACTGGTGCTCGGAATTCGGCAGCGTTACCGTACAGAGCTTCGGTGGCGGAATTAAAAGAATTGCGTGAGGTGCGATATGAAAATTTACTTAGTAGTATTTGAATGGTCTACCGAAGACGACTCGGACGTAGATATTGAAGCCTTTGACAGCTATGAAAAAGCAACCATGCGGTTTCAAGAACGCATAAACGACGAAAAAACGGATATGTCTTGGGTTCATGACGCTTTCGATGAAAACGGTGACATTCTTGACGGATACGATTTCGATGAATGTCCACCCGATACACGCTTAGAAACTTATGCATATTGGAACATCACGAACAAATATAACTGGCAGATGCATGATTACATCGCCCTTGTACAGTTGGAGGTTAAATAATGAAACCCTACAAAACAACAGCTCATATCCATTCCCTTAACGGTGAAATGGACGAAATAACGATAATAAATAAAGTCGGAGATAACGACTATATCGTGGACTATAAGGGCGTGAAATGTCACGCCCTTTTTAATTGGTTCAACTGTACCTATTACGCAGACGACCTTTACGGGAGGATAAACAATGACTAACATTCAAAAACTTGCCGCAGAAGGCAATAAAAATCATAGGATTTTCGCAGCAACGGTCGTAGACCTTATGAATTCGCAAGGATTTTACGGTCGGCTTTACTGCTCCATCAACGAATTGGACAACGACAGATACGAACAGTTTTTTGAACTGATCGGCGAGCAGAATTTCAAAGATTCGCTGGATGTCGTACTCTGGCTAGAATGCTAAGTTACAGGAGGTTTAACACTATGGCAAAAATAGCGGAACTCAAAAGGTATCTCAATTACGAATTTTCATCCGGCTGTTATACGGGCGAAGATTACAAATCCTTTCAGACCAAATATATCAACTACTTGAAAACAATGTGCCGTGAAAATCACTGGCAGCTCGTAAACGTCGGAAGAAACCATTACTGCTTCTCCGCTTTTATCAAGAGTGCAGAAAACAAATGCGTTTACATTTCCATCAGTGACGTAAGGTATTTCAACAACGAATGGCACGACCATATTCTCATTCGCACGGCGCAAAACGAAGTCGATTACAGAGGCGGTTTCAATCACTATACCTCTCTCGACAGACTGGAAGTAAAAGCCGCCGAACTTCTGGACGATATGCCGTTTTAAGGAGGCGTAATATGAAATCAATCATTGAAGAACTGTATTACGGAAATATCTATGCAAAAGACATTGTACTTCCCGAAAAGAAGCGCAAAAAAGAACTCGCCCTTTACGACAAACTGAAAGCCACTCTATCCAAAGAAAGCGATGAGCTCTTTGAAAAATTTATCGAACTTACCGATGATCATTACGATGAACTGATGCTCATGATTTACAAACGCGGCGTTTCTACGGGAATTATGCTTGCATCCGAAGCGTTTATCGAAGGAGAAAAACTATGCGATTAAACCTTGAAACAAAAACCAAAGAACAGGGACTCGTAAAGGCGTATCTTGAAGAAAATGCAAGCGCAACGCTTGCAGAGAAAATCAACAACGGTACGCCTTTTGAAAAGGACGGAAAGACTTTTATCAACAAAAAGACTTTGGACGGCTTTATGAAATACGCATCAGACGAGGCAAGGAAACTTGCCTCGAAAGGTGCAAATTCCGCGTGCGTAGAAGATAAAGTCGTGTACGGATGGGCTATTCACTACTTTGAAGAAGACAGCATCGAAGGCACACTCTTTAATGCGGACGGTACAGAATATAAACCCGCTCCGAAACCGACGCCTGCTCAGGTCAGGAAAGTAGAAGCGAAAAAGCCTGAACAGCGGCAAGCAACTCTCTTTGACTTTATGGAGACGGAAAAGTCCGAACCCGAAGTCAAAGACGAAAACGGTGACGATGAGGACGAACAGCCTTCACAGGAAGAAATCAACGAAATTCTTGCCGAAATTGCCGAAGAAGAAAAAGGCGATGCAGAACCGGAAAAACCCGTTTCCACGATATGGCAACGGTATCAGGACTTGCAGAAAAAATATTCGGACTGTATTCTCGTGTACCGCTTGGGCGACTTCTACGAAGTTTTCGGGGACAATGCCGTAACTCTTTCCGACGAACTCGGATTAACCCTTACAGGCAGAGATGTAGGACTTGAAAGCCGTATTCCGATGATAGGTTTTCCTTATCACGCAGCGAACAACTATCTCCGAAAAATAATTCAAAAGCACCAAGTCGCCATAGCCGAAACGCCCGACGACGTAAAGCTGCTCCCTGAACCCGAAGAAGATTTCAATGAACTTACCGAAGAAGAAATGCGGGAATTTGACGGAGATATCGAAGAACCGCAGGACATTGACGATGAACCCGAAGATTTGTTTGACGCAACAGCTTTTGATAAAACAGCGCTTTGCAAGTTAGATGCAATCTTCGGAGATAAACTTACTTTGAGGTGAAACATGAGAGAAACAGACATCAGACCTATCCCGAAATACATACTAAACCAAATCCGAAAGGCGGATAATAAAAACTATCCAAACCCTGACGGTCATGTTCGCTGTTATGCCTATCTTACCACTTGGAAAAACGAGCTTATAAAAGTGACCGTTGCAGTAAAGCACCGCTACAAAAAGTGGTACTGCAAGCAGGTCGCCATTCACGGATTGGATTCGGATAAGTGCTTCGTGAAGGACATGGAGTATTGCTATTGCGCCGGCATGGGATTCCGCTTCGGCTGGTACGAAGAAGGCTTGCAAAAGTACAAGCAATGGTACGAACGCGGCTGGTGCTGGGCTTACGACAAATACTATGATCCCTTTGCGGAGATCGTAAATCCGCACTTCATAGACCGCTTGCCGGAGTTCAGATATTCCGCGTATAAAATGTATCAGGGCTGCAATATTTTCAAGTATTTACGGCTCTACCGTCAATTCCCGCAGCTCGAAATGCTGATGAAGCTCGGCTTTTCACGGATCGCGTTGAGCAAGACGATACTCAAACGCTGCGGAACGGATAAAGCCTTCTGCAAGTGGCTTATCGCGAACAGAGCGGCGCTTCAGGACAGGCATTACTACATAGATGTCATCGTCAAAGCATATAAGACCAAGAAGCCGCTCGAGCAGCTTCAACACTACAAGGAAGCGAAACTTCGGCTGATCCACGACAGCGCGCTCGAACCGTTAAAGGAGCTGTTCAAGGGCAAGGAACTTGAACGGCTCTTTGATTATGTCGCGGAGAAACGCACCAATCCACACACCTATCTCGACTATCTCAAAGCCTGCCAAAACCTCGGCTTGGATATATCCGAAGAGAAGAACCGCTTCCCTCACGACTTCAAACGCTGGCACGACATCCGCATAGACCAATACGCCGCGAAAAAGGCTATGGAAGACGAAGAAAAACGCAAGGAGCTATACAGACAATTTGCCACCGTTGCGGAAAAATACTTATCCTTGCAACACGCGAAAAGGAGCGCTTTTGTCTGCATTATCGCCCACAGCCCGGCTGACCTTATCCGTGAAGGCGAAATGCTGCATCACTGCGTGGGCAGAATGGGTTACGACCAGAAATTCGTCCGCGAAGAAACGCTTATTTTCTTTATCCGCAACAAGCAGGAACCCGATACTCCGTTCGTTACAGTCGAATACTCCTTGAAAAACAGAAAAATCCTGCAATGTTACGGAGAACACGACCACAAACCGAGTGAAGACGTACTGCATTACGTCAACAAAGTATGGCTGCCTTATGCCAACAAACAAATAAGACAAATTGCCGCATAGGAGGAATAAAACAATGGCAAACTATTTCAGAATTACAGCATATCACCCGACCGAAAACCTTTCGGTCATCATGGACTCGAACGGACTGTTTGAAAAGCTCTGGCAATTCTCGTCCTTTATGGTATCCAAAGGCTTCAAGATAATCGAAGTCGGAAACGAAGACAAATTCGACGACGGAGATATGCCGAAAGCAGAATACGATAACGTCCACGTTATCCTGCGTGCCTGCAAGAGCGGGAAACCGGAAATACAGGACAACCGCATTACGGTGGAAGGTAAATCCTACACGACAAAATAACAAACAGAAGCCGACTCAATGCGGCTTTACGGTATCGTCAAACAAAGCCGGGAAGAAATTTCTTCTCGGCTTTTTTCATGGCAAAACTTTTTCGACTCGGCCGTGCCGAAAAGAAAGGGAGCCGCCCGTTTCGGACGACTCCCGTTTTTTGTGCTTATACCCGTCAATCCTTTATGAACGGATAGATTTTCTCAAAGAACGCGCCTTTCAGAATCTTTTTCTTGTAGAGCAACGCGCATACTCCATACGCTATGATAAGCGCGCCGAGAATGCTCATGTACGGTAAGGAAGCAAGCAACCGAAAACAAGAGATAGACCGCCAGCACTACACTATTCCGAACC
>CALVNL010000041.1 GCA_944349655.1 uncultured Clostridia bacterium
ACTTATGACTTACGACGTTGTTATTATAGGATACGGCCCTGCCGGCGTGAGCGCTTCTCTCTACACCTTGCGGGCGTCCCTTAAAACTTTGCTGGTGGGGAAAGATTACGGCGCTTTGGCAAAAGCCGACAAAATAGAAAATTATTACGGATTCGAAAATCCCGTAGGCGGAAAGGAGCTCGTGGAAAAAGGACTTGCGCAGGCAAAACGCCTGGGGGCGGAGATTGCCGAAGACGAAATTTGCGGTATCGTAATGAACGCAGACCTTACCTTCACGGTAAAAGGAGTCAAGTCTTCCTATACGGCAAAAACCGTAGTTTTAGCGACGGGCGCCTCCCGTAAAAAGCCGAAAATCGACGGTCTGGAGAAGTTCGAAGGGGCGGGAGTAAGTTATTGCGCGGTCTGCGACGCCTTCTTCTACCGCAAAAAAAACGTCGCCGTCTTAGGGTCGGCGGAATACGCCTTAAGCGAGGTCAACGAACTGCTTCCCGTAGTCAACTCGGTGTCCGTTCTTACAGACGGTATCGCCCCCGAAGTCGCTTTCCCCGAAAACGTGAAAGTATATACACAAAAGATAGCTTCCCTCGACGGAGACGACTTCCTTGCTTCGGTTAAATTCGCCGACGGCGAAACTTTAGCTCTCGACGGATTGTTCGTTGCCCAAGGCGTGGCAGGAAGCGCCGATCTTGCAAGAAAAGCCGGCTTAGCCGTGGAAAACGACACGGTAGTAGGTAAAGACGCCGTAACCAACGTGCCGGGGATTTTCGTTTGCGGCGACTGTACGGGAGGATTTTTGCAGGTAGCCAAAGCGGTAAGCGAAGGAGCCGTCGCAGGGACTAAGGTCATTTCCTTTTTGCGGGGTAAAAAAGTTTGATTTTTCCCTTAGCGTGACAAAATCACGGAAAAATATTTTTCAACGCAGTATAATATAAACAGAATTAACCGATAATCGGAAAGGAGATAAAAATTATGTCAGTATTACATTTAACCGAAAACACTTTCGAAAACGAAGTCATAAATTCCGACAAACCCGTGCTTATCGATTTCTGGGCGAGTTGGTGTATGCCCTGCCGTATGCTCTCCCCCACCATCGAGGAACTCGGTCAGGAAGTTTCCGACGTTAAAATAGCAAAGATCAACGTGGACGAAGAAGAACAGCTCGCCAGAATGTTCCGCGTCAACAGCATCCCCACCCTCGTAATGGTAAAAGACGGCAAAGTCGTTTCCCGCTCCGTGGGCGTGCAGACCAAAGACCGCATCCTCGCCATGATAGACGAAAATAAATAATTAACTTATCTTTTTGAATACCGAAAAATTTTACTTAACGCTTACCCGAATATAAAGCTGTAACTTCCTACCGCTTTCGGGTAAGCGAACCATTTATCCTCGATATGGTCGGCGTCGTCGGGTACCATAAGATAATTGTGATTTAGGTATTCACGGTTGTCTTTGGCTAAAGCGTTGCCCCAGGTTATGTCCACCATATACCAGCGGTTGTTGACCTCTACCTTGTTCCAGGCGTGCGCTCCGCCGTCCGTCGTTCCCGACACTTTTATCGAATCTATCCCCTCTATCCTCGTCAGACACAGAAAAGCCTTGCTCAGTCCGTCACAGATGGCTACCCTCTCTTTTTCGGAAAATTTTCCGCCCGAAGCGTAACCGAAAACTCCTTCCATATATAAGCATTTGTAAAGGAAAATCGTATCTCCGTAACTTTCGTTGTCGGCGATTTTGTCCACGAACTCGTAGTCGTAGATAACCGTATCCACAAGATAGTCGTATATATTATGCACCTTGCTCGCTACCGAATAGTTATCGGCGTTGATTAGCGAAAGCACCCTTTTCATTTCGGTATAAAGATAATCGGCGTTACTGCCTTTCACGGGTTCGGGACGGTAACCTTTTTTCATGGCAAAATAAAGTTGGTCGCTACTCGACACGGTGACCGTCTTTTCTATTTCGTCCACGGGGAAGGTCCTGTCGTGACTTCCTATTTCGTAATGCGCTCCGTTCAACGCCGTGGTGGCGTTTACGTAAATATCCTTGGAGTCGGTAATGTATTGCGGATAAATCTGATAACCGAATTTGAAAATCAAATCGGCTACATCGGTATTCGGATCGTAACTGTAGCCGTAATTATAAGCGGCGGAATCCTCGAAAGACGCCACGGCGCACATAATTTCCGCTTCGAACGCCTTGCCTTCGGAAACGTCGGACGGATACAGCGAAAGAAAATCGTACCCTAACTTAATATCCGCGGTAACTTCGTAATAAGACTCGGCAGAAGACGCCACTTCTTTTGCGTTCGGACGGAAAATAAGGGCGTAGGCATAGAACTCGAACAGTTCGTAACGATCGGCTATATAGTAATCTATATCGGTAAAGCCGCCCGGGACGTTGGCGGTATAAGCGGAGTATTCATCCGAAGTCAAGGCTTTATATTCGGCAGTATATTCCGAATACTTCCCGTCGGAGGCTGTCTTCTTGACGGAAACTGCCACGTCGTCGGCATACGTTACGTCGGCTTTCTCCAAAAGAAAATAATTTCCGTCGAACATATCTACGTTTTTATCCGAAGAGTAAGTAACTGTAAGATCATCCGCAGTCACGGTAACTTCGTAGCTTTTTGCTTCGTCCTCGTCCCAGAAAGCCACCATTTCGCCGTTACGGAAACCTATGGCAAGGTTATTTGCCGAACCGTAAACGGTATTCTCGGGCAGTTCGTCCGCCCCGAACCCTTTGACGAAATTGAACATGGCGTCGATGTTGTCGAGAATGTTCCCCACAACGGTCAGACACCCGCCCGCAAATACGCAAAGTATCAGCACAACGGCTAAAAATACGGTTAATTTACCTCTCGGTCGGGACACGTCTTCTCCTCACGTTACTTCAATAATATATTTTTATTATATCAGTATATGTTCCTTTCGTCAAACCGACCTTAAATAAAACGCATTATTTTTCCTTTATTTTTACCACTTCGTATCCTGCCTCGGTCACTGCCTCGCCGAGCGCCTTTTCCGAAAGGTTCTCCCCTTTTACGAAAGCGCACTTCTTTTTCAGATCGATTTCCGCTTCCGTCACGCCTTCCACCGCGCTCAACGCCTGCTTCACTCTCGCCGCGCAGTGAGCGCAGCTCATTCCTTTGATTTTGATAATCTTTTCCATAGCTCCTCCTTCCCTCTTTTCTTTTTTTCCGTAAGCCGACAGCCTTAAAGCGTTCAAAACGACCGTCACCGAACTTAAACTCATACAAAATGCCGCTATCATCGGGTCCAGTAGTTTCCCGAATACAGGATATAACGCTCCTGCCGCAATCGGGATACCTAACACGTTATATCCGAACGCCCAAAACAGGTTTTCGCGAATTGTTTTCATAGTCCGTCTGCTTAACGCGACGGCGTTTGCCACGTCGGACAGACTGTTCTTTATCAGCACCACGTCGGCGCTGTCTATGGCTATATCCGTCCCCGCTCCTATGGCTATCCCCACGTCGGAAGCGGTAAGCGCGGGAGCGTCGTTTATGCCGTCGCCGACCATCGCGGTAACGTATCCTGCCGCCTTGTATTCCGACACGTACTTTTCCTTGTCCTGCGGCAAAACTCCCGCTTTATACTCGTCCGTACCTACCGCAAGGTGTACTTTTTTTGCGGCGGAAACGTTGTCGCCCGTTAGCATAACGGTCTTTATCCCTTCTTCCTTCAGCCGCTTTATCGCTTTAGACGAGTCTTCTTTTATGCGGTCGGTGATATAGAATACCCCTATCGTCTTTCCTTTCCTCGCCACATATACGGCGGTAAAACCTTCTTGTTCATCATAGGTATTTTCTATACCGTTCTCTTCCATAAAACGTAAATTCCCGACAAGACAAAGTTCCCCGTCTATGGTTCCCCTTACCCCTCTTCCCGCTTCTTCGGAGAAATTATCCACTTTCTTCACTTCGGCTCCGTACTCTTCGGCAGCCCTCGCCACCGCTTCGCTCAGAGGATGCACGCTCAGCCTTTCCAAGGAAAGCGCGGTTGCGTAAAAGCTGTCTTCGTCCACGGCGCAAATCTTTTCCGCAGTAGGTTTACCTTCGGTTATCGTACCGGTTTTGTCCAAAAGTACGCAGTTTACCTTGTGAAGAAGTTCCAAACTTTCGGCGCTTTTTATAAGGATACCCTGTTCGGCTCCCTTTCCCGTGCCTACCATTATGGCAACGGGCGTAGCCAGTCCCAACGCGCACGGGCAGGAAATGACCAGTACGCTGACCGCTATCTTCAGCGCAAATGTAAACTGATACCCCGCTATCAACCAGGCGACAAAACAAACAAGACTTATCGCCATGACCGTCGGCACGAATATTCCGCTTATCTTGTCGGCAAGACGGCTTACCGGAGCTTTCGAGGACGACGCTTCCTCCACCAGCCTTACTATTTTATTGAGGACGGTGTCTTCGCCTACCGCTTCCACTCTGAATTTTATATATCCGCTCGTCACCAAAGTTCCGCTGACGACTTTTCCGCCTTCGCAAACGTCTACGGGAATACTCTCTCCCGTTATGCTCGCTTCGTCCACCGCCGCCAGTCCTTCGGTAACCGTTCCGTCCAACGGTATCCTCTCTCCGCTGCGCACCAACACCACGTCTCCTACCGCAATATCTTTCAGCGGACGGACTTGCTCCCCGTCTTCCGTCACCACCGTAGCCTCGTCGGGCGCAAGACGTAAAAGTTTCTCTATAGCCGAAGCGGTTTTGCCTTTGGAGCGGTTTTCCAGGTATTTGCCGAGGGTTATAAGCGTAAGTATCATCGCCGACCCGTCGAAATAGAGATTGCCGACGTATTCGGAAATTAAAGAGTCGTTTCCGTTTACGGTTCCGTAAATTATCATAGCGTAAGCGAAAAGCCCGTACAAAAACGACGCTCCGCTGCCCGTTGCGATAAGCGTACTCATATTCGGCGCGCCCTTGAAAAGAGCTTTGAAGCCCGATACGAAATAATCCTTATTTATAATAAGAACAGGCAGAGCAAGGCAAATCTGTATCCCTGCGTAAAGCAAAGGAATGTCCGTCAGAAAATCGAGGGGTATTCCCATCATGGGACCCATCGCAATGATAAACAACGGAACTAAAAACCCTATGCTCCACTTAAGTCTGGTAAAAGTTGCGTCCTTTTCTTTTTTTACCGTAAAATCTTTCCCGTCGGCGACTTTCGCCCCGTAACCTGCCTTTTGCACCGCACAAATTACGGTTTCGTCGGATATATCCCCGTCCAATACCAAAGAACGGGTCAGAAGATTGACTTCCGCCTTTTTTACGCCTTCTAACTTTTTGACTTCTTTTTCCACCCTCGCCGAACAGGCGGAGCAGGTCATTCCGGTAATTTCATACTTTTTCATATCGCTATTATACCCTTATAAAAAGGGAAACACAAGTGTTTTTGAATTAAATGTTTAATTAAATATTTTTAGTTATACATTAAAAAAGGACGGAAAAATCCGTCCTTTTTTCTGTCGTTCTCTTAATAAAACGGTATTATTCGCCGTAGCCGTCGGGGTTGGCGGACTGCCATCTCCAGCTGTCACGGCACATATCGAGCAAGTCTTTCTGCGCGACGAAACCTAATTTCTCTTTGGCTTTACTTCCGTCGGCGTAGCAGGCGGCTACGTCTCCCGGGCGTCTGGGGACTATTTCGTAAGGAATTTTTCTTCCGCTGGCTTCTTCGAAGGCTTTGACCATATCGAGAACGGAATAGCCTTTGCCCGTACCGATATTGAAAACTTCCACTCCGTATTCTTCGATGTGTTCCAGCGCCTTTATATGCGCGTCGGCAAGATCCACCACGTGTATATAATCTCTTACGCCCGTGCCGTCGGGAGTGGGATAGTCGTTACCGAACACTTTCAAGGACTTGAGTTTTCCTACCGCAACCTGGGTGATAAAGGGCATAAGGTTATTGGGGATACCTCTGGGATTTTCCCCTATCGTGCCGCTTTCGTGCGCTCCTACGGGATTGAAATAACGCAAAAGCATAATATGCCAGTCCTTATCGGCGGCATAAACGTCGGAAAAGATCCTTTCGCCCATAAGTTTGGTGGCGCCGTAAGGGTTGGTCACTTCGCCTGTCGGCATATTTTCCACCAAAGGCAACGTTTTCGGCGTGCCGTAAACCGTGGCCGAGGAGGAAAACACCAGCCTTTTACAGTTGTGTTTTGCCATAATTTCCACTAAAGCGAGGTTCGCCATAAGATTGTTTTCGTAATAAAGTACAGGGAGAGCACAGCTTTCGCCCACCGCTTTCAACCCCGCAAAATGTATAACGGCATAAATATCGTTTTCGGTAAAAATCCTGTCCAACATCTCCTTGTCCCGACAGTCTCCTTCATAGAAGGTTATTTTTTTACCGGTGAGTTTTTCCACTCTTTTTATACTTTCGGCGGAACTGTTCACCAAATTGTCCAACGCCACCACGTCATACCCTCTTTCCAGAAGCAAGACGTTGGTGTGGCTCGCTATATAACCGGCTCCCCCGGTGACGAGTATTTTCATAGAGAACTCCTCCTTAATTGAATTTCATTTGCAAAAAAGCGTCCGTTACGTGAAAGGTGTCGCTTAAAGGCGGATTGAGAGAATACAGATTGAGGTACCCTTTTTCGTCGAAATCCTGCCTGTGGGCGTTGAAGAAAGCGTTTTCCGCTTCCCACCCTTTTTCCGTAAGCTTTTCTATAGGTATAATTATATCACACGTCCAACCCGTTTGGTTAACGCTTACCGCACTTTTTATAAAATTTTCTCCGAAAAGTTTTATCGAAATATCGCCTTTCCCGTCGAAATTAGTGATTTTTGCAAGATATACGGCGTTATTTTGATTGACTTCCACTTCGAGATATTTGTTTTTTTCCCCAAACGTAAGCATAAGTTCGACTATATCCCCTTCGTATAAGGGGGCGTTGAATTCATTATGCTCGGGACGGAAAAATTCCTCCCTGCAATCGAAGCGGAAATACAGATTCTCTTCGTCGTAGGAAACGTAAAACTTGGTTCGGTTCGACTTGGTTCCGCTGCGGCTGTCCGAAAGAAAATGCTTGACGAAAGTCCTGCCCACGGGAAAGGTTTTATCTTGCGAAAAATCCATTTATTATCTTCTCCGTTTGTTTTTTCTTGCGTTCCATATCCTTAAGTAACGCCATCTGCGCCGCCGCTCTCACCAGATTGTGTTCCGGATATGACACCGGAAAATACACGTCTCCTTCCAGATAATCTGTCAAAAACCGCAATCCGCATTCGAAAGTCATTACCATCGGGCTTAAAGAAAGCAGTTCTCTTTCCGACGAGGTTATCGAGTCTTTGGTTTCGGACAGAAACCCTTGACAGAACGCCTCGAAATACGATAAGGAAAATTCTATCTTTTCCAAGTCTTTTTCGTCTTCCGCCGCCGTCGTTCCGCCCGAACGCACCGCATCCCCGAAGTCGTAAAGTAAACTTCCTTTCATCACGGTGTCGAGATCGATCACGCAGACGGGTTCGTCGGTTTTTTCGTCGAGGACGAGGTTGTTTATTTTGGTGTCGTTATGGGTTACTCTTTCGGGAATACGCCCTTCGGAAAGAGGTCGGCAAATCAACGGTGCAAGAAAGAAAAATTCCGAATACTCTTTACAAAGGTCGGCAACTTTTTCCTTTCTGTCCGAACCGTTTTCGTAAATTGACAAAAATCTTTTAAGCCTTGCCGAAGTATCGTGGAAATTTTCTATTACCGTAAAAAGTTCTTCGGAAAAATCGTTAAGATCGGCCTGAAACCGTCCGAAACCTTTCCCCACAAGATACATTTCTTGAGCGCTTGTCACCTTTTCGCACACCTTACCGTCGCAAAAAGTCATCAATCGGTAAAAGCCCCCCGTCTTATCCTTATAAAAATATCTCCCGTCTTTGGTCGGGACGGGGGACACGGTAAACCGTTTTTCGGCAATGTGACGGGTTACTTTGACGACGTTGGACATCATTTTTTCCACGTCGGGAAAAACCTTGTCGTTTATTTTCTGTAAGGTATAACGGGCTTTGTCGGTGGTAAGAAGAAAAGTCTTGTTGATATGACCGTTGCCCATCGGAACGCAGGAAAGGACACTCCCTTCCGTACAAAACGCTTCCGCTATCTCCGCCGAAAGCCGTGCAGACATTATTTCCTCTCCCAGTTTTCCTTGAATACCTGACGGGAACGGGCTATGCAGAAGTTTCCTTCGGGTATATCCTTGGTTATGGTACTGCCCGCGGCGATAAACGCCCCGTTATGCACGGTTACGGGCGCTACAAGATTGGTGTTTGCGCCGATAAAGACGTTGCTTCCCACCATACAGCGTTGTTTGGAAACTCCGTTGTAGTTAGCGAATACCGAACCGCACCCGATATTGGTGTTTTCGCCTACGTCGCTGTCGCCCACATAGGCAAGATGAGCCATTTTCACACCGTCGGAAATATTACTGTTCTTGACTTCCACGAAGTCGCCCACACGGCAGTAAGCACCGATGTTGGCTCCTTTACGCAGACAGGCGAAAGGACCTACGGTAGTGTTGTTTCCTATTTTGGTTTCTATTGCGTAACTGGAACGGATGTCCACGTTTTCTCCGACTTCGGTGTCGATAAGTTCCGTCCCCGAGAAAATAACGGCGTTTTTTCCGATACGGGTCTTTCCGCTCAACGTCACCATAGGATGAATAATCGCCCCTTCTCCTATCTCCACGTCCAAATCGATATAGGTGGTGGCAGGGTCGTATATTACCACGTTTCTGTCCGCAAATTTCTCTAAAACGTACTCTTTCAACCGACCGCTGACAAAACTTACGTCGGCAAGACTCTTAAGCTGAAATGCGTATCGGTGGTCGCATTTTTTGAACCCTCCGGCAAATCCTGCCTTGGTAATGAATCCGTCTCCCAGATTGTACGATACCTTCAACGCTTCGCATTCCTCGGCAAGCTGTTCGAGAAATTTTTCGTTCAATAACGGGGTGTCGTTATAAATAACGCAATAGTAACCTTCCGCAGGCGCTACGGCGTCTTCGATTTTCTCGATTTCGGTAACGTCTTTCAGAAAATAGTCCTGTACGCCCTTAAGCGTTCTGCCCGCTACGGTCAGATGCGGAAAACGCTCTTCTTTTATTCTGTATATTTTCATAATACTCTCTCCTCTATATATTTTTTTATTTCCGAAGCGAACGCAGAGGCTTTCTCCGTCTGTTCGGCTTCCACGAGAATTCTGATTTTGGGTTCGGTTCCGCTGGGACGCACCACTATGCGGTATTCCGAAGGAACGGAAGAAAGAAACTTCCTTATCTCCTCGCTTGCGTTGAATTTCGCTATCGCTTCCTTGTCGCAGATTATGCAGTCGCTGACCGAGGGACACTCGACGATGTCGTCTGCCTCGGAGACTCGTTTTTTCGTATTGAGGCAAGCCGTCAGAAGAGAAGCGAGGATTCCGTCGCCGGTCTTCAAATAATCGGAAAATATCATATGTCCGCTTTCTTCGCCGCCCACGTTATACCCTTTCTTTACCATTTCCCTATATACGCACTTGTCGCCTACAGCAGTGCGTACGAGATTTATACCCGCCGCCTTACAGGCTTTTTCGGTGCCTAAATTACTCATTACGGTGCCCACCATGGTGTTTTCGACTAATTCGCCCCTCGTCATCATATCTTTGCAATGGACGTACATAAGGTGGTCTCCGTTAAAAATTTTCCCGTCCTGAACGCACATCACTCTGTCGCCGTCTCCGTCGTAAGTGAAGGCTATGTCGTAGTCCCTGCCTTGGCATTTTTCCAGTAAGAATTTCGGCACGGTGGCGCCGCAGCCGCAATTTATGTTTACGCCGTCGGTTTCGGTATTGAAAGCGACGACGTCCGCTCCCGTTCTCGAAAAAAGTTCCTTTGCTATCTCGCTAGTTGCGCCGTTAGCCGTGTCGAGGAGGATTTTTTGTCCTTTAAGATCGGGTTTTATTCTGTCGAGAAGATATTTTATGTAATGCTCTTTTCCGTCGATTTCGCTTACCGGTGCCTTTAGATAACGTAAAAGCATTATCCCTCTTTCGATAGAGTCTTCCACCGCCTGTTCCGTTGCTTTTGACACCTTGCTCCCGTCGGAAGCGAAAAGTTTTATTCCGTTGTATTCGGGAGGGTTGTGGCTTGCCGAAAGCATAATGCCGTAATCGCAACGGTAAAGAGCCGTCAAAAAGGCAAGACACGGCGTGGGGATCATTCCCGCAAGCAGAACTTCCACACCGTTTTCGCTCAATACTTTACTAATCGTCTTTTCTATTCTTTTTCCGCTGACTCTGGGGTCTCGTCCGATAACTACCTTGCGGCAGTCGGAAAGATAGGCTATTCCTAAAGCTATTTTCCTCAGATATTCTTCGGTAAATTCATCCGCTTTACAGCGGATTCCGTCGGTTCCGAAATGTTTCATACTTTCTCCTAAATCTT
>CALVNL010000042.1 GCA_944349655.1 uncultured Clostridia bacterium
GGTGCGGTGACCCTTTCTTGCCAGAGCCGCGGCGGCTTCAATGCCTGCGTGCCCTCCTCCTATAACTATAGCTTCGAAATCCTTTCTCATTTTTCAAGTACGGCGGTGATAGGACCGTCTATATCCAGTTTAAGTTCCATATGCTCCCCGAATCTGCCCGTCCGGACGGGAAGGTATTTTTGCAATTCGGAAATGAATTTTTCATACATCGGACGACTGACTTCGCCTTTCGCCGCCTTTCCGAAATCGGGGCGGTTTCCGTGCAAGCAATCTCCGTACAACGTGAAATTGCTCACCACCAGCACGCTTCCTTTGACGTCTATGCAGGAATAATTGAGTTTATCGTTCTCGTCGGTAAAAACCCGTAATTTAGCGATTCTGCCTGCCACCCAGGCGATTTTTTCGTCGGAGTCTCCCTCGGTAAACCCGCACAAAACCAGCAACCCTCTGCCGATCTCTCCCACGACTTCGCCGTTTACCGTCACCGACGCTTCTCTCACTCTCTGAATAACGCAACGCATTTTTTTCTCCTATTTTCCCACGCAGAAACGGGAAAAAATCTCGTTTACCGTCTCTTCGGGGACGTCTTTTCCGCCGATTTTTCCGAGGGCTTTCCGAGCCTGGTACAGGTCCACGGCTATAAGGTCGGGAGTTTTGGTCTCGTATCCGTCCAGACAGTCGGCAAGGTGCTTTTCACATTCCCGTAACGCCGAAATATGCCTCTCTACCGTAATGACTCCGTTGGTCTTTATTTCGTCGGACTTGACCTTTTTCAGCACTTCTTCCAGTACCTTATCCACGTTTTCGCCGGTCTTGGCGCAAATCCTTATACCCTCTTTGGGATATTTCTCTTCGTCGGTCTTGTTGCAGACTCTGACGGTAGGTCTGCCTTCGGTGAGTTTTGCTATCTCTTCTTCCTTTTCACTCTCCACCGTGGCGTCGGTTATGAATATGACTACGTCCGCATTAGCCGCCGCTTTACGGCTTCTTTCTATCCCTATCTTCTCTATCTCGTCGCCGCTTTCCCTTATTCCCGCGGTATCGAGAAAATTAAGTTTTATTCCGCCGACTTCCACGCTCTCTTTCACCACGTCCCTCGTGGTGCCGGCTAAAGCGGTAACTATCGCCCTGTCCTCTTTGCATACGGCGTTCAGAAAAGAACTTTTCCCTGCGTTCGGGATACCGATAATCGCTATATCGGCACCGTTTTGCAAGATTTTACGATTAGCGGAAGACTTCAGCAAATCCCTGACTTTGGAAAGAGCTTTTGCTATAATCTGCTTGCACGCCCCTATGTCCTCGTCCTCCGTTTCTTCCGGATAATCCATTTTCGCTTCGGACAGCGCCGCGCAGTAAGTGAGGTCGGAATAAATTTTTTCCAGTAAGGTATTGAGTTCTCCGCTCATAAGGCGGTAAGCGTTTTTTACCTGTCCTTCGGTTTCGGCGTTGATCATTTCCGCTACGCCTTCGGCTTCGGAAAGGGACATTTTTCCGTTCAGAAAAGCCCTTTTGGTGAACTCTCCAGCTTCGGCTAAACGGGCGCCGTTTTCCAGTATCAGATTGAGAACCGCCGTCGTAACTCCGCGTCCTCCGTGGCAATGTATCTCCGCCACGTCCTCTCCCGTATATGATTTAGGCGCTTTGTAAAATACACAAAACGCCTTTTCGGAAAAATTCTTACCTTTGACCGTCCCTAAATACATTACGTTGGGTTTTCTTTCCTGCGGGTCGGCGGAACAGGAAAAAATTTTGTCAATAACGCTTTCGGCGTTGTCGCCGCTTATCCTTATTATACTTATCCCCGCCGAAAAAAGCGGATTGGTGGCAATAGCGGCTATGGTGTCCATTTTTTCTCAGAATTTTATCTTGTCGTAACCGTAACTTTTGGTTCTGCCGGGTCCCTTGCGACGGAATTCGGCGGAAGTGTTGCCGTAGCTCATAACTTCGCATTTCGGGACTATCACCACGTGACGGTTTTTGCCTTCCCCGTCCGAACGGGTGGTGGCGTAATCGCTCCTCTGTAAAGCCGAATGAATAATTCTTCTTTCATAACTGTTCATCGGTTCGAGAGATATTTCCTGTTTTTTGTTATACGCGTCGAAAGCTAAACGTTTAGCCAAAGCCGTCAAAGTCTTTTTGCGTCTTTCGCGGTAAAAATCGGCGTCCACGGTAACTCTTATGTGGGAACCTTCTTCCTTATCCTTATTTATTACCTGTCCGACGAGGTACTGAATGGCGTCGAGGGTCTCTCCCCTGTGACCTATGAAACTGCTGGCGTCTTCGCCGCCGATATAGAAACAAATTTCATCCTCGAAAGACTTGGCGTCTATCCTCACTCTTTCGCTTATAAAACTCGTCACGTTCTTGAGATACTCTTTTCCGAGAGCCTTTTCTTCGGGAAAATACTCTTTTCTTTCGTGACGGTCGCGTTCCCTTCGGCGATCGTCGTAATTTCTTTTACGAGCGGGTCTTTCTTCTTCTTTTTCTTCGGTTTTCTCTTCGCTAACGGTTTCTTCGGAAATTTTCAAGGGAATTTCGTCGTCGGTAAGATCGGCGTTATCGTCGTTTTCTTCCGCCGAAGGAACTTCTTTTTTGGTTAATTTAACCTGCGCTTTGGTAAATATCCCCGCTTCGGAAATAACTTCTATTTCTACCTCTTCCCTGGCGAGTCCTAATTTTTTAAGTCCTTTTTCGATAGCCGCTTCCACGCTGGAAGCCTTGAATTGATTTTCTTTTTCCATAAAACTAACCCTATCCTTACTTTATTTCTTGACCGTGGTGGACATAAGTCTGTCCTTTTCGCGGGCGTCGATTCGTTTGGTTATGATATTGAAACACAGATTGAATACAGTGCTGTAAAGGCTGCTTATGAGCATATACAGGGTAAACGCCGCCGAATAGAAAATAGCGAATACCAACATAATGATCGGCATAATAAACTGCATTACTTTCATCTGGGTCTGCTGAGCTTTGCGCTGCTCCTCGCTCTGACCTGCCACAGCGGGCTGTTCGGGCGGTTTATTGAGCTTCATGGTGACGAGGTTCAATAAAAGCACTAAAACCGGCAGAATGAGATAACCGTTCCATTCGTCGTTGTATTTTTCCATCAAAGGACGCATTACGATTTCGTAACGGCCCGCATCGACGTCTATGCCGCTGCCGCCCATACCCGTACCGGTAAAGTCGGAAGCCGACGGAACGGGATCTTTCCAGTTATCGGCGACGAAAATATTTTTGGTAAGGAAAAACTTTTCGCTTTCGTAACTGTCCATAACCGCCTGTTCGGCTTTTGCCACGGCTTCGGCTCTTTTTTCGGCGTCGGTCATTCCGCCGGAAGACAGCGACTCTATGGTTTCGTAGTAAACTTCGTTATAAATTCCGTCCAGTTTTTCGTAGGTCGCCAGATTGTGCATTCTGACGGCGCTGTTGAAACCGCCCAAAATTATAAAGAAGATGACCATTGTTATAATCAGCGGCAGACACGCCCCGAAAGTGGAATACTTATACTGTTTATACAACGCCCTCTGTTTTTGCATAAGGAGTTGTTTGTTGGAACCGCACTGTTTTGTGATTTTGTCGAGTTGCGGCTTCATAAGTTCCATTTTTTTGGCGTTGCTTCTGGAAAGCTGTTTCTGCCAGAAATCGAAGGGCGTCAGAATTATTTTCAAAAAGAGCGTGAACATAATAACCGTCACGCTGAAAGCTCCGACAATACCCCAGGAGTCGGACCAGCCCGAAACCCAGCCGTACAAAACGTCGTAAATGAGTTTACCTATGGCGTCGCTGAGCGCGTTTGCGCCGAGAAGCGTCATAAAATCCATTTGATATTACCTCTCAGATTTTCTTTGACCGGATCGAAACCGCCTTTTGCCAGAGGATTACATCTCAAAATTCTGGCAATTCCCTTCAATATGCCTCTGACGACGCCGTATTCTTCTATGGCGTCGAGCATATAGACCGAACAGGTAGGGGTGTATATGCACCCTGCGTGAATGGAAGAGGAAACGTATTTTTTGTAAAACAAAATCAATTTACGGCAAATAAATTTCATTGTTCCACCCAAAACGAGCATTTTTTCAAAAGAGAAACAAGCTCCTCGTTGATTTGCGCGCTTGTAGCGTCCGCACAGGAAGATTTGGCGACTACCACATAATTTCTGTTATGGTCAACAAAAGGAATAAGTAAACGGAATCTTTCGCTTATTCTCCGTTTGACTCGGCTTCTTACCACGCTGTTACCGACTTTTTTTCCGACGACTACGCCTATTTTGAGGTTATGTGCGGGGACGGAATAAAGAGTAAGAAGGGGAGAGTGTTTCGGAACCGATTTTTTGTAAACGTAAGTAAAACTCCCCCTTTGGGTCAAACGGTAAATTTTCTGCATAAATTACGTTATGCGCTGATTTTGGCTCTGCCTTTGTTTCTTCTTCTCTTGAGAACGTTTTTTCCTCCGGCGGAGCTCATTCTCTTACGGAAACCGTGAACCTTGCTTCTCTGTCTTTTCTTGGGTTGATAAGTTCTTTTCATTTTTATATCCTCGCTTATAATAATAATTAAAATATAGCTAAACTATTATACATTAAAGAACGAACGTTGTCAAACGATATGGGAGTATGCTTTTTATAAGCCGCACTGAAAAATAAAACCGATAAAAAAGAAGCTCAGACAACAAAATTTAACCAAAATTCAAACAAAACAAAATAAAGAGAAAATATACTTTTCAAAAAAAATCCAAACTTGTACAAATCAGGGGATATTAAATTAAAAATAAGCGCCTTAAAACCGACCTGATTATAAAATAAAAACTACATTATAAAAACCGTTTTAACTTAGACATATGTCTATAATGTTTCACGTGAAACATAATTAAAATTTTCACGTTAAACTTTCGAGGGAGTTATATAAGGTTTAATTTTTAGTATTTTAGTTAGAAAATCTTAAAAAATAAACAGTTTTTTGTTTTTTACTATTATCTGTTTTTTTCCGCGTTTTTGGAGTTTTTTAGCTTCGGAGGGAGTACATTCGTAAAAGAAACTTCTGCAATCGGAATACAGAAGCGAACGTAAATACTTCTTTTCGCTGAATTTTATTTTTCCGTAATCGAGAGAATAAGTTTCGTTTATTGTATTTTCCGAAATAAATTTATTATAGATATTGTGTTTGAGAGGGTATTCGGTACATATTTTTTTAATCAGTTTATGGAAATTCTTATAAATAAGCGCGTCCTGTATAATGATGGATTTTCCTATATTTATACCGATCTCGTCTATATAAAATCCGTCTGCGTTGAGGTCTAAAATCTTTCGCAGTTTATTGGATATCTTTCTGACGTTGGTTTCGTTGTGAACGTCGGCGAGATAATTTCCGCTCCCTATATATATCAGACCGTCTTCTTCGTAATCGTAAAAGTCTGCGTCCTTACAGTTAATGACAGGGGATATTCTTATAAGATATTTGTATCCTTTACTACGTAAATTTGTTAATTTATATTTGAATTCTTTTCCTTCCCGATATTCTGTTATAAACCCGTCGTAACTTCTTTCGCATAATTTTCCGTTAAGTTCGGAAAAGGAAGTCATTTTCAGTTTGACGGGATAATTTTCCTCCACGCCGAATTCCTTTCCGAAGGAGAGGCGGAAGCCGGCTTCGCTTTGTCTGGTGGAAATACGTACGTAATTTTGCTCGGCTTTCATCTCCCAGTCGTCTATACCTCTGTTTACGAAGTAGTAGCCGTTTTTTACCGAAAAGCTGAGTTTTTTATCTATATAAGTTTTTTTACCGCTTTTTGCATAGGACGATATGATTTTACCGGTAAGGTCCTTTGCCTTATTGAGTCCCATTCCGGTAAGTTTGGAATTTTTCTTATAGAGGTTTATATTTAATTTTTCGCCTTGAAATCCGTTTTTTACCAGTCCGAAATAAATTTTTCCTTTGCTGTTTATAATGTTGCACACGACGGTGCAGGCGTTGTTGTAAAATTTTATTTTGTAACCGTTTGCGGTATTTTTTTCTATTTCGCAATAATATAAAGGGAGTTGTTTTTTAACTCCCTCTCTTTCCACGGTTACAAATAAAAACGGATTGTTTTTACTGTTTTTGAATAATATTTCCTTTCCGTAATAAAAGACGTATTCGCCGTTGTTTACTACGTAATAGACGTTATATTCGTCGATATTTTTCATTTTTTTATCAATATCCGAGGTTTCTGACTATAAGTATGATACAGATATAATCGTCTTCGTCCACTCTGGTGACGATGATCGGTTTATTCTTGTCCTCGTTTATTATAATCTTTACGAAATCTTCTTTTATTCTGGAAATCGCTTCCTGAATATATTTGTTTTTGACGTAGATTTTCCTTTCCGCTCCGTCGTATTTACATTCTATATTTTCGTTTATTCTGCCTTTTTCGTTTTCGCAATTTATATTGAGGCTGCTTTCGTCAATGGTGAAGAAAGAGGCGTTGTTGTGACTTTCGCGGCTGATTATCGATACTCTGTTCAACGCTTCGTTGAGTTCGTTTTTGTTTACTATGAGTTCGTTATTGCTGCCGACGGGGATTATGGCGTTGTAATCGAAATTGTCCACGCTCATAAGTCCTATCCTTATTTTAGTATAGCCCGCGTCCAGAAGCAGCGCTCTCTTTTCCAGAATAACTTTCACTTCTTCGTCGCCGTCGTTGAGTATTTTTATGATGTCGTTGACGGTTTTGGCTAAAATAGAACATTTAATCTCGCCCTTTACTTCCGTAACGGGTTTTTTATTGAGAGCCATTCTCATTCCGTCCAGGCAATACGCCTGAACCTTGTCGCCGATAACTTCCATATGAAGGCTTTTTACCAGCTGATAGTTTTCGGAATTAGGGGTAGAGCAGAAGATACATCTGTCGAACAGTTCCTTCATTTCTCCCTGTTTCATTTTGAAACTGTTTTTATCGGAAAATTCGCCTAAAGAGGCAAATCCTTTAGAATCGTAACAATTCATTTCCAAACTGTTTTTTCCGAAATAAATTTTTATTTTGTTATTCAGATCGAGTTCTATGCCGATGCTGTCGTGAGAAGAAATTTTGTTGACGTAATCGTTGAAAAGTTTTCCGTTTACGATAATTTCTCCTTCGGTATGAATATCCGCTAAAATTTTCTTTTCTATAAAAAGTTCCTCGTCGAATGCGCTTAAAGTGACGGTTTTTCCGCTGGCGCAGATTTTTATTCCTTCGAGAATGGGTATATTTTTATTGCTGGCGACGGCTTTGGAAACGGTGTTGGTGGCTTCCGAAAGTTCCGATCCGTTACAAAAGAATTTCATTGCTTGCCTCCTTCTTAAAAAAATTCTTATATTGAGGAATACTATTATTATTAGCTGTTGTTTAATTGTGAATAACCCTTATTACAGGTCTTATTTTTGGTTTTATCTTATAAAAAATTATTTTTTGCGACGTTATTTTTGTGGATAAGTCGCAGGTAGTTATTCACATTCTCTTAACAGCGAAAAAAGTTTTACACATCGAGCATTCCCTTTATGTCCTTAATGGCTTTGTCGGCTTTTCCGTTGGTGCCGAGCTGATTGAGTATCTTGTCGCGGGAATAAATAATAGTGGTGTGATCCCGTCCGCCGAATACCTGTCCTATATTTATCAAGGGCATATTAAGAAGATCGTACACTAAATATATAGCTATCATTCTCGCTTCTACTATTTCTTTATTTTTCTTCTTTCCGATTATGTCGTTTTCGGGAATACGGAAATATTCGCTGACGGCGGCAATTATTTTATTGCTGTCTATACCTTCCGATTCCTTTTCTTCCTTTTCTCTCAACGCTTCTTTCGCAAGTTCCAGAGTAGGGGTCTTGCCGTTGAGACGGCAGTACATAAGGACCTTGGTGAGAGCTCCTTCCAGTTCTCTTATATTGGTGTTTATTTTTTCGGCAAGGTAATAAATAATGTCCTCGGACAACTTGGTTTCGTTGCCTTCCAGTTTTTTCATTATTATGGAAATACGGGTATCCAGCCCCGGAGTCCAGATGTCGGTCATTATTCCGCCTTCGAAACGGGAACGCAAACGGTCTTCTATGTCGTTTATTTCTTTCGGAGGACGGTCGCTGGAAAGTATAATCTGTTTACCTTTATTATATAAATCGTTGAAGATATGGAATATTACGTCCTGCAGACCGCCTTTTTTCTGGAGAAACTGCACGTCGTCGAGCATCAACACGTCGGCGTCGGCGTATTTTTCGCGGAAATTCCTGTAGGCGTCCTTGTCGGTGGAATATTTACTTAAAGAAGCGAAATATTCGTTGGTCAGTCTTTCGGTTGGAGTATAGACCACGTTCAGGGAAGGATTGTTTTCGATGATGTAATTTCCTATGGAATGTAAAAGGTGAGTCTTACCGAGTCCCACGCCGCCGTAGATAAACAACGGATTGAGGTTTATGAAATTGTTGAAGTTTCCCGGGTTTTCGGCTACGGTTTTTGCGGTGACGAAGGCGAGTTTGTTGCTGTCGCCCACCACGAAATTCTCGAAAGTGTAACGCGCAATGAACGGATTAGGTTTCTTTTCCTCTTTTTTCTTAAGAGTATCCATTATTTCCGTCACGTCTTTGGTGAAAAATTCCGCTTCCTTTTCGGTTATGAAAATTACGTTACGGAATTTGTAGCCGGCTTTTAACGCCGCGTCCAGAAAGGTGAATATGTAATTTTTTTCCAGCGAGGCGCGCGCGTTGTCGCTCGGCGCCATAACGACGATTTCGTCTTCGGTACAGTTGACCGGAACCAGTCCGTCTATCCACAGCATATATTCCGCCGCGCTGATATGTTGAGACAATTCCAGTTTTATATCGTCAAGTATTTTGTTTATGTTTTCCATAGCGTATATTATACCATATTCAAGGGGGAATTACAATAATAAAAAACCATAAAAAATTCAAAAACGTTAAAAAATGAATTGACAAAAAACACGCGTTGTATTATCATAAATAAGCTATTAGGCTTTTTCCGATTTGCGAATAGCCCCTCGCGAAAGGAAAACGCCGATACGTGAATTTACAAAACGGAGGTTTTTTACCATGAAAACATATATGGCGAAGGCCGACGAAGTTAAGAGAGAGTGGTATGTCGTGGACGCTACCGACGTGCCTCTCGGAAGACTCGCTTCCAAGGTAGCCGCTATTTTAAGAGGAAAAAACAAACCGGTATTTACTCCCAACGTGGATACGGGAGATTACGTTATCGTTATAAATACCGATAAGGTTGCCCTCACGGGACGCAAAGAAGAACAGAAATATTACCGTTATCACACCGGTTACGTAGGAGGACTCAAGGAAATAAGATATGACAAACTCCTCGCCGAAAAGAGTGATTTCGCCGTACAGAAAGCCGTTAAAGGTATGCTCCCCAAAAATTCTCTCGGCAGACAGATGATTAAAAAACTGTTTGTTTACAAAGGAAGCGAGCATAAACAACAGGCTCAGAAGCCCCAAGCGCTTGTTATCGACTAAGAGGTGAAAAATGGTTAAGAAAGTTGTCAAGAAAATACAATTCTGGGGAGTCGGAAGACGTAAGAAAGCCATAGCCAGGGTCAGAATTATTCCCGGCGGAGAAAACGGCATCGTCGTAAACAAAAAACCCGTAGACGAATATTTCAAACTCGACGCTCAGAAATACATCGTGCGTCAGCCGCTGGAACTCACCGGTACCGCCGACAAATACGACGTCGTAGTCAACGTAAACGGCGGCGGGCTTACCGGACAGGCAGGAGCCATCCGTCACGGTATCAGCAGAGCTTTATGCGAAGCCGACGCTACCCTCAGACCCGAACTCAAGAAAGCCGGTTTCCTTACCAGAGACCCGAGAATGAAAGAAAGAAAGAAATACGGTCTGCACAAAGCGAGAAAAGCTCCGCAGTTCAGCAAACGTTAACCTTTCGTCTTTACGAAAAATCATCGACGCAGTCATACCGACTGCGTCTTTTTTTGTGTGAAAAATCTCGGTATAATTAAATATACATATTTTTTTATATTTATACATTTTAATAAAATCGGTGTAGGCAGGGGGCGGTAAAATTTTGCGGAACGGTAAGAGAACGATTACCGTGAGAGGGTAGTAAAATTTTGCGGAACGGTGAAACAACGACTAACGGGGGGTGGTAAAAAATTGCGGAACGGACTTTTTAATTCGGGTTTTCTAAGGCATAAGGAATAAAAAATATCAGAATATAAAAAAATTCTTTTTGAAATTTAATTTTTGTCAAAAAAAGAATTGACAAAACCGTTTTTTTGAGATATCCTATTTAAGCTATATTTTTATTAGCGAGCGAACCTTAACAACGGAACGGAAAGACGAAAAGAAAATAAACGAAGATAAACCGAGTTAATTTTTTTGAGCG
>CALVNL010000043.1 GCA_944349655.1 uncultured Clostridia bacterium
TCGCTTGCTACGCTTTCCAAACTTTGCAATTTTCTGGAAATTTCCGCCGACGACGTTCTGATGATAAAAAAATAAAAGCACGCTTCAAGGCGTGCTTTTTTTAATTCGGGAAACCGATTATTCCGAAACTTCCTTTGCGGCGAGATAGACGTTTTTCGGGAAACGCTTCTTTACGGCGGCGAGTAAAAGGTGCGGATCGGAGAGCTCCTTCAGTCCTCTGTAGCGGAACATCTTGGACAGATTGCCCGCCTGATAGCGGCAAAGCACCAGTCGGATATTTTCGCATTTATCGCCGTTGTCGCAAGCGGTGTAGTCGGTAATTACTATTTCGCTTCCTTCCTTTACCGTGACCGAACCGTCGAAGGGGACGGCTTCGCCGTTTACCGTGGCGGTGCCGCCTTTTATATCTTTGAACACCACCGTGTATTCCCTGTTTTCGGGCAGGCGGAAGTTTTCGTTGCCTTCGCCGTAAGAAGCAACCCCTACGGTAAAACGCAAAGAGGATTCGTCTTCAGCGACGGTAAAGAGAGTTTCGGCGTATTCGCCGTCGAGATACTTGTTCGTTTCGCCGTCGTCCTCGTAAAGGGTGTAAGAGTTGTTTCCCCGATATACCCGTATTTCTATTTTTTCGGGATTGCCGCAGGCGTTCCCTTCGTCCGCCGATAAGGGAATTATCGCTCCCTCCTTTGCAAACACCGGGATACATTCCGCGTCGCGGAATACCGACAGCATTTTGCCGCCCTTATAAATTCTGCCGGTAAAGATATCCGTCCAGCGTCCTTCGGGAAGCCAAACGTCCACTTTCGACATATTGAGTTTTTTATCTTGATGAGAGGTCACGGGACAGACCAGAAGTTGCGAGCCGAAGAAATACTCGTTCTTTATTTTATACGCTTCCTCTTTTTCGGGGTAGTCGTAATAGACGGGAAGACATAGGGCGCCGCCGCAGACGGACTCGGAGCGCATTTCCGAATAAATATATGGGATAAGACGGTGTCTTAAGCGCAGGTAGTCGGAAACGATGCGTCGTACCGTTTCGCTGTGCCGCCAGGGTTCCTTTCCCTGTAAGTCGTGAGAAGTGGAATGGAGGCGGTTTATCGGACTGAACACCCCGAACTGACACCAGCGGAGATAGAGTTCGTCGTTATAAACGCCGAAAGTGTGACCGCCTATATCGTGGCTCCACCAGCCGTATCCGATGTTTGCGGCGGTTGCCGTCATATAGGGCTGGAAGTCGAGGCTTTTCCAATACGTTACGCTGTCGCCCGAAAATCCGAGAGGATACCTGTGACTGCCTGCGCCTGCGTAGCGGCTGAGGATAACTCCTCTTCCGTGACGGGCGTTGTCGAGAAAATGGTAGTGGTTCAAAGCCCACAGCGGATCCAGTCCGGGGACGGTGCTTTTTTTACCCTGTTGCCAGTCTATCCACCAGAAAGCCACGCCCTCGTCTTCGTAGGGGTGGTGCAGAATATCGAAATAGCTGTTCAGAAATTTCTTACTCGAAAGATCGAAGGGAACGGTCTGTTTGCTTGTCGGATCCAAGCCGTTGGCTTTTGCCATTTTTTCGTAACTGTCTTCGTAAAATCTTACGCCCGTGGCAGGGTGGAGATTGAGGGTAACTTTCAGGTTACGTTTTTTCAGTTCGGACAAGAATTCCCTGTAATTCGGAAAAAGGTCGGTATTCCAGCTGTAACCCGTCCAACCGGGACCTCTGCCGAAACCTTCGTATTTATAATTGCACCCGAATTGCTTGTTGACGTCCACCCAGTGCCAGTCCATATCCACCGTCGCTACCGTCAAGGGAATATTCTCTGCGGCGAAACGGTCCATAAGGGAGAGATATTCTTCCTGCGTGTAAGCCCTGTATCGGCTCCACCAGTTGCCGAGGACGAAACGGGGAAGCATGGGCGGAAAGCCCGTCAGACGGTAAAAGTCGTAAAGGGCGGTTTTATAGTCGTTTCCGTAGGCGAAAACGTAGAAGTCCTTTCCTTCGGGGGCGGGAGAGAGCGTTCCGTCGGATTTCAGAATAAGCCCTTTGTCCGTTAGAAACGCCGCACCGTTTTTGCTTATCACGCCTTGAGAAAGTTTTACTTTGCCTATCCGCATATCGAGGGTGCGGCAGGTACCTTTCAAATTATCGCTTTTTTTCAACGAAAGAGGTTTGCCGTCGGCCAAAACCGCAACCACCTTTTTCCTTTTGACGGAAAAGGCGAGCACGCTTCGGGCGGTGGTGACGAGCAAGGTTTCGCCCGATTGAGCGACGTCAAAATCGTTTCGGGGAAAATTGCGGTACCAGACTGTCTGCGTGGCTTCGTCGTTAAAAGAGCCGTTTTTCCTGATTTCCACTCTGAAAAGACGGTCGGTCAGGACGGTTATGCGGTACCCTTCGCCCTTTACGAAGTTCTTTTCCTCGGCTTCGGGGGCGAGTTTCGGGATAAGATTTTTGAAAAGTTCGGACATAATTCCTCCGAAAAGCGTTTTTTCTTATTTTATCACAACGTCCATTGCGTTTTCAATAAGGATAGCAATAAAAAAGCCCGCCCGAGACGGTTTTTTCGAGGGCTTTTCGGCGTTTTAGACGTAATGGTTCAGAACAGCTTCATCAGAAGGGCGATTAGAAAAACCGCCGTCACCACGAAAACCAGAAAAACGAACACCGCAAGGATCTTCAAAAGGTTGTTACGGCCACGGGAACTGTCGGAGAGGGGTTTTTCCCGCATCGATTTCAGGAGCGCTTCTTCCTGTTCGGGGGTGACTTCGTTGAAGTTTTCGGGCAGAGCGTCGCTTTTATGCAAGAGATAATAGGCAGGGGCTTTAGGGTGGTCGAGGAGCAGAGCGGAAGCAGGAATTTTCCTAAGACTCGCCGCCATTATGAGGTCTCCGGCTCCGCCGCTTATAAGCATGGCGAACGCTACCACGAGAAAGATATTGCCGAGACAGACCGAAAGTATAAACGGGATAAATCCCGTAACTATTACGGGCAAGAGAAGCATCAGCGTGTAAGCGGACGCCGTCATAGGCTTTTCCGCGTGGCAGTAAAACATCAACTGACGGGGAATAAACCCGAAACTTATATTTTCTTTTTTACATTTCCCGAAAATCATCGCCCCCAAGGCGTGCAGACCTTCGTGCGCTATCACGCCGACTGCCATAATTGAGAGAGTTATGATTATATCCCAGTAGACTTTGTCGGTAAGGAGTAACGGACGACGGAAAGCGAGGAGATTGACAAGAGCGCCCGCCACGAAACACAGGGCGAAAAGCAATATGGAAAGCAACGCTATTTTGTTGAGATTAAAGATTTTCAATTCCTTTTTATAGTCCATTTTACGCTCCGATTCGATAAAAATTATAACTTAATGCGACAAGGTATGTCAATCGGCAGGGAAAAAATACTTGCGAATAAGAAAAAAAAGCCATATAATTATATTCGTTCGGGAAAAGAGCATATTATATCGAGAGGTGGAAAAGATGGAAACCATACCCAGTTTTCAGGTGGATCATACCCGTTTGAAATGCGGATTGTATGTGGCGAGGAAGGACGTACTCGGATACGAAACGGTCACGACGTTCGACATCAGAATGAAACGGCCCTATCACGAAGAAGTTATGGAAACGGGCAGCGTGCACGCTTTAGAACATATCTGCGCCACGTTTTTGCGTAACGACGAGCTGTGGAAAGACAAAATCATTTATTTCGGGCCGATGGGCTGTCGGACGGGATTTTATCTTATCGTAAACGGCGACGTGGATACCGATACCATTTATCCTTTGGTGGAAAGGACTTTCGACTATGCGGCGGAATTCGAAGGAGAGATCCCCGGAGCGACCCCGAAGGAATGCGGTTTCTGCGTGGATATGGACCTGGAAAAAGCCAAAGAGGACGCCGCAATGTATTATAACGTGCTTATCGACGCCAAAAAGGAAAATTTCAACTATCCCAAACCCAGAAAACCCAGAGAAAAAAAGACGAAATAAGTTTTTTCGGAAAGTAAAACGCCCGACTTTGAAGTCGGGTTTTTTGTTTTTTCGGGAAAAATTTTGTAAAAGAGTATTGACAAAAGGATATATAACGTATATTATATAATCAATGTTATATAACGAAGCGGAGTTTACGGAATAACCTATGCCCCCTAAAGCCAGAATAAAAAAAGAAGACGTATTGCTTAAAGCGTTGAAGTTAGTGCAGAAAGGCGGAATCGACGCGCTTACAGCCAAGGCCCTTGCAAAAGAGCTGGGTTGTTCCACGCAGCCGGTGTTTTGGTTATACGAAAATATGGGCGAGGTCAAGGAAGCGGTTTTTGCCGAAGCGAGTAAACTTTTCGGGGAGGCTTTACGGAAAGAAACCGACGGCAACAACCCTTATAAAGCGGTAGGCGTCAATTATATAAATTTCGCCGCAAAGGAACCCGAACTTTTCAAATTGCTTTATATGAGCGAAAGGAGCGATAAGGAAAACCTTCTGACCTCCGACGCAAGTAAACCGTTTATAATGGAAATTATCGCACGGAACGAAACCTTCGAAGAAGCGGAAGCTGAGAGAGTTTTTGAAGAGATGTGGCTTTTTTCGCACGGGATAGCCACGATGATAGTCTGCGGCACGGCGAGTTTTACCGCAAAGCAGATAGAAGATATGCTCGGAGACGTTTACAGAGGACTGGTGTTACGACTCGGTAAACGTGTCGACGGTAAGGACCGATAAGGGTTGCGACCCTAATATATAAATTGACAGGAGGTAGATATGAAAAAGTATGATGCGGTAGTGATAGGCGCCGGGAACGGCGGACTGGTTGCCGCAATAAGACTGTTGCAGGGCGGAGCCAAAACGCTCGTGGTGGAAAAACACAATCTGCCCGGCGGTTTTGCCACCAGTTTTCGCAGGGGAAGGTTCGAGTTCGAGGCGTCGTTGCACGAACTCAACGATTTCGGAACGGCTGACAACTGCGGCGACGTAAGGACGTTGTTCAACGAACTCGGAGTTACCGACAAAATCGAATGGTTGCAGATTCCCGAAGCATACAGGGTGATTTCTCGGGAAGAGAATATCGACGCTACGATGCCTTTCGGAGTACAGGCGTTTATCGACAAAATGGAGTCTTACGTTCCCGGAAGCAGACCGTCTATGGAAAAATTCTTTGCACTCGCCGAAGAAATACGTTCGGCTCAGGCTTACACCAATGCTCAGAACGGTAAAGTGGACTCCAAATATATGGTAGCCAATTACGGAAACTACGTTCGCTGCGGATCCTATTCCGTCAACGAAGTTCTGGACGCAATTAAAATGCCCAAGAAAGCCAAGGATATTCTGAACGCTTACTGGTGTTATCTCGGGGCGCATTGCGACGACTTGAGTTTTATTCACTATGCGTCAATGGTTATCCGCTACATTACCAGAGGAGCGGCTATGCCGAAGATGCGTTCGCACGAAATATCTCTTGCGTTGACTGAAAGAATAAGAGAACTGGGCGGAGAAGTATGGTTCAATACCGAAGCCGTCAAGATCCTTACCGATAAGGACGGAGCGGTCAGCGGAGTAGTGCTCGACGACGGCAGGACGATAGAGACCCGCCACGTTATCGCAAACTGCGCTCCCCACGTCGTTTACGGCAAGATGATGGATAACGTTTCCGAAGAAATAATCAAAGCCACCAACGCCAGAAAATTTGCGGGCAGAGGGTTTACGATGTTCCTCGGACTCAATAAATCCGCCGACGAACTGGGAATAGAAAACCATAACTATTTCCTCTACGATACGATGGACACCGCAAAACAGTACGATATTATGAAAAAAATCGCCACCAACGAAGCGCAGGCGACGGTATGCCTTAACAGAGCATATCCCGAGTGCTCGCCCGAAGGCACCTGCATGATGTATTTCACCACGCTTTATATGGATGACGACTGGGCTAACGTAAAACCCGAAGACTATTTCAAAGTCAAAGATATGGTTGCCGAAAAAATGATAGCTCGCTTCGAAAAAGATACCGGAAGCAAAATCCGCGACAGTATAGAAGAAATTTCCGTCGCAACGCCTATGACTTACGCCCGTTATTGCGGACATCCGCAGGGAGACATTTACGGCTACGAGTCGCAGTACTGGGACGGACTTACGCCGAGACTTTTAATGATGGCGGAAGACCATAAGACGAAAGGCTTGCGTTTTGCGGGCGGATATTCTATGAGATTGTCCGGTTACTCCAGCGCATATTTTTCCGGGGACATCACCGGAAGACAGACCGTCGGCGATATAAAAAGGGAGGGTTAATATGGAATTCAAATTCAAAAAACAAATCTTCGGATTTATGGATCTGTTGCGTTTCAAAAATATGACTAAGGTGCGCAGAGAAAAACTCGCGAGTGCGCCTTCCACGCCTTTGCCGAAAACGTATAGAGTAAACGAGGTTGCCAAAATTCTTCATCCGGGAAACCAAAACGCCGTTCTTAAGCAAATCACTCTTGATACGGAAGACACCAAGACGTATACTTTCGAACTTTCAAAACCGATGTTTTTCCGTGCAGGGCAGTACGTTACGGTAAGGTGCGAAGCCGACGGCGGACTGGTCAGCCGTCCGTACGCCGTTTCTTCCTCGCCCTATCAGGCATTGAAAGAAAACAAACTTTCCGTCACCGTCAAGAAAGCGGGATTTTTCTCCGACTGGCTGTTCGATAACGCCAAGGAAGGGGATGCTTTCACGATAGGCGATCCGTCGGGCGACTTCTGCTTCGACTCGGTAAGAGACCGTAAAAACGTAGTCGGTATAGCCGGAGGCAGCGGTATAACTCCTTTCTACAGTATGGCGCAGGCTCTGAAAGAGGGCAGCGAAGATTTTAACCTTACCGTAATCTACGGAGCCAGAACGGAAAAAGATATTATTTTCAAATCCGCTCTCGAATCGCTTTGCGGCAATAAGGTAAAGGTAGTTTACGTCTTGAGCGACGAGAAAAAGGAAGGTTACGAACACGGTTTCATTACCGCAGAAATTATCGAAAAATACGCCGGAAAAGAGTTCAGCGTAATGATGTGCGGCCCGTCGGTAATGTACGATTTTGCCAAGAAAGAACTCGCTAAACTCGGAATAAGCGGAAAGTACGTCCGCACCGAAGCTAACTGCTGCGGATTAAGAGACGTCAAACACGCCGAATACGAAATAAAAGTGCATATCAAGGACGAGTGCGCCGTGGTAAAAGCGAATTCCGAAGAAACCGTACTCACCGCAATGGAAAGAGCAGGATTGAAAGTTCCCGCAAAATGCAGAGCGGGCGGTTGCGGCTTCTGTCACAGTAAACTTCTGAAAGGCGAGTTCAGTATTGCGGGCGCCGATAAGCGTCGTCTTGCCGATAAAAAATTCGGATATATCCATCCTTGTTGTTCCTACCCCGATTCCGATATGGAGATCATAGTACCGCAAGGTTAAAAGAAAATTCCCTTATGTTGAAAGCCCTCTCCGTTTAAGAGAGGGCTTTTGCTTTGACGGGAATTTTCCGTAAAAGCTATTTTTCTGTAAGCAAAGCGAGTGCCGCAACGATTAGTATATTACGGTAAACGTTGCGTTCTTCGTTGAGGTAAACCTTGTAATATTTGTCGTCGAAAGGAGCGGGGGTAACTTCCGCCGCAACTACGGGACGAAGGGAATTTTTGAGATATTCGTACAACGTGTAAGCGTAGGAGGCGACTTTTCCGAAAATTTCGTATCGGGAAAAGGCGATTCTTTGGCTGTCCGAAGAGACGGCTATTTTAGCGGAATTGTCGGATAATTCTATCCTATACGCACAGCCGTCGGGAACGGCGACCGTCGCTCCTTTTTTGTCGGTAAAAACTTGTCCCGATAAATTACCTTTGCCGTTATACAACAAAACCCCCTTTTTAACGGGGGAGAGTATAAGCGTTTCGTTTTCGGAGGCGACTTTGTAGTCGCCTCCGACGTATAAGAATTTCTTTGGAAGAGTTATCGTCATAAATTATTCGGATTTTTCGTCGGTATTTTCGACGGTGTCGATTTCTACGACTTCTTCCTCGACGATAACGGCGGCTTCTTTGCGGCGAGCTATTTCGGCTGCAGCGGCCTGTTGTTCTTTTTCGTTGAATTTATAGAAGAACATGGGGATTGCTGCAGCGATAAAGCTTACTGCGGCGATAAGCATAAGCATAGTCCACATTACGTCTTTGCCGGTTGCGTCGAGCGCTCCGGGGTTATTGGGAGTCACGCCTGCGATATAGTAACCGAGTACGCCGATAAATGCGCCTACAGCCATACCGATTTTATTGATAAAGGTCTGCATGGCAAAACAGATACCTTCGGCTCTTTCGCCGGTTTTCAGTTCGAGGTATTCCACGGTATCGCCTATCATTGCGTAGGAAACGATATTGCTTAATCCGCTGGGTACGCCGGCTATAACGATAGCGAGCAACGCAATAATCAAAGTTGCCGGATGGGTATAGTCGCCGCGGCTTATTCCGAGTCCTACGAAGAACGCTATCAATAACGCCACGCCGCCCACGATGTGAGACCAGATATAGGAATTCTTTTTACCGAATTTTTTGGTAAGGTAAGGAACAAGCAGAGAGGCGATAAGTCCGCCGGGGACTACGGCAAGGGTAATTATGGTATAAAGTCCTTCGCCCGTCATTCCGAGTAAGGTAACGTCGGACAGAACGTATTTTGCAAAGTAAAGTCCGCCTGTATAGGTAAAGACCATACGCGCGGCGCCGAGAATACCCGAAAGCACTATGAGCAGAAGCGGTTTGTTTTTGAACAAAAGAGAAAGGTTATGCTTCAAAGACGGAGCTTTCTCGGTGGATATGTTACGTTCTTTGGTGTATTTGAAACCGACCCAGAAGAGAGGCATGGCTATCACGACGCATATAATTGCGGCGATGAAGTAGATCCATCTCAAATCGGTCTGCATATTCCCTCTGACGGTATCTATAGCCGTCTGCAGATCGGCGCCCGTAATGACATTGGGATCGAGGTTCGTAACGGCGGCGAAAGCTGCGGTAAGGGAAGAAGAAGCGTCTGCGCCGAGGCTTGCTATATACGAGGAAATATTACCGAGGGAAGATAGAGAATTTATGTCGAGGTTGTAACCGGAAAGATGAATTTCGGTAATCAAAGTCTGGAAAGTTTTGACTTGAGACGCAAGATCCGAAGTCATACCGCTGGTAATCTGCGGGATAACGATGGTGACGATACCTGCGCCTGCGGTACAGAGGAGACGGGCTATGGTAAGGAGGTTACCTCTGCGATAAGTGTCGTTACTCATAGCGGTGGAAAGTCCCCAGTAGGGAACGTCTGCCACGGTGTAAACCATACCCCAAATTATGTAAACGACGCTTATTGCCGCAAAACCTCCGGGGTTATTGGGATAAATCGGCAGGAAACAAAGAATGGTCATCACTGCGATAGGAATGGCCATCCAGGCGAGATAAGGACGGCATTTGCCCCATTTGGTACGGGTACGGTCCACTATGGAACCCATAATGGGGTCGTTCAAGGCGTCGTAGATACGGGCAAACAACATAAGGAGAGCCACGCTGAGCGCCGAGAAGCCGATAGCGTCGGTCATAAACACGGTAAGGTAAGAACCGATAATTGTACAAACAAGGTTCTGACCGAAGCCCGAAAGGGAATAGGCTATACCCTCTTTGGGCTGAACTTCGCCGTCACCGGGGGTGGACGCGAAAATTTTGTGAAGGAAATTAGACATAAGCCACCTGTAAAAAAAGTATGTAAAAATATTATAACATATAAAAATATACAGTTCAATATCGAAAATCGTAAAAAAGCAAGGCAATTTTTCTTAATGCGTGAAAACTATTGACAATCGATAAAAAAATAACTATAATGAGAAAGCAAAACGAGGTGCTGCTATGGCTCAGCAGGTAGAGCACATCCTTGGTAAGGATGAGGTCACCGGTTCAAATCCGGTTAGCAGCTCCAAACCGAGAATAAGGGCGCATATAGCGTCCTTTTTTCGTGATTCGGACTTCAGTCATTTACGACATAGTAAACTCCTTTGTCCTCACACTCAAAAGTACACTCTCTGCACCCTTCTTCTCGGTTTGGCAAGTATTCGCCTTATCGGTGACCGAAATCCTTGGCTTGTTTTGCGTAATGACGCAAAAATGAGGCGCGACGCGTTAAGAAAACAGCACTAAACGTGCTGTTTTTAGCCAAAGCGGGGAGCAATCTGTGATTGCGAGCGGGACACCGGTTCAAATCCGTCCAGCTCCAAACCGAGAATAAGGGCGCATATAGCGTCCTTTTTTCGTGATTCGGACTTCAGTCATTTACGACA
>CALVNL010000044.1 GCA_944349655.1 uncultured Clostridia bacterium
GTTTCGGGGAGAACGTTATCAGCCTTCCCGACGGACTGTTTTCTAAAACCACCCTCGGCGAAATTACCGTTAAATCCGCACAAACCTACAGTTTGCTTGCCGCTTGCGGCGAAAGGGTTTTTGCGCGCAGGGAATCGGACGAAACCGTTTATACCTACAAAACGCCCGACGGAAACGGCTGTATTCACGAGGCGGGCGATTTCTGGTATTTTGACGAAGACGGAATAAAAGAATTGTCCTTACATTCGGTAAATCCCGTCGATTGCACTTTGCCGTCGGAAGCCGTGTGTCCGGTATGCGGAGCGAAAATTCAATGCGAAGGGAAAGAAAATCACGATTTTACCGTTACTGCAAGGTACGAATTCAACGATATTATTTGCCGTTACGAATGTGAAAACTGCGAAGCGGAAGGGGAAAGTACCGTTTTTTCGGTTGACTCGAGCAGATGGATCGTCAGTGAAGAGAATGGCGTCATTCAATTCGAAAGCGATATAGTTAAGGTCAAGAACGGACTTGCCACTCTTATCTTGACTTCTTACGAAGACGTGACGTTTTCTTTCGACTACGTCGTTTCTTCCGAGTCGGGGTTCGATAAATTCACAGTCACGTCCGACGTTTACTCTTTGAGCGCCGTCAGCGGAGAAGTGTCGGACTCAAGTGGCGATATTACTATCAGAGAGGGGCAAAGAATTATTTTTAAGTACAACAAAGACGGTTCCACCAACAAAGGCGAGGACAAGGTCGTAATCAGATTGAATTTCGGAGAAAGAGATGAGTAAATTGGTAAAACTTCAGTGCACGACCTGCGGAGGTACGCTGGAAAAGCTGGATAACGAACGTTACCGTTGCGACAGCTGCGGACTGGTTTACGAAAGAGCCGCCGACAGGTACGAAGGCGTTTGCGGAGAGGAAATCAACCGCGCGTCCTTCGAGCGTTGGCAAGGCAGGTTCGAGGAAGCGCTGAATTGTTACGACAGAGTCTTGGAATGCGACCCTAACAACTTCGAAGCCAACTGGGGAAGCTGGCTGTCCGAGCATAACATAGGTTACGTTACCGCTTCCGACGGAACGCAGACCCCTGTTTTTTACGGGATAAAACAAGAAAGGATTTTCGACAATCATTATTACATAAAGGCGATGCAATCCTGCCCTGCGGGAGAGGAAGGGAATTTTGCCTCCGTTGCCGAAAAGCTGGAAAACACTCGCATAAACGTATTGAGAGAGGAAGGGAAGGCCGCTTGTGACGTTCTTATAGCCTGCCGTAAATTCGATGAGAACGGCGAAAAGAGCGAAGATTTTTTCCAAGCGGAAAAGCTGTATAATTTATTAAAAAAGCAAAACCTTTCGGTATTTTGTCCCGCAACGGACCTTGCCGACGAACATCCTTCCTTCACCGAGCCGAAAATTTATGCGGCAATAAAGAAAGCCAAAGTCCTTATAGCCGTGGCGTCGAGGGAAGAATATGCCTTGTCGGACGAAATGAAAAGCATCTGGAGAAGGTTCCCGAGAATAAATTTGCAGGGAAAAATTCTTCTCGTCAGCAAAGAAGAGAATGTTTTTCCGGGAGAAATTCTGCGTAAAGCGGCAGGGAAATATTCATTCGGAGAGGATAAAGAACTATTATCGCATATCAACGGCAGTTTGGGGGAAAGAGAGAAAACTCAAGTAAAACAAAAGGCTCCGTCCGAGGATAAACCCGAGGAAAAGCCGTTCGTTGCCTCAAAAAAACAGCCCGAAAAGCGTAGCGAACCCGAAAGACGCGCGACTTCCGATCGGGATTTTTCTCAGTCGGGAACAAAGGCTTCGTATTCCGACGTCACGTCTTACGTTCCGTTGAAATACAATTCCAAGGACTCTATCGCCACCAATCCCGACGCGTTGGACAGGGTAGCGGACGCCGTGCGCCGTTATAACGGCGGTCAGATGAACGTTATCAACGCCTGTCTAACGGAAATAAGGTATCTGACGGGACAGTGGGACGACCGCAATATGGAACAGGTATTGCGGGAAATAGGAGCGATTGCGTCCAAGTTCGAACAGCAAATTCCCCAGGCGGAACTTTTCAGCCGCTGGTTGGAAGAAAAAGCAAATATATTACGAAAAAATTTTTAAGGAGAGGTTATTATGTGCAGTTTATTCAAAAAGAAACCCGAGGAAAAAATCGTTATCCGTTTCGGCGGAAAGGAAAACGACCTTATCTGGGCGAAGGAAATTCTCGATTGCGACTGTGCCTGCGAGGTGGTAGCGGACGCATTCTGGAAAGTAGTTTATATGAAAAACGGCAGGATTATGGAAGATATGAGCGCCGACAGATTCGTATTGAACACCAACGCCAAGAAAGCCAAGAACCAGGAAGTTTTCGACATTAAAGTTTTTTACGTCAACGTCAACAATACTTATACGATAAAATGGGGAACCAGGCAGCAAACCAGGGTTATCGACGGATTTTTCCAGGTACCCGTCAGCATAGGCGCAAGCGGAACTTTCAAGATAACCGTGGAAAACGCTCATAAACTCGTAGCCAAACTCTGCGCCGTACGAAAAGACCTCACTACCGAAGCCGTGCAGGAGTTTTTCTCCTCCGAAATGACTATGCACGTTATGCAGACTCTCACGCAGGAAGTTATTTCCGGCAGGACCAATTCCTATAATCTTTGGGCGAACGCCGCCTCTGTCGCCGACAATATGAAAGACTCCCTTAAGGACGTTTTCAGCGAGTACGGTATCAAAGTCAACGGTTTTTCCATAGGAGCGATCGTACTTTCCCAAGAGGATATCAGGCAGTTCGAGGAGATACTCAAAAAGAAACGTATGCTGGAAATGAAAGACAGTTCTTTCAGGGAAGAAGAGGCGAAAATCGCCGCCGACAAACAGGCGTCCTACGACACTTTAGTGAAACTTGCGGAAATCAAAGCCGACAGCAAGCCGCAGGTCGTCGTGAACGTCGCGGGAAGTCAAGCTAAATTCTGCCAATTTTGCGGTGCAAAAATCGCAGGGGAAGGAGCGTTTTGTCCTTCCTGTGGAAAAAAGATTAATTAAAGGAGTGGAATATGTGCTTTTTTAAGAAAAAAATCAAACAGAACGCCGAGTCCGATAAAGTCAATATGCAGGCGGCATACGCCCGAGCCGTGCAGGTAGCGGCGATGGCTGAAGAAGGCGTAGTAAAAGAAAGGATAGAAGCTCTCGCCGAAGAACTCAAGTATTTTGCGCCTACGTCCAATGCCGAAGCCGTAAAGATAGATCAGCGTATCTACAATATGGTGGACGATCTTCGAGCGGTAGTGGCTGCCAGGAAAACCGATGAAAAGACTCTTGCCGAAATCAAGGAAATCGAAACGCTTGTTTCTTACAGAAAAGCGTTACTGGAGACGAGTATATAGTATTGCGTTATGGGGTTATTCGGAAATAAATTCAAAAAAATAAAGAGAAGCGACGTCGTGGACGCTATAGTGGAGTTGGAAAAGACCCAGCAAAACGAACTTGCCGCCATAGAGGAAAGGGAAAAAGAAATCGAGAAACTTATGCTCCAAGGGCGTAAAAGCAAGGACAGGAACTTACAGCTTGCGCTGGCTAAGAGGATAAATATGCTTAAAGCCGAAAACGCCAACGCCGCCAAGCGCATACAGTACCTGAATGCCAATACGCAGGCGCTTAATCAGCTTAAAACCTCTCTCGACGAACAGGAATTTATTATCAACAACAGCAAAATGCCTCTCAATAAATTATTGAGGGAACCTGCTCAGCTAAAGAAATTCCTTAATTCGGTCAACTTGAAAAAACAGCGCAGCGAAAGCGCTTTGGGCGACGTTCTGGACGTATTTACCGAGGCGGAAGAAGGCTACAACGAGGATGCCAGAATTTACGGCGTAAATACCGAAGACGACGCATTGCTTTCTATGTTCGAGCAGCAGAACGAAACCGACGACGTTTTCAATTTCGACGGTGAAAGCGACGAAACAAACAAAAAATCCGAAAGCGAGGAGATATAACTATGGGATTATTTAAGTCGAAAGCGGAAAAAGATATGGAAAAGAGAGCTCTGGTCAGAAAGACCATTCGCTCCATAGAAAAATACATAGCGCAGCTTCAGGAACAGAAAACCAAATCGATAGCCGCCGCGCAGGAAGCCAGGCAACAGGGCTCCAAGCAAATGTACAGTCTCGCTTTGAGCGCGTTAAAAACGGCTATGGCGCAGGAGAAAAAGGCCAGAGAAATGCTTCTGAATTTCCAGCTTGCCTCTCAGATGCGGGATTTAAGCGCGATGACGGCGGGATTTTTGGAAGGAATGAGCGTTCTAAGCAAGGAAATGAAAGATATTACCGGGGATATGAATTTTGCAAAAGTGCAGAAACAATTTGCCGAAGCTATGGCGGGAGTGGAGGAAACCACCGACAACATCGATCAGATGCTGGAGGACACCGACGCGGCTTTCGGGTCGATAGCTTCCGCTTCGGGCAATATCCCCGACAGCGAACTCGAAGCTTTGATAGGTAATTTCGAAACCGATTCTTCCTTAGGGATTGATATCGATAAAAAACTTGCGGATATCGATAAAATTTTGAAAAATTAAAATTCGGCGGAGGCTTTCGTGTTTGACGAAAAGAATTTTTTATACGAGTCTTTCCGTATGTATTACGACAACGCGATGAAAGCCCGCGAAAGCGGGAAAGTCGCCCTTGCAAAGAAGAACTTGCTTCTGGCGGCGCAAGCGTTGTATAAAATGGCAAAGACGGATACAGGCGAACTTAAGGCTTCGAGGATAAAGAGAGCCGACGGACTGGTTTCTCTTGCCGAGCAGATGGAAGAAAAAGAAACCGGAAGGGTTAAAAGTCAAGCGTCCTCGGCTCAAGACGACGAGAAGTCACGGTGGTCAGGCGCACGGATTCCCGACATAGGTTTTTCCGACGTGGTAGGGTTGGAGGACGTAAAAGAGTCTATCCGGATGTTGATGATAAATCCCATAAAATATCCCGACAAATATGCCCTTTACGGGAAGAAAACCGGCGGAGGCGTATTGCTTTACGGACCTCCGGGAACGGGCAAAACGATGATAGCCAAAGCTATTGCCAAGGAGGTGGGAGCCACCTTTTACGCCGTTAAAGGTTCGGATATAGTCAGTAAGTGGGTAGGCGAATCGGAACGCAACATAAACGAACTGTTCGAAGCCGCGCGTAAAGAGGAGCGAGCGATAATTTTTATCGACGAAATGGACAGCCTTTTCGGGCAGAGGGGCGTGGATACCCATAACGATAAAAGAGTCAACGAGTTTTTGCAACAGATAGACGGTTTTGCAGGGCAAAGCCCCAATCTTCTTATACTCGGCGCCACCAACCGTCCGTGGGACGTGGACGGAGCTGCGGTTCGTTCGGGAAGGTTCAGTCAGAAAATTTATGTACCCTTACCCGACTTTACGGCAAGGAAATATCTCTTCGGAAAATATCTCAACAAAATGCCTCTTTCATCCGACGTCGATATAGACGCGCTTGCCCGTCTTACCGAGCGTTACAGCGGAGCCGACATCAACGAAGTCTGCGAGAGGGCAAAAGAGGAACCGCTCAAAACTTACATTTCCAGCGGCGTCGTGCAGAATATTTCGATGAAGGACCTTACCGCCGCCATAGCCAAAGTTACCCCTATGGTGGACGAAAAGGAATTAAGGAAATTCGAAGAGTACGCAGGGATAAACAAGGGCGTTTCTAAAGCGACGGACAAGACGGCGGACATTAAAAGCGACATTACGGTTCCCGAAACGAATATACAAGAACCCCAAAAACCTGTTCCCGAAAAACAACCCGAAGTGATTTACGAAAAGGAAATCAATATTCTGCCGGGGGAGGAAACGGTTTTTGAATTTTTTATAAACGGAAATTACGACAAACTTTATATAGAAGTCGGCGGCAAGAAATACGCCTGCCGCAAGAAGGTAATGAACTGGATAAGCGAGCCGCTGAAAATAGAAGAAGGCGGGAAATACGAAGTTGCTTTTTACGCGCCGCAAAAGATATGCGTAGCGGAAGTGACTTTTATAAAAGGGTTTGTGGAAGACGATTTAGGTATATGAAAGCGAGGGGAGTATGACCGAAGCGAAATTGAAAGAAAATTTTGAGGGAATGATTGTTTACAAGAAGCCTTCGGCGGATATTTTTGCCACTTTAAGCATACCGGCATTCATTAAGGATTGGTTTGTAAAAAGGTATTCCGATGCCGACGGCGGTTACAACGTTCTGTTTATGCAGGACAGGCTTGCGGAAATTCTGCCCTCCAAAAAAGACTGGGTGGCGCTTCTCGACAAGATTTTCCACGGCGGCGAAGTTAAATTTCTTGCAAAATTAAGGATAAAAGCCAACATAAAAGCGGGCGTTATAACTTTTGCCCTTCCCGATTTCGGAGTGGATTACGAGGATACGGTAATTCCCGAAGCGGTATGGCAGAAAGCGGGAAAGGATTTACTTGCCAACGGCGGCGACATCTGGGGCGTGGTGGAACTTTCTTACGATCAGTTAAAAAGGAAAATCGTCCTGAACGGGTTTAAGGATTTCAAACCCTACAAGGTGGATTTGGAGTACTACAAAAACGCGCGCAAGGCTTTCGAGATACAGGAGTGGATAGACGTTTTGCTGGGCGCTATGGGATATAACGTCAAGGGGTACGATAACGAAACGCAGAAACTGGCTATGCTAAAGAGACTGATGCCTTTCGTGGAAAAAAGGATAAATTTAATCGAACTTGCGCCCAAAGGGACGGGTAAGAGTTACGTTTTTTCTCAGATAAGCAAAAGAGGGTGGCTTAACAGCGGCGGAATAATAACCCGTGCAAAACTGTTTTACGATATGAGTCTCAACCTCGAAGGGCTTATCCCGAATTACGATTACGTGGCTTTGGACGAAATATCCACCATTCGTTTCAGCGACGCGGAGGAGCTGCAGGGGGCGTTGAAAGGTTATCTCGAGAGCGGAACTTATACCGTGGGAATTAAATCGGGCAGCGGAGAAGCGGGATTTATATTGTTAGGCAATATTCCCGTGGAAAAAATGGACGAAAACGTCTCTATGTTCGATAAACTCCCCTATATGTTTCACGATTCCGCCCTTCTCGACCGTTTCCACGGGTTCATAAAAGGGTGGGAGATACCTCGTATGAGAGAAAGTCTGAAAGCCGACGGCTGGGCGCTCAATACCGAATATTTTGCGGAAATTCTGCACGAACTGAGAAACGATATGACGGCAGGGAGCATAGTCAGCGACTTACTGGAGATACCCGACGGGGCGGACACGAGGGATACCGCGGCGGTCAAGAGGATAGCTACCGCTTTAACCAAACTTCTCTTTCCGCATTGGACTAAAGCAGAGGAGGCCGATAAAGAACTTTTTGAAAAATATTGTCTTGCACCCGCCAAGGAAATGCGCAGTATAATCAAAAAGCAACTGGGTATTCTCGACGCCGAGTTCAAAGGGAAACCCGTTCCCGACTTTAAGCTCAAGGAAGCGTAACGAAAAAAGCACGGCAACGTGCTTTTTTATTATAAATAAGAGGTTTATAAGTTTATTGGTTTTTATAAAAGTCGGTTTTGATTAAAGATTTTGTAAAAAATCAAATTCATCAGAGAATAGCGTCGATAATTGTTTCGGCAAGAGAATCTATCGGTTCGGCGCAATCTTCGTCCAGCCACGCCATAGATACGTTGAAGAGCATACCGGCAAAAATATAAGGGGTAAACTTATTTTCTTGCGGGTGTTCTTTTCGGAAAGAAGCGACGAAATTTTCGTTGAGATAATTGAGATAAATATACTCCAGACGGGCTTTACGGAGAAGTTTAAGAGGCTTTACGTTTTGTTTGAACAAGGTCAAGACGTCTTTGACAATCTGTAAATAATCTTCTTTACATCTCGGGATATAACGTTGCGAGAACACGAAGCCTTTTTTATTGTGTTCGAAATAGAAAGCTATTACGTCTTCCTTGCTTTTGAAATAGCGATAGAAAGTAGCCCGACCCACTCCGGCTTTTTTGGCTATGTCGGTGACGGCTATTTTTTCGTATTCGTACTCGTTCATCAATCTGAACAGAGCTTCCACTATATAATGCCTGGTATATTCTTCGGGGGAGTATTCCACGATACAAAACCTCCTTATCTGTCTTATTTCCGACGACACAAGTTGCCGAAGTGTTTATTTTACCGAAAAAACAGTTGATATCGGCGTTTTTTAATATTATGATACAACTGTCTTACGGGAAAGTCAAACGAAAACGCGCGTCGCCGACTTACGGTAAGGCTAATACAGTTCAAGAGAGGTATAATATGCAGGAAAAAGATTTCGTGTCCTACGAATACAGGACCAAAACGGTAAAAGCCAAGGATCAGAGCAAAGCTATGGATATGTACGAAGCTTTCGGGTGGGAAATTACTTCCGCATCTCCGTCGCTTGCCGACGGAATAACACTTTCGTTGAAAAGAGACAGAAGACAGAAACACAAACAGGAACTCACCAAACTGGAAAGACAAGCCGAAGAGGTTTTCGCAACCATCAACGCCCTGGAAAAGGAAAAAACTTTTTTTGCTACCGTCATAGCCATAGTATTCGGAGTGATTGCGACCTTGGTTTTAGGCGGCGGAATGTCTATGGTTATGTTGGAAACAGGCAGCGTATCCTATCTTGTGGGCGGTATTTTACTGGGACTTGCGGGGATAGCTCTGTGCTGTATAAACTATCCGCTGTATAAGGTTATCGCCGAAAAGAAAACCAAACAGGTTTTGCCCCTTATCGACGATAACGAAGAAAAACTCGCGTCTATTCTGGAAAAAGGAAACTATTTACTCCGTACCGATATCATTTAATCGGTAAAAAGTCCCGCGTCTTACCGAAGTCCGATTATGAAAAACCTAATTGCCGAGTACAGAAAATTGTCATTTGAACGGAAAACTTTAATAAAAACCGTTTTTTCGATGTGCTTTACTGCGACTTTGGCGGTAATAAAATTCATAATCGGACTTTTGCAAGACTTGGATTTATGCAGTATCGCAACATATACTTTTTTATTGCTTGCGGCAAAATTACAATGCGTTCTGGGAGTCCGAAGCGATAAAATTTCCCTTGAAAGAAGGAACGCCTCGACGGCGATATTTATTTTGATATCCAGCGTAGTTTATACGGGATTTATGGTAAGATCGCTTTTTTCGGAAAGGACGGTTAGCGAATATTCTCTGAATTACACTTTGATATTGGCATTGGTATCTTTTACCGAACTGGGGCTTGCCATAGCGGGACTTATACAGACCAGAGATAAGGGACTTTATTTCAAAAACATAAAAATAATCAATTTCGGGACCGCACTGATGGCTATACTGACCACGCAGACGGCTTTACTGGAATACAATTCTACCGGAGGAGCCTATAACTCCTATACAGGTATAGCCATAGGCGTTTTTCTTGCGCTAAGCGCAATTTATATTCTGCTTTCCCCGAAACTGAGCGTAAACGGCAGGGAGCACAACGTTTTCGTTCTGACCGAAAAAGACAAAAACGACCTGATAAAAACCGACGGCAAAGCCGAACTTACTCTCTGCAAAAGCAAACTTTACGGCACTTACGTTTACGAAGCCGAACTGAAAAACAACGTCCTGGACGGCAAAATAGTCCGCCGTCCCGCGATCTGGGGGTCCATACCCCTTCCCGTAAAAATAATCTGCCTCATACTTTCCGAAATACTGATATTTGTGTGGCTTTTCGGCAGAATAATCTACTTTTTCCGCACCGCCAATCTCCCATACCGCCTGAC
>CALVNL010000045.1 GCA_944349655.1 uncultured Clostridia bacterium
AACTACATTCGTCTGGAATTCCCGCTCGGAATTACGGAAGATATGATTTTCTACGCTAAATATTATAAAGAGAACATAGGTTCGTTGACCGATGCGGACGTGGATTACGACGAAGAGCAGGGCGGATACGTTATAGTCGGATATACCGATACGCAGAGCCGTACGGCATACATTCCCGCAATGTATGAAGGAGGAAACGGATTATATCCGATAGTAGCCGTTTACGCGGGAGCTTTTGCCGAATGCGTAAACCTTGAAAGTCTGGCTCTTCCCGAAGGCGTCAAGACCATTTACGCAGGAAAACCCGAAGACGGCAGTGCAACATTCAATACGGCATTGCGTTCGCTTTCGGTTCCGTCCACCGTCGAAACGATACAAAAAGGCGTATTCAGCGGAGTGAACGCAGAGTTCGATATAATTTTCGCCGCAAACAGTATGCTTATCAACGCCGATAAGTCGGTATTCGAAGGGACGGCGTGGTATACCGCAAGAGAAAAGGAAGCTACCGAAGGCCGCAATAACGGTTTCGTTATCGCAGGACGTCTTGCCATAGCTTATCTCGGTGAGGAAAAATCGGTGGTTCTTCCCTCCGATATCTATAAACTTGCGGACGGATTGTTCAAAGACAATAAAATTATCGAAGAAATCGTTCTTAACGACGCCCTTATGTATATAGGACAGGAGTGTTTCACAAACGCCTCCAATCTGAAAGAAGTTTCTTACGAATCCGGAAACAACCAGCTCAGCGCTATAATCGAAGCTACCCTTTCCTCTTTCGAAGGGACGGCTTGGTACAATACTTTGGATATGGTTATTGTGGGAACCATACTGTTAAAATATAAGAACACCACAGGAAAAGAAACCGTTACCGTACCCGAATATATTACCGAAATAGGCGACGGAGCATTCGAAGGCTCGACGATGAAAACCTTGCTCTTTGCCGGTAATTCCGCATTGAAGAAGATAGGCGACAGAGCTTTTGCCAACAGTCTTCTTACAGTGGTAACCCTTCCCGCCGGAGTGACCGAAATGGGTGAAGGCGTGTTTGAAGGTTGCTCCGGGTTGCAAAGCGCGGACCTCAGCGCAGTAGCCGTCCGGACTTTGCCCGCAAACACTTTCAGCGGTAACAGTGAATTAAAAGAAGTAATATTGAGCGAGGCTACAGTAGCTTTCGGAGCAGGAAGCTTCAGCGGATGTTCATCCCTTGCTTCGATAACCGCTCCCGGCTTCGAATTTACCGATAACTTCTCCGATACGGGTATATCCGATACTGCTTTCTATACTTCTTCCGTAGCCCAGGAAAACGATACTTTTGTGGTACTCGGAAAAGTGCTCGTCAAGTATGTAGCGGGGAATGCCGTAGTTCCCGACGGAGAAGTGAAAGTAGTGACCGTACCCGAAGGAGTGGAAATCATACTCGCAAACGTATTCAATTCCGCTACTTTCTATAAAATTATCTTACCTGCAGAACTTAAAGTCATCGAGGACAACGCGTTCCTTTATTCCCGCGTTACCGAAGTGGAATTTGCCGGAAGCGGACTTCTCGAGGTAGGGGAAAGCGCTTTTGAAAACTGCACCAACCTGAGTATCATAGTTCTGCCCGATACGGTTACCGAAATCGGTGCCGATGCATTCAAGAATACCGCTCTGACGGAAATAGACATTCCGGATTCGGTGGTTTCCATAGGCAGCGGAGCATTTGCAAACAATGCCTCCTTAGGCTACGTCCGCTTAAGCGTAAATCTTACGGAAATAGGCAGCGGAGCGTTTGCCGGAAATGAAAAACTCAATAAAATCAGCTGGCTCGTTGCCACGGCTGTATTCGAGGAACTTAACGCCAATATCGAAAACGCTTTGAAAGCTTCTCTCGGAGAAGAGTATGCGGATGAAGATTTTGCCGCATTTATAAACGGATTGTTTGAAGGAGCGATGGGAACGCAGGATGTCACCTATCTCAGAATGTATACTCCCGCCGAACTTTATAACTTTGTAAACAATACCGATAACGAAAGCGGCGACAAGAAGATTCTCGCGTGGAAGAATGCCGAAAGTTTCGCGCTTTTCGCGGACGGAACTTATCCTACCGTAAGTTTCGACAGCGACGGATACTATATGTCCTCGTTCAATGCGGAAGTTATCGAAACTATCGGAACGCCCGCCCGCTCAGGTCACACTTTCAAAGGTTGGTACACCGATAACGGCAGGAGCAATCCGCTTGTATTGCCTTACTACGTTTACAGCGATTTGACTCTTTATGCCGACTGGTACAAAAACGATCTTGAAACCGACGTGGACGATACCTACGGTTTCAGGTTGGTAGATAACGAATATTATGAAATTACTTCGGTAGCTACCGACGAAAACACTATTTATATTCCCACTACGGTAGCCGGATATCCCGTTAAATCCGTCAACCTGACGAAAAACGTTAACGGCGTGACGAAAATAGTGCTTACCGACGCGGCAGCGTTCAACGGAATGGCAAGCAATATATTCCGTTTCTTCCCCGACCTTACCGAAGTGGAACTGGTGGACAACGGTTTGTCCGTAGTGGATATGGTAATTACCGACGGAGTTTTATACTCGGCTGACGGTACCGTGCTTATGGCTTATCTTGCTACCTACACCGAAGGAAGTGACGGCGAACAGGTTAAAAATACCGAATTTACGATACCCGACACCGTTACCACGATCTTGAGTTACGCTTTTGCAAATTCCGGTTTGGAAAAAATAACCCTCGGAAAAGGCGTAGCCGCAATCGGTGAAAAGGCGTTTAACGACGGCTTAGGCGAAATAGTGTTCTCCGCCGAAGGTAAAATTACCGACGCAGACAGTTTGTCTTTCGACAATACGGTCTGGTATGAAAATTCCGCAAAGACGGAATATGTCGTAAAAGGTTCCGTGGTAGGACTGTTCTACAGCGCAGGCAATATCCTTATCGGTTACGATCAGAAAGCGGCTACTTCCGACCTTATCATTCCCAATCAGCTTAAAGGATTCGATATTACGGTAATAGCAGGGTATATCAATTCCGGAGCAAGAGAAAGCGAAGATACGGTTTACTCTTTCAATAATCTGACCTTACCGAATAAACTTACCAAAATCAATTCCAAAGCCTTTGCCGGCATAGACGTTCTGGTAAACATAAATACCGACAGCACGGTCCTTAACGATATAGCTAACGACGTGTTCAGCGATACGACCTTCTATATTCAGAGTAATTCGGAAATGATTATTCTCGGAAAAGTATTGTTAAAGTGCATAAATACCGCTACTAATATCGAAGTGCCGAACGGTATAGAAGCTATAGCAAACAGAGCTTTTGCGGACGGTCAGGTCAGAACCATATCTTTACCGTCCACGCTGAAGTATATCGGAGACGAAGCGTTCTACGGTGCTAAGAATTTGGAAACCATAACTATTCCCGACAGCGTGTTAACGATCGGAGAAGCGGCGTTTGCACTCTCTCTGAATTTACAATCCGTTAATTTCAACGCATCTTCGAGTAAGTTGAACGAGATAGGAGCAAGCGCTTTCCAGGGTTGCAACGCATTGACTTCGATAGACATTCCTTATACCGTAGAGAAGATAGGAGCGTCGGCTTTCCTCAACTGTCGTAACCTTACCTCGGTTAATTTCGATTATATCTTAACCACCGAAGTCGACGGCGTGATAACCACCGAAGTCAAAGCCAAGAGCAAACTCACCGAACTCGGAGAGATGGCGTTCTATGACAACAGAAAACTCACGAGCATAACCATTCCCGACGGATTGACGGAAATCGGAAGAGAAACCTTCTACGGCTGCAGCTTGCTTGAGACCGTTAACTTCGACGTAGATAAGAGTAATCTTAAAGTAATCGGCGAGTATGCTTTTGCGGAATGTTCTTCTCTCGGAAGCAAGGTTGACGTCAATAATCCCAGCCTCGTAACGGTAATTTTGCCGAATGCTCTCATAACGGTGGAAAGAAACGCATTCCAGAATTGTTCTTCGATGCTCGGCATACGTTTCAATTACAACCTCAAGAATGTGGCGAGTGACGCATTCGACGGATGTAAACGTCTGACAAAGATAGAAGTATTCTCTTCGACTCCCGCCAATATCGCGAGCGGAGCGTTTGACAGAGGAGATTCTCCTTACTACAAACTCCGTATCTATGTCGGCGCCAGCGTAAACGATACCATCAAGAACGATTACAAGGCTAAATGGACGGAATATGCAGACAATATTTACGACAGAAGCGAACTTCCGCTCCTTGTATATTGCCATACCACGTCCAGCGGCAGCGGCACGACAGACAATTTGTCCGATCCGATAGCTACCGACATAGTGATAAATCCCACTTACACCTGGGGCAATACGACTTACAGCACCTGGAAGTATAAGGAATTTGCCAACAAGCAAAGCGACGGAGAATATGCCGTAGACGGAAGCGTCGCCAGACTCAATCAGCTTATCACGGCGTTCGATTATCAGATTCAGGCAAATCCCGCCAACCCCGGCCAGCCGTATACGTTGCTTATACTCGACTATGACAGAGTAACGGTAACGACTTCGACCTAAGAAAATACAAAGTCGACTTAAACCGTCCTCCTTTCCGGAGGGCGGTTTTTTTTAAGGGAAGTTTTACATACTTTAAGATTTTACCAAGAAAAGGAAATACAAAAACGGCAGGAATTAAGTTTAGTAAAAACTAAAAAAAAGTTTAATATAACTTTATTCAAACGTTTGACAATAATAAACAAAATGTTTATAATGAATTTCATTCCGAGTTTAGCGATACTAAGCAATTAAATTGAAATAAATAAACTGCGGAAAAGGGAGAGCAAATGGATATAGGAGCGAAAATTAAAGCTATCAGGTTGCAGAGGGGACTTACGCAGGAAGAACTTGCCTCCCGTTGCGAACTGACTAAGGGGTATATAAGTCAGCTGGAAAACGATATAGCAAGTCCTTCCATAGCTACGCTTATAGACATTCTCAACATTTTAGGGGTGAGTTTACAGGATTTCTTTACCGAAGTCAAGGAGGAAAAAATCGTCTTCGGAAAGAACGATTTTTTCGAGTCCGAAAACGGCGACGGCACCAGCGTATGGCTCATTCCCAACTCTCAGAAAAACGAAATGGAACCGATTATGCTCTGTCTGCCCGAAGGAGGATGCAGCGACGTCAGAATGCCTTTCGAAGGGGAGGAATTCGGATTTGTGCTGGAAGGAAGGATAGAAATAGTTTGCGACGGAGGCAAATTCGTTTACAAAGCCAAAAAGGGAGAGGCTTTCTATATCGACGGGAAATACGAACACGTCATCAAAAACACGGCGTCTTCCAACAGTCGTATTATTTGGGTGACAACGCCCAGTAATTTTTAGTTTATTACTGCCCTGCAGAAAACAATATTCAAGAGGTAAAAATGGCAACACAGGACAACAGAATTATCGAAGTAAGAAATGTAAACAAAGTGTTCGACGGGATCCCTGCGGTAAAGGAAGTTTCTCTTTCCATCAAGCGAGGGGAATTCGTCACATTTCTCGGGCCTTCGGGTTGCGGAAAAACCACTTTGCTGAGGATGATAGCGGGATTCGAAAAACCGACTTCGGGCGAGATATTCTTTGACGGAAAGGATATAACCGATATTCCGCCGCACAAGAGACCCATAAATACGGTTTTTCAGAAATACGCTCTTTTCCCTCATCTGAACGTCTTTAACAACATAGCGTTCGGGTTGAAACTGAAATCCGTTCCCACGGGGGAATTTTTCACCAACAAAAAAACCGGTGAAAAGTTTGAAAAAATGCGTAAACTTACCAAGAAAGAAATTGAAGAAAAGGTAAATTACGTTCTGAAGCTGGTTGATCTGGAAGATTACGGTCATCGTAACGTAAACAGCCTTTCCGGCGGACAACAACAGAGAGTGGCAATAGCCAGAGCCATAGTCAACGAACCGGAAATTCTGCTTCTCGACGAACCTTTGGGAGCTTTGGACCTCAAAATGCGTAAGGATATGCAGATTGAACTTATGAATATGCATAAGAAACTGGGTATTACTTTCGTTTACGTCACCCACGACCAGGAAGAAGCTCTGACTATGAGCGACACCATTGTGGTTATGAGAGGGGGAGAAATACAGCAGATAGGCACTCCTCAGAAAGTTTACGACGAACCTGCCAACGCATTTGTAGCCGACTTCATCGGGGAAAGCAACATTTTCAGCGGAATTATGTTGGAAGACAGAAAGGTATTGTTCTGCGAAAACGAATTCGAATGTGTGGACGAAGGTTTCAAAAAGAACGAACCTATCGACGTTATCATCCGCCCCGAAGATATTTACATTCTTAAGGGCAGCGAAAAAATCGTGGAAAAAGGTATGGTTAAAGCTAAAGTCGTCAGCTGTGTGTTCAAGGGCGACCATTATCAGACCATAGCCGAGATAGAAGGTAAGGACGAAGTCAACGAAATTCTTATTCACGACAATATCGAATGCGAAAAAGGGGAAATTATCGGACTTCATATCAAGCCTTTCGATTTGCACATTATGCACAAAGCCCGCCTCATCAACGAGATAGAAACCGAAATGTGGGACGCAGGCATAGTGGAAATCTGCGGAGGGAAATTCGAATGTAACTGCGATAAACCTTCCGGAACCAAAGTTAAAGTACAGATTGACTTTGACGACATAGAAGTTTGCGACGACGAAGAGGACGGAACCATCGGCGGAACGGTTATTTCCTCTATTTACAAGGGAAGTTACTATCAGTGCGTTATCAGAACCGACGATTATTACGATTTCTTCGTGGATACCGAAGACGACTGGCTGAAAGGCGACAGAGTGGGTCTGAACGTAGCTAAAGATAAGATTATTATAAGCGAGATCGAATAAATGAAAGCAAAAATTTCCGCTAAAGTGAAAAACGCCGTTAAGTCGTTCCGCCTGACGCGCAAGGCTTTTTCCTATCCTTATATATTGTTTCTGTTACTTTTCGTGGTAATACCTTTGGTATTGGTGTTGGTTTACGCCTTTCTCGACGCCAACGAAGACCTTACTTTCCGTAATTTTGTGAGCTTGTTTACCGACGGCGCAAGTCTGAAAGTTCTGCTCACTTCCATTCTGGTGGGGATAATAACTACGGCTTTATGCCTGATACTCGGATATCCCGTGGCGTATATTCTCAGCAAATACCGCGCGGGCAAAATCCTCGTATTACTTTTTGTTTTGCCTATGTGGGTGAACTTCCTTATCAGAACCCTTGCAACCAAAGCCATATTCGTGGCTCTCGATATCCGTCTGGGGATGGGAACCGTTCTTTTCGGAATGGTATATAACTACCTGCCGTTTATGATACTTCCGCTTTATACCACGCTTTCCAACCTCGACAGGTCTTACGAGGAAGCAAGTATGGACCTCGGCGCCGATAAGCTTACCACTTTCGTAAAGACCGTGCTTCCTTTATCGGTTCCCGGTATTATCAGCGGTATGACTATGGTATTTATCCCGACTATTTCCACGTTTGCGATAAGCCAGCTCTTAAGCGACTATACGATATTCTTGTTCGGAGATTCCATTCAGACCAAATTCTCCAACAATATGTACGGCGTGGGCAGCGTGATGAGTCTTATTATGATAGTACTGGTACTGCTGAGCAATTTTCTTCTCAATAAATTCAACAAAGGCGAAAGCGCAGGGAGGAACTTATGGTAAAAAAGATTCTCGAAAAAAGCTACCTTGCAATAATTATGGCGCTGCTGTACGCTCCGATAATTCTTATTATCGTATTCTCTTTCAGCAACTCCTCCAATTTCCGTTTCGACGAAGGATTCACGTTCGAGTCGTATATATCGATTTTTACTTCGGAACAGACTCCGGAATTGCTGGAAGCCGTTAAAAATACCTTTCTGATAGCTATTATCGCTTCCGTAGCGGCTACAATACTGGGAAGCATAGCCGCCGTAGGAATTTTTTCTCTCGGTAAAAAAATGCGCAGAGCGGTGGAAAACGTCAACCAGCTTCCGATTATCAATTCCGAAATAGTCATGGCGGTAAGTTTAATGCTGTTTTTCGTCACTTTCGGCTTTCCCGCAGGATATGTGAGAATTATTATCGGACATATAGCGTTTTGCACTCCTTACGTGGTGCTTAGCGTAATGCCCAGACTCGTGCAGATGGATCCCAACGTTTACGAAGCCGCTCTCGACCTCGGAGCAGGTCCCGTGAAAGCTCTTTTCAAAGTTCTTCTGCCCATTCTCGTACCCGGAATTATAAGCGGATTTATACTGAGCTTTACTTTGTCGATGGACGACTTTATCATAACTCAAATCAATAAAGGTGCGGCTACGGGTATAAATACCTTGTCCACTTACATTTACGAAGACGCCCGTCTCAAGGGACTTTCTCCCTTCTGGTTTGCGATATTCAGCATTATTTTCGTAGCAGTGCTGGCGGTAGTGCTTTTATTGAACCTCAAGAGAAGTCTCGACGACAAACAAGCAGGCAAGGAGGCGAAAGATGTTAGATAGCAAAAAAAGTAAAATAATATCTCTCGTGCTTCTCGGAGTAATAGTCGTTGCGAGCATATTAGTGTTTGTAATTCCGCCTCTTCTTACCGAAAAATTCGACGAAGAACTCATAATTTACAACTGGGCGGATTATATGGATCTGACGATACTGGACGACTTCGCCGTTTATTACGAAGAAAAGACGGGAAAGAGCCTGAAAATAACTTATACCAATTTCGACACCAACGAAACGATGCTTACCGAAATTATCAGAGGCGACAGCAATATCGACCTTATCTGTCCGTCGGAATACGCCATAGAAAAATTACTGCGTAGCGGAGTGCTGGAAAAACTTGATTTTTCGGTGGTGGAACAATACGACACGCTTTTCGTGGAAACCAACCTCAATAAGGATATTACCGACAAGATAGGCACGGTTTTTTCCGCTATACCTACTCCCGACGGCGAAGTTAATATGAACGATTATTTTATACCGTATATGTGGGGAACTCTCGGAATACTCTATAACACCAATTATATAACCGAGGAACAGATAAAAGACGCGGGCTGGGGGATACTCTGGAACGAAACGAATATCCCCGAAATAGAAGGTAAAATTCTGGTAAAGGACTCTATAAGGGACACCTATGCCGCTACCGTATTGTATCTTAAGGAAACCGAAAAGCTCCCCGCAGGATACGAAAATATGAATATCGAGCAACTTATCAACTGCACCGACGAGGCTTTGGTAGAGGCGGCAGAAGTAGCTTTGCAAGAGCAGAAGAAACATTTGAAAGGTTATGAAGTGGACTTCGGGAAAGACGATATGGTGAACGAAATAGCTCTTGTCGACCTGGCCTGGAGCGGAGACGCAATGTACGCCATAGAGGAAGCGATGGACGACGACGGAAATTCCTATCTTTCCTATTACGTTCCGGAAATCGGCTCCAATATCTGGTTTGACGGTTGGGTAATGCCCGAAAACGCCAACAATAAACTCGCGGCATATCTTTTTATGAATTATCTCTGTCGACCCGATATAGCTATGTATAACACGTTGGAGATAGGATATTCGGCTGCGGTGGATAATTCCGTTTACTTTGCCGAGGACGAGACCGATCCCAATTACGAATACGCTCTCGACGCCGTGGACGCGTGGCTGGAATGTTACGAGATTGAAACGGTGGAAGAGTATTACGACGAGTTCTTCCTCGACGAA
>CALVNL010000046.1 GCA_944349655.1 uncultured Clostridia bacterium
GCCATAGGGCATACCAGATGGGCTACCCACGGCAAACCCAGCGACGACAACGCCCATCCTTTTATAAGTTTTCATACCAGATTTGCGGTAGTGCATAACGGAATTATCGAAAACTATCTGGAAATCAAGGAAGAACTTATGGCGGAAGGGGTGGTTTTCCGCAGTCAGACCGACAGCGAAGTAGTGGCGCATCTGGTGGAATTTTTGGACAAAGGCGACACGAAAAGGGCTATACTCGACGCCGTGGCGAAACTCAAAGGAGCGTTCGCCCTCGGCATAATCAGCGTGGACAGTCCCGACGTTTTATACGCCGTAAAAAAAGACAATCCGCTTATAGTCGGAGTGACGGACAACGAAGGATTTATTTGTTCGGACATAAACTCCTTGCAGAAATTCTTAAGCGAAGTCATCGTGTTGGATAACGACCAGATGGCGGTGGTCAGGAAAGGCAGCGTGGAACTTTTTTCTTTCGACGGGACTCCTCTCGACAAGAAATTCGTACGCCTGACCGCAGAGGAAGAAAACGCTTTGTCCGATTACGAATGTTTTATGGACAAGGAGATGAGCGAGATACCCGCCGCTTTACGTCGTGCGATAAAGTTTTACCGTGAAGAGAAATGTTTTTCCAAAATCGATAAAGAGTATCTGAAAAAAATCAGACGTATCAATATCGTCGGCTGCGGTACGGCTTTGCACGCAGGACTTTACGGGGAAAAGCTTCTGAATAAGTTTATTCCCGACGTGGACGTCCATTCCGAGATGGCGAGCGAATTCCGTTACGACGACGTCAAAGTGGACGAAAACACCCTGACCATTACCATTTCGCAAAGCGGAGAGACGGCGGATACTCTTACCTGCCAGCGTATGGTAAACGCAAGAGGAGGAAAGACGCTGACTATCTGCAACGTGCCTACCTCCAGTATGGTGCATTATGCCGATTACGCTTTAATGATCTGCGCCGGTCCCGAAGTCGCCGTCGCCAGTACCAAAGCCTTTAACTGTCAGGAACTGGTTTTTGCTATGTTCGTATTCGATCTCGCTTTGTTGAGAGGCGCCATAACGGCGGAAACTTACGCTCATTTTTGTGCCGAAATCGACGCTTTACCCGAGAAAGCGGAAAAAGCCTTGGCTTTAAGGGAAAAAATTTCTGCTTATGCCGCCCGTAATTTCCGTCGTAAAAGCGTTTTTTATCTCGGCAGAGGAATGGATTATTGCGTGGCTATGGAAGGCAGTCTCAAACTCAAGGAAATAAGCTATATCCATTGCGAAGCCTATGCCGCAGGCGAACTCAAGCACGGGACGCTTGCCCTTATAGAAAAGGATATAATGGTCGTGGCTCTCGTCACGCAGAAAAATCTTATCGACAAAATGTATTCCAGTCTTGCCGAAGTCAAGACGAGGGGAGCGTTGCTTACAGTAATCACGCCTTTTGCAGATAACCCTTCCTTACTCGATATTGCCGATTATATTATGGAAATTCCCGTAACGGAGGAAGTTTTGAGTCCGATAATAAGCGTTATTCCCACACAGCTGATGTCTTATTACATAGCCAGAGCCAAAGGGTGCGATATCGATAAACCGAGAAATCTCGCCAAAAGCGTAACTGTGGAATAAGCATTTATGAAGAAATTTTCCGATTTGATAATCAAATTTCGGGTAGTTATCGTTGTAGCGGTTGTCGTTATGATCGTTCTCGGCGCAGTCGGGACGATTTTTATGATAAAAAACGAAAAAATCAATTCCGATATGCTGGTATATTTGCCCGAAGGGACTTCCACGTCCGAAGGTATCGAATTTCTGAAGGAACATTTTGCCGTGGAAGGCGACGCGTTCGTTGTGGTGGAAGGGGAGGAAGACGACCCGCTCCTTGCTTCGAGCATAGCTAAAATGCGGAAAGAAATAAAAGGCATAACTCAGTTTGCCTGGTACGGGGACGTCAAAAGCGTGGAAACGCTGGCTTCGATAGCCGGTGTGGGCGACCTTATTTCCACCGAAGAAATCAAGGAATATCTCCGCCGTCCGATAATCGACGAAAACGGACTCGTTACGGGGTATAATTATATACTTTTAATCCTTTTCGAATACTCTCCCTCCACGCAGGAAGCCTTTAACGTCCATAAACAGCTACGGGCGGAATTACACGACGAGTTAGGACGAGAGGTGGCGATATCGGGAATGACGGCTCTCGCCGACACCGTAATGACCGAAACGATGAAAGAAATACCTCTTTATCTTATCTTCGGAGTATTGGCGGTACTTATAATACTTTTTCTGGCAACCGACAGTTTCCTCGACCCTCTTATATTGATATTTACTCTCGGGACTGCCGTTTTAGTCAATATGGGCAGCAATTACCTTTTCCCGAACGTCAGTATAATAAGCTTTGCCGCAAGCGGAGTTTTGCAACTGGGCATAACGATGGATTACGCCATATTCTTATTGCATACCTATAAGGAAGAACGCCTTATGTTCAATCCTGCCGAAGCGGTAAGAAAGGCGCTGCCGAGGACGATAGTCAATATTCTGGCAAGCTGTCTGACTACGATAGGCGGTTTTGCTGCGTTGTATTTTATGCGTTTCACCATAGGCGCGGATCTGGCAAACGTCATAATAAAAGGCGTGGCGCTCAGTATGGTGACGGTGGTTATCGTTCAGCCCTGTCTTCTCTTTATGTTCGACAAAGCCTTGCAAAAAACCACTCATAAAAAACTTTACGTCAACTTCGAACCCGCCGCCAAAAAAATCGTGAAAGCAAGATACGTTCTCGTGGTTTTGGCGGCGTTACTTCTCGTTCCGTCGTTTTTCGGACAAAACAACGTAAGTTTTTCCTATCTTAAAATCTACGAAGAACCCGCCGAACGGACGGTGCAGGAAGAACTCGCCGCAACCCTTCAGAATCAGATAATAATGGCGGTTCCGTTGGATACCCGAACGGGGACGCAGAAAGACTTTATGGCGGAACTTGAAAAGGACGAAAAAATCAGTTCGGTCATAGGAGCGTATTCCGTTCTGAATTTGCCCGAAGACCAACTGATAACATTGCTCGATAATCCTCTTATCGGACAAAATCCTTTCGTAAAGACTTTGTTTGCCAACGTACCCGACGCAGAAGGGAACGATTGCTATTATACTTTATATCTTGTCGGCATAGAGGGAGATACCGAAGACGAAGGCGCTTTCGCCACTCATAAATATATGACCGAAGTCCTCGACAAATATTTTACGGTAAGTTATCCGTTAGGCGTTTTGACGGGGGTGGCGGATATGTCCGCGGTTACGCCGAAAGACTTTCTGATAGTGCTTTTGGTAAGCGCGGCGATTATATGGCTGGTAATGAGCGTTTTATTGAAATCTCCGTTGAAGTCTTTCCTTATGGTGTTACTTATCGAACTTGCCATTTTCATCAACATAAGCCTCAACACCATATTCTCCGTCAAGCTTAACTTTATGATATACATTATAATCAGCAGCGTTCAGTTAGGTTGTACGGTGGATTATGCGATTTTAATGTTTACTCGATTTAAGGAATATAAAAAAGTATTTTCGGATACCCGAACTGCCGCGATTAAAGCAATGTCGTCCGCTTTCCCGGCGTTGACGACGAGTGCTTCGATAATAATGACGGTGTGTCTTGCCATCTTTTTCGTCAGCAATAATCTTCTCGTCAAACAAATGGCGGAGCTGATGACGAGGGGAGCTTTCATAAGTTACGTCCTGGTAATTACCGTTTTGCCGTGTATGCTGTCGTTATTTACCGAACGTAAAAACGTTAATTCGATAAAGGGAGTACCCGAGTCCGAAAAGAGCGAAGAGCTTTCGGACAGGGAGGAAAATACCAATATTGTTTCGGAGGAAGAAAATGTTTGAAAAGCTGACCGCTTTTTTCTTAAAATACCGCGTGATAATCCTCGTGGTCTTTGCCGTTATTTTTGCCGTTTCGGTAGTGGGGACGGTATATCTGGTCAACGACGACGATAAAGTCAATTCCGATATGATGAGTTATCTTAGCGACGACTTCGATACCACGGCGGGGTTGAAATTCATTCAGTCTCATTTCGGAATAAGAGGCGACGGTATGTTAGTCGTCCGAGGAGAGGAGAACGACGAGTATATAAGGCAGGCAGTCGCAAACATCAGAAAAATGGAAGGAGTGCGGCAGCTTATATGGGTGGAGGACGCCGTCACCTTGGAGGAAATGAACGAGGAACTTAAAAAACTCGATATCGACCTCGGGGACACCGACCTCGACGCTTTAAGGGAAAATATGGAGAACAACTCTCTTCTTTCGGGATTTGTGCAATATCTCGATCTTTTAGGGATTAAAGATATCTCCATAGATACCTCGGCTCTTAAGGAGTATTTGAAAAGACCTATAGAAGGGGCGGTGGGAGAATACGATTACGTCATTATGATAATGATGAACTACGCCCCGTCCACAGGGGAAGCGTACGATCTTCTCGACGCCATAAAGGCGGAGTTTTCCGACAGATCCATAGCCAGTGCGGGTATGACGGAAACCGCTCAGACCGTTATGACCGATACGCTGAACGATTTACCCAATTTCCTTATTTATGCCGTAATTGCGGTTATCGTAATAATGCTTCTGACCACGTCCAGTTTTGTGGAGCCGTTGATTATTATGCTTACGCTCGGGGTAAGCATAGTTATAAGTATGGGCGCAAATTACCTTTATCCGTCCATAAGCATTATAAGTTTCGCTACCAGTGCGGTTTTGCAACTTGCCATAACGATGGACTATTCCATATTCTATATGCATGTTTACAAGAAAAACCGCCGAGAACTCGATCCCGCGCAGGCGACGGTAAAAGCCGTTCCGGAAGTGGCGAGTTCCATTCTGGCAAGCGGACTTACCACGATAGGCGGCTTTGTGGCGTTGTATTTTATGCGTTTCGGGGTGGGGAGCGACCTTGCCGGCGTGCTTATCAAAGGCGTGGTGCTGAGTCTTATCACGATATTGATTTTGCAACCCGTAATCACTATGCTTCTCGATAAGGCCATAGTGAAAACCACTCACGATTTCACTTCCCGATTCAACGACCTTATCCGTAAAAAGAAGCCGTCTTTCAAAGGATTGTCCACCGAAAACGTCGTAAGACCGCTCGCTAAATTTTCGGTGTGGCAGAGGATAGTCCTCGTAGTGCTTGCCGTAGCGCTTCTGGTGCCGGCTTACATCGGGCAGTCTAAACTGACTTACAGCTATTTCCGTATGTACGAAACCGTACTCGACACGCCCGAAAAGGTGCTTGCCGACGAACTGGGTAATCAGATGATAATGGCTGTTCCGCTTAAAACCGCTAACGGAACGCAGAAAGACTTTATGGCGGAAGTTCTTGCCGACCCGAATAAAAAGGTCAGCGGAATAGTGGGTGCGTTTACGGCGATAGATATAGACACGGCTACGCTTATAAGTATGCTCGACCTTCTTTCTTCGGAAGAGTCCATCGACCGACTGGAAAGCAATCTTAAACTCTTAGCTTCGCCCGAAGCGCAGGAAATACTGGAAAGTATCGGTATGGATCTGTCGAATATAGATTTTTCCAAACTTGAAAACCTCGATCTCAGCGAAATGTTGAAGGGAGTGGATCTGACTATGCTCAATTCTTATTTTGCCAAAGTGGACGGGGAGTGGTACACTATGTACAGCATAAGTATCGCAGGCAATACCGAAGACGACGCGGCTATGGCTACTTACGAATATCTCCAGGGAGTACGCGAAAAATATTTCGGGTCCAACGGCTATTCCATAGGTATGCTGACCGGAAGCTACGATATGAGGGAAGTGACTCCCGTGGACTTTTTGAGAGTTACTTTGGTAAGCGTGGCGATTATTTTCATAATTATTGCGGTTTTGCTTAAAAACCCGTTAAAGAGTTTCTTATTGGTACTGATGATAGAACTCGGTATATGGATAAATCTGTCGCTTACGTTCCTTGCGGGGCAGGAAATGAACTTTATCATTTATATCGTAATAAGCAGCGTGCAGTTGGGTTGCACCGTGGACTATGCCATATTGCTTGCCAACACCTTCGAACATAACAGGAATAAATACACCTCTTCCAAAGAATGCGCAATACAATCCGCCTGTGAAGCCGTCCCTGCGGTATTCGTCAGTGCGGCGTTGATTATAGCGGTATGTATGTCGGTTTATTTCGTCAGCCAGAACCTTATCATAAAACAGTTGACGGGTATGCTTGCGAGAGGTGCGGCGATAAGCCTTGTACTGGTGACTTTCGTTCAGACGGCCATTATGAGTTTCTTCAAAACCGAACGGAAAAAAACCGATTTTGAGGGAAAAATCCGTAATCTCGAGGAAAAAATCAAGGAGAATGTAAACTCCAAAGGAAAAAAAGGGGACAAGGAAAGTCCGCTCGAATCCGATATAAATACTCCGGACCTCGGAAAAAGTACGAAATAAACGCTCGGAAAACGGGAATAAATTATTGCAAACGCAGTTTGCGTTATGGTATAATATCAATAATCGTAAGATTCGGTTTTTGAAGGGAAACCGCAAAAAAAATAAATGGAGGACTTATCGGTGCAATATACTCACGAAGTAGAAAAAATGGTTTGCGTCAAGAAAGGACCTAACCACGGACCCGCGCCCATTCCCGAAGAAGGAAAATGGGTTCAGTCGAAAGAAATCAAAGACATCAGCGGACTTACGCACGGCGTAGGTTGGTGCGCTCCTCAGCAGGGCGCCTGCAAATTGACCCTTAACGTCAAAGACGGTATCATTCAGGAAGCGTTGGTAGAAACGTTGGGTTGTTCGGGTATGACTCACTCTGCTGCTATGGCTGCGGAAATTCTTCCCGGAAAGACCATTCTGGAAGCGCTCAACACCGACCTTGTTTGCGACGCCATCAACACCGCTATGAGAGAACTTTTCCTGCAGATAGTCTACGGCAGAACGCAGTCCGCTTTCAGCGAAAACGGACTTTCCATCGGAGCGGGACTCGAAGACCTCGGCAAAGGACTCAGAAGCCAGGTAGGCACTATGTATTCCACCCTTGCCAAAGGCGTACGTTATCTGGAAATGGCAGAAGGATACGTTACCCGTATCGCTCTCGACGAAAATAACGAAGTTATCGGTTACGAATTCATCCGTTTAGGACAGATGCTCGAGATGATCACCCAAAAGGGCGTAGCTCCTGCGGACGCGCTTGCTAAATGCACCGGTACTTACGGCAGATTCGCTTCCGCCGCTAAAGTTATCAATCCCCGTGTGGAATAGGAGGTCGGCAATGGTAAAATTTGAAGGATATGACAGAAGAAAAGATAAACTCGAAGCCGCTCTCAACCAGTACGGCATCAAGAGTATGGAAGAAGCAAAGGAAATTTGCCTCTCCAAAGGTATAGACGTGGACGCTATCGTCAGAGGCATACAGCCTATCTGTTTTGAAAACGCGGTATGGGCATACACTCTCGGGTGCGCCATCGCCATCAAGAAGGATTGCAAGAAGGCCGCCGACGCAGCCGAAGCCATCGGACTCGGACTTCAAGCGTTCTGCGTACCCGGAAGCGTTGCGGAAATCAGAAAAGTGGGACTCGGACACGGAAACCTCGCCGCAAAACTTCTCCGTGAAGAAACCAAATGCTTTGCTTTCGTTGCAGGACACGAGTCTTTTGCCGCTGCGGAAGGTGCAATCGGTATAGCAAAAAGCGCCAACAAGGTCAGAAAAGAACCCCTCAGAGTTATCCTGAACGGTCTCGGAAAGGACGCTGCGTATATAATTTCCCGTATCAACGGTTTCACTTACGTTCAGACCAAATACGATCCGTTTACCGATTCTCTCGCCATAGTTAAAGAAACCGCTTACAGCGACGGAGAACGTGCCAAGGTACGTTGCTACGGAGCCGACGACGTAAACGAAGGCGTGGCTATTATGATAAAGGAAGGCGTGGACGTAGGTATCACCGGTAACTCCACCAACCCCACCCGTTTCCAGCATCCCGTCAGCGGAACTTACAAGAAATGGGCTATCGAAAACGGAAGGACTTACTTCTCGGTAGCAAGCGGCGGCGGCACGGGCAGAACTCTTCACCCCGACAATATGGCTGCAGGTCCCGCTTCATACGGTATGACCGACACCATGGGACGTATGCATTCCGACGCTCAGTTTGCAGGAAGCTCCAGCGTTCCCGCTCACGTTGAAATGATGGGTCTCATCGGTATGGGTAACAACCCCATGGTAGGAGCTACCGTCGCAGTAGCCGTGGCAGTGGAAGAAGCCGCTAAATAATCGGTTTTTCTAATCGCAATTCAAATTAAAGGTTCGGAATTATCCCGAACCTTTTTTTTTTATTCCCGAAGAGGAATTTTCGTATTTTTTCAAATGTAAGAAAATTGTAAGAAAATTGTCAGAACCTCGTAAAGAAGATATTTTATCCTTAAATCGAAAACAAGGACAGGAGGTTCAGACAATGACTACCGTAGCAATCACCGGCGCAAGCGGCAATATGGGCAGCGAAACTTTAAGACAGCTTTGTGAATCGGATAGAAATTACAAAATTAAAATTTTACTTCTCGATACCTTTGGCGAAAGACAATTCGCCCGTCGGGTAAAAAAACTTTATAAATCGGACGTCGAAGTTATATTCGGGGATATAACAGATAAAGAGGCGTGCAAAAAACTCGTCGAAGGAGCCGATTACGTACTGCATATGGCGGCTATTATTCCCCCGAAGTCGGACAGGGACGCACACCTTACAAGAAAGGTAAATTACGGCGGCACCGTCAATATGGTCGACGCGGTCAAGGAGACGGCAAGAAAAGGCAAGGAAGCCAAATTTGTTTACGTTTCCACGGTGGCATTATACGGGCACAGGAATTATCTGCACCCGTGGGGCAGAGTGGGCGACCCGCTTTTACCGAGCGTATTCGACGTATATGCGGCGAGCAAACTTAAAGCCGAAAGGTATGTGTTGGAAAGCGGATTGCAAAACTGGGGGATAGTCCGTCAGACGGGCATACTTTACGACAAACTTTTGTTGAAAAATATCAGCGACGGACTTATGTTTCATACCGGCTGGAACGTGCCGCTGGAATGGGTCACCGCCGAAGACAGCGGACGGCTTATGAAAAACATCGTGGAGTTCGACCTCGAAAACAAGGCGGATAAATTCTGGAAGCGTTGTTTCGATATAGGCGGCGGCAAAGAAAACCGTCAGACGGGTTTTGAAACTTTCAACGACGGCTTCGGGCTGATAGGCGGCTCTGCGGAGAAATTTATGGAACCGAATTGGAATATGTCGAGAAATTTCCACGGGGTATGGTTTGCCGACGGAAACGAACTTAACGATATATTCGATTACGTCAGACAGGATATAAAGGGATTTTGGGCGGATTTGCGTAAAAAACACAAAATTTACCGTTTAGCTAAGGTATTTCCTACGAAATTTATTAAAAAACTGGTTTTCGGAAGACTGTTGAAAGACGAAAATTCTCCCGTTTTCTGGATAGACAAAGAGGAAAACGCCAAAGTCAAAGCCTGCTTCGGAAGCCGACAGAATATAGAAGCCTGTCCGTCGGACTGGAAAGATTATCCGCTGCTTTCTAAAAACCAAATAACCGACGTTAAAGCGGAATACGAGGAGATGAAAGAGGAAAGGATTGCAAAAGTAAAGGGTTATTTACT
>CALVNL010000047.1 GCA_944349655.1 uncultured Clostridia bacterium
GCCCCCTGAACGGGGGCGTTTTTTTATGGTTTATTGTTTGTTTTCGAGAGATGCCGAGACAAAAGCGGTAAAAAGAGGGTGGGGTTTGTCGGGACGGCTCTTGAATTCGGGGTGGAACTGAACTCCGACGTAGAAAGGACGGTCGGCTATTTCCACCGTTTCCACAAGACGTCCGTCGGGGGAAAGTCCGCCGATTTTCAAACCTGTTTTGGTGAGGATTTCGCGGTAGTCGTTGTTGTATTCGTAGCGATGACGGTGCCGTTCGGAAATTTCTTTCGCTTTGTAGCAACGTTCCAAAACGCTTCCCGGGATTACTTTACAGGGATAAGAACCTAAACGGAGAGTGCCGCCTTTTTCGATTTCTTCGCTTTGACCGGGCATAAAGTCGATGACTTTATGTTTGCCGTCCTTATCGAATTCTCCGCTGTTTGCGTCGGGGAGACCGACTACGTTGCGGGCGTATTCTATTACGGCAATCTGCATCCCCAGACAAATTCCGAAATAGGGAACGTTGTTTTCGCGAGCGTATTTTGCCGCGAGGATCATTCCTTCTATGCCTCGGTTGCCGAACCCTCCGGGAACGATTATTCCGTCCACTCGGGAAAGAGCGTCGCAATAATTTTGCTCGTCGAGTGTTTCGGAGTCTATCCATTCGATTTTTACCGTCGCGCCGACGGCGTAACCTGCGTGACGCAAAGATTCCGACACGGAAAGATAGGCGTCGTGAAGTCGGACGTATTTTCCTACCAGTCCTATGGTCACTTCTTTGGAACAACTCTTTATCCTGTCCACCGTTTTTATCCAGTCGGTCAAATCGGGAGCGGGGACGTCCAGGCGGAGCTTGCGACAGACGATATCGGAAAAATTCTGTTTTTCCAACATAAGCGGAACTTCGTAGAGGACGGGAATAGTCATATTTTCGATGACGCAGTCGGGTTTTAAGTTGGCAAACATAGCGATTTTAGCGAAAATACTCTCTTCCAAAGGTCGGTCGCAACGTAAGACCACGATGTCGGGTTTGATGCCCATGCCCTGAAGTTCTTTTACCGAATGTTGGGTAGGTTTGGATTTATGTTCGTCGCTGCCGCTCAAAAACGGTACCAGCGTAACGTGTATAAAAAGGCTGTTTTCCTCGCCCACTTCCAGCGATACCTGTCTTACGGCTTCGATAAACGGTTGACTTTCGATGTCGCCGATAGTGCCGCCTATTTCGGTTATTACCACGTCCGCGTCGGTTTTTTTGCCTACGCTGTAGATAAATTCCTTGATTTCGTTGGTGACGTGCGGAATAACCTGCACCGTGGAACCGAGATACTCGCCCCGACGTTCCTTGTTGAGGACGTTCCAGTAAACTTTTCCGGTGGTAAGGTTGGAGAACTTATTCAGATTTTCGTCGATAAACCGTTCGTAATGACCTAAGTCGAGGTCGGTTTCCGCGCCGTCTTCGGTGACGAAAACTTCTCCGTGCTGATAAGGACTCATAGTCCCCGGGTCCACGTTGATGTACGGGTCGAGTTTCTGAGCGGCCACTTTCAGACCTCTGTCTTTAAGAAGTCTGCCCAAAGAAGCCGCGGTGATACCTTTCCCTAAACCTGATACCACTCCGCCCGTCACAAAGATGTATTTCGTCATACTTTTTGCCTCCGTTAAAAATTCTTTATTCCCATTCCACGGTAGCCGGGGGTTTACTGGTTACGTCGTAAACCACTCTGCCTACCAAAGGAACTTCGTTAACAATTCTGGAAGCGGATTTTTCCAACGTTTCGTACGGAAGGCGAGTCCAGTCCGCCGTCATGAAATCGTCGGTCGTGACCGCTCTGAGCGCTACGGTATATCCGTATGTACGGGCGTCGCCCATAACTCCCACGCTTCTGGTGTCGGTCAGTACCGCAAAATACTGGTCGGGAGCTTTTCCGGGAATTTTTGCCACTTCTTCACGGAAGATAGCGTCCGCTTCCCGTAATAAGCGGAGTTTTTCCTCGGTAATTTCACCGATAACTCTTATGGCAAGCCCGGGACCGGGGAAAGGCTGACGGCTGACGAGTTCCTCGGGGATACCGAGTTCTCTGCCTACCGCGCGGACTTCGTCTTTGAAAAGATAACGCAAAGGTTCCACTATTTCGTCGAAGTCCACCACCGAAGGCAGTCCGCCCACGTTATGGTGGCTTTTTATGGTAGAGGCTTCGCCTTCGCCGCTTTCCACCACGTCGGGATAAATGGTGCCTTGCACGAGGTAATTGACTTTACCGATTTTTTTGGCTTCCTTTTCAAAAACTCTTATAAATTCCTCTCCGATGATTTTTCTTTTTCTTTCGGGTTCGGAAACGCCCGCGAGTTTTCCGAGAAACAGTTCCTGAGCGTTAACCCTTATAAGGTTCATATCGAATTTTTCCTTAAAAGTCTTTTCCACGAGGTCGCCTTCGTCTTTTCTCAAAAGACCGTGGTCGACGAACACGCAGGTAAGATTTTCGCCGACGGCTTTATGGAGAAGAACCGCCGCGACGCTGCTGTCCACGCCGCCGCTTAACGCGCACAAAACCTTTTTGCCTGCGAGTTTATTGCGGAAGAACTCCACCGAGTCTTTGGCAAAATCGCTCATTTTCCAATCGCCCGAGCAACCGCATATTCCGAAAAGGAAATTTTTCAGAATGGTTTTCCCGTAAAGGGTATGCGTGACTTCGGGATGGAACTGAACGGCAAAGAGATTTTTTCCGTCGCTCATTGCCGCGCAAGGGCAGTGTGCGGTGGTAGCCGTGACCGAAAAACCTTCGGGCAGACGGCTTATATAATCGGTATGGCTCATCCAACAGACGCTTTCTTTTTCCACGCCGTCGAAAAGTTTGTCGGTTTTGACAGTTAACGCAACCTTACCGTATTCTCCGAGACTTCCTGCCGAACGGATTTCTCCGCCGCAAAGATAAGCCATCAGCTGGGCGCCGTAGCATATTCCGAGGACGGGGACGCCTGCATAAAGAATGTCTTTTCCGCAACGGGGGGCTTTTTCGTCGTAAACGCTGTTGGGCCCGCCGGTGAAAATAACGCCCTTATAACCGCCTTCGATTATATCTTTTGCGCTTATCTTGTTATAAGGTTTTATTTCGGCATAGACGTTCTGTTCACGCACCCTGCGGGCTATGAGCAGATTGTATTGACCGCCGAAATCCAGAACGAGTATTTTTTCCATAAGTATTTACCTCTAAAGTTTATTCGGTAGAATTATATACCGCTGGAACCGTAGTTGGCAAGCACTCTGGCGGAAGGATCGTCAACGTTGCACCCCGGCCACGTTTTGTTGGGCATCCAGAAGTCTTTTATCATTTCCGCTTGTCCCGGATAATATTTTTCAAACAGCTCCCTGTAGAGGAGAGATTCTTTGGTGAAAGGTTTGCAATAAGTGTATTTTGCGCTTTTTTCTGCAAATTCAGAGTCGGTATAAAGCCACTCGGCGTAAGATTTGAGGTCGTTTACCATAGAGTGACCAACCGCGTCGGAAAAAGCGGCTTTTTCTCTGTAGAGAATGGAGGAGGGTAAATAATCGCCTTCAAAAGCTTTACGGAGGAGATATTTTCCTTTTCCGTAACGGTTCATTTTGATTTTCGGGTCGAGACTCATAACGTAACGGACGAAATCGAGATCGCCGAAAGGAACGCGAGCTTCCAGAGAGTTTGCGGAAATGCACCTGTCGGCACGAAGCACGTCGTACATATAAAGTTCCCGTATCCTTTTTTCGGCTTCGGACTGGAAAGCTTCCTCGTCGGGAGCGTAATCGGTATATTTGTAACCGAAGAGTTCGTCGGAAATTTCGCCCGTCAGCAATACTCGTATATCCGTTTGTTCGTGAACGGCTTTGCAGACGAGATACATTCCTATACTGGCTCTGATGGTGGTGATGTCGAAAGTGGCGGTGATCTTCACCACTTTTTCCAAGGCGTCGAGCACGTCCTGCCTCGTGATGATCACTTCGGTATGATCGCTTTTCAGGTAGTCGGCGACTTCTTTGGCGTATTTAAGGTCGATGGCGTCGGTGTCCATGCCTATGGAAAAAGTCCTGATAGGGCGGTCGCTTTCCTTGGCGGCGACGGCGCATACCAAAGAAGAATCCAACCCTCCGCTAAGTAAAAATCCTACTTTAGCGTCCGCAACAAGCCTTTTACGGATACCCGCAACCAGTTTTTCACGAATTTTTTCACAGGCTTCGGGTATGCCGTCGGGAAGATAAGGCGTGCGTGCGGCGACGTCGAGATAGCAGGTAAATTTACCGTCGCTATAGTAATGCCCCGGAGGGAAAGGAAATACCTTTTTTACCAAACCTACGAGATTTACGGCTTCGCTGGCAAAAACGATATTGCCTTGAAGGTCGTATCCGTAGAAAAGGGGCCGTATGCCGATAGGGTCTCTTGCGGCTATGAAAGAATGTTTTTTTGCGTCGTAGATTACGCAGGCGAATTCGGCGTCGAGTTTTACGAACATATCCGTTCCGTATTTTTCGTAAAGAGGAAGCAATATTTCGCAGTCCGAACCGCTTTTGAATTCGTAGTCTTTTTCCAGTTCGGATTTGAATTTCTCGTAGCCGTAAATTTCGCCGTTGCAGATTACCAGATTACCGTTAAGTGCGAAGGGCTGCATTCCGTCCGGGGTAAGCCCCATTATCGCCAGGCGATGAAAAGCCATCGCGCCGTCGTCAAAATATACTGTTTCGCTCCGGTCGGGGCCTCTGTAGGAGGTTTTGGCAAAACATTCTTCAAACAGTTTTTTCGGAACATCTTTTCCGCAATAGGACATTATCGAACACATAAATTTTTCCTCCGTGGAGAAATTATTTTACCGAGAAAAGCAAGTCGCCGTAGGTCGGGAAGGGCCAGTATTCTTTGGCGGTTTTGGTTTCGGCTTCGTCCGCAACGGCTCTCAGGCGGCTCATTGCAGGCAGTACGGCGTCTCTTATGGCGTAAGACGTCTCCTCGGTCGAGGGGCAAGAGGAAAGGGCGGCGAGGGCGTCTTTCAACTCTTTTACTCCTTCGAGGGAACGGTCGGCAAGACAGGAAAGGGTCTTTACCGTATCTTTTTCGGCGGCACATTCCAGTTCGGGAAGTAAAGATTTCTTTTTCAAAGCCGAGTCGGCTACGGCGGAAGCGTATTTTTCTATGGCAGGGATAATTTCTTTTTCCGCCATACTTACCATAGTGGAGGCTTCGATAAGCACCGCTTTGTTGTAGTTTTCCAACATTATTTCGCAACGGGACTTCAGTTCCGATTCCGAATATACTCCGTGGGAAGTCAGCATTTCCACGTTTTTTTCGTCCAGAAGGTGCGGCATGCAGTCGGGAGTGGTGCGATAGTTCAGAAGACCTCTTTTTTCGGTAGCTTCCTTTATCCACGCCTCGTCGTATCCGTTGCCGTTGAAAATGATTTTTTTATGGTCTTTTATGGTTTTCTTTATCATTTCGTGCAGAGCGGAGGAGAAGTCTTCGGCTTTTTCCAACCTGTCGGCATAAATTTTCAGAGATTCCGCCACGGCGCTGTTGAGCATAATGTTGGCGCAGGCGATAGAGTTAGCCGAACCCAGCATACGGAATTCGAATTTGTTCCCGGTGAACGCGAAGGGCGAAGTGCGGTTTCTGTCGGTGTTGTCTTTTACGAACAGCGGCAGGACGTCCACGCCGAGTTTAAGCAGTTTTTTCTTGGTGCCGTTATAGGGACGGTCGTTTTCTATGGCGTCGAGAACTGCGGCGAGTTCGTCTCCGAGGAAAACCGAAAGGACTGCGGGAGGCGCTTCGTTGGCTCCCAGTCGGTGGTCGTTGCCTGCGGTGGCGACTGCGATACGCAGCAGATCCTGATAGTCGTCCACGGCTTTAAGTACCGCGCACAGGAAAAGCAGGAACTGAGCGTTTTCGTAAGGAGTTTCGCCGGGGGTGAGCAAGTTGACGCCTTTGTCGGTGGCTATGGACCAGTTGTTGTGTTTGCCGCTGCCGTTTACCCCTGCGAAAGGTTTTTCGTGGAGCAGGCACACAAGACCGTGTTTTAACGCCACTTTCTGCATTATTTCCATAGTAAGCTGGTTGTGGTCGGTGGCGATGTTGGTGGTGCTGAAAATCGGAGCCAGTTCGTGCTGAGCGGGCGCGACTTCGTTGTGTTCGGTTTTTGCCAGAACGCCCAGTTTCCAGAGTTCTTCGTTGAGGTCTGCCATATATTCGGCTACTTTAGGCTTGATAACTCCGAAATAATGGTCGTCGAGCTCCTGTCCTTTGGGAGGTTTTGCGCCGAAAAGCGTCCTGCCGGTATAAACCAGGTCTTTTCTTTTTTCGAACATTTCTTTATCCACGAGGAAATATTCCTGTTCCGGTCCTACCGAAGTTCTGACGCATTTGACGTCGGTATGTCCGAACAGTTTAAGGATACGCATAGCCTGTCTGTTAAGAGCTTCCATAGAACGGAGGAGGGGAGTTTTTTTGTCGAGCGCCTCGCCGCCGTAGGAACAGAACGCAGTGGGAATGCAGAGAGTTTTGTCTTTTATAAAGGCATAGCTTGTGGGGTCCCAGGCGGTATAACCTCTGGCCTCGAACGTAGCTCTCAGTCCGCCCGAAGGAAAACTGGAAGCGTCGGGTTCGCCTTTAATAAGTTCCTTGCCCGAGAATTCCATAATAACTCCGCCGTCGGGGGAGGGGGAGATAAAACTGTCGTGTTTTTCGGCGGTTATGCCGGTAAGCGGCTGAAACCAATGGGTATAATGAGTCGCGCCTTTGGAAACAGCCCAGTTTTTCATAGCGTCGGCTACGGCGTTGGCAACCGAGCTATCGAGCTGAGAACCTCTGTCGATGGTTCTTTTGAGAGATCTGTAAACTTCCGCCGACAACGTCGCGCGCATTACTCTGTCGTCGAACACCATACTTCCGAAATAGTCCGGTACCGTTTTCATAATAACACTCCTTTATTTCAAATAAAATAAGGCAAAGGCGTCTTTGAGTCTGTTTCTCAAAGACGCCTTTGCCTTTATGGTTCGGATTATACAAAAACGGATAAGCACTTGTCAACGAATTTGAGAAAAGTTTTTAAGGAAATTTTTCACATACAAAAAAACAACGTTAATAAGGACGAAGAGAAGAGAGGGGAAGTTACGCCGCGTGAAAAAACATAAAAAGAAATTTTCTGAAAGGAAGGAAAAAATTTTTTGATTTCGGGATAAAAATATGATAGAGTATAGTAAAACCTATAATTATAGGAGAAAAACGGATAAGGACGCCTTGCGTAGAGTTAAGGAGGTAGGTTAATGAATTATACGGCTAAAGAAGTAATTCAGTTTGTGGAGGAAGAGGACGTTAAATTCATACGTCTTGCTTTCTGCGACCTTGCCGGAGTGCAGAAAAACGTGTCGGTTATGCCCGGCGAACTGGCAAGAGCGTTTGCCGACGGAATAGCCATAGACGCGTCTGCCATAGACGGTTTCGGGGGAGAAGTTCATTCCGATTTGTTTTTGCACCCCGACCCCGATACTCTGACGGTATTGCCGTGGAGACCCGAACACGGAAAGGTGGTCAGAATGTTCTGCCGAATAGCTTATCCCGACGGACGTACGTTTGAAAACGACGCCAGGAGTTTGCTTATTTCTGCGATAAAGGAAGCCGAAAAAGAAGGGTACCGATTCAATATAGGTTCGGAGATGGAATTTTACCTGTTCAAGACCGACGAAAAAGGTCATCCGACCGACGAGCCTTACGACAAGGCGGGATATATGGATATAGCGCCCGACGATAAGGGCGAAAACGTACGCAGAGAAATTTGTCTTACGTTGGAACAGATGGGAATAATCCCCGAAAGTTCGCATCACGAAGAAGGTCCCGGACAAAACGAAATCGATTTCCGTTATTCCGATCCGCTGACCGCCGCCGACAACGCGGTAACCTTCAAAGCGGTGGTAAAGACGGTGGCGGCAAGGAACGGACTTTATGCGGATTTTTCGCCTAAGCCGATGAAAGATTGTCCGGGAAGCGGATTGCACATCAATTTTTCGGTGACGGCAAAAACGGGCGATGCCAATCCTTCCACTATAGCGGGAGTTTTGAACAGGATATCCGAAACGACAATATTTTTCAATCCCACGAACGAGTCTTATTCGAGACTGGGAGCCAACAAAGCCCCGGCTTATATTTCCTGGTCGGCGGAAAACCGTTCGCAGCTGGTACGCATACCAGCGGCGACGGGAAAATACCGCAGAGCCGAACTCCGTTCTCCCGACCCGTCGGCAAATCCTTATCTTGCTTTTGCGGTACTGATTTATGCGGGACTGGAGGGGATAAAAAAGGGTCTTACTTTGCCGCAGGAAGCGGACATAAACTTTTATAACGCAGACGAGTCGGTCTTGAAAAAATACGAGAAACTACCTTCAACGAGAGTTGAAGCCGCGAGGAAGGCTAAAGAGAGCGATTTTGTCGCAGGGATTCTGCCTGCGTCCGTAATAGGATATTATTGCGGAAAATAGGAGAGGGAAGCAGAGGAGGGACAATGCCGCTTAAAGAACGTGTTTACAGCGTGCTTATAGTGACAAGAACAGAGAAATTTTCCCTTTTTCTGTCATCTTTGCTGTCTCCGAGCAAATTTTCTCCGATAAATACGGTAAGCGGAGTATCCGCGGCGAAAAGGGCTTTGCTGGAAAGGGATTACGATCTGGTACTTATAAATTCTCCGCTGGAAGAGGACAGCGGAAGCAAGATAGCCGTGGACGTATGTACCGGAAAAAGCGGCTGCGCGCTACTGTTCGTGCCGAGAGAGCAATATTTGGTTATGAGCGAAGAAGTCAGGGCTTTCGGGGTATTTGTGTTGCCGAAGCCGACCACGGGACAAATGGTGTCGCAGGCAATAGACTGGATGTGCGCAACCCGAGAAAGGCTTGCCCGCTACGAAAAAACCGTCTCCACCGTCAAACAGAAGATGGAGGAGATAAGGACGGTAAATCACGCGAAATGGATATTGATAGACGTATTGAAAATGACGGAAGAGGACGCGCACAGATATATAGAGAAACAGGCTATGGACCGCTGCGTGTCCCGAATGGAGATAGCGAAAAACGTTATTGCAACCTATAAATAAATCAGACTTCTTTTTTACAATTTTTATCCAGGAACTGTTTTTGACTGGCGATGGAAAACAGCGTCTGAGAAACTTGGGAAAAGATATTTCGAAGTACGAAAATTTCCTCCGCGGTTTTTCCTTCGGACAACTTTACGGAAAGGGCGTTCGATAAAAAAACCAGTTCTTCGGGAGAAAGCGAACACAGATTTTTCATAATACAATATATGAAAATAACAAACAGAACGTAAGCGCAACGTTCTGTTTTTGTTCGGATAGGGAGAAATATTCTATAAAACTTTATGATTCGGGGTCCCCGAAAAGCGGTGACGCTTTTTGGGGTTTTTATTCGGGATTCCCCGAAAAACGGCAACGTTTTT
>CALVNL010000048.1 GCA_944349655.1 uncultured Clostridia bacterium
GGGATAGAGGAAGGTACCGTGCTTCCCTCCACCGTGTTGGAATTCTGCTACAAAAACGACGACCTGGGCGATCCGATGATAAACGACTACCACGCCCTTGCGATGAACCTCGCCACCGCAGAAGAACTGGAGATCATCAAGAAAACGAGCTTCGCCGTCAACGACATTTTGAGAGCTTATCTTAAGGACATAAATATCGACCTTATAGATTTCAAACTTGAATTCGGCCGTTACAAGGGAAGAATTATTCTCGCCGACGAAATTTCTCCCGACACCTGCCGTTTCTGGGACACCGTCACCCGTGAAAAACTGGACAAGGACCGTTTCCGCAGGGACCTCGGAGGGGTGGAAGACGCGTATCAGGAAGTTTTGTCCAGACTTATGGGGAAAAAATAATCCGTAAATTTATGAAAAGTATTATTTTAGACGAAAGACAATTCGGTACGCACGAAGAGTGCGGGATATTCGGAATAATTTCCGAAGAGAAACAGGAACTTGCCAGAGACGTTTATTACGGACTTTTCGCCCTTCAGCACAGGGGGCAGGAAAGTGCGGGGATTGCGGTAAGCTACGACGAAGACAAGGTGGCTTACTACAAGAACATGGGACTCGTGAATGCGGTTTTTCACGAAGAGGAACTGCGCCTTTTGCCTTCCACCAACGTAGCGATAGGCCACGTCAGGTATTCCACCATGGGTTCCAGCAACGTCGTAAACGCCCAGCCTATCGTGTTTTACGGCAGATTCGGCAGAATGGCGGTAGCTCACAACGGCAACATAATCAACGCTCCCAACATAAAGAAGCGTATGATTTACAAGGGACATATCTTCCAGTCCAGTACCGACAGCGAAGTGCTGGCGGCTGCCATCAACGACTATTCCACCGAAAGCGTGGAACAGGGGATTTACGACGCCTGCAAGAATTTCGTGGGAGCGTTTGCGTTACTGGTTTTGAGCGGCAACAAACTCTACGCCGTCAGGGACAGGAACGGACTTAAACCTCTCATAATGGGACAAAAGGACGGCAATATCGTTTTCGCAAGCGAAAGCTGCGCCCTCGACGCCATCGACGCCGAGGTGATAAGGGACGTTATGCCCGGGGAGATAATAACCGTCAATACCGACGGAAGTTATACCAGCAGGTATTTTGCTCCCCCCGACAAACGCCCGTGCATTTTCGAATACGTTTATCTCGCCCGTTCCGATTCCGTTCTGGACGGGACCAGCGTTTACGAAAGCCGTTACAACTGCGGAAAAATTCTTGCCGAAATGTGCAATATCGACGCCGATATAGTGGCAGGCGTGCCCGATTCGGCTTTGGTCAGCGCAAGAGGCTATTCCGACGTGTCGGGGATTCCTTACGTGGACGCCTTGAGCAAAAACAGATACATAGGCAGAACTTTCATTCAGCCCAGCCAGAGTATGCGTGAAAACAGCGTTAAGATAAAACTTACCGCTTTCCGCAACAACATACAGGGCAAGAGGCTTATTCTTCTGGACGACTCCATAGTGAGAGGCACTACCAGTAAAAAGATCATCAGTCTCCTCCGCAAGAACGGCGCAACGGAAGTTCATATGGTGGTGGCAAGCCCCATAGTCAAATGGCCGTGCTATTTCGGAGTGGATATGGACACCAAGGAACAGCTTATCGGCGGTTACAGAGACGCCGAAGAAATCTGCAAACTGATAGGAGCGGACAGTTTACATTACCTTCCGCTGGAAAAACTCGCCGAGTGTTGCGGTTGCGGCAATTTCTGCACGGGTTGTTTCGACGCAAATTACGCAGTGGATTTAGGAAATTTCCACAGCGAAAAATTACTTTTCGAATAAGGAGAAAATATGGCTATAGATTACAAACAGGCAGGCGTGGACGTAGAAGCGGGATATTCCGCCGTCAGACTTATGAAGGAATACGTCCAAAGCACTTACGATAAAAACGTGGTGGGGGACCTCGGAAGTTTCGGCGGATTTTACGCCCTCGACGACAAGGCGGACGGAGACGTACTGGTGGCGGGGACCGACGGCGTGGGGACCAAACTAAAATACGCTTTCGTCCTCGACAAGCACAACACCATAGGGATAGACGCCGTGGCTATGTGCGTCAACGACATAGTCTGCCAGGGCGCCAGACCTTTGATTTTTCTCGACTATATAGCGATAAGCAAACTCGTTCCCGAAAAGGTGGCGGAAATAGTCAAAGGGGTGGCGGAAGGTTGCCGACAGGCTTCCTGCGCTCTCATAGGCGGCGAAACCGCCGAAATGCCCGGGTTTTACGGCGAAGGCGAATACGATATAGCGGGATTTTCCTGCGGTATAGCCAAAAAGAACAGGATAATAAACGGTTCGGAGATAAAGGAAGGCGACAAACTCGTCGGGATACGCTCCAGCGGAATACACAGTAACGGATTTTCTCTGGTAAGACAGCTTTTCCCCGCCGAAAAGGAATACCTTACCCGTTTCGACGAGGAACTTGGTTCTTGTCCTGCCGAGGTATTGCTTACTCCCACCCGTATTTACGTCAAGACCGTGCTTTCCCTTATCGAAAAAGTCAAAGTTAAAGGCATAGCGCATATCACGGGAGGGGGATTTATCGAAAATATACCGAGGATAATTCCCAAAAACTTAGGGATAAAAATAAATACGTCCTCTTACGAAATCCCGACGATTTTCCGAGTTTTGCAGAAGAGAGCGGGGATAGAGGACAGAAAAATGTATAACACCTTCAATATGGGGATAGGAATGGTTTTCTGCGTGTCCCCTGACGCCGAGGAAGAGTGTTTAAGGGTATTGAAAACTTTAGGCGAAGACCCCGTGTCCTTAGGCGTGGTCACCGACAAAGCGGGGGTGGAATTTGAATAAAAAAATCGCCGTTTTCGTTTCGGGGGGCGGTACCGATCTACAAAGCATAATCGACGCCGTCGTCGACAAGTCTCTGAAAGCCGACATCGTACTCGTAGTGGGTAGCAAGGAGGGTATCTACGCCCTCGAACGGGCGAAAAAAGCGGGGATACCCACGGCGGTATTCAGCAAAAAAGATTATTCGTCCACAGAGGCAATGTTCGACGAAATAATAGCCTTGTTGAAGGAAAAGGGAGCGGAATACATAGTGCTTGCAGGGTATCTTACCGTGCTCACCCCGAATATCGTACACGCTTTCGAAAAGAAAATCATAAACATTCATCCTTCGCTCATTCCCTCTTACTGCGGCGACGGTTTTTACGGAATGAGAGTTCACCGCGCGGTGGTGGAAAACAAGGAAAAGTTTTCCGGCGCGACGGTACATTACGTGGACGAAGGGACGGACACGGGGGAGATAATCGCCCAGGTGAAAGTTCCCGTTATGGAGGACGACACGCCGGAAACGCTTGCGGCGAGAGTGTTGGAAGCCGAACATATTTTATTGCCCGAAACGCTCAAAAAGCTGTTCAACGGGCAGGAATAACCAAAAAATATTATATAAGGAGAAAGGTCAGATGAAAAAGAGAGCTTTGATAAGCGTATCGGATAAGACCGATATAGAAAAAGTAGGCGCGCGCCTTGCCGCCCTCGGTTACGAAATTATTTCCACCGGCGGAACGTACGACGTACTTAAGAAAGCGGAACTGCCCGTGATAGGGATAAGCGACGTAACGGGCTTTCCCGAATGTTTAGACGGCAGGGTCAAGACTTTGCACCCGGCGGTACACGCGGGACTTCTTGCAATGAGAAGCAATCCTACTCATATGGAACAGTTGGAAAAGCTCAACATAAACACCATCGACGTGGTCATCGTCAACCTTTATCCTTTCAAGCAGACCATACTGAAAGAGGGCACGACCTTTGCCGACGCCGTGGAAAATATCGATATAGGCGGACCTACGATGCTGAGGAGCGCTGCGAAAAACTACCAGGACGTGGCGGTTATAGTGGACCCGGCCGATTACGAAAAGGTATTTTCGGAAATGGAAAACGGCGGCGTTACGTTGGATACTCGGAAATATCTTATGTATAAAGTTTATCAGCACACGGCGTTTTACGACACGATGATAAGCGGTTATCTTAAAGAAATGCTCGGTATCGACTTCCCCGACAAACTCACTCTGGCTTACGAAAAGAAAGAACAGATGCGTTACGGTGAAAATCCGCATCAGAAAGCGGCTTTTTACGGCGAAGCGCTGCCCGTTAAAAATTCTCTCGTCAACGCCGAACAGCTCAACGGGAAACAGTTGAGTTATAACAACGTCAACGACGCCAACGGAGCGGTGGAACTTCTCAAGGAGTTCGCTAGACCCACGGCTGTGGCGGTAAAACACGCTAACCCCTGCGGAGTAGCGTCGGCAGACGACGTATATTCTGCGTACAAAGCCTGTTACGAGTGCGACCCTGTTTCCATATTCGGGGGTATAGTGGCGTTCAACCGCACCGTGGACGAAGCTACGGCAAAGGAAATGGTCAAGATCTTTTTAGAGATCGTCATAGCTCCCGATTTTACCGAGGAAGCGTTGAAAGTCCTCTCCACCAAACCCAATCTGAGAGTGCTCCGTCTTCCCGACGTAGCTAAGCCGAATAAGACGGGGACCAAGGAATTCAAGAAAATTTACGGCGGACTCATTATGCAGGACGCGGATCTTGCCGACATAGAGGAAATGAAAACCGTGACCGAAAAGGAACCCACCGCAGAACAGAAAGAAACCATGATTTTTGCGATGAAAGTGGTAAAACACTGTAAGTCCAACGCCATAGTTTTGGCTAAGGGCGAAAGACTTCTCGGAGTGGGAGTAGGGCAAACCAACCGTATCTGGGCGACCAAGCAAGCCATCGAGCACTCTTTGGAAGACACCGAAGGAGCGGTGCTGGCAAGCGACGCCTTCTTCCCCTTCGACGACTGCGTGAAAGCCGCCGCCGAAGCCAAAATAGCAGCCATAGTCCAACCCGGCGGTTCGATAAGGGACGCCGACAGCATAGCCGCCTGCAACGATAACGGCATCGCCATGGTGTTCACGGGAATACGCCATTTCAAGCATTGAGAAAGTAAAGAGGAACGGATATGAGAATTTTACTGATAGGCGGAGGAGGACGGGAACACGCCATAGCGTGCGCTCTCGCCCGCAGTCCGAGGACGGAAAAACTGTATTGCCTGCCGGGCAACGCCGGCATAAGCGAAGTTGCGGAATGTATCGAAGGAAGCGTTATGGACTTCGAACATATCGCAAAGGCGGTGAAGGAAAAGAATATCGACACCGTTTTCGTGGCGCCCGACGACCCTCTTTACGGCGGACTCGTCAACCGTCTGGAACGGGATAACGTAAGGTGCTTCGGACCGAGAAAGGAAGCGGCGATTATCGAAGGGAGCAAGGCTTTTTCCAAGGAATTTATGACTAAATACAATATCCCCACCGCTTTATACCGCACTTTCGACAATTACGACGAAGCAAAAAAATATATAGAGGAATGTCCTCTGCCTACCGTTATAAAAGCCGACGGACTGGCTTTAGGGAAAGGGGTCATCATTGCCGAAACGAGAGACGACGCCCGTAAGGCTTTGGAAAAAACCATGCTCGACAAGGCTTTCGGTAACGCCGGAAACACCGTGGTTATCGAAGAGTTTTTGACGGGGAAGGAGTTTACTTTGCTCGCCTTCTGCGACGGAAAGAGCTTTTCCCTTATGCCGACAAGCCAGGATCATAAAAGAGCTTACGACGGCGATAAGGGTCCCAATACCGGAGGTATGGGAGCCTTTTCACCCGCTTTCGTTTATTCGGAAGAAGTGATGAAAGAGACCGTCGAAAGGATAGTCGTCCCCACCGTAAACGGGCTTATAGCCGAAGGGAGACCCTTCAAGGGCGTATTGTATTTCGGGTTGATGGCGACGGAAAACGGCGTTAAGGTGATAGAGTACAACGCTCGTTTCGGCGATCCCGAAACGCAGGTTATACTGCCCCTTCTCAAGACCGATCTTACTTCGATTGTCGACGCCTGTATCGACGGGACGTTGTCCGACATCGACGTCGAGTGGGAAGACGGTTGTTCTTTCTGCGTGGTCATGGCAAGCGGCGGTTACCCCGGGAAAATAGTCAAGGGTTATCCGATAACGATAGGAGACCTTTCCGAAGATATAAAAATTTATCACAGCGGCACGGCGTTCAAGGACGGACAGCTGGTAACTAACGGCGGACGGGTGCTTTGCGTGACGACCAAGGGAAAGACTATTGCCGAGTGCAGAGAAAAGGTTTATTCCGAAATAGAAAAAATTTCCTTCAAGGATTCCGAATACAGACGGGATATAGGTATTAAATAATGGTAGAAAGAATTTACGTGGAGAAATTACCGAAGTACGACACCGCCGTACCGAAACTGAAAGCCGATATATACGGCACGCTGGGGATAAAACTCGATTATCTTCGCAGGATACTGCGTTACGACGTGGAGGGACTGGGAAAAGAGGACCTGGAGAGAGCCAAGCAGTCGGTTTTTTCCGAACCGACGGTTGATACCGTGGGAGAAACAATAGACGGGATAGAAGGCAAGACGGCTTTGGTGGTGGAATATCTGGACGGACAGTTTGACCAGAGAGCGGACAGCGCGGCGCAGTGCGTAAGTTTGCTTACCGCAGGGAAAAGACCTTCGGTAAGGTGCGCCACCGTCTATCTTTTCGACGGTATAAGCGAAGGGGAGCTGGCGAGGATCAAGAAGTTTTTGATAAACGCCGTGGACAGCAAGGAAGGTTCTTTCGACCTACCCGAAACGCTGGAGAGGGTTTCCCCCGAAAGGAAGAATATGCGGGTGGAACTGACTTCCTTCAACGATATGGACGAAAAGGCGCTGAAAGAGTATTACGACGGATTCGGGTTTGCGATGAGTTTCGAGGACTTACGTTTCGTGCAGGGTTATTTCCGCAAGGAAGGGAGAGCTCCCACTCATACCGAACTCAAGGTGGTGGACACTTACTGGAGCGACCATTGCCGTCATACCACCTTTTTGACCGAACTCAAGGACGTGACTTTCCTTTGCGACAATCCGCATATAGAGGAAAGCTGGGAACTTTACAAAAAGACCTTCGAAGAAGTTTACGGGGACAGGAAAGACAAGTATCCCTGTCTTATGGATATAGCCACTCTCGCCGTCAAGAAACTCCGTAAAGACGGATATTTGCAGGAAATGGACGTGAGCGAGGAAATCAACGCCTGTTCGGTGGTCTGCAAGATAGACAACGACGGGAAAGAAGAAGAGTGGCTCATTATGTTCAAGAACGAAACGCACAACCACCCGACGGAAATCGAACCGTTCGGCGGTGCGGCGACGTGCCTCGGGGGAGCGATAAGAGATCCCTTAAGCGGACGGGCGTACGTTTATCAGGCTATGAGAATAACGGGAGCCGCCGACCCCAACGAGGACTACCGCAAGACTTTGTCGGGGAAACTGCCGCAGAGAGTGCTTACCAAGACCGCTCTTGCCGGATTTTCCTGTTACGGCAATCAGATAGGACTGGCGACGGGCACGGTAAGAGAACTCTATAACGACGGATATAAAGCAAAAAGGCTGGAAACGGGTTACGTCATCGGCGGAGCGCCCAGAGAAAGAGTCAAACGCAGAAGACCCGTCAAAGGCGACGTGGTGATACTGGTGGGCGGAGCTACGGGACGTGACGGTTGCGGCGGAGCTACGGGCAGCAGTAAAAGTCATACCGCGGCGTCTTTGGACACCTGCGGAGCCGAAGTTCAGAAAGGTAACGCCCCCGAGGAAAGGAAACTTCAGCGGTTGTTCCGTTCGGAGGAGGCTTCCTCGCTCATCGTAAGATGTAACGATTTCGGCGCAGGCGGCGTGTGCGTGGCGATAGGCGAACTCAGCGACGGACTGGATATTTATCTGGACAGAGTCAAGGTAAAATACGACGGCCTGACCGCAACCGAACTTGCCATCAGCGAGTCGCAGGAAAGAATGGCGGTAGTCGTGGACGAAAAGGACGCCGAAAAATTCATAGCCTTAGCCGACAAGGAAAACCTCGACGCCACGGTTGTGGCAGAAGTTACCGACGGCGGACGGCTCAGAATGTTTTATAAAGACGAAACAATAGTGGATATCGCCAGGGACTTCCTGGACACCAACGGAGTAAAACAGGTACGCTCGGCAAAACTCGTCTATAAGGCGGACGGATATTTCAATTCTCTCGACAACCACACCGATATGCTTATCAAAGGCGAGGATATCAAGGGAGCGTTGAAATACGAACTGGCAAA
>CALVNL010000049.1 GCA_944349655.1 uncultured Clostridia bacterium
CGCATTCTCTGCGCCACGGTTATGATTTCTCTCGCCGCTTCGGTTTCGGCAAGCACGTCGCCGTAGTTTACTCCTTTCAGGACGGGGTAGTCGGACAGGTGCACGCTTATGGCTTCGTCGGGTTCGATACACCTTACGGTGTTTTGCCAGATGTAATCGGTCAGGAAGGGAATGATCGGCGCCATAACGCCCAAAACCGTCTTGATGGCTCCGTAAAGGCATTTGTAGGCGTTCATCTGATCGTTCTTGTCGGTGGACTTCCAGAAACGCTTACGGTTGATACGGATATACCAGTTGCTGACGTCGTCGGTGAAACTTTCGAATTCCTTTATAACCGCAGCGGTACGGTAGGATTTCATACCTGCGTCGGCGGCGGCAAGGAACTGTTCGGTACGGGCGAGCAGCCATTTGTCGGAATGGGTGAGGGTGCTTTCGTCGGGCGTGAAATGCGCTATGTCGGGGTTGTCCAGACAGGCGTAGAGGTTGAAGAAAACGTATACGTTCCAGAAGGAAAGGATCTTTCTTCTCGCTTCGTCGGTCAGATTGTACCCGAAACGGACGTCGCCGGCTACGGGAGCCGAACAGAAAAGATACCTTACGGGATCGGCGCCCATTTTTTCGGCGGCTTCGTCGAAACGGATCATATTCCCTGTCTTGGAGAACTTGGAGCCGTCTTCGTTGATGACCGAAGAGTGCGCCACTACCTGTTCGTAGGGAGCTTTGCCGGTAAGCACCACGCTCATAAAAAGCAGTGAATAGAACCACAGACGGATCTGTTCTTTCATTTCGATGACCAGTTCGCTGGGGAAGTTCTTTTCGAAATATTCCTTGTCCTCGAAATATTTTTTGGTGCTGAAAGGCGTTATTCCCGCGTCCAGCCAGCAGTCGCCGACTTCGGGAACTCTCTCCACGGGCTTTCCGCATTTCGGGCAGATGATTCTTATTTTGTCTATATAGGGACGGTGCAGATGAGGCACTCCCTCGAGGGATTTGTTTTCGCTGAGTTCGATAAGTTCTTCCTTGCTTCCCACTACGGTGAGATGACCGCAATGCGGACAGGGATAGAAGGGAAGGGGCAGTCCGTAGAAACGCTTACGGGAAATATTCCAGTCGCCCATATTGGTCAGCCAGTCTTTCATACGTTTGCCGGCAAATTCCGGTTCCCATTTGACGGTGTCGGCGGCGGCGAGCAGTAAGGGTTTGAGTTTTTCGGTGGCTATGCTCCATTCGTCCACCAGTTTGAAAACCACCTGCGTCTTGCAGCGCCAGCAATGCGGATAACTGTGAGTTACGGGTTCGGTTTTGTAAAGAATGTTTTTTGCGGTCATGTCCGCAACGACGGTATCCAGAACGTCGGAGGTCTTCATACCGGAAAGACTTCCGAAACCGGGAAGGATGATCCCGTTGTCGTCGATGGGGCAGATCTGTTTGAGGTCGTGTCTTTTGCCGAGGTCGAAGTCCTCTGCGCCGCAACCCGGAGCGATATGAACCACGCCCGTTCCTTCTTCGGCGTCCACGTCTTCCCACGGTACTATGAAATGAGGGAATTTTTGAACTTCGAATTCCGGGAAAACGGTGGTGTATTCCTTTCCGACGAGTTCGCTTCCCTTGAATTCGTCGAGAACGGTGACGATGTCTCCTTTGAGTTTGGAGAGGGCTTTTTTGCCGATGATAAGCGTCCTTTCGTCGCTTTTTACTTTAACTCTGAGGTAATCTATTTCGGGATTGACGGCGAGGGCTACGTTGCTGGTCAGCGTCCACGGAGTGGTGGTCCAGACCAGGATGCTGTCGTCGGAATCTTTTAAGGGCAGTTTTGCGTAAATGGAAATGTGGGTGACGTCTTTATAGCTTCCGCTCATTTCGTGTTCGGAAAGCGAGGTGCCGCAACGGGGACACCAGGGCATGGGACGGTGGCTTTTGACCAGATACCCTTTTTCGTGGCAGACTTTCAAAAAGTGCCAGATAGAGGTAATGTTAAGGTCGGTATTGGTGAAATAGCTGTTATCCCAGTCCATCCATTGACCGAGTCGTTTGCTCTGTTCGGTAATGATAGCCGAAAACTTCCGTACTCTGTCCATACATTTTTCGGTAAAATTATCCATACCGTATTCGAGAATGCTGCGTTTGTCTTTAAGGCCGAGTTCTTTTTCGGTCTCCACTTCCACCCAAAGACCTTGGGAGTCGAAACCGTTCTGGAACTGGCAGCTCTTGCCGTGCATGGAATTGTATTTAATATTGGCGTCTTTGAGAGTTCTGCCCCAGGCGTGGTGAATACCCATGGGGTTGTTGGCGGTAATGGGTCCGTCGAGGAAACGGAATCTTTCGCCGTTTTTGTTCTTTTCCACCAGTTTGGCGAAGCACTCGTTCTTCTCCCAGAAAGAAAGAATCTCTTTTTCGAGAGCGATAAAATCGGGAGAGGGATTTTCTTTACGCATCGTATGCCTCCGTGTTTTCAATTAAAATCAATCCATTATAAACCCTCAGCGCGTACCGTGTCAAATATATTAAATATATATAAACCGAATAAAACGCCCCGACGGGGCAGGAAAAGAAAGGAAAAAGAGAACAAAAACCTTTTTCGAAAAAGCAATAATCCCCTCAAAACAAGCAGCCGATTTTTTTCAAAAAAATAATAATATTCAAATAAAACAGAATAAAAAATAAACCACAAAAATCGATGTTCTTTTGAAAAAACGAATAAGAAAAAACGTTTTCCGAGATAAGGGAAACAAGATTTTACACGAAATCGACTACGATTAAATGATATGGATTAAAGCACCTGAAAGACGAGTATCCGTCACCCAAACCACGACTTACGAACATAACGGTCTTTGCGGCGGAATATCTGCCCGAAGTGTAGGAGGGGAAAAGTCCCTGGTCGGGAGCATACACGCCTTTCCCGAAAAAACGCATTTGTCCGCCGTGGGCGTGACCTGTGAAAACGTAGCCTGCATTTGCGGAAACGTAACTGTCGAAAAGTTCGGGTCTGTGTGCGAGAACGAAATTCAGAGAAGCGTTTTTTTCGGTAAAATAATCGGGAACGTTGGTTTCGTTCAAAAGCTTCCCGTCCTTAAGACCTGTTATTTTTACCGTCAAGGTGCCTTTGCGGAAAACGGCGGTTTCGTCGAGCAGAAGATTTATTTTGTTGTTTCGGCAGAAATCGGTATATTCTTCGAGAAGAGGACTGCCTATTTCGTGGTTGCCTATCACGGCATAGACCGAGCGAGCCGAAGCGAGAGAGGACAGGAAAGAGTAAAGTTCGCTCATATCCTCTTTGCGGGCTTTCCCGTCGAAGATATCCCCGGTAAGAAAAACCAGGTCTGGAGAAATATCCGTAATCTCCTCCGACAACTTGTCGAGGTCTGCGCCGTTATAAGGATAATGCAAATCGGAAATCTGACAGACCCTTATCGGCGAGGAAAGGTTCAGGGTCTCTTCATAGAGCTCCGTTTCGATTTTCCTCGACGTCCACAGACCTATCCCTATAGTCAACGCCGAAAACGCAAGTAAAGCGATAATCAGCAACGCTACCCCTTTCTTTTTCATATTTATTAGTCTATGCCTTATCGAAAGGTCTAAAACATTTTTTCTTTGCAAAATTTTCTTTTTCCGCTTTTGCGGTATAGGTGGAAAATTTGCGTCAAAAATTATATAAAAACGCTTGCAAAGCGACTGCGGCGGGATTATAATATGTTTAGCACTCGAAAGGGGAGAGTGCTAATATAAAAAGAACGGGAGGTTATCCGGTATGAAAAAATTCAAGACTGAATCGCAGAGGGTATTGGATTTGATGATAAATTCCATATACACTCACAAGGAAATATTTATAAGAGAGCTTTTAAGCAACTGTTCCGACGCTATCGACAAGCTGTATTACAAGAGTCTGACGGGAGGAATAAGCGGACTTAACAGAGAGGATTTTGCCATCGACATCACGTTGGACAAGGAAAACCGTATTCTGAAAATCGCAGACAACGGCATAGGAATGACCGCCGAGGAACTGGAGAACAATTTAGGCGTTATCGCGCGTAGCGGTTCGCTTAATTTCAAGAAAGAGAACGAGCCGAACGAGGACGTCAATATCATCGGGCAGTTCGGGGTAGGGTTTTATTCCGCCTTTATGGTAGCGAAAAAGGTGGAAGTTTTAAGCAAAGCCTACGGCAGCGAGGAAGCGAATTTATGGGTTTCCGAGGGTACGGCAGGGTACGAAATAGAAAAAGCCGAAAAGGACGGACACGGAACCGTGGTTACCGTTTATCTTAAAGACGACACCGAAGAGGAAAAATACGGCAAGTACGTCGAAGAGTACGAAATAAGGGAACTGGTGAAGAAATATTCCGATTATATCCGCTATCCGATAAGAATGGAGGTTACCCGTTACCGCACCGAGGACGGCAAGGAGGAAGAATACAAGGAAACCGAAACGCTCAACTCCATGGTGCCTTTGTGGAAAAAGAACAAAAAGGAAGTGACTAAGGAAGAGTACGATCGTTTTTACAAGGATACCTTTTACGATTCCGAGGAGCCTCTTCTTACCATACACGCTTCGGCGGAAGGCGCCGTCGAGTACAAGGCGTTATTGTTTATTCCCTCCCATCCGCAATACAATTATTACACCAAAAATTACGAAAAAGGGCTCCGTCTTTACACCAACGGCGTGCTTATAACCGACCTTTGCAAGGATCTTTTGCCGGATTATTTCAGTTTCGTCAAGGGATTGGTGGACAGCGAACTTACCCTGAATATCTCCCGTGAAACGGTGCAGTACGACCGTCAGCTCAAACTTATCGCTCAGAATATCGAAAAGAAAATCAAGAGCGAACTTACCAACCTTCTGGAAAACGACAGGGAAAAATACGAAAAGTTCTTCACGGCTTTCGGGTTGCAGTTAAAGTACGGTATCTACGACAACTGGGGCGCCAACAAGGATAAACTTCAGGATCTAGTGTTGTTCCGCTCTCTGAAAAAAGATAAATTCGTCACGCTTGGCGAGTATGTAGCCGAAATGCCGGAAAATCAGAAATACATTTATTATTCCACCGGTGCGTCGGTGGAAAGCATAAAGGCTTTGCCGCAGTGCGAAAAGGTGACCGAGGAAGGATTCGACGTGCTGTGTATGACCGACAGTATCGACGAATTTGCCATAAGGTTTATGTTCAATTACAAGGAAAAGGAATTCCGTTCGGTGGCGTCGGAGGATATCGGGATAGACGACAGCGTGGAAGAGAGTGCGGAAGACAAGGAGGTAACCGATTTTCTGAAAGAAGCGTTGGACGGAAAAGTAGGCAAGGTAAAACTTTCCTCCCGTCTGAAAACTCATCCCGTCTGTCTGACCAGCGAAGGGGAACTGACCATCGAAATGGAAAAGGTCATCAACAGTATGCCCAACGCTCCCAAGGATAAAATAAAAGCCGAAAAAGTGTTGGAAATAAACGCGTCGCACCCGGTTTTCGAAACGGTAAAGAAACTTTACGCCGAGGACAAAGACAGGTTGAAAATGCTTGCGGAAGTGCTGTATGACCAAGCGCTTTTAATCGAAGGCGTCGCCGTGGAGAACCCCACCCGTCTTGCCGATCTCGTCTGCAAACTGATAGGCTGAGTCGAAATAAGTTTTTTTCAATAAAACAAGTCGCACGAAAGTGCGGCTTTTTTTACGATTTTTTCCAAAAAGCGACAAGCAAAATAGGCGCGAAAGGAATTATGTTGACTTAATAATTATATCGTGATAAAATTTATTAAATATAATTTTAGGGAAAAAAAGAATATGACGGGCATAGTTATCGCTATGAAACAGGAAGCCGAACCCTTCCTTTCGGAAAACGTAATCGATAAAGAAACGCTTTACGGAGTGGAATTTTATAAAGTATCTTTCAACGGACGGAGGGCCGTTATCGCCCTTTGCGGAATAGGGAAAGTCAACGCGTCGTTCGGCACGGCGCTTCTTATATCCCGTTACAATCCCGATACGGTAATAAGCGTCGGCGTCAGCGGAGGACTGGGAAAAGACGTTCGGATCCTCGACCTGGTGGCGGCGGAAAACGCCGTTCAGTACGACGTGGACACTTCTCCGTTGGGAGATCCGGTGGGTTTTGTAAGCACCGTGGAAAGAATTTTCTTTCCCGCCGATAAGGACTTGTTTGCGTTGTTGCAAAAGTCCTGCAACGCCAAAAAAGGCGTCGCCGCCTGCGGAGAAAAATTCGTGGCGGACAAGGAAACCAAAGACAACATAGTCGCCCTTTTCGGAGCAAGTTGTTGCGATATGGAGAGCGCCGCCGTGGCGCAATGCGCTTTCAGAGCGGGGAAAAAGTTCCTTTGTCTTCGTTGTATTTCCGACGACGAGTACGGCGACCCGCCTGCCGATTTCAATGCATTTTTGCATTCCGCTTCGGAAAAACTCTTTTCCGCTATTAAATCCTTTATGGAGGAACTGCCCGCAGAGGACGACAAGGGCATATTTTACCAATGAAAAAAATCACTTTCGATAAAAAGAAAATCAAACGCTTCTTCAGAGAACACGGAATTACCGCAATTCCGATGCTTATAGATATTTTCATTTTCTTCTGTATGTTCAGTCTGGCGTATTACCTCGACAGTCTGAATATCGTGCCTTCTCCGTCGGGGTACGGGGCGACGATGCTCCTTGCTTTACCCTGTATCGCAACCACCATACTTTTAATGTATTTTGCCAACGTCTACCGTATCGTATGGCGTTATGCGGGGACGATGGAACTTCTCCGTCTGATAGTGGTAGGCGTGTGCAGTCTTGCGTTCGGACTTTTATACAGAGGGCTCTTTACTTTCGCAGGACACCTCTATAACGTTCCGAATCCTTTGGTTTTCAACGCTTATATGCTGTTTTTCTTTATGGCGGCGCTTTACAGGGTCTCGTTAAGGCTGATTATCGCAGCCCGTTACAGGTTCCGTTTCAAGAACGCCGTCAAGAAACCCGCTAACAGAGTCATAGTTTACGGAGCCGGATATACCGGAGCCGCGCTCGTAAAACGTTTACTGGAAAATCCTTCCGACGGGTACGAACCCGTGGCGATTATCGACGACGACAAACTCAAGGAAGGTAATCTCATCAGCAATATCCCCGTGGAAGGCGACCGTAACGAAATAAAAAGGGTTATCGAAAAATATAAAGCAAACGTAATAGCGATAGCCATCACCAATCTTTCCAAGCCCGAATTGAGAAGCATATTCGACTACATAAAGCAATTCGACGTCAGGATAATGATAACGTCGGCTTTCCGAGACGCTCAAAGCGAACTCAATTCCGACGTAATAAGCATAAGAAATATAAAAATCGAGGACCTTCTGCACAGAGACGAGCATACTATGGACAAGGAACTGGTGGACGGCTTCATAAAAGACAAAGTGATTATGGTTACGGGGGGCGCGGGAAGCATAGGAAGCGAACTCTGTCGTCAGGCATTGAAATACGGGTGCAAACACCTGGTTATTTTCGATCATCACGAAAACGGAATGTTCGAATTCAACGAAGAACTGAAAAAGATTCACGACCGCAAGAGATATTCTCTGGAAATGGGGTCGGTAAGGGATAAAGGAAAACTCAAGGAAGTCATGGACTTCTACCGTCCCGACGTGGTTTTCCACGCCGCCGCTTACAAACACGTTCCGATGATGGAAATTTCCGCCGACGAGAGCGTCAAAAACAACGTTTTCGGCACCAAAAACGTGCTGGAACAATGCAACGCAAGCGGAGTTAAAAAGTTTATACTTATTTCCACCGATAAAGCCATCAATCCGGCTAACGTTATGGGAGCGACGAAGAGAGTGGCGGAACTTTGCTTGCAGAGCGCGTCCAAAACTTTCAC
>CALVNL010000050.1 GCA_944349655.1 uncultured Clostridia bacterium
GATTTTTTTGCGACGGTTCAGTTCGCTCAACGGAATATACTTTTATTTTTCAGGGATAAAGCCACGGTATTTTTTTCGTTACTGAGTCCGCTTATCGTTCTTATGCTGTACGTTTTCTTTTTGGGCGATCTGCAGGTGTTGACGGTAAAATCCTATTTTCCCGAAGGCGTGCAGGTGGACGAGAAGCTTATTTCCGCTTTTGTGGACAGCTGGCTCATCGCAGGCATAATGTGCGTCAGCAGTCTTACCGTCGCTTTGAACTCTATGCTCGTTATGATAAGCGACAAGGAAAAAAATCTTTTTAAGGATTTTACCTCCACTCCAGTCAAACCTTCCGTCTTGACGTTAGGTTATTTCCTGTCCTTCTATTTCATAACGCTTCTTATTTGTCTTGCCGTTTTTGCAGTCGGACTAATTTATTTAGCCGCATCGGGTTCGTTTTATATGACGGCGTCCGACGTATTCGTAAATATCGGAGTTTTGCTTCTTTCCGTAACGAATTCCGTTTTGCTTATGATGTTTGTGATGAGTTTTATAAACACGTCCTCGGCAAGCGGAGCATTCAGCGGAATTTTCAGCGCGGTTATAGGTTTTCTTGTCGGAGCGTATATGCCTATAAGCGCATTCCCCGAAGGGATAAGATATTTCACTACGATAATACCCGGTAGTTCCACGGGGGGACTTTTCCGTAATTATTTTATGGACGGAGCGTTGCAGGAGCTTTCCAAAAATATGCCGCCTGCCTTTACAGACGGATTAAAACAAGCATTCAGTTTCGAACTGGAATTCTTTTCTTACACCCCGGGAACCGACTTTATGTGGATATATCTTGCAGATACGGCTTTGCTGTTCCTGTTATGTAATATCGTAGCGGGGATTATCCGCAAAAGAAAAGGAGTAAAAATTCATCCCACTAAAAAAATTGAAAAAAATAATTGACATTGAATTTATAAGGTTTTATAATGATATTAACTTAATCGGCTGTGATGAGGACAGTGCAGAGAAGGCGATTTTCAGAGAGCCGTCGGTTGGTGTGAGACGGTATGAGCGTTTTTGCAGAATCACCTCTGAGCCTGCTCGGTGAAAGCGTTAAGCAAGTAATCGGACCGTTTTCCTTACGATAGTAGGATAATGTATTGCTGGATACATGAGCGACCTCGGTTTTACGGGGTAAAGAGAGTGGTACCGCGGATTTAAGATAATTCGTCTCTCCATAATATCGGATATTATGGAGATTTTTTTATGTAAATCTCCAAAAAAGGAGTACAAATATGGAAAGACTGTATAAAAAGTACGTCAACGAAACTATCGACGAAAACGGAATGTTAAAGAATATTACATTCAACATTCCCGACACCTTTAACTTCGGCTACGACGTAGTGGACGAAATAGCCCGTCGTACCCCCGACAAGAAAGCAATGGTCTGGTTGGGACAGAATAAAGAAGAGCGAATATTTACTTTCGGCGATATTTCCCGTTACTCCAATATGACAGCCAACTATTTCCGCGCAAAGGGAATAAGAAAGGGCGATAAAGTTATGCTGGTACTGAAACGCCGCTACGAATTCTGGTTCTGTATCGTTGCGTTGCATAAACTCGGAGCAGTCACCATACCGGCTACGCACCAGCTTATGAAAAAGGACTTCGTATATCGTTTCAAGGCGGCTCACGTTAAAGCTATAGTCTGCACCCCCAACGACGGAGTATGCGACGAAGTCGACGCCGCTTGCGCCGAATACGACGGAATACAGTTCAAAGCCGTAATAAACGTAGACAGAGAAGGCTGGGACAATTTCGACAAGGGTATCGAAGCCTATCCCGACACGCTGGAGCTTCCGGAAGAGGAAAGACCTATGGCGAGCGAAGATATGCTGATGTATTTTACGTCGGGTACCACGGGTTATCCCAAAGTCGCCACGCATAACCATAAATACGCGATAGGACACATCGTGACCGCAGTATGGTGGCATAACGTAGATCCCGAAGGAATACATTTCACCATTTCCGACACGGGTTGGGGAAAAGCCGTTTGGGGAAAACTCTACGGACAGTGGCTTGCCGAAGCTTGTGTTTTCACTTACGACTTCGACCGTTTCCACGCAGACGATATTTTGCCGCTCTTTGCAAAATACAAAATAACGACTTTCTGCGCTCCGCCTACGATGTATCGTTTCTTTATAAAAGAGGATTTATCGAAATACGATCTGACTTCGCTTAAGTACTGCACAATCGCCGGTGAAGCATTGAACCCCGAAGTTTTTAAGCAGTTCTATAATGCTACGGGTATAAAACTTATGGAAGGTTTCGGACAGACGGAGACTACTCTTACCGTCGCCAATCTTATAGGAATGGAACCTAAACCCGGCAGTATGGGTAAACCTAATCCTCAATACAACGTCGATATAGTGGACGAGAACGGTAACAGCGTGGAAGCCGGCGTAGTGGGAGAAATCGTCTTGCGTACCGATAAGGAACAGGTAGGACTTTTCAAATCTTATTACGGCGACAGGTCGTTAACGGACGAAGTATGGCACGACGGGCTTTATCATACCGGAGATACTGCCTGGAAAGACAACGACGGATATTACTGGTACATCGGACGTACCGACGATATCATAAAATCCAGCGGATACCGTATCGGGCCGTTTGAAATCGAATCGGTGATTATGGAGCATCCGCTTGTTCTGGAAGTGGCGGTAACGGGCGTGCCTGACCCAGTGAGAGGAATGGTAGTAAAAGCCACCATCGTCCTTGTCAAGGGTGCGGAAGGGAGTGACGAACTGGTTAAAGAAATTCAAAACTTTGTAAAAGAGCATACCGCTCCCTATAAATATCCCCGTATAGTGGAATTTGTCAAAGAGCTTCCTAAGACCATTTCGGGAAAAATCCAGAGAGCAAAATTGAGAGGAGACGAGTTTTAATCCTCTAAGTAATTAAAAAGTAAGCCGCAAAAATGTTTGCGGCTTTTTTCATAACATTTAATAAAAAAAAGGAACCTGTGACGGTTCCTTTTTCGGATTTAAGTTAAGCGGAAAATTACGCTTTCCCGTTGCATCCGAGCACGTTGACGAGTTTGTGACGGACGATTTCCTTGACGGCGTTTCTCGCCGGCCCGAGGTATTGACGGGGATCGAAATGAGAGGGGTTTTCCTTGAAATATTTTCTGATGGTTGCGGTAACCGCCATACGAATATCGGAGTCGATATTGATTTTGCAGACAGCCATCGTGGCGGCCTGACGAAGCATTTCTTCGGGAACGCCTTTAGCTCCGGGCATATTGCCGCCGTATTCGTTGATCTGTTCCACCAGATACTGCGGAACGGAACTTGCTCCGTGCAAAACGATAGGGAAACCGGGGAGGCGTTTTCCTACTTCTTCGAGGATATCGAAGCGGAGTTTGGGTTCGCCTTTGAATTTGAATGCGCCGTGGCTGGTGCCTATGGCTATTGCAAGGCTGTCCACTCCGGTGCGGTTCACGAATTCCTGAACCTGATCGGGATCGGTGTAAGCCGCGTCCTTGTCGCTGACGTTGACGGCGTCTTCTATCCCTGCAAGACGTCCGAGTTCGGCTTCGACTACTACGCCGTGGTCGTGAGCGTATTCCACGACGCTACGGGTGATTTTGATGTTTTCTTCGAAACTGTGGTGGGACGCGTCGATCATAACGGAAGTAAAACCGTTATCCACGCAGTCTTTGCAGAGTTCGAAAGTGTCGCCGTGGTCGAGGTGCAGACAGATGGGCAGTCCGCTTTCTTCTACTGCGGCTTCTACCATTTTTTTAAGATAAATGGTGTTAGCGTATTTTCTGGCGCCGCTGGATACCTGTAAGATAAGGGGAGCCTTTTCTTCCATTGCCGCTCCGACGACTCCTTGAATTATTTCCATGTTGTTTACGTTAAAAGCTCCGATAGCATATCCGCCTTCGTAGGCTTTTTTGAACATTTCGGTACTTGTAACAAGTGGCATAAATGACCTCCTGATTTTTGATTAGACTTATTATACTACTTTTCGCCCTTCAAGTCCAGTCCTGGAATATATTATTTCAAAGAAAGGTTAATTTTTTGACAAAAGAGGGTTTTTTTATTATAATAAATTTATGTTAAAAGAAGGCGAAAGACTCGACGACCTCGAGTATAAAGGACTGAAAATTATTCAGCATCCCGAGGGATACTGTTTTACTTCCGACAGCGTGCTGATAAGCAATCTCGCAAAAGTCAAACGCACGGACAGAGTGGCGGACATAGGTACGGGCAGCGGGATTATTGCCATACTCGTAGCGGCAAAATTCACTCCGAAAGAAGTCGTAGGGGTGGAAATTCAGGAAAGGCTTGCGGATATGGCGAGCCGAAGCGTGGAGTATAACGGGCTTTCGGACAGGGTAAAAATAGTTTGCGCTCCGGCTCAAGGAGTGGAAAAAATCATCGGAAACAATTTCGACGTGGTTATTTCAAATCCGCCTTACGAAAAAGCGAGCGAAGAGAAAAACGAAAAGACCGTGGCAAAAACGGAAATTATGCTTACGGTGGAAGAGACGGTTGGCGCGGCTTCGGCTTTGTTGCGTTACGGAGGATTGTTTTATACCGTAAACAAAGCCCGACGTTTAACCGACGTACTGTGCGCTATGAGAAACGCCAAAATCGAACCGAAAAAACTTTACCTTATTCAACCAAAAAAAGGCAAAGAAATCGACGTATTTATCGTAGAAGGCAAAAAAGGAGCAAAGCCTTCGCTCCTGGTGCCGGAACCGATAACGGTTTACGAAGAAGACAATTTCTACGGCGAAATCGCAAGGAGACTTTACAATAAATGAGTAAACTTTTCATTGTGGCGACCCCTATAGGAAATCTCGGGGACATAACCGTCCGTGCAAAAAAAGTTCTTGCCGAGGTTGACGTAATAGCTTGCGAAGACACCAGACATACCGCTACGCTTTTAGCCCATCTCGGAATAAAAAAGCCGCTTGTAAGCTACTATAAACACAAAGAAAAAGAGGGAAGCGTATATTTAGCCGACCTCGTGGAAGGCGGAAAAAACGTAGCTTTAGTGAGCGACGCGGGTATGCCTTGCATAAGCGACCCCGGCAGCGTATTGGTTAAGGAATTGCGGAAAAGAGAACTGGAATACACCGTTTGTCCCGGTGCCTGCGCTTTCGTGAGCGCGATAGCGTTGACGGGGGTTACGGGAGCGTTTACTTTTCTCGGTTTTCTTCCCGAAAAAAACAAAGACAAAATAAATTTAATTTCCGCACATAAAGAGACGGGAGCAAACCTTATTTTTTACAGCGCTCCTCACGATCTGAACAAAAATCTGGATTTTTTGTATTCGGAATTAGGCGAAACCACAGTTTATCTGGTAAAAGAAATCACTAAAATTTACGAAAGCGTAAAGGTGGGGCTCCTTTCGGTTTTGCGTGAAGAGGAACCGAAAGGCGAATACGTCATTATTTGCGAACCTGCGGAAAAAAAGGAAGTTTCCGACAGAGATATAAGGGAAATGCTGTCAGCCGAAATATCTTCGGGGAAGGATAAAAAAAACGCTGTAAAAGAAGTTACGGAACGACTTTCCGTTCCGAAAAACAGAGTATATAAACTTTCTTTGGAGCTATAAATTTTTTTACATTATCCTGCATAAAAGACAAGCGGTCACCGCTCCGAGCAACGAAGTAAAAAGGGATATCGGAATAGCCGCTCCCGACGACTTGTCTTTCGACGTCGAAAGGTAAACGGCGGTAATGTAAAGCACGGTGTCGTTGGCGGCCATAATAACCGACGCGCATCTCGCGACATAGCTGTCCACGCCGTAATCGGCAAATATTTTTTCCACGACCGCAAGGCTTCCCGAACCCGAAAGAGGACGAAGGATAAGAAGTTCACAAAGCTCTTTAGGGATACCTAACCACGATAAAGGGATAGCTAAAACGTCACTTATCTTTTGACTCACTCCCGAAACTCTGAATATTTCTATGAGCATAAAAACGCTGGCAAGATAGGGTAAGAGAGAAATAATAAGAGTCCAGCTTTCTTTAGTCCCTGCGATAAAACTGTCGTAGACCGATTTTCTTTTCAGGCAAGCCGCCGCCACGGTAAGCAGTATCACGGCGGGAATGACGTAAATCATTTTACCAGAAATTTTACCGCGAGAAATCCGCTGAAAGTACTGACGAAAGTCGCGATGAGGGAAGGAAGGATAATGTCGGTTACGCTACCGTAGGAACTTCGCATTGCGATTATCGTGGTGGGGATAAGCTGGACGGAAGAAGAATTTATCACGATAAGCATAATGCGGTTTTTTTTCGATTGCATATTTTCCGCGGCTTTTATTCCTGCAGGGGTACCCGCGCCGCCCATTCCGAGCATATTTGCGGATAAATTAACCGAAAGAGCGTCGTAACAAAGGTCGTTTTCGTCGGGAAAAACCTTTTTTGTGACTTTCGACAAAATTTTACCGAGGAAACGGTCTATCCCGAGTTTTTTCCAAAGGTCGAGTATGGACAGCCATACGGCATAAACGGCAAAAAGTTTCAGAGAAAAAGTCAAACCTTCGCTTCCTCCCGTCAAAAGCGAGTCGAGTAGTTTTTCGGGAGAAAAAATCAGTAACAGAAGAGAACAGACGAGAAGTACGCCGCTGAAAAAAACATTCATACATTATTTTTATGGTAATTTCGTTGCCGTTAGTACAGGGTAAAAAATACTTTTTTCCCCGAATAAGAGAAAAACGCCGGCGCAATGCCGACGTTTTTCTCAAAAAAGAGGGAACAAAATGAATATGTATCAGCCTTTCGGCTCGGATAAGC
>CALVNL010000051.1 GCA_944349655.1 uncultured Clostridia bacterium
GCGAATATAGCCAGCTGCGAAGTGGCGGAAGCGTGCAAGACGCTTTTAGGTTACCCGTCCTTACGCCATAAACTTCTCATCATCGACCTCAAGGACTTTTCCGCAAAAATCCTTCCTCTTAACTGATTTTTTTGTTTCTTATTTTGCTCCGTGGATTCTCGCCAGCACGTCGTCGGTGGAATACTCTCCGCTACGGTTTATTCTTCGCAGTTTCAAAAAACATTCCCCTTCGCCTTTTTTAACCACGCTCACGCCTTCGTTGCAGGTTAAGGTTATTTTTATTCCTTCTTCTTTCAGAATTCCGTCGGCTTTTTCGTTATATCGACCGAAAGGATAAGCAAAAACAGTGGGCTTAACTCCCGTTGCGGCAATCAATTTTTCCTGATTTTTCAAAAAATCGTTTCGGAAAGCCTCGGCGTATTCGGTTTCGCTCTCGCCCGTTTTAGGCATAATACCGTATCGAGGTTTGAAAGAATGCATATTGTAGGTGTGGTTGCCGAAGACGAAATATCCGCTTTCGTAAAGTTTGCCTATCTGTCCCCAGGTCAGGTGGGAATAATTCGGATTGCTGTCGTCGCCGCTTGTCGATGAAAATTCGCTGAACGCTCCTATAACGTTTATCACGGCTTTTGCCGAATATTTTTTCAGAATGTCCGTTCCGTAATACATATTGTTGTAGTGTCCGTCGTCGAAAGTGAACATTATAGGTTTTTCGGGAAGATCGCCCCTTCCTTCGGCAAAAGCTATTATTTCTTCGGGAAAAACGAACTCGTATCCTGCGTTTTTTATTTCGGAAATATCTTTTTCCAACTGTTCGGGACTGACAAAGTAAGTGCCTTTCTTAGACTTCAGGACACTGTGATACATCAGGACGGGGATCGCCCTTTCGTCTGCCTTTACCGCCTCGTCGGCAAAAGCGATACCGCCCGCCGAAACAGTCGTCACGACCAGAATTATAGCAAAAATAAACGGTATTATCTTTTTCATAATACCGTTAGTGTGAGAAAATTTATTAGTTTAAATCAAAATTTTTCTTTTTACGGAAATCAATGCAATTCGCTTTCGCAATAATAACACCTTTCCTTGCCGTCTTTGATTATTTTCAGGCTCTTGAGTTCGGGTTCTTTTGCGGTAATACAATGCAGATTCTTGCATTTTTTGTCGGAGGGATAGAAGGTTATCGGCTTTTCTTCGCCCTTTTCGCACGCCGACAGTAATTTCAGAATAAGCGCCATTCTCATATACTTGCCGTTTGCCACCTGTTCGAAATAACAGGCTCTCGGGTCGGAATCCACTTCGTGGGAAATTTCGTTTACTCTCGGCAACGGGTGCAGGACGCTCATCGTTTCCGAAGCGGATCTCATTCTTTCGGGGGTGAGGATATAGCAGTCTTTCAGCCTTTCGTACTCTTCTGCCGTCTCGAACCGTTCCCTTTGAACCCTCGTCATATACAGAATATCCAGTTCGGGCATAAATTCAGCCATATCGGCAGTTTCCTTGTAGGGGACTTTTTTCTTGTCGAGTTCGGCTGTGATATATTCGGGAATTTTCAATTCCTCGGGAGAAATCAATACGAAACGGATGTTGTCGTAATTGGACATGGCCCTTATGAGAGAATGGACCGTCCTCCCGAATTTCAGATCGCCGCAAAGTCCTACGGTAAGATTGTCCAGTCTGCCGTGTCTGCGGTAAATGGTCAGTAAATCGGCAAGGGTCTGCGTGGGGTGGTTGTGTCCGCCGTCGCCTGCGTTTATTATCGGAACGCCGGTATCGAGTACCGCCGCAAAAGGCGCTCCTTCGTCGGGGTGCCGCATGACTATTATATCGGCGTACTGCGACACCGTCCTTATCGTGTCGCATACCGATTCGCCCTTGGCGGTGGAACTGCTGCTCGCCGCTTCGAAGCCTAATACGTTGCCGCCCAGTTCGAACATAGCCGCCTCGAAACTGAGTCTGGTACGGGTACTCGGCTCGAAAAACAAGGTGGCGAGTTTCTTATAGCGGCAGGCTTCCCTGTAAACGGAAGGATTGCTTATTATATCCTTCGCCCTCTCGATAAGGTCGCTTATCTCCTTTACCGAAAAATCGGTAATATCCAGTAAATGTCTCATTTTTACCTCTCGGTTTTTGGTATATCCTTTACGCCTTAATCCAGCTTTCGTCGGAAGGATTGTCACGGAATTTCAATATAGCCTTTTTCTCGTCGGAAGTGATGAGTCCGTCTTCCTCCGCCGCTTCGCAAAGTGCGTCGAGATTGGAAAGACTGTAATTTTTGACGTCGGCGTCGGCAAGACGGGCAAGCCCCTTTGCCATTCCGTAAGTAAAGATACTGACTATGCCGAGGACGTCCGCTCCCTCTTCTCTGAGCGTATCGACTACGTCTATGACGCTTCCGCCGGTACTGATAAGGTCTTCCACAACCACGGTTTTCTGCCCGGGAAGGAGTTTTCCTTCGATTTTATTGGTTCTGCCGTGGTCTTTTGCCGAGGAACGGACGTATCCGCAGGGCAAGTTCATAAGATACGCCGTTATCGCAGCGTGAGCTATCCCCGCCGTACTCGTCCCCATCAGAACTTCGGCTTCGGGAAAATGTTTTTCGATAAGGGCTTTCAACCCGTGTTCCACGTCCGAACGCACTTCGGGATCGGACAAAGTCAGGCGGTTGTCGCAGTAAATGGGACTTTTAATTCCGCTCGCCCAGGTGAAAGGTTCGTTGGGACGTAAAAAGACCGCCTTTATTTTCAACAGATCTCTCGCAATTTTCTTTTCCATATCTATACTCCTTTTTCCTTATTCGCCTAAAAATTCCCTGCAAGCTCTTTCGTAAGCGGCTACAGGATCCGCCGCTGCGGTTATGGGTCTGCCCACCACGATATAGTCCGAACCTAATTCGGCGGCTCTTGCGGGAGTGGTAACCCTCACCTGGTCGCCCTTTTCGCCGTCGGCAAAACGCACCCCCGGCGTAACGGTAAGAAACCCTTTACCGCAAACGTCCTTGACCTTGCCCGCTTCCAAAGGCGAACATACCACGCCGTCCAGTCCGCTTTGCGAAGCAAGATAGGCGTATTCCGTTACCGTTTTTTCCAGCGGCAAAGCAATCTTCAGTTCCTTTTCCAGCGTTTCCTGTCCGATACTGGTAAGTATGGTCACCGCAATAAGTATCGGTCTCGTGCCGTCCGCTCTTTTCAATCCTTCCAAAGCGTATTTCATCATTTCCGAACCGCCCGCGGCGTGCAGATTGCACATATCCACGTCCAGTCTCGACAAGCTCGCCATGGCTTTCTTTACGGTATTGGGTATATCGTGAAGTTTCAGATCGAGGAAAATCTTGTGTCCTCTCGCTTTTATCTCTCTTACTATGGACGGGCCTTCTGCATAAAACAATTCCATTCCTATCTTTACGAAAGGTTTTCTTCCCGTGAACTTATCCAGAAAAGCCAAAGTTTCCTCTTTGGACGGGAAGTCCAACGCCACTATTACGTCTTTACTCATCGGTGCGCTCCTCCTATAATTTCTTTTAACGATTTAATTCGGTATTTTTCCATAACTGCGGGTAAAAGGTCGATTATTTCCTTGCACGCATAGGGATTTTTGAGATTTGCGGTGCCTATCTGAACGGCCGTAGCCCCGACAAGCATCATTTCGATAACGTCCTCCGCACTCGATACGCCCCCCATTCCCACTATCGGTATATTAACCTTTTCGTAGGTACGGTAAACCGCCTGTAACGCCACGGGAAAAACCGCAGGTCCCGAAAAACCGCCCGTCTTGTTATAAATTACGGGTTTTTTGGTTTTCAAATCTATTCTCATTCCCAAAAGCGTATTTATAAGGCTGACCGCGTCCGCTCCCGCATCCTCGCACGCCTTGGCGATAACGGTAATATCCGTAACGTTGGGACTCAGTTTCACCATAAGGGGTTTGGTCACGGATTTTTTAACGGCATAAGTAACTTCGTAAGCGCACTTTGCGTCGGTCCCGAAACTCATTCCGCCGTTATGAACGTTGGGACAACTTATATTGAGTTCGATTATCCCCACCGACTCGTCGGCGCAGAGTTTTTCCGCAACGTAAACGTATTCCTCCACCGAAAAACCGCATACGTTGGCAATAACTTTTTTCTTGAAAACCTTTTTCATTTCGGGAAGTTCGGTTCTCAAAACCTCTTCCACCCCGGGATTCTGCAATCCAACGGAATTTATCATACCTGCGGTGCAATCGGCTATCCTCGGAGCGGGATTTCCGAAACGAAGCTCTTTCGTCGTGCCTTTGAAGGAAAAGGACCCGAGGATATTCGGATCGTAAAAATCTAGGTATTCCCTGCCGTAACCGAAAGTGCCGCTTGCCGGGATAACGGGGTTATCCAACGAAAGATTACATAATTTTACCGAAAGATCTACCATATAAGCACCTCTCCGTCGAAAACAGGTCCGTCCTTGCATACTCTTTTTGCGCCGTTAGCGGTCTGTATCGAACAGCCCATACACGCTCCGAAACCACAACCCATACGGCTCTCCAGACTGAAATAACATTTGCATTTTACCTTTTGGGCGACGGCTTTCATCATAGGCAAGGGTCCGCAGGAATACAAGACGTCGCACTCCTCGAGCGCGTCGGTAACAAGTCCTTTTTTGCCCGCCGAGCCGTCCATTGTGGTGACGGTGACGTTTCCCTCTCCCAAAAGAGAACGGAAATCCTTTTCCAAAATAATGTCGGACGCGGTATTGAACCCCAACACGGCTTTGACTTCCTTGCCCTTTTTCAAAAGTTCTTCTGCAAGCCCGAGTAAAGGAGGAGTCCCGACGCCGCCGCCTACGAGCAAGGCTTTCTTCCCTTCCGCATTGACGTCGAAACCGTTTCCGAGCGGACTGAGTACGTCCACTACGTCGCCTTGTTTATATCCTGCCATAAGGGCGGTACCTTTCCCCACCACCTTAAAAACCAGTCTGACGGTGGTGTCGGTACTTTGGCAAACGGATATGGGTCTGCGTAGATACAACCCGGGTATATCGACGTTCACAAACTGCCCCGGAGCGGAAAAAGTAAGGTTATCCCCTTCCAACACCAAGGAAAAAGTGTCGTGATTAAGTCTTTCGTTCGATTTAACTGTAAGCATTAAAGTCTGCATTTCGGCACCCTAACTATCTATTGTGGAGATACAAATCGTAATTTCTTCCAAAACATCCAGCAACACTCTCACGGTATCGAGAGAAGTGAACATGGTCACGTTGTTTTCCACGGCGCAACGCCTTATGAGGTACCCGTCGGAATGAACGTGCATAGAGCTGTCTATGTCTCTGGTGCTGATGATGTAATTGACGTAGCCTTTTCTGATGGAGTCGAGTATCTCCTCGCTTCCTTCTTTTATCTTTTTCTTTACCCTGGTGCGTATGCCGTGTTTTTTTAGAAAATCAGCCGTCCCTTGCGTAGCTTCGATATTGAAACCGAGGTTATAAAATCTTCTGATAAGCGGCAACGCTTCTTCCTTGTCCTTATCGGCGATTGTAACGAATATGGTACCGTAATTTGCCACGTTCATTCCCGAGGACTGCAGGGCTTTATACAGCGCGCGGGTAAGTTTGTTGTCGTAACCTATGGCTTCGCCCGTGGACTTCATTTCCGGGGAAAGGTAAGCGTCCAGTCCGCTGAGTTTGGAGAAGGAAAAGGCAGGAGCTTTAACGTACCATTTCTCTTTTTCGGGCGGATACAATTCGGTAAATCCTTGTTCCTTCAAACTCTTTCCGAGCATAACGAGGGTGGCTATGTCGGCAAGGGAATAACCCGTCGCCTTGGAGAGGAACGGGACCGTTCTCGAGGAACGGGGGTTGACTTCTATAACGTAAACGTCTTCGTTCTTGTCCACAATGAACTGAATATTGTAAAGTCCTATTATACCTATCCCGAGTCCCAGTCTCTTGGTATAGTCCAGAATAGTTTCCTTAGCTTTTTGACTGACGCTGAATGTGGGATATACGCTTATACTGTCGCCGGAATGGATACCCGTCTTTTCGACGTGTTCCATAATTCCCGGCACGAAAACGTCTTTTCCGTCGCAAACGGCGTCCACTTCCAGTTCCTTTCCTTCGATATATTTATCGACCAAAACGGGCTGTTCGGTGTTTACGAGAACCGCCGATTTAAGATAAACTTTCAAGGCTTCTTCGCTTGCCACTATCTGCATGGCTCTTCCGCCCAGAACGTAACTCGGTCTGACCAGCACGGGATACCCTAT
>CALVNL010000052.1 GCA_944349655.1 uncultured Clostridia bacterium
AGCCCCGACGGCAGAGTTTTCGGAAAAATGGGACATACCGAAAGGTATCAGGACGGACTTTACCGCAACGTGGACGGAAACTTCGATATGAACGTCTTCGCTTCGGCGGTAAAATACTTCAGGTAAGAAAATTAAAAACAAATAAAAAAGCGGCGGATAGACCGTCGCTTTTTTTATTGCGTAAAAGGTAAAAGACTATTTTTCGTCCTTATTTTCGCTTTCGGTGTTTTCCGTTTCGTCGGCAGGTTCGTTTTGTTCCTTACCGTCGAGGGTTTCTTCGTTCTTCTTTTCCGCCTCGGCATTCTTTTCCTCGGATCCGTCGGCAGGTTTGTCGGTCTTCTCGTCCGTTTTAGCTTCGGGCGCAGGTAAGATTATGGTGGAAGCGGGAACGAAAACGGGGGTGATTATCGGAGCGGGCTTTTCGCTTTCCTTTTTCTGTTTTGCCAGTTTTTCGTCGATATAAGCGTTGATCTCTTCCAAGGATTTCCCTTCCATAAGCATATCCACTTCGTCGCCGTAGATGGTTTCTCTTTCGAACAGGAGTTTTACCATATTGTCCATAACTTCTCTGTGGGAAGCAAGGCACTCTTTGGCTCGGGCGTAGTTGGTGTCTATTATCTTTTTGATCTCTTCGTCAATGATAGCCGCCACGTCGTCGCTGTAAGTGGTCTGGGTCTGATAGTCACGTCCTATGAACACTTCGTGTTCGCCGCCGAAGAAAACGTTGGGGAGACGTTCGCTCATACCCCATTCGCAGACCATTCTGCGGGCTATGTCGGTAGCTCTCTTTATATCGTTGCTTGCGCCGGTGGAAATGTCCTGAATGACCAGTTCCTCGCTGGCTCTGCCCCCGAGCATCATGGTTATTTCGTCGTTCAATTTGTTCTTGGTTATGTGACTGTTGTCGTTTTTGGGACGGCTCAGAGTGTAGCCTGCCGCCATTCCTCTGGGAATGATACTGACTTCCTGCACGGCGTCGCAGTGTTTCATAAGACGACCCACTATGGCGTGGCCTGCTTCGTGGTAGGCTGTTATGCGCTTGTCGCTTTCGGTAATTATGCGGCTCTTTTTCTGAGGGCCTGCGATGACCTTATTGATACCTTCGAGTATATCCACCATCAGTATGGTCTGACGGTTGTTACGGGCGGCAAGGATCGCCGCTTCGTTGAGAAGGTTGGCTATATCCGCTCCCGAAAAACCGCTGGTAAGGCGGGCGAGGGATTTGAAATCCACTTCGGGGGAAACGGGTTTGTTACGGGCGTGCACCTTGAAGATGGCTTCCCTTCCCTTGACGTCGGGAGAGTTGACGTAAATCTGTCTGTCGAAACGACCGGGACGTAAAAGAGCGGGGTCGAGAATGTCGGCTCTATTGGTGGCAGCCATGATTATGATCCCGTCGTTGGTGTCGAAACCGTCCATTTGCACCAGTAACTGGTTGAGGGTCTGTTCTCTTTCGTCGTTACCGCCGCCGAGACCTGCTCCTCTCTGACGACCCACGGCGTCTATTTCGTCGATAAATACGATACAAGGCATATTCTTCTTAGCCTGGGCGAACAAGTCTCTTACTCTGCTTGCGCCCACGCCCACGAACATTTCCACGAAATCCGAACCGGATATGGAGAAGAAAGGCACGTTGGCTTCGCCTGCCACGGCTTTCGCAAACAAGGTTTTACCCGTTCCGGGAGGACCTACGAGGAGCACGCCTCTGGGAATTTTTGCGCCGAGGTTTATGAATTTTTTGGGAGATTTGAGAAATTCCACGATTTCACGCAGTTCTTCCTTTTCCTCTTCCGCTCCGGCAACGTCGGTGAATTTGACTTTGACGTTGTTGGCGATACGGGCTTTGGTCTTGCCGAAATTGAGGGCGTTGTTGCCGCCTTTGCCGCCTCTTAACGAGAAGAACATCAGTATGGCGAGCCCCGCTATAAGCACGAAACTCATTATGGAAATTATCGTGGACCAGCTGGTGCCGCTGTTGGGATCGTTCAAATCGATGTACGGCACGGTGTAGCCTTTCGCTTCGCAAACGTCCATTATGGTGTCGCTTATGGTGTTGCGGGAATCGACTACGACGTAAAAGTCGCTGTTTTTGTTGCTTTGAACGAACTGTTCCAAAGTATAACCCTTTCCTACAAGGACGCCTTCGGGAACTTCGCTGCCCTGCGGCAGGGGGGCAAGAAGGACTCTCGCGGTGTAACTGTCGGTCATTATGACGCCCGTTACCCGTCCTTCATAGAGGTAGTAGAGAAAATCCGAATACGATAAAGTGGGGACTCTCGAGCCGAGGCTCTGCATTAAAACAATAGCAACCACCACGATTATGACTATCGCTATCAGAATAAATATCAAAGATTTTTTATTATTTTGTTTGTTTTCGGGCATTTTTTCCTCAACGCTTAAAATTATATCGGTATTGCCATATTATAGCACGAAGTCCGATAATATGCAACGAAATCCGCTTTTTTTGTGTTTTCCGTTCGCTTCGCGAAAAGAAACGAACGGATTAAAATCGCCGACGGCGCCGTAAATTCGTTTGTTTCGGAAGGGAAACCGCGGGAAAAATTTCGGCAACGAAAGCGTTACACTCTTATTATGGTAGAACGGGAGATATAATTTAATCTTAAAGACGAGAGGACGGCAAAAATTTTTTCGGCGGCCTTTTCGGCGGTCAGCGAAACCGTGGTTTCGTCGGCTTTCATAAGAGAAAGGAGGTTGTTACCGCTTTTTTCCGCGATGACGCCGAGGATACCGATGTCGCCGACGGAAGCGAGATTTTTGTTGAGAGCGGCGCCCGCTCGTAAGCCTTTGACGGTATATTTTATCCTGCCCACGTCCTTTTTTTCGCCTAAACAGGCGTCCACGGCGATTATCAGGCTGTGCGGATGGTGAGTTTTGACGTGTTCGACGTAACGGTTATAATTTACTCCGTTGACGGGACGGGCGCTTCTGCCGTAAACGTAAGCGTCCACGTTATATTTTTCCACAAGGAGATCTCCCACCCTCGGTCCGAGACTGTCTCCGCATACCTGGGGCGTTCCTATACATATTATTACCGGTTTGTTTCGGAAGTACGTTTTCATAATGCTTAAGTTTTGACCAAAAAATTAACAAATATTCCCGCAAAGTAAAATTGCCGCGGGACCTCTTGACTAAACTATGCTTATTAAGTATAATTATTTCATACATTATTTAGGCTGTAAGTGCCGTAGGGAGGACTCGTGTCGGGAATCGTTTTGGATATAATCGTCGTGGTATTGACGGTTCTGCTGCTGATATTCGGCATCTGGAGAGGAATGTATAAGCTTATCTTTGGATTGGTTTCGTCGTTGCTCGCCATTATTTTGACCGTGGTGCTTCTTTCTACAGTTACGGGATTCGTGGTGGAAAAGACCACTCTCGACGAACGTCTTACCCAGGCTTTGGATCAACCTCTTTCCGAATCCTTACCCAACGGGGACGTGATCATTCAGTATTACGACATTGACGGAGACGGACAGGCTAACGAACTGGGCTTTATCGCCGACGGTGTGGCTCACCCCTTTGCCGACCTTCTCAAAGGTACCAACTACTCTATGTTCAGCGGTATTATCGAAAAGGTGATAGCCGATAAGGTGGACGCCGAAAACGGCGTGCCGTTCATAACGGTATTGAGTTCCACGCTGGTAGGCTATATCGTGATGGCGATAGTGTTCGTGGCGTTGCTTATTATTTTCGCCATCGTAGTGAAACTCATTATGATGCTTATCAAGAAATTCGTTACCGCTACATATTTCGGTCATTTCGTAAACAAACTGATAGGGGCGATACTCGGACTGGTGATAGCGGCGGTTATCGTTTGGGGAAGTCTTGCCGTGATACGTTTGCTGGGAACATACGAATGGATAATCCCCGTCAACAACCTCATAGAGGACAGCACGCTTACTAAGATATTGTTTGAAAACAACTATATTTATAAATTCCTGACCGAAAGCTTCAACATCAAGGAAGTCATCGACAAAATCATCGCCGCTACCGCAGTTTAGCGGCGAAACCTTTTAACAGATTACAGGAGGAGAATATGAAATTTACCGGATTTGCCGGAGGATGCGTGGGGAAAGCCTTGTTGGTTATCCTCTGTATTCTTTTAGGCGTAGTGCTTACTTTAGGCGGACTGGCCGTCGGAGGGTACATAGTTCTTACCAAAGACGGAATGGTCGGCACCATAAGCGACCAGGTAGAGAAAAACACTTCGGTGGAACTTGCTTTCGACGATTCCGTAAAAGCCATGAGCGTTATGGACTGGGGGAAGGAAATTCTTGCCGCGGTTTCCGATATGTCGAGTAAGGAAATCGGCGCTTTGGAAAAACTGATAGGCGTCAGTATAATCAGCAACACCATCGAGGAAGTTATCGGAGTGGACGCGGAAGTCGTGAAAACTTCCACCCTCGACAAACTCGGCGAAACCGTCAGCAACAACCTCACCATAAACAACGCAAAAGACAAGTTCGGGATAGAATTCCCGGATATGCCGATCTTTTCCGACGCCGAATTTCTGGCGAGTCCGCTTGCCACGGCTTTTTCGGATTTTGAGAGTTACACGCTGGGAGAGGTCATCGAGATAACCGACGAAAGCAACGCCGTGTTGCGGGAACTCAAGGACGTGGCGATAAAGGATATAGGGGCGGCGAGCACCGACACCACGATAAAGAGTATGTTCCTCTGCGAACTGATAACGATAAACGACGACTCCAACATGACGTTGAAGGCGTTGAAATACAGTTCCATAGAGTCGCAGTACGAACTTGACGAAAACGGAGAAATAAAACTCGACGAATACGGCAATCCGATTTACAAAACCAAGGAAATAACCGAAGTTATCGACGGAGAGACCGTAACCAATACCTATCCTTTGAAGGGCATCAACGAAACGATAAACGCTCTTTACGTAAAAGACGTGGTTAACATTACCGAGGACAGCGCGGTAGTCTTGCGTAAAATGCGTCTGCCGACCGAGGAAGAAATAGCCGCAGGCAAAGCCGATCTTTTCGGGACGGAAGACCTTTTGGTTAACGAACTCGGGAGCGCCAAGGTGACGGAGATCGTGCAGAACACCAAAATCGGGGAAATAATCGATATTTATGAAGCCGACGATCCCGAAGCAGGCGTGACGAAGTCCGAACCTATTCTTATCGCTTTGAAGGACGTATCGATAAACGGACTCAACGACAGACTTAAAACTCTCGGTCTGAACGAAATTTTCGACGAAACCGAACTGGAAAGCGGAGCGTTGAGCCTCATACCGGCGGACACCACCCTGAACGAAATACCTTCTGCCGTAACTGCGGCTATGACCAATTCCACCACGGCGACTTTGGCGGGGAAGGGAATAATTTCCGAAGACACCTTTACCAACATATCGTCTTTGCAGAAAGAGCAGCAGGCTTTTATTTACAACAGTAACGTAAGCGGAATGTTGGGCGGAGTTATAGACTTCATCGCCGATCCTATAATTTACACTTACGATCCCACCGGAGAAATTATAACGGGAGCAACTCCCAATTACGGAGTGGTTTCTCCCGACGAGGTGGAAATTACCGAAACGGTCTTTAATTCCCTTACCGAATTTGTAAATGCGTACTCTCAGTACAATACGCTTAATTTCGGTTCTGCCGTGACGGTAAACGTGGACGAAGCGGCGGACGGAGCTTTCTATAACGAAGAAACGGGTTGTTATCTCATACCTCTCTTCAATATCGGAAGCGGCAGCGTGAATTTTGCGGGCGGCACGGTCAAGACCGCAATTTACGAAACGGGCGACGGCGAACTTATTTTAAGCGCCAATCAATACGGATATGCGTATTCCTACGACGAAAGCGTGAGTTTGCCCGAGAAAGGCTTCGATACCTTAATTTACGGTTGAGGATAAAAAGGAACCTATGCAAGCCGACTTCGCGTCGGCTTGTTTTATTAAAAGGAGACAGCGTTGAACAGACCTTTTTACGTGTTTTCAAAACTTTACAAGGAAGAGGGAGCCGGACAGATAGAAGAAGGCGCGAGAGTTTCGGCTTCAAGCGGAGCAGCTTTTTTGACCGAAGAAGAAGCGAAACGTTTTCCTTTACGTAAATTAACGGTAAAGGGGAAAAGTGCGGAAAGCGCGGAAGGGGTGGTTTTTCTTCTGAAAAGCGAAGCGCCCGACGTCGTGGAAGCGGTACGTCTTGCTTTGAGTTTTGCCT
>CALVNL010000053.1 GCA_944349655.1 uncultured Clostridia bacterium
GATTTGACAAAAAGGGCGGGTTTATTTATCATTATAAATGAAATTTCTTTGAAAGTTCGAAGGAGGGTTTTATGAAAAAGTATGTAAAGATCGCCTTTGTTTACGCTGTTGCCGCGATGGCGTTCGGGGTGTTTTACAGGGAGTTTACCAAGTTTAACGATTTTGTGGGGAAAACTTCGCTGGCGGTTACGCATTTGCATTTGTTTGTGTTAGGGTCGATCGTTATGCTCGTTTTGGGACTGATCGACGCTCGTTACGATATATCTTTGCATAAACTTTATAAACCGACGATGATTTTGTATAACGTCGCTTTACCTTATATGGTGATAATGTTTACCGTAAGGGGAGTTTTGCAGGTGGTTTCCGATTCCTTGAGTTCGGGAGCGGACGGTGCCGTGAGCGGAATCGCAGGGATAGGACATGCGGCTATGGGAGTAGCTATAGTTTTGTTGTTTATTGTTTTGTTAAAAACCGATTACGGTAAGAAAGCTAATGAAAATCAGAATTTATAAGAGTTTACCCGAGGACGCAGCGGCGATAAGGACCGAGGTTTTCATTAAAGAACAAGGATTTGTCGAGGAGTTCGACGAAAAGGACGCAAGGTCCATTCACCTCGTGGCGTACGACGGCAACAGAGCCGTGGGTACGGCAAGAGTGTTCGCTTTAGACAAGGAGTTTCTGATAGGCAGAATAGCCGTCGTTAAGGATTACCGCGGACAGGGGATAGGAGCATTCCTCATAAAAGAAGCGGAAAAAATCATTCTTGACGAAGGCGGATGCCGCGCGCTGATACATGCGCAGACGAGGGCAAAAGAGTTTTACTTAAAGCAAGGGTACCTCGATACGGGAAAATCCGACGAAGAAGAAGGCTGTCCGCATATTTGGCTTTATAAAAATTGCGGACAAAACTGATGTGCTTTCAAAAACATAACCGCCTCGTATACCGAGGCGGTCGTTTTATTGAGTTAATAATTTATTATATGGTGATTTCCGCTAAATATCCGTTTTTGTCGTAACGTTTGACTTCTAAGCCAAGTCCGTTGCGGGTACACCAGACGGCTATTTCGTCAAAACCCGGGTCGGCGGCTTTCAGCATAAGGCGGTCGCCTTTTTTTAATTTGCTTACCGCTTTTATAACGGCGTTAAGGTAGTTGGGACATATCAATCCCGTCACGTCGAGGTCGATTTTTTCCGACGTTTCTCTTTCGGGAGTCGCCGTATTTGCCGAAGGACGGTATTTATAGGTTTTGTAGGTGAGATATCCGCCCGAAAGATTATAGAGATTGTCGTAGCCTGCCGCACGAAGTATCATTATCCCGACGTATGCGCGCAAACCCACCTGACAGGTCACGTAAAGGGGTGCGGATTTGTCGGACGGCAGTTCTTCAAGACGGCTGCGGAGTTCGTCCACGGGAATGTTTATTGCGCCTTCCACGTGTCCGTTGGCAAATTCCGAAGGCGTCCGCACATCTAAAAGGAAACCGCCTTCCTTTACTATCTCGTCTATTTCGTCGTGGTGTACGGGTTTGAAAAAACCGTCATTTATGTTTTCCGCCATATATCCCAAAATATTGACGGGGTCTTTTGCCGAACCGTAAGGGGGAGCGTAGCTGAGTTCGAGGTTGCTTAAGTCGTAAACGCTCCCTTTAAGCCGCATTACTGTAGCTATGACGTCGGCGCGTTTTTCCGTCCCTTCGCCGCCCACCGCCTGAAAACCGAGGATTTTGCCGTCGTCGGGCGAGTAGAGAAGTTTCATCGCAATATTGACCGCACCGGGATAATAGCTTGCGTGATTTGCCCTGTGGGCGTGTATGGCGATATAGGGGATATTTTTTTCTTTCAAGGTAGTTTCGTTGGCGCCGGTGGAAGCGGCGGTAAGGTTGAATACCTTGAGAACGGAAGTTCCCATTATCGTGCTTTGGTTTATCGTCCGCCCCGCCAAAACGTCGGCGACGAGTCTGCCCTGGCGGTTGGCGCCCCAGGCAAGAGGTACGGCGTAGGACGTTCCGTCCAAAGCGTTCGTGACTTCTATCATATCGCCTATAGCGAAAATATCCTCTACCGTTTTACCGTTTTCGTCGAAAGTGCGGAAATTGTCGTCGGTGAGAACGTGACCTCTTTTCCCCGTGCGAAGTCCGCAAAGTCTGGCGAGAGTATTTTCCGGCGTTACGCCTATCGCGAGAATGCCGATGTCGGCGGGAAATCTTTTACCTTGCTCGCTAATTACGGTTTTTCCGTTGTTTTCAAACGCTTTTATTCCGTCGCCCAAGACGAGATTTACTCCGTGCACGGAAAGTTCGCGATGTAAAGCGTTGACTGTTTCAAGGTCGAAATTCCGCAAGATTTGGGGCATTTTTTCGATAAGAGTAACGTTAACGCCCGCTTCGGTGAGATTTTCCGCCATTTCCACTCCGATGAATCCGCCCCCGACTACGACTGCGTTTTTTACTTTGTTTTTTATAACGAAGTCTTTGATCCTTAATGCGTCGGAAACGTTGCGCACGGTGAAAACGTTTGCGGCGTCTTTAAGTCCGTCGATGGGGGGAGTGACGGGTTTGGCTCCGCAGGAGAGGAGAAGTTTATCGTAGCTTTCAACATATTCCGTTCCGTCGTCTTTCCGTCTTACGGTTACCGTTTTTGCTGCTTTGTCCACGTTGACGACTTCGCTTTTTATCCTGATGTCCAGTTTGTAACGGGCGGACAGTCCTTTTACGCTTTGAACCAAAAGATTGTTTTTTTCCTTAATTACGCCCCCGACGTAATAGGGCAGTCCGCAGTTTGCGTAAGAAACGTATTCGTCCCTTTCAATCATTATAATTTCGGCATTTTCGTCCAGTCTTCTAAGCCTTGCCGCCGCCGTTGCGCCGCCCGCAACGCCTCCGACGATAATCACTTTCATATTTTTACCTCCGTTAAGGATTTATTAAATATATTTATATTATAACCCGAATTTTGTTTTACGGAAGTAACGAAGTCACATTATTTCAAAAATCCCTTTTCTTTTTCTTTAAGCAAAACTCTTTTATTTTTCATACAATGTAGGGGACGTACATACGTCGTTATACGGCGGAAAAATTGAAGGAGGAACAAATATGGATTACTATTACGGAAATTACGGAAATTACGGATTTAACGAACTTAACGGAATAAGCGGTTGTCGCATGCCTTGCGGTTGCGGACAGGGAAGAATCCAGACGTGTTATCCCGTCGCAGGAAATTGCTGCAACCTTTGCAATCAGAGTCCTTCCGTCCAACCGTTCGGAAATTGTTGTTGCAGAAGAAGCTGTTGCGAATGGACTTTCCCTTTGGCTTGCGCATTGGCTATTTGTTGTATAATGCGATAAAGGATATCCTTTTATATCAATAAAGTTACCTAAAATAAAGAATTTAAGTTAACGACAGGTTGCGGTGCGCTCTACGAGGGCGCACCGGGTTTTTTCGATAGCTATTTTTAATAAAGAATTTACTTGCGGAATATTGATAAAACCTTTTATATTTGATAATATATTTTATTATGAAAGAAGTTTGGGAAAGAGAGGATTACATAGAAAGAGGGTTGACTTCGTCCGAAGTGGAAGAACATATAGCTTCCGGAAAAGTCAACGGAGAACAGACCGTGCGCACCAAGACGGTGGCACAGATTTTGTGGTCCAATATTTTTACTTTTTTTAACCTCGTCTTTGCAATAATGGCGATTATCCTCGCCTTTTTCGTGGAACCTAACGCTTCGGGGTTGGGGAATTTCGGATTTCTGGGATTAGTAGTTATAAATGCGGGCATAGGAATTTTGCAGGAACTTCGGGCAAAACGCACGATGGATAAACTTTCTTTGATTTCCGCCCCGAAAGTTAAAGTAATACGGAGCGGAGAACAGACCGAAACCACGGTCGAGGAAGTTTTGCTGGACGATCTTACCGTGCTTTCGGCGGGAGATCAGATATGCGCGGACGCCGTGATAATAGAAGGAAACATCGAAGTCAACGAGTCGCTTATAACCGGCGAGTCGGACGCCGTCAACAAAAACGTCGGCGACGAAGTCATGAGCGGCAGCGCCGTTGTTTCGGGCAAAGCCAAAGCCAGGGTTATTCATATCGGACTGGACAACTTCGCTATGAAAATCAGTGCCGGCGCAAAATATTTCAAAAAACCCAACTCCGCAATCTGGAGGGCGTTGATGCTGATAGTCAAAGTTATGGCGGCTATCATCGTGCCACTCGGGATTGCGCTTTTCTGTATTAAATACGTGGTGCAGGGAGGGGATCTGAACGCTACCGTCGTAAACACCATAGGAACTCTCGTCGGAATGATACCGAGCGGGCTTGCGGCGTTGTCGAGCGCGGTTTTCTGCATAAGCGTCATACGACTTGCCCGTCACAAAACTCTGGCGCAGGATATGTATTGCGTGGAAACTTTGGCAAGAGTGGACGTATTGTGTTTGGACAAGACGGGGACAATTACCACCGGGGAAATGGAAGTTCACGGCGTAAAGCCGAGAAGAGGTTTGTCCGAAGAGGATTTCAAAATCATTATAAAAACTCTTCTCGACGCCACGCAGGACGAAAACGCCACGGCAATAGCTTTAAGGAATTACGTTACGGGCGCCGAAAGTTTAGGAAAAGCCGAAACGGTAGTGCCGTTTTCTTCGGCGAGAAAATGGAGCGGAGCGTATGTGGGCGACAGAAGTTACGTCCTCGGCGCGCCGGAATTCGTGTTGGATATGACTAAACCTACCACGGCTACCGTTTGCGAAGAAATGGCGTCCAAAGGTTACAGGGTGCTTGCCGTAGCCTCTTCTCCGAGTAAATTCAAGGACAATACTCTTCCAAAAGGAATAAAAGCCGAAGGGTTTATATTCATAACCGATACCATAAGAGCGGAAGCTCCCGATACCTTAAAGTTTTTCAAAGAGCAGGGAGTGGAGATAAAAATTATCTCCGGCGATAACCCCGTCACCGTGCAGGCGGTGGCAAGAAGAGCCAGACTGGAAAACTGTGACAGAATACTCGATATGAGTACTCTTGCCGCAGGGACGGACTTTACCGAAATAGTAGACGACTATACCGTATTCGGGCGAGTGTTGCCCGATCAGAAACTGGCGCTTATAAAAGCGCTTAAGGCAAAAGGACATACCGTGGCGATGACGGGCGACGGCGTAAACGACGTGCTTGCGTTGAAGGAAGCCGATTGTTCCATAGCGATGGCGTCGGGGTCGGATGCAGCCAAAAACGTCAGCAGTTTAGTACTTTTGGACAGCAATTTCGCTTCCATGCCAAGAGTGGTGGCGGAAGGAAGGCGATCGATAAACAACCTCGAACGCAGCGCTTCGCTTTTCCTTGTCAAGACCATATACAACTTTTTGCTGGCGTTGATGTTTATGTTTATCCCCAGCGAGCTGCCTTTTGCGCCGCAACAACTTACGCTTATCGGAATAGTCACCATAGGCGTGCCGTCCTTTATCTTGGCGCTGGAACCGAATTCCGAAAGAGTGACGGGGAGATTTTTGCCGAAGGTTCTTTCTTCGGCTTTACCGGGAGCGTTGATGGTTATCGCCGGAATAGGCGGAGTGCTGATAGCCAAGCGGTATTTTCTGCCCGACCTTTCCGCCGAGCAGATACAGAGTATGTACGTTATCGTCACCACATTCGTAGGATTTCTGTATCTGTTCAAAGTTTGTCTGCCCTTTAACGTCGTTCACGCCGTGCTGTATATTTTCTGCGTGGCGTTTTTCGTCGCTTGTTATTTTATCGAAACGCCGATATTCGCTTTAAGAGAAATATTCGGACTGTCGCACGATTTTACCAAGGGAATGGCGCAGGCGATGGCAATAATCGCCGCAATAATTCTGCCTTGGTTTATAGTTATCTTCCGTCTGACGACGAAATTGAGATTTAAGGTGGAGAAATTCCTCGACGAAAGGATATTTGCGGGACGGAGGAAACGGGAAGAAAAGAAAAACGAAAAAAGAAGGCTTAAAGAAGCGCAAGCCGAATTGAAGAGAAGGGAAAACGCCATTAACCGATTGGACGCGGCTCTCGCCGAACAGACGGAGAGCGGTTTGAGCGTAGAAAAGGAGCAATCCGAAAGTAAAAAGGTTGTTTCGGCGGAAACGACCATAGAAAACGCAAACGAACCGATTGATTTAGCGACGGAAAAAACCGCAGAAGAGGTAGATACGGGAAGCGAAATACCGACGAC
>CALVNL010000054.1 GCA_944349655.1 uncultured Clostridia bacterium
TCCCTGTTTTCCGCCCTGTCTATGGCTTCCACGCCCGTTCCGATAATCTTGACTCCGTATTTTGCCAGCGGTTCGGCTAAATTTATCGCCGTCTGTCCGCCCAAAGAAACGATCACTCCTTCGGGTTTTTCCAAATCGAGTACGTTCATCACGTCTTCCACCGTAAGCGGTTCGAAATAAAGTTTGTCGCCGGTGGTGTAGTCGGTAGAAACCGTTTCGGGGTTGTTGTTAATGATAATGGATTCGTATCCGAACGATTTTATGGTTTTTATGGCGTGCACGGTGGAATAATCGAATTCCACTCCCTGTCCTATTCTGATAGGACCGCTGCCGAGCACGACTATTTTCTTTTTATCGCTGACGATCGATTCGTTTTCTTCTTCGTAGGTGGAATAGAAATACGGAACGTAACTGTCGAATTCGCTTGCGCAGGTGTCTATCATCTTATAGACGGGGATTATGCCCTCCTTCTTGCGGAAGGAACGCACTTCCTTTTCGGTACATTTCCAGCTTTTTGCGATATATGCGTCGCTGAAGCCCATACGTTTGGCTTTTCTCAAAACGTGAGCGTCGAAGGGGTTGTCAGCAAGTCTCGGTTCGAAGTCCACGATATTCTTGAACTTATCGAGGAACAACATATCTATCTGCGTAAGATTGAAAATAAGCCCCAGATCCACTTTTTTTCTGATGAGTTCGGCTATGGCGTAAAGTCTGTCGTCGTGACCGTTTTTGACGTATTCGGAAAGTTTCTCTACCGTGTAATTGTCGAATTTTTCCATATAAATATGGCAAACTCCGATTTCCAACGACCTTACCGCTTTCAGTAAACTTTCCTCTATGTTCCTGCCGATGGACATCACTTCTCCCGTCGCTTTCATCTGCGTGGAGAGTTTATTCGAGGCGGTAGCGAATTTATCGAATGGGAAACGGGCAATTTTCGTTACTATATAGTCGAGAGTGGGTTCAAACGACGCAGGGGTGTTGGCAAGCATAATTTCGTCCAACGTCATCCCCACGGCGATTTTCGCCGAAACCCTCGCTATCGGATAACCGCTCGCTTTGCTGGCAAGCGCCGAGGAACGGCTTACTCTCGGATTGACTTCTATAACGTAATAATTAAAGGATTGCGGATCGAGCGCAAACTGCACGTTGCAGCCGCCTTCTATCTTCAAGGCACGGATGATTTTCAATGCGCTGTCCCTTAAAAGCTGATATTCCTTGTTGGTGAGGGTCTGACTGGGAGCTACCACTATGCTGTCGCCGGTATGGATACCGACGGGGTCGATATTCTCCATATTGCAGACGGTGATAGCCGTGTCGAGAGAATCCCTCATAACTTCGTATTCTATCTCTTTATAGCCTTTAATACTCTTTTCCACCAACACCTGCCCTACAGGGGAAAGGCGGAGAGCGTTTTTCATAATGTCTCGGAGTTCCTCTTCGTTGTAAGCGAAACCTCCTCCCGTGCCGCCCAGCGTGAATGCGGGACGCAAAACCACGGGATAACCTATCCTGGACACGGCGTCCACCGCTTCTTCTATGGAATGAGCTATCTCCGAAGGCAAAACGGGTTCGCCTATTTTAAGACAAAGTTCCTTGAAAAGTTCCCGATCCTCTGCGGTTTCTATACTGTCGGGACGAGTGCCGAGCATCTCCACCTGACATTCCTGCAAAACCCCTTTCTTATACAGTTGCATAGCGATATTGAGCCCCGTCTGACCGCCTATACCCGGCACTATGGCGTCGGGACGTTCGTAACGGAGAATTTTCGCCACGTATTCGAGATTGAGCGGTTCCATATAAACTCTGTCCGCTATGGTGGTATCCGTCATAATGGTAGCGGGGTTGGAGTTGACCAGCACCACCTCGTATCCTTCTTCCTTGAGAGCAAGACACGCCTGCGTTCCCGCATAATCGAATTCCGCCGCCTGCCCTATGACTATAGGTCCGCTCCCTATGACAAGTACTTTCTTTATATCCGTTCTCTTAGGCATTTTTCCATTCCTCCATCATCGCAACGAATTGGTCGAACAAATATGCGCTGTCCTGCGGTCCCGGCGCGCTTTCGGGGTGATACTGCACCGAAAAGACAGACTCGGCTTTGTTCTCCACTCCTTCCACGGTTTTGTCGAGAAGATTTATGTGAGTTACGGTAAGCCCCGTCCCCTTCAGACTGTCGGCGTCCACCGCATAACTGTGATTCTGACTGGTGATTTCTATTTTGCCCGTCTTCAGATTTTTAACGGGATGATTGCCGCCCCTGTGTCCGAATTTTAACTTGTAAGTCTTGGCTCCGTACGCAAGACTTATCATCTGATGTCCTAAACAGATCCCGAATATCGGATATTTGCCTTTTATTTTCCGAATGAGGTCTATGGTCTCGCCTACGTCCTCGGGGTTGCCCGGTCCGTTGGAGAAGAACACTCCGTCGGGTTTCAACGCCCTGACTTCCTCTTCCGTAATATTGTAAGGCACCACCGTTACGTTGCAACCTCTTTTATTCAGACTCCTTATAATGCTGAGTTTCATTCCGCAATCCACCGCCACTACGTTGAATTTCGGATTGGCGGTACGGGAATACCACTTTTTCTTACAGCTTACTTTCTTGACGCCGTCGGTGGGGATAGCGGTATTTGCCAGAATTTCCATCGCCTTTTCCTTGGGCGTGTCGGCGTCGGTTATCAACACCTTTCTGCTACCCTTGTCCCTTATGCTCCTGGTTAATTTCCTCGTGTCTATTCCGCAAATAGCCGGTATTCCGTTTTCTTCCAGAATTTCCGAAAGCGTTTCCACATAACGGAAGTTACTCGGCATATCGTTGTATTCCTTTACTATAAGTCCGCCTATAGTAGGCACTTTGGTTTCGAAATCCTCGTCCGCTATACCGTAGTTTCCTATGAGCGGATAAGTCATAACCACCATCTGATAAGTGTAGCTGGGGTCGGAAATGATTTCCTGATACCCCACCATAGAGGTGTTGAAAACCACTTCGCAAACGCTTTCCTTGTCCGCCCCGAACCCGTAGCCGTAGTATTCGCTACCGTCGGAAAGAACTATTTTCTTTCTTTTTCCTGCCATACAATCCTCCCGTTACTGAAAGTATATATACATCTGCCGTAAACCTTTTTACCCGCATACGGGGTGCTTTTCCCTTTACTTTGGAATTCCGAAGGGTCTATTTCGTAACAATCGTTCAAATCGAAAACCGTAAACGAGGCAGGACTTCCCGCTTCTAAAGAACTTCCGTGTCCGAAAATTTTCGCAGGATTTACGCTCATGACGTCGATAAGTTTTTCCAACCCGATAACACCCTTTTTTACCAGCTCCGTATAGAGCACGGGAAATGCGGTCTCCAGTCCCACCACGCCCATAAGACTGTCTTTAAGTCCCTTGCTTTTTTCCTCCGCAGAATGCGGTGCGTGGTCGGTGGAGACGACGTCTATGGTGCCGTCCTTAAGTCCTTCTATGAGACTGTCCCTGTCTTTTGCGGTGCGCAAAGGCGGATTCATTTTGAACCGTCCTTCTTCCTTGAGGTCGTTTTCGGTTAAAGTTAAATAATGCGGACAAGTTTCGGCGGTAACCTTTACTCCCCTTTTTTTTGCTTGTCTGATAGCTTCCACGCTTTCGGCAGCGGAAACGTGACAGATATGATAACGGCACCCCGTTTTTTCTGCCAAAGCAAGATCCCTTTCCACCTGTGTATATTCGCTTGCCGAACATATCCCTTTGTGACCGTGTTGACGGGCGTAAACGCCGTCGTGGATATATCCGCCCCGAAGAAGACTTTCGTCCTCGCAATGTGCCACTATGATTTTTCCGAGGGAAGACGCTTTTTGCATGGCTTTTTCCATCATTAGTGCGGACTGAACGCCCTTCCCGTCGTCGGAAAAGCCCCCGACGTAAGGAGCTAAAGTTTCAAAATCGGACAACTCCGCCCCCTTTTCTCCTTTGGTTATGGAAGCGTAAGGCACGACTTCTATACAAGCGTCCTTTTCTATAATGTCGGTCTGAACTTTCAAGTTTTCGAGACAGTCGGGACAAGGATTGAGGTTGGGCATGGAAAAAACTGTGGTAAAGCCTCCTCTTGCCGCCGCTTTCGTTCCGCTCTTTATGGTTTCTTTATAAAAAAAACCCGGTTCCCTGAGGTGCGTATGCACATCGACGAAACCGGGAAAAATATTCAAGCCTTCCGCACCGATAACGGTATCTCCTGCGGATATTTCGGGAGAAAAGGAAATAATCCGTCCGTTTTCGATAGCCATATCGCATTTTTGAAAACCGTTTACGGTAAACACGTCAGCACCGGACAGGATAATTCTCATTCCGACCTCCATTAAAAGTTATTATAACTCATTCCGACAAAATACGCAAGCAAATTACCTCCTGTCGTTTCCTCGTCGGGAAAGGAATTTGCAAAGCCCGATTTGTCCTTTATAAAAAACAATCGGGGAAATAATCCCCGATTTTCAGTTAAGCAATTTCTTCGCCATAATGACGCCCATTACCGACGCCATCATAAGTCCTCTGGTCCAGCCGCTGCTGTCGCCGAGACAATAGAGATTTTTGACCGAAGTGTTGAGGTCGGCGTCCATTCTGATACGGTTGGAATAGAATTTTATCTCCGGCGCGTACAATAAGGTTTCGCTGCTGGCAAACCCGGGTACGACCTTATCCACCTGGTCTATAAAACTCAATATGCTTATCATGGTACGGTAAGGTATGGCGCTGGTTATGTCCCCCGCTACCGCGTCGGGCAAGGTGGGACGGACGTTACCTTGACTTAATTCCTTCTGCCAGGTACGTTTCCCGTTACGAATATCTCCCAGTCTCTGCACGAGAATATTCCCGTCTCCGAGCATATTGAGAAGCTGTCCTACTTTCTGCGCGTAAAGTATGGGTTCGTTGAACGGCACGCTGAAGTGATGAGAACACAGTATGGCGAGATTGGTGTTGCCCGACTTTTTGTCCTTGAAGGAATGACCGTTGACGACGGCGAGATTGTTTTCGTAGTTTTCCTGCGCTACGAAACCTCCGGGGTTTTGGCAGAAAGTACGTACCTTGTTCATAAAAGGTTTCGGATAACCGATAAGTTTGGATTCGTACAAGGCTTCGTTCACCTTTTCCATAACTTCGTTTCTCAGTTCCACCCTCACGCCTATATCGACTACGCCCGCCTCGTTCTGTATGCCGTGAATGCGGCACATGTTTTCCAACCAGTCGGCACCCTTCCTGCCCGTTGCGACGATGACCTTTTCGGCACGGAATTCCTTCCCGTTGATGACTGCGCCCTTACAGACGTTGTCTTCTATAATAAGGTTTTCGGCGTCGTGATGCGGAAGTATCTCCACCCCGTTTGCGAGCAAGTGTTCCTGGATACGCAAATAGAGTTCGTGTGCCTTTTCGGTCCCGAGGTGACGTATGGGACAGTCCACGAGTTTAAGGTCGGCTTGAATGGCTTTACGACGGATATCTTTAATTTCTTCGGTGGCTTCCAACCCTTCTACGTGAGTATCCGCTCCGAATTCAAGATAAATTTTATCGGTATAATCTATCATTTTCTGAGCGTAATCGGCACCGATAAGTTCGGGCAGATCGCCGCCTACTTCGTAACTTAAGGAAAGTTTCCCGTCGCTGAACGCCCCCGCTCCGGCAAAACCGCTGGTAATGTGGCAAGTAGGTTTGCAATGAACGCATTTCCCCGTTTTTGCTTTGGGGCAAGACCTTTTATCTATCATACTGCCCTGTTCGGCAATAAGAATTTTCTTCCCGGAATTATTTCTGAGAAGTTCGAGAGCGGTAAAAATTCCCGCAGGGCCTGCGCCGATAATAAGTACGTCTAACATAACGAAAAAACCTCCTTTGAAAGCAAGCACAGAATATTGTAACAGAAAACCGCGACAAAGTAAACAGAAAAACCCTCTAAAAAATAAATAATTCACTTTACAAAAGGAAAAAAATAATATATACTGTAAAGCACGACGGGCAATTGACTCAGCTGGTAGAGTGCCTCCGTCACATGGAGGAAGTCAGGGGTTCGAGTCCCTTATTGCCCACCAC
>CALVNL010000055.1 GCA_944349655.1 uncultured Clostridia bacterium
GTGAAGAAAATATCGTCGAGATCGAGAGCGTCGTCGGGTACGTTGAAATCCACGGTATTGCCTCTGGAACTTTGCGGAGCCACGGTGATGCGGTAATCGGTACTCTTCTTGCCGCTTGCGCTGACCACTTGCACGACGGCGAGACGCTGGGATTTTGCCGAAACGTCCACCACCGTCCCCTCGGGTTTGCTGACGGTACCGTCCTCGTCTATGATTTTGGTCAAATAAAAACTCGCCCCTTCGCTGACTTTGACTATTTGCGAAAACTCGACTTTATTCTCGCCGTCCTTGTAGTAATAGGTAAGGGTCTGCGGAGTGGTTGCGATAAAATCGGTGTTGTAATTTACTATGAAAGCTTTTTGATTATTTTGATAAACGGTATGACCCGCTATCGCTCCGATAAGGGCAATTATCAGAACGAGCACGACCGAAACGACGACTATGGCCGCCGTTTTCTTAGAAACCTTTACGTTAAGAGTGTTTTCTCGCATACCGACTCCGAAATAATCACAGTATATATTTATTATATATTCTTAACTACAATAATGTCAAGCGAGGAAAATTACCGACAATAACGGTAAATCCGTACTTGCCGAAAAATTTACTCTCTGTTTTGACCGTTGCGATAATCTCTCATCGCCCTGTCGTTCCTGCGGGAAACGCCCAAGAAGGTCCTGCCGTGATTGAAAAGCAGATCGAATACCAATAAAAGAGCGGGCGCACAGAAAATTATCTGCAGGATAAGCGCAAGCAATCCGCCTCCGAAGCCGGCTTTCTTGAAATCGTAAATAAGGATTATCAGCAAGATGACCGCCCCTGCCGCAGCCAAAACCCAGCCTACGCCCGACGAGGCGGTAAGGAACAAACCTCCGGCTATAAGTCCCGCCGCAATCGCCATAAAAGCTCCTCCCGGGTATAAGCTGAACCCGTATCTGCGGATAAACGCCCTGTTGACGAAAGCCGAAACGATCCAGAAAACGATTACCGCAACGATTGCGATGATCAGATATTTCAACCAATTTTCCATAAATATTCCTCCGTAGATATTATATCTTTTTTGAATTATAACATTACCGAAAGAGTTTTTCAATATGTTTTTCGCTCAAGGTCTTGTAATTTTGCTTCTGCGATAGTAAACTGTAATAAAAGGAAAAAGAGGCGTAAAAATGAACGAAAACGAAAAAATCATACCTTCAGACGGCGATGTCGCTCCCGTAAATCCGAAAAACGAAGAGGATATGGCGAAAATCAATTATATTATGTATCCGCTCGGCACGGTGGGACGGGATTTTCTATACAACCTTTTCAACAGTTTTCTCCTGACTTACATTCTCTTTACGAAAACCCTTACCGAAGCCCAGTTCGCTTCGGTGAGCATAATAATTATCGTAGCGAGGATCTTCGACGCATTCAACGATCCCGTAATGGGCGGAATAGTGGAAAACACCCGAACGAGATTCGGAAAGTTCAAACCTTGGATGCTGATAGGCGCAGTCCTTACCGCCGGGGTGGTCATAGCCACATTCTCCACCTCCCTGCAAGGCTGGTCGTTCATTGCGTTCCTTGCGGTGATGTACTTCTTATTCAGCATTACCTTCACGATGAACGATATTTCCTACTGGGGTATGCTCCCCTCGCTTTCCCGCAACGAACACACCCGTAACAAGCTCACCTCTTTCGCTCAGATCTTTGCGGCTGCGGGAGGAGGGATAGCCGGTATCGCCATACCCGTGTTTACCGCAGGCAGCCTTACCATCGGCGGAAGCTCGGTCAAAGCCTATTCGATAATAGCCGTCGTCGCCGCCGTCTTTATGGTGGGATTCCAGCTGTTTACGGTATTCGGAGTGAAGGAAAAACCCCTCCCTGCCGACCTTGCCAAAGCTCCGCCGCTGAAACTCAAGGATATGTTCAAGGTGCTTTTCAAGAACGATCAACTTATGTGGTGCGCCCTCATAATGCTCATTTTCAACGTCGCCACCAACGTCGTCGGAGGCGGTCTGAGTATGAGTTACATATATTTCGAATTCGGATATAACGGTATCCTTATCACGGCGTTTGGGGTCTTTTACGCCATAACAAGTACAGCTTTTACCCTTTTCTATCCTTGGATGGCGAAGCGACTCGGCAGGGATAAACTTATCACGATAACCTCCCTCTGCACCATAGTAGGATATACCGTCATGATGATAGCCGGACTGGTTCTTCCTCACGACCCGTGGCTTCTTAAATTCGGCGTTATGGCATTCTGTTACGGCGTGGTGGGCTTCGGGCAAGGATTTTATATGATAATGGTAATATCCATAGCCAACACCGTGGAATACAACGAATGGAAGACCGGCAAAAGAGACGAAGGACTCATCTTCTCTTTGCGCCCCTTCACCGCAAAAATGGGCTCTGCGATAATGCAGTTTATCGTTATGCTGGTCTATCTTGCGGTAGGAGTCACGGCTTTCACCAACGGAATAAGCGATCTCGAAAACGCCGCTTCCCGAGGAGAAATAACCGACGCCGTGAAAACCGAGGGAATAAAACAGATCCTGGAAGGCGTTCCCGAAGGCAAGAAAATGGCTTTACTGATATGCATGTGCGTTATCCCCGCAGTGGGATTGCTGGTAGCCTGGACGCTCTATCGCAAAAAGTGTTTCCTTAACGAAGCCCGTCACGCCGAAATAGTCCGCCTGATAGCCGAAAGAAGGGAAGCCGAAAGCGTCGCCGAGACGGAAAGCGTCGCCGAAGCGGCGGAATAAAATTCCCCTCTCCCCTCTTTACTGACCGAATATGGCTTGAACGTAATCGTCAATGTATTCTCTTTTACTTGTAGTAATATACATAGCTTTCATCGGGCTCGGACTTCCCGACTCCCTGCTCGGGTCGGGTTGGCCGGTAATGCACGTTTATTTCGACGTTCCCGTCTCCTTTATGGGGATAGTTTCCATGATAATAGCGGCAGGCAGCGTTGTTTCGGGGTTGTTTTCCGATAAATTCGTCGCAAAGTTCGGGACCCGTACCATTACTTTGGCGAGCACTCTGCTGACGGCGGCGGCGATGATGGGTTTTTCTTTCGCCACCGAATTTTGGATGCTGTTACTGCTCGCCGTTCCTTACGGACTGGGCGCAGGCGGTATCGACGCCGCCTTAAACAACTTCGTCGCCCTGCACTACGCTTCCAAGCATATGAGCTGGCTGCATTGCTTCTGGGGCGTCGGGGCGATCGTAAGTCCTTTCGTCATGGGATACGCCCTCGCAAATTCGGTCTGGAACGACGGGTTTTTTATAGTAGGCTGCATTCAACTCGGTATCGTCGCTCTCCTGATCCTCACCCTCCCGATCTGGAAAAAATACAAGTCCGTCGACACGGATAAGCACAAAAAGATCGGGATAAAAAATGTGCTGAAAATAAAAGGCGTGCCTTTCGTACTGATAGGTTTCTTTTGTTACTGCGCCACCGAAGCCACGGCGATGTATTGGGCAAGCACTTATTTCGTGGAAGCAAAAGGTTTCGATGCGGAAAAAGCCGCCAATCTTGCTTCTCTTTTTTATATCGGCATAACTTCGGGCAGAATATTAAGCGGATTTATTTCGGATAAACTCGGCGACCGAAAACTTATTCTTGCAGGAAGCTCCGTTTTGATATGCGGAATAATCCTTCTCGCTATTCCGGTAAACGCAGAAGCCGTGCCTATAAGCGCATTTGTCGTAATAGGTTTCGGCTGTGCGCCTATTTTCCCGAGTATAATCCACTCCGCCCCGCACAATTTCGGCGAAGAAAACTCCGGCGCCGTCATAGGACTGCAAATGGCGTGCGCATATACGGGTACCACGTTTATGCCGCCTCTGTTCGGGCTTTTGGGGAACTTAACGACTTTCGCCGTGCTCCCCTTATACCTTGCGTTCTTCGTAATACTGACCGTAATAATGACGGAACTGACTTTCCGTGCCGCAAAAAGAAATCGGTAAAATACACTCAAAGAAACAATACTATACGAAAATGTTTTCGCAGTAAAATCCTTTGAAAATTATCAGTAATTCCCTATCCCCAAAATATAATCGGCCGAAACGTTAAGCACTTTGCAAAGATCTGCAAAAGTATCCAGTCTCGGCAGTTTTTGAGTAGTACAATATTGAGTGACCATTCCCGAAGACACTCCGATTTTCGAAGCAATTTCTACCGTAGTCAATCCGCTTTCTTTTATGCATTCTTTTAATCTTTTTTTAATTATTTCAAAACTCCCCATTTTGTGCGCTCCGCCGAAATATTTTTAATTTCAGCCTATAACTGAAGGTTAGAATTTGCTTGATAACTAACTAATAGTTAGCTATAATTTTTATTAACAATAAAAAGGAACGTTAAACAAATGGAACAAAAAGTATGTTTTTATCACGCTGACCGAACGGCTACCGCCGTTTGCACTAATTGCGGCGCACCGATCTGCGGCGAATGCACTTGTACGTGCAACGATAACAAAATCTGCCCCTCTTGCTACGAAACCGTAATTAAACAAAACATAAGCGATTTTACCCGTTTACGGAATTCTTATATCGTTTACGTCTTAGTGGCTTTAGCTTTTTACGTTGTAGGTTGGATAGTTTTTTTACAAGGAAGTCTCGGTTTGTTTCTGATAGGAATTTTACTTATGGGTATCCCCAACGTTTACAGATTTTTTAATCGCGGACGCGGTATTCTGGCAACTTTCCGCGGAGGGGTATGGATAATTCTTTTAGAAATTATATTCGGTATCGTCGCTACCCCGATATTGATTATCGTTAACCTCAACAGATTGGTTAAAGCCGCAGGAGGATTATCGTATAGTAAAAAACAACTTGCGGACTGTATGCAGAATTATCCTTTCTTAAATTAAATTACGTTATTTTACGGCAGATAAAAAGTTCGTTCCTTGTACGGAACGAACTTTTATTTTTAATCTTCAATATTTTTCGCTAAAAACGATAATCTTTTAATCGTCCCAGCACCTGTTCATATTGACTTCTTTGCCTGTGGAAAATTTATAAAGGTAACTTTCCGTCCCGTCTGGATTTTCGGTAACGTGTATCGAGAAGCGGGTCATTACGTTGTTTTCCACGAATGTAGCTTCGATATGCGATTTCCCGTTGGAAGCTATTTTCTCTTTGAAGTCGATAACCGTAGTTACGTTGTTTTCATAGGAACGAATTTCCACTTCGGTTTCGTTAGCTTCCTGTTCTATCTCCAGTTCGAACGCCGCCACCGCTACTCCGTTTTCCACCACGGTGTAGGAGTATTCGTTTTCTCCGTCTTCCTGTTCCTGTTCGATTTTAACGTAATTGCTTCTGTCGATATACGCTATGAATTCCATTTCGTGTTCGTTGAAAGAACTTTCTCTTTCTCCCCTTACGGTATACTCCTGCCCGTTAAAACTCATTATTCCTTCAAGAGAAGTTTCGGTCTCGTCCTTATCGGCGACGGTGCGGGTTTCGTTATAGTAAAGGATAAATTCCGTAGCTTTCCCGGTAATGTCTTTAGACTGAGCCACCAGTTTGAAAGCATATCCTTCTTTATCGGATTCGGTTTCCGTAAAAGTCACGCCGCTGTCGGAAAGAAAACTTTCCACTATGCCGAGATAACGGTTAATCGTAGCAAGATCCTCTGCGGGAAGTTCATCCTGAGTTACATATTGTCCGTTGGACGGAGCATTGGAAGGAACGGTTTCTTCGCCGGACGCGGAAAGTTCGCCCAGCAACGCCCCGCTACCCACCGCCGCAAAAGCAAAATTCGCTTTTTCGGATTTGTTTACGGTTTGTTCGCCGCCCTCGGTTATGTTTCCGCC
>CALVNL010000056.1 GCA_944349655.1 uncultured Clostridia bacterium
TACGACACTCCCCACGGGGTGGCAAACGCCATTCTTTTACCTACGGTAATGGAATACAACGCCCCCGCAACCGGCGAAAAATACCGTGAAATCGCACGTGCCATGGGAGTAAAAGGCGTGGACGAAATGAGCGTGAACGAGTACCGAAACGCCGCCGTGGACGCCGTCAGACAGCTTTCCGAAGACGTCGGTATCCCCGCGGATTTGAAAGCCATAGTCAAAAAAGAAGACGTGGACTTCCTTGCCGAAAGCGCTTACGCCGACGCCTGCCGCCCGGGAAACCCCAGAGAAACCAGCGTGGCGGACATCAAAGAGCTTTTCCTCTCTCTCATCTGATAAATTCCGTTGTATTTCCTTTGTTAGAATACGAAAAGCCCCGTGCGTAAAGGCACGGGGCTTTTTTCCTCTTCTTAAAAATTTCAATCGAGTTTTTTTCCGCAGTTGGAACAAAAACCGCTCCCCGATCCCACGATATTTCCGCAGTCGGGACATTTCTTGACCAGCTGTTTTCCGCATTTTTTGCAAAAATTACTTCCCGCCGTATTGCTTTCGCCACACTCGGGACAGATAACGGGAGAGGGGTCGGCAGCCTTCGCCGCCGCGGCTATCGCGCTTATTCCCGGCGCGACGGATTGCCCCATAATATTGACGGCGGGTGCGCTTTCTTTAGCGGTATAGGTCATTATTTCCTTTCTGAAGCCCGCCGCAGTCAACATTCCGCCTATCCCCGCACAGGGCAAACCTATAATTAACAGGAAAAACAGCTTGGGCATTTCTCCTTTCGCTATAGATATTCCGAAATTCACAAAGCCTGCCACCGTGCAACATAGTCCGATTATAAGAACAATCAATCCGATAATTTTCAGTTTCTTTTTAGTTTTTATATGTTTAGCGTCGTTATTCATATATCCTCCGATACCTTTTTTTAATATAATAACATATTGTCGACGACTTGTGTCGATAATTTCGAATTTCTCTTTCTCCCTTTTTCACCCGCCCGTCCCGACGGTTCATATAATAAAAAGGATGTTTCGTATGAGAAGGAATAAAAAATTACCGAAATATATACCGTTAAACGATATATATTTAACGATTTATTTCGTTATTCTGCTGATTTCGCTTTTGGTGAGTTTACTTTTTCCTTTGCCCTCAAACGACGTGCGAAACTCCCTCGACGTGGTGTTGCGGACGGCGGTAGCCGTCCTTTGCGGATATTTCTTGAGCTCGGACCTCGGAAAGAACTCTCCCCCGAAACCTATCGCTCCACCGCCGAAAAAACTCTATCAAAACAACGTCGTCGCCTGGCTGGGGCTGTTTTCGCTTTGCGTGCTGATAGCCGCCCGATATTCCGAAAAAGCGGAATTTTCCGCAGGCACTTTGTCCCAAATACGGGACCTTTATCTCGCTTCCGTGGCGTTCCTGATGGGAAATTCCCGTTCTTAAAGCTCGCTTTCGTCCCGTTATTTCATAGAAAAAAGCGTCGTTTTTCGACGCTTTTTGTTCCTTGTTTGCCCGAAAGGGAAACTTAATTCCTTCCTTGCCCGTTCCCCGACGCCCGTTTCTTTTTTAACACCGCCGGACAAAACAAGCAAATTATGATCCCGAGATTTTTTTTCATTTTCGCCCAACCTCTTTTCCGTAAGCCGAAACCCTTTGGGTTTCGCATAGAATTTTATATCGGAAACGGTTTGCTAAGGACAGTAAAAAAAACCGCAAAAAAATTTTTGCGGAAATGAAAAATTTTTTTCAAAATTCTGCGATAACATCCGAAAATGTCGGGAATTCAGCTCATAAGGACGTTCCGAATTTCGTCGCTGTAACCGTCTTTCCATTTGAAAAAGACTCTTCCGACTCTTTTGACGTCGGTAAGTTCTTCCATCTTTTCAGCCCATTCCGAAGAATTTGCAAGAAAAACGTAATGCTCTTTCTCTGCGGAAATTTTATATCCTCTCAAAACGCCCGTTTTGTCTCCGTTTGCCAGTGCGCCGCAATCGTTAAAAACTGCGGAAGCGAGTTCGCTTTTCGGTATTTCCTCGACGGAATACCCTTTTCCCCTTGCGTTATCGGCGACGTTCTCGAACGCCGCCGCCATGATTTCCGTATTGACCGCTTCGCATATGTCTATGATGATTTGGCACTTTTCGTCGCTCAAAGTGCTGATATATTTTATCAACGGTTTCCTTACCACGAGTTTGTTTTCGAAATAAGCGGTTTTTTCCGTTCCGTCGGCGTTTTTCCTGACTCTCAATTCTCCGAGATTATAAGTAAAACAACTCTTCTTTTTATGGAAAAAATTACCCGTTTCGTAAGAAATTTCGAAACTGTAATCGTAGGTCACTTCGTAGGAATATTTCCCGCTGAGGCCTATTTCGATGGGTTCGGTGGGCAGGTCGCCCAACCCTTTGACCAGCTTGAACAGTTTTTCCGCGTCTTCTGCGTCCGCTTCGTGCCAGGTCTTGTTCTCCGCCTGTATCCTCACTCCCGTAAGTCTGGCTTTTTCGTCGGTTATGGAAGGATTTTTGATGGAAGTGGTGCATGCAACCGATATAAAACACAACGATATAAGCGTTACTGCAAAAAATATCCTTATAATAATATTCCTATTCATCCGATATCCCTCCTGTATTCAGTATATCGAATTCCCGCTTTCTTAGTCAATCCCGCAAAATCCGCCCCCGGTTCTTGTCGTTCGGTTCAAGCGGCAAAAAAACAAAGCCCGAACGATCGAAAGATCAATATCTTTCGCAAGGAACGATGTGTATATCGTCTTCCGAAAAACCTCTTGTTTTTGCGATTTGTATGCAGTGATAAGTTCCTCCCGGATTAAAGATCCGTCCTGCGCTGTCTTTTGCGAGAGTTTCTATCCCGTCCCATATCGCAATGAGTTTTTTACACTTATTTACCATATATTTATTAGCTTCCGCCAAAAAATATTTAGGATCCCTTACCGTGGTACATCTAACCGTCTGCGCCAGTAAATGCCGCATCTTGAGCTCTTCTTCCTCGCCGAATTCTATTCCGTTTTCCTTCGCTTCCTTCTTCATCGCGGCAATATGTTCTTCGTAGTCGAGCGGCAAGACGGCTTTTAAGGTTATCCCTAACTCTATTGCGCACTCGGCTATGAGCAAATCGGCTCCGTAAGCGAATTTGGAACGGACGATGACCCGATATTCTTTTTGATAACGCGCAAGAATGTCTTTGACTTGTCGTTTTATCTCCTCCCGGTCTCCTCTCATTAATCTGTGCCCGATAGTGGCTATTTCGAGGTCGGGTTTTCTGCCGTGCCGATAACGGTATATCCTGATACAATTCCCTTGTTCGTACAAAAGCGGTATCATGTTCTTTATCATAAGTTCGTCTTTTTGCCTTTCCGTCTCGGACAACACGTCGTAAGGAACTATATCTCTGTGCTCCTTGAGAAGATTCCTTTTCTTGCGATCCTCCGTCCCGTTTTCAGGGTCGATATAAGAAGTCCCGTATCTCCAGCCGGCTTGCAGTTTTTCTCTGACCCACCGTAGATGCTCCTCTCTGGCAAGAAATCCCAAATCGTCTTTCTGTTCCCTTAATTCCTCTTCTCCGGTACCCGAAGTGAACTCTTTAAGCACAGGATAATCCAGCTCTCTGTCGCTGTAAAAACAATTTATAAGTTCCAGTTTGTAGGAATATGACTTCGCTTGTTCTATGTTGGAAAGTTTGAATTCCAAATCGAGTTCTTCAAACGTTTCCCCTCCGTATATCTCCCGATAGCTGTTGTGGATAACTTTTGCGAAGTTATAGATATTTACGAAATTGTCGGCGGAAGTGTATTTGTGTAATTTTTTATCTTTGGGTTTTTCCACCGCCTTGACGCCGATTTCGGCGTGCGGATCGACATAACGTAAAATTTCCGAAACGAATTCGGGTTGCCCTTCGGGTAAAAGTTTCGCTACGTTACGGTTCTGTCTCGTAGTGTTTCTCCCCGGAATTTCAATATTGAAGGAATGAAAAATATAAGTTATATAAATAATCCCTTGTTCCAATTTAAGATCGATATCCCATGCGAGAGGATCTTTCTTACTGGTATGGCCGAAAGCTGTTCTGTCCCAATTCTGAACTTCGTCGCACAACATCAGAAGATAGGCATAAGGGTGGTTTCGCAAAGAAAGCCTGACTGCGCCCGGAATATCGTATTTATTGAAACTGTTATGCATTGCGATAGCCGTTAAGACATCCAGCTTACTCCTGCTTATCGTCCCGCTTTCTTCTATTTGTTTGAATAACAATACTGCGCTGAAATAAGCGTGATCCATGAATTTCGAAGCGGAGACTTTGCGAGAAAAAATCTCCTTTACCGTGGAAAAATCGTACCCCGTTCTTTTACAAACGCCGAAAGCAAGCAAGTCGTTTATATCGTAAAATACTTCCTCTTCTCCCTCGATACGACAACCTTTCCCCGCATGTAAAAAGCTGTCGGTATTTGCATATGCGACATGCGGATTGTCCGATCTTTCTCCGAAAAGGTCCTCTGTATAATTTTTAATTTGCTCATGAGCGAGTTGAAAAGGATACCCTATATCGTGAAAAAGCGAAGTAAGTCCCCAAAAATAAATGAATTCCGACGGATCTTTGAAGGTTTTTTGCAAATTTTCGTCGGCGGCGAAAAAAGCTAGCCCCAAAGCGAAAACGTAAACGGAATGAGAATAATGATCTCTGTGTTTTTCCAGTAATCCACCGGAGTGATATTCGTGATCTGCAAGCAGTTCCAACAATTTCCGCGCGCCCGAATAACCTTTGCCCAACAGATTATAAATTTCGCAAAAAGAAAAATAAACGGAGAAAGCGTCCTCTTTTTTCCCGCTTTTGCAAAACAAATCCAGCGTTCTTACCAAACAATTTTTATCCCTATCAGTAAAATCGTAAAACTTTTCGAAAAACTTTCCGCACCCTTCGGCTAAATTCACTTCTGACCCCTTTTGATAAAAAATTTCTTCCTTTTATTTTAGCTTAATTCTTTTTTCCTGTCAATTTCGCTAAAAATCTACTTCCCCCGTCGGGATCCCCGAAAAATCAACACACTTTTTGAGGATAAAATTGCGAAAAATGACGCTTTTATGCTGTTATCCTCGAATATGATTACCGCATTGCCAAACCGAGAAGAACGGTGCAGAAAGTGGACTTGCGAGTACGAGGACAAGGGAGTTTACACGGTCGTAAATGACCAAAGTCCGAGTTGCGAAGAAAGGACGCTTTATGCGCTGTTATCCTCGAATATGATTACCGCATTGCCAAACCGAGAAGAACGGTGCAGAAAGTGGACTTGCGAGTACGAGGACAAGGGAGTTTACACGGTCGTAAATGACCAAAGTCCGAGTTGCGAAGAAAGGACGCTTTATGCGCTGTTATCCTCGAATATGATTACCGCATTGCCAAACCGAGAAGAACGGTGCAGAAAGTGGACTTGCGAGTACGAGGACAAGGGAGTTTACACGGTCGTAAATGACCAAAGTCCGAGTTGCGAAGAAAGGACGCTTTATGCGCTGTTATCCTCGGTTTGGGGGACCATTCGAAGACTGTGTATCCCTTTGGATAAGTGTTTCGCTATCGATATTTGTTTTACCTTTTATTTTTCTTGTCCTTACTCATCAGGTTTGCCTTGCGGCAAACTTGCGAAAAAATAAGAACATCCTTTTTTCTCCTGTC
>CALVNL010000057.1 GCA_944349655.1 uncultured Clostridia bacterium
CATTCGTTCCGTTACGAAAACGGAAAAATTTACGCAACAGGCGTAGTCAGCGTGGAAGAGTTCGACGACAAAGAGGCGGTGTTGCGGCTTGCCGACAGCGTGTTGACGTTGAAAGGCAGCGGTTTCGTATTGGTGGAAACCGAGGTCAAAAGCGGACTTTTTTCCATGGAAGGAAAAATTTCCTCCCTGTCCTACCACGCAAAAGAAGCAAAAATCGGATTTGTGAAGAGGTTGTTCAAATAGTGTTTGTAGCGACCGAACAGCCTTATATAGGGCTTGTCTTTATCTCCGCAGGAATGGCGGGGTATCTTGCCTACGAAATTTTTTATACGCTGAAAATCCTTTTCGGAGGGAAAGCGGCGGAATTTATTGCAGATTTATTATCTCTTGTTTCGGCTTCTCTTATTTATGTTTTAGTTGCCGAAAAATTGCATTACGGGCAAATAAAAGCTTATACTCTCTTTTGTTTCGCGGCAGGGTGGTCGGCAATGCGATTGGTGTTGAAAAACACTTTGCGACGCATTTTTTCTTTGGCGGCTATAAAGTTAAGGGAAAGACGAAGACAATTTTTTGAAAAGGCGCATAAATTTTTCCTCGATTCTCAAGCTAAGAGAAAACGGAGGAAATATGAAAGACGAGAAAAATTGTTGTCAAAACAACGGAGGGAAAGTCGCCCTGTGCGAAAGAGAAAGGTGCAAAAGCAAAGAGTGCGATTGCGGACAAAAGGAGAAGGAAAACTATCCCGAACGGGATTACGAGGAAATGCAGGAAATTTATCATAACGCCCTTGCCGGGATGGACAGCGTAGAGATACTGAGACCCATTTCAAAAGACAGAAGTTTCCGTTCTCTGTTACTTAAGCAGTATAAGGAATATTCTCAGATCGCCACGGAAATGGAAAAAGAAGCGAAGGCACGCGGCGCCGAATTGAAGAAACCGTCTTTTATGGCTAAAGCCATGATGTATATGTCGGCAAAGGTAAGCACGCTCAAGGACAAGTCGTCTTCCCGTCTTGCGGAAATTATGATACAGGGGATAGATATGGGGATTATTTCGGTCGTAAAGGTAGTCAACCGCCTCGAAGCCGAAAACAGGACCAACGAATACGTGCAAAAAATGGCGGATATACTCGCCAAAAATCTCGAAGAAATGAAAGCCTTTTTATAAGGATAGGTTTTTAGAAAAATAAACGCTGAGAAAAAGTCGTTGCGTTTTGTTATAGACCGCTACGGGATTACCGTCGGAATCGATGTGTCCCAAATTGGGGTCGGAATAATCGGAGGTGCCGCTTCCTCCGTTTAATTTTATATAGAGGTCGTTGAAAAAGGAGCCTACGTCCGTCACGAAACTTTCCTTTTCCGCCCAGAAGGCGGCTTCCTTTTGTCGTTCTTTCCACGCTTTTTCGGGGAAAGGCGGCAGGGCGTCGTCGGTTCCGTACAGGGAATAATACAAATTATACATCTGCGGCAGATAATACATATATCCGCAATAACGGAAATACTCGTTTCCCGAGGAAATAAGAACGTAAACTGCGGTTGAAACGGCGTCGTTCTCCCGCATAACGCCTTTGAGGTGAGCGGTTTCGTGGGCGGCGGCTACCAGGGACGAACATTGCATATTCTGAGCGTTGAGCATCGTTTCTCCCGTGGGCAGGAAAGTAAGTCCGCTTATCCCCGTAGCCGAAAATACGGGGGAAAATATTGTTTTTTTCGGGGCGACGAAGAACTCCGAATAGTAGGACGGGAGTTTTTCGTATTCCTTTTCCAAAATTTTGTAGAGTTCTTCGTCGGTATAAGGCAAAACGATTTTTCCGTCCTCGTAATCTGCTTTTTCGCAAATTTCGGTAAAATCATCATTAAAATAGACTATCACTTCCCGAAGTTCGGACTCCGAAAGGGCTTCTCCTTCGTAAAAGGGAAGATCGACTTGCTCTCGGTAATAATTCATACCGGCGGTAAAGTTGTAAATAAACACGAAACAGGTTGCGTAAAGGACCAGCGAAGAAAGAGCCTTCAAAAGGCGGTTGAAATGACGTTTTTTCGCTGATTTTATTAAAACAAAAAGATTTATTGCAACGAAAACAATAGTTACCGTTATAAAAAGGTCATATAAAGAAAACGGGAACAAGGAGGAGACGTTTCCGAAAACATAAACCCACGCTTTGCTTATTCCTTTAGCAAAAACGTTTTCGCAGACAAAAGACGAGTTTTTCAGAACCGCAAGCAAAACGCAAGCGGCGGCGAAAATTGCCGCCGCCACGAACATTCTTATGCTTTTACGGTACTTGAGTTTCAAAGTTCTTTCCTTATGGCGTCCATTAAGGAAGCGGCTTTTTCTTCGGCGTAGGAATGACCTTTGTCGAAGCACAGAACGTAAATTTTAAGTTTGGGTTCGGTCCCGCTGGGACGGATGCATACGAACTGTTCCTTGTCGAGGATAAATTTCAGAACGTCGCTTTCGGGCAGACAAGTGGGTTCCTTGTGTCCGTCGGCATAGGTTATTTCGCCCTTGAGGTAGTCGGCGGTGGCAACCACATTTTCTCCCGCGAGGGAAGAGATTGTCTTTTTGCGGACTTTAGCCATAGCTTTAGCCATATCCGTCATAGCTTCCACACCTTTGTAGGCTATGCTGTCCACCTGTTCGCAATAATAACCGTATTTGTCGAAAAGTTCCATAAGACGGGCGAAAAGTCCCTTGCCTTTGGATTCGTAATAGCAGACCATTTCAGCGGTCAGCATACTTGCCACGACGGCGTCCTTGTCTCGGGCGTGGGTGCCTCTGAGGTAACCGTAGCTTTCTTCGTATCCGAATATATAGGTGTAGCTTCCGTCGGCCTCCCATTCCTTGATTTTTTCTCCGATGAACTTGAAGCCCGTAAGTACGTTGAAAACGGTCACGCCGGCGTCTTTGGCTATTCTGTCGGCAAGAGTGGTGGTGACTATGGTCTTGACTACGGCGGCGTTGGCGGGAAGTTTACCGTCCTCTTTAAGTCGGGTGATTATGTAATCGAGAAGCAACGCGCCTATCTGGTTACCGTTGAGGAGACGGAATTCTCCGCTGAAATCCCTTACGGCAAGTCCCATACGGTCACAGTCGGGGTCGGTTCCTATGACTACGTCCGCTCCGATACGGTTGCCGAGTTCTATGCCGAGTTTAAGAGCTTTCGGGTTTTCGGGATTGGGAATGGGTACCGTTGAAAATTCGGTATCGAAAACCGTTTGTTCGGGAACGGTGGTCACGTTGATGCCCATTCTGCCCAGAACGGTGGTTACGGGAATGTATCCCGAGCCGTGTATCGGGGTATAAACCAGTTTAACGTCCTTTCCGTATTTGGCTACGGCTTCGGGAGAGAGGGAAAGTTTAGCTATTTCCGCATAATATGCTTCATCTACCGATTTTCCGATAACGGTTACGAAATCGTTGATTTTCACGTTGTCCAAACCCTTGAGGTCGGAGGGGAAATTGATTTTGTCTTCGGACACCGAAAAATAATCGGTTATCGCGTTTATATGTTTTACCACGACGGCGGTGTCTTCGGGACTCATCTGCGCCCCGTCTTCTCCGTAAACCTTATAACCGTTGTATTCCTTAGGATTGTGGCTGGCGGTTATCATAATACCGGCTACGGCGTTGAGATGCCTTATCGCAAAGGAACACATCGGCACCGGGTGTACGTTTTCGAAAATATAACTCTTTATGCGGGCCTTGGAAAGTACGCAGGCGGCTTTTTTTGCAAATTCCAGACTAAAACGACGGGTATCGTAGCTGATAACGACCCCTCGTTTGCGGGCGTCGTCGCCTAAAGACGCAATAAAGGACGCAAGACCCGACGTGGCTCTCGCCACGGTGTAAACGTTCATACGGTAGGTGCCTAATCCCACTATACCTCTCATACCCGCCGTCCCGAAGGCGAGGGGTGCGGAGAAACGTTCTTTCAATTCCTCCTCATTGTTTTTAATACGTTCGAGTTCTTCCCTTTCTGCGGAAGTAACGTTATTGTACCAGTTTTCAAAAACGGCTTTAGACATAAACCTGAGTTCTCCTTATTCTGAGATTATATTAAAATTAACCATATAGATATATGATAACATAATTCCTTAAATAAAGTAAATACCGAAGCGTATTTTTTTATCATATCAATATATTGAGTAAAGCAAGACCCTTCTTCGTACAGAGATAAACGGAAGTTTTTGGCTATTGACAAAAAGGGGGTTTGATGATAAGATATAATCGTTAAGTAGTCACGACCTCAGGTTGTGGCGTATTTTGCAATTTATTTTGGAGGTTATATGAAAAGAAGCAGTATTTTCACTAAGATTATGCTCGCGATGGTGCTTCTTGCTCTCGTTTTCGCACTCGTGGCGTGTAACAATACAGGCGACGATGACGACGGTACCGATCCCGTGACTCCCCCCGAGGAAAAAGCTACCCTTGCCGAACAGCTCGTGGACATAATCAAGGCGGCAGGTCCGTTGATCACGACCATTAACGGCATCGAAGCCGGAAGCACCGTTTCCGCAGACGTTAAGGCTACCGTCGAATACAAAATGGGAGAAAGCAGCGGTAATTACAGCGTTGCTTTGGCAGGAAACATCAATTCCACTTCGCCCGAACTGACCGCTAATTTCAAAAACGGCAGCACCGAATGGTTGGGACTTACTTACGTAGGAAACAAAGTTTATCTCAATCAGCCCTTGACGGCAGTCAACACCGCGTCCGACCACGATAAGATAAGTGCGGATGTAACCGCTCTCGCTCCCGCCGTGAACGATATTATGTATATCGTTATGGACGCGCTTGCAGGGCTTAACATCAACATCGACTTCGATGAATTGGCCACCTCTTTGGGCGATCTTATATCTGACTTCGACGCTTCCGGGGCGATTTCCGAAATGATTCAGATTACGAGCAGCGCCAACGGTCATACCATTACGCTTACCCCCGAAACCATAGATTTGGTTATGGGATTGCTGCCGATGTTTTTACCCGAAAACATTATTTCCATAGTTAACACGATTATTCCTACCGGAACTACTATGCCCACTATTACTTTAGAAGTAAGACATAACGAAACCGACGGTATCAACGGTTTGAAACTCGCTTATGAATTTGCCGACGGAGACAAAGGAAGCCTCGACCTCGACCTTTCCTTGTCCACTTCTTCCAAAGTGACGGTTTCCGCTCCTTCCGGTTATACCAACAAACCTTTGGTAGCTAACCTCAGTGCTTCTCTCCCGCAGAA
>CALVNL010000058.1 GCA_944349655.1 uncultured Clostridia bacterium
GAACTGATCCCCGGTAATCCCGGCGCCGACGAAATGATAAAAAGGATAGCCAACAGCGCCATAGCCGGCGAAATAAAAAAAGACGACTACGCAAAACTCAGAGTGGAAAAAGACGGAGTGATATACGTCAACCTCGGAATAGTCACTGCAGGTGCGGTGCACGAATGCACTACGGTGCCGACTTTTGAAGACGAAAGGTTCATAACCTTCCCGATAGCGGTGCTGGACAGTCTCAACAATATAACCAAACCGTTCGGGTTTACCATGCAGCCGTGCGTATTGTATCTTTACGACAATACCGCCGACATCACGCCCGACAGTACTTTTGCCGAGGACGCCGCAACGTATGCAAGATTGAGAGGAGAGTAATACGGAGGTAAAATGGATTTTACTATAAAAACCGACAAAAACGATTATTTTAAGTGCAGTATGTATTATATGCGAAGATATTTCGGACTGCGAGAAACCCTCCTTTTGGCTTTTCTGCTTCTTGCGGGGGTGTTGTTGTATGTTTTCACGGGAATGATACTTATTCTGATATTTTTCGGGATAACCTGCGCCGTACTGGTCTTTACTCTGATACTTTTTCTCTGGACTTCCATATCCGGATATAAGCACGAAACCGTAAAACAAGGAATTGCCGTGCATAAAATTCATTTCGGGGAAGAAGCGATGAGAGTCGGTTTTTATTCCAAAACGGGTGAATTGCTTCTTGAAGAAGAGTATGATTATAAAAAAATCGAAGCCGTAGCCGTTAAAAAGAACTTTGTTTTCATCTACGCGGGAGTGGCGATTTTCTTCTATTTTTTCCGAAAAAAAATCGGGGATACGGAATTTGCCGAACTTATCGATTTTCTTAGAAATCATCTCGAGCAATCGAAATTTCGCTTTAAGCAAGTCAAAAGAATGTTTCCGAAAAAGAAAAAAATTACCTTTGACAACATTCCCACCAAAAAACAATAAAATCGGACATTCGTCGGAAGACGCGTCGGAAGGCGCGTCTTTTTTTTATTTTGAAAAAAATCAAGCTGTATTGCAATGATACATTTACGGCTTTTTATTAAATTTTCTTGTAATTTATTTTGCGTTGTTTTTATGGTTTTTTACGACAAAACTGAATCTCAGACGGTCTTGATTTTTATCGAAAATTATGGGAAAACAGAAAATTTTTATCCAAATTAAGGGCGAAAAGGGGAATTTGCCATATTTTATATATATATTAAAATAAAAAACACTCTTGCAATCGGGGCGTAGGTATGATATATTTATAATAGCTGTAAATGTTTACGGTTTTACCATGCAGAAATGTGGAGGTTTCGTTAAATGAGTAAATCCAAATTTTTCGGGCTTAAAGTCGGACTTGTTGCGCTTCTTCTCGCGATAGCGGTATTGTCCGTCTTTACTTTGACCGCCTGCGGCGACAAACTCGACGTCGCAGAGCTTCAGATCGTGGAAGGTAGCGTGCCGGAAGTCGCCGAACAAGGGAAATTCAATATCTCCGACGTCCGTCTTCTCGTTATCGATTCCGAGGGTAAGTCCCAGGAAATCGCCGCCACGTCCGCTATGCTCACCACCGAAGGAAGAGCCGCCTTGCAAACCCCCGGCGAACAGAGCATAACGATTTACTATCAGCAAAAAACGGTTGTCTTTACCGTGCTTATCGTTCCCGAAGGGACGGAGACCGTTAAAGTCAGTTTCGTCGATCTTGCAGGAAACTCCCTCGGAAGCAAAACCGTAGTGAAAGGCTCTGCGGTCACCGCTCCCGAAGCTCCCAAGGTGGACGGACAGGTTTTCGTCGGTTGGGCGGACGTAACTACCGGACAGGAAGTTTCCCTTTCCAAAGTGGAAACGAATATGACCGTTAAACCCGTTTATTCCGAAAACGCCACAGAATATACCGTTACCTTCGTCGATTACAAGGGCAACACCATCGCCACGCAAACGGTGCGTCACGGCAGCAAGATAACGCCTCCTTCTTATACGAAACCTTCAGAACTCGCTTCATACGACTGGGGCGTGGATTTTTCCACATATACCGTTACCGGTAACGTCACATTCAATATGAGCGTTACTTACGTGGAAAAAACCGTGGAATATTATTATGCGTTCAACTCCAGGCCCGAAGTTACGTATTATACCGGAATATCCGAAAGCGTCCGCGTAGGGCAAAACGCCACCAAACAAAAACAGGTGGAAACTTCCCTCGCGTCCAAAGGACTTACTTTCCTCTCCTGGCTCAACACCTCCACCGTCATAAACGTAGATACCAAGATGGTCGCCCTCGTTGCGGACCGTTATTTCACCATTAGTTACAAAAACGGCGACTTCGATCCTCAGCAAGTGCTTTCGGGGACCGTTTATACTTTGCCTGCTTCCGCAAACGCTCTGAAAGGACACACTTTCAACGGGCAGTGGAAAGACGCCGACGGCAAAATTTACACCGGGTCTCTTACCGTGGAAAAAGACCTCGTTCTGGAACCCGTTTACAACAAAAAACAAATTCCCGTCACCGTGGAATTTACTTTCAGCGGACTTAAAGTAGCCGAAGGCGACAGTACCGACCGTACCGAAAGAGTTACCGTAGACGACGCTTTTTACGGCGACGTTATCGATAAGGAATATATCGACGAGATCCTCGCCGATCTCGTGAAAAAGAACCCCGATTACGCGGGTTATACCGTGGAAAGCATAGTCTTCAGCACCGTGGACGTTACCGTAAGCGGATTCACGCTCGGCGACGTGGTAGGAGGCTACGCTTTCGAAGTGAGGGCAGTCGATTCCACCAAATCCACCGAAGGATTGGTTTATTCCGAATACAACGACGGATATGCCGTTACCGCGTATAACGGCGACGCCAAAATAATTTACATATCGGACGAATACAACGGAAAACCCGTAGTGAAAATCGGCGATAACGTATTTGCAAACAAGGAAATAGCTTATATTTCCATACCCGCAAGCGTTAAGGAAATCGGAAACGGAGCCTTCGCTAACGCTACATTCGGAAGCGACGTTATTCTTCCCGACCTCGAAAAGTTCGGAAACAAAGTTTTCGCAGGGGCGAAATCCGTGGAAACCGAAAATGCCGACGGCGAACTCGTTCGTCAGCAGATTGCAGTAGTTTTCGGCGAAAACAGTACCTTTGCTTCTCTCGACGGCAATACCTTTAACGCCACGAAAGGTATCGTTAAAGTGACGTTGCCTGCTTCCGTTACCGAAATTACCGACAGGACGGAGTATTCTGCCGACGGAAAGAGCGACGAGGTTAAGGAAATCAATCTCGATAACGTCGCGAAAATCGGTGTTCGCGCTTTCTATAACGGCAGTCTTGCCGTAACGGGCAGTCTTGCCGCCGTGACCGAAGTCGGAAGTTACGCTTTCTACGGTTCGGACGCAGTCAGCCTGGATTTGCCTAACGTCAAGGTTATAGGAGAAGGTGCTTTTGCCGAAATGAAATCGCTTAATGCCTTGTCTTTAGCGACCCAAACCGTTTTAGGCGAAGGCGAAACGGGTATCGAATTTAATGCGGAAGCCATAAGGGGAGACGTATTGCTCGGTTCCGTTACTCTCGGCGAAGCGGTTACCGCTCTGTCTGCCGACGGAAGCGATTACGGTTGCAGCGCGCTCGCGGTATTCAATCTGCCTTCCGCTCTGAAGAGCTATTCAAACGGTTTCTTCGCTAATTTCAAAGGAATTAAGGAAGTCAACGTCGAAGCGGGCGGAGAAATTTATCTTTCCGACAACGGCGTGCTTTATACGGTTATAACCGTAGATGCAGATACCGCACAATATCTCGGCTACGAAGTCGGAGAGAAGATAGCTTTACTCGAATTCTATCCTTTCGGTAAAACCGGAGATTACGTTATCCCCGAAAAGATAGGCTCGTTCGACGTAGCCGGAATACAAGCGGACCTTTCCGAGGTCAGAATAAATACTCTTACCTTCAATACCGCCGTTATTAACTCCGTTATTTCTTCTCAGGGTGCGTTAAGTCTTGCAGGCAGTGCCGACAGCGTCAACAATATGATAGTCGACGGCGCAATTTTGGGAACGGATAAAGATACTTTTGCCGCCAACCTCGGATATCTCGTAACTCTCGTGACCGAAGGAAACTTCGACTCCGTTATATATCTTAAAGGCGACGTTATCGCGGAGTTTAACGACGTTGTGAGCGAAAACGGTTGGGCAAGTAAAGTATTCCTTTACGAAGAAGGAGCCCTCAGCATTTATGACTCCGAATACGAACTTGTTTACATCGTTAAGGACGGTTATGCCACCGTACTCTACGGAAACAAGGGAGCGGAAAACATCACGGTGCCGTCAGAACTCGGCGGATACGCCGTTAAAGCTCTCGCAAGCAACGCGTTTAAGAACTATACTAATCTTAAAGGTATAGAAATCAATGCCGTTTTGAACGGATTGGATAATACCGTTTTCGCAGGGTGTGTCGCTCTCGAAGAAATCAGCGTGGCAGGTTGGGACGCTAAAGCCACGGTTGCAAGCGACGCTTTCACAGATACCTTGTTCGGACAGACCCGCAATCTTATAGTACTCGGCGGTAAAATTATCGTTTATAACGATTACGAAGCAGATGAAGAAAACGGAATAACCACCGTAGTCACCGCTGCCGATCTCGAAGGTATAACCGTTATTCCCGCCGGTATTTTTGCAGGCAAGAACGTAACCGAAATTTATTTTGCCGACAGTGTTGTCGCAATAGAAGCGGGAGCGTTCGCGAACTGTGCTTCTCTTACTACGGTCGATTTCAATAAAGTCCTGACGATAGGCGACAACGCTTTCTCGGGAAGCGGAATAGTTTCGGCAAATCTTACAAGCGTTACTACTCTCGGAAAAGGCGTGTTCAGCGGAGCGGCAAGTTTGGAAAGCGTAGTTATCCCCGGCAAAATCAACAGCGGATACCTGCCTGTGGAAACCTTCAAGGACTGCGCTTCCTTGGTTTCGGTTGAAATGCCCGAAGTCATCAATCTTTCCGCCGACGAAAACGGATATTCGTATGCTTTCAATAACTGCGTTTCTCTTACCGATATAAGCTTTGCTTCCTCCTTCGCCTCCATTCCCGGTTATGCTTTCAGCGGAACGGGCGTGGTAAGCGTGGATTTCAGCAAGATGAGCGTAACTAATATAGGATACGGAGCCTTTGCCGGTTGCTCTTCCCTCGAAAACGTAGTT
>CALVNL010000059.1 GCA_944349655.1 uncultured Clostridia bacterium
CGCCCGTCTGCCGTTTACTCTTACCGACGGAGATTATAACTTGACGATAAACGCCGATTACACCGTACGCTATTACAACGTAAGCGACGTTTCCGCGGACGGTTTTCCCGCTTACGTAATAAGCAAGGCTGCTGCTTTTTCCGAAAGTTATTACGGCGAACGCCGGGACGAATATCTGATCCTTCCCGGAGAAATTACGGTGAATACCTTTGAACAACTGCAAAACGCCCTTGCCGATTGCAGGGAGGAAAACGTATGTAATTACGGCAAAATATTCTTAGGCGCTTCGATATCGTTCACTAACGACACTATAAGCAACATAACTTTGACGGTAGCGGAAAACACCGTGCTCGACTTGAATTCCTATAAACTTTCTTTAAGAAGAGGCGACTCTTCGCTGCACAGGTTCGTGTATCTCGTCAATAACGGCGAAATAATTATCCATAATCCCAACGACCTTTCTACCTCCTACGGCGCTTATTCGGGGACGGGCGAGGTCGTCGCCTATATCGATAATACCCTTGATACGGATTCTATCAACGCCCTTGCACAAAATGCTACGCTTATCCGTCTTAAAGGTGACCTCGAAACTCTCGATATAAACGTATCGTTTGGTGAAAAAGTCCGAATTACGCTCGATCTTTGCGGTCATTCCGTTGCGAGACTGAGCCTTAAAGTCGATAAAGCTGCCCTTACCGTCCTTTCCTCCGTTGCCGGCGGGAAAGTCACCGAGCTCCTTTCCATATACGGTATTATCAACGGGAGTATGACTTTACAAAACTTTTCGGCAAAATCAATCGCCTTTGACGAAGCGTTACGCCCTTATATAACGATAAGCAACGTTACCGAGTTGTCCTGATATTCGGTATAAGGACTTGTTTTACTTGTAACATATTTCCTAAAAAAACGGTATCCGCTTTCGGGAAAGGAAGCGGATACCGTTTTGTCCCCTCTATCATAACCAACGGAAATAAGCCAAATTATTTTTTTGCCGAAAGGTATCTGTTCGCTATTTCGCTCTCTCTTTCTTCGGGCGACATCAATAAAAGAAAAATCTGATTGACGCTTAACCCGGGATATTTTTTCTTAATATTTTCAACGTTGACGGGAAAATTCTCGAAAAATTGTTTCTTCCTCTCGGCGGAAGATTTCAATAAACCGAAGCATATGGTCGATAAAGGCAAATCCGGTAACATAGTATTTACCTCTTCTACGTTTTTAGGATATTCTCTCATAAACGAATCTATCGTATCCTTTTTCGGTTTTGCAATAATAGATGCTGCTATTATTATGTCTTTTTCGCTAAGTCCCCGGATTTCAGATAACCTCTTTTTGCAATAATTCGTTATTTCCGCTTCACTGCCTTTGCTCGCATAGACGAAATAATAAATTGCCATAACAGGAGTTGCTACCACGCCCAATGCCATACCTAAAACTGCGAGAAGAAATTTTTTCCACCCCCCTACACGGTAATAACTTCCGTCAGACGATACGTTATAAACGGCGACTGATTCGTTGTCTTCGCGTCTTTTCCCTATGGCATAAAACGCTATGCCGAAAGGTAATCCGCAAAAGCACAAACCTACGAACAATATCGCTATATTCGACGTGATCCCGAAAATAATCAGCGGCAACCCTATCGCCCAAAACACCAGCATGATAATCGCTCTCGCAATCAATCCTCCCGGCGATTTTCCTTTTGCGTTTAAATTCATTTTTCCTCCTTTTTTTCTTTTAAATTTGGTCGGTATTGCTTTACGTGCGTTAGCAAACAATTTTTTGATATATAATTACTTTAGAAAAAGTTACGCTTTTTTATATTTGCATTGTTCACCTCTTCCGATATAGCGCCCTTCAGTAAAATCAATCTTGTTAGCAATACTAACCTTATAGAATTATTATAGGTTAGCAACACTAACATTGTCAAGCTCATTTTTTATTTTTTTATATAATTTTTTTATGTTAGGCGAAAAAATTAAGCAATTACGTGCCGAAAAAGGCATTACTCAAGCCGAATTGGCAAAATCACTGAATATCACGAGGTCTGCAGTAGCCCTGTGGGAAACGGATCGCGCCGATCCCGATATTGTAAACCTTATCTCTTTGGCTAAATTCTTTGAAATAACGGTGGACGAATTATTGAATTTGGAATGACTTGCCCTGAAAATATTTTAGCTTGTTAAAAGGTTTTTATAAAAAAATACGCCTTTCTCGGGCGTATTTTTAATCTTTTGGTTCGATGAAATTCCTCTTTAGATCGGAATATAGTCAAAAAGCGTTTTTTATCAATAGCAGGTATTCTCTATCAGGCGGGCAAAAAACTGCGCTCCTCTCGTCGCGCTCGCTATATTGCAGCGTTCGTTGTCGGCGTGGATACGGTTCTGGTCGTCCACTCCCATTTCTATCGGTCCGAAACGGTAAACCTTGTCGCATATCTTATAGTAATGTTTTGCGTCGCTCGCCGCAATAAAAGGATACGGCGCCGGAATATACCCGTCGAAAACTTCGGCCACGCTTTTGAGTATGATTTCGTATATCTCGCCTTTGGTTTCGCTTACGGGAGTGGGATCGAAACCGGGATTGAGTTCGGTTACCGTGATCTCCTTACCTACTACTTTCTGAATATACTCTTTTACTTCCTTTTGAGTCTGTCCGATATTGATACGCACGTTTACCACCGCTTTACTGGTGACGGGTATAACGTTGGGCGCACTCGAGCCCTGCAACTGGGTAAACGCAAAAGTGGTCCTCACTATGCTGTTGGTTACGGGATTGACCTTGGAAAGAAGCCATCTCAAAAGCGGGCCCAGGACGTCGCTGTTTACGAAAAGCAGTTTATACGGAAATTTCATAAAGGGTGCAAGAGTGCGGAAAGTTTCCTTTATGGGTTTGGACCAGTAACTTTTCATGGGAAGGTGGCTTAAGTCGTAAACCGCTTCGGCTATGGCGTCCACCGAACTGCGTTTTTTGGGACTGGAAGCGTGTCCGCCGTCTTTCGTTGCCGTCAGAACGTAATCCACATATCCTTTTTCGCAGGTTCCGATAAGGGCTATCTTTCCGTTTACTCCCAGAAGACCTCCGTCCATAATGGCTCCGCCCTCGTCCACGACGTATTCCATTCTTACGCCCTGCGCATAAAGATGTTCCACTATCATTCTGGCGCCGTCTTTACCGGTGATTTCCTCGTCGTGTCCGAAACACAGATATATACTTCTTACGGGTTTCCCCTTTCTTTCCAGTATTTTTTCCAGTCCTTCCATCAGGGCGATAAGGTGACCTTTCATATCCAGCGAACCTCTGCCGTAAACGAAACCGTCTATTATCTCTCCCCCGAAAGGTTCGGTTTCCCACCCTTCTTTAGGCGCAGGTACCACGTCCTGGTGAGAAAGGAAACACGCAGGAAGCAAATTCTTGTCGCTGCCGTCGATTTTCAGTATCAGACTGTAACCGTTGATAAGAGTTTTTTCGGCGGATTTGAAAATATTGGGGTAGGTCTTTTCCAGAAAAGCGTGGAAAAGCAGGAACGGTTCGTAACTGCCTTTCCCGTCCAGAACGGTAACGGTAGGAATCTTTACCGCTTCACTGAGCCTTTCTCCAAGTTGCTTTTCGGAAATATCTTCGGGCGTAAACTCTTCTTTGGGCAGAGGCTTGACTCTGACAAGCAAAGTACGAATTACCAAAAACAAAATAAACGCGACAAAAAGTCCTGCCACGCATATCCAAAAAATTCCTGCCGGGGTCATAATATTTCTTCTCCGTATAAATAAATATTTTATATCGTTATTATAAAGTAAGCCGCCATTTAAGTCAATCGGGTAAAACCCTTTACGTCAATTCCCGCAAAACCGCCTTTTAAGGTATCCTTAACTTGCCTGTCGGGAAGAAAATTCCCTTCAGGAAAAGGAGTTATCCACATTTATACAGAAAGTTATCCACATTTATGCACGGTTATCCACAAAAATTACCCTTCTGTTGCTTATGACACCGTTTGAATTTCCTTTAATTAAACTGAAATATAAGTGTAAAATTTTCCAGAAAAGACCGAAAGGGTTTACTTTGAACGTCTTTCGGTTTATAATGAAGTCACCGATCGGACACGGTAAAGGATAGTCTTATGAATAAAAAATTATTTGCGGCGATAATAATAATTGCGTCTTTTGCGGCGGTACTGACGTCAGGCTGTACGGAGAAGGATTTTTCCGACCTGGTTATTGCCGCGGAGAACGTTTCCGACGTCCCCGAAGGAGAATATTATCTGCCGTATACCATAAACGATTATTCCTATTTCGACGAAAAATACAATCTCGATTTAAGCGTGACGGTCTTCGATCAGGCCAACAACAAAGTAGAAGTGAACAATAACCGTTCCATCACGGTGAAAAATGACAACGTTTATACCGTTACGGTTATCTGTTCTGCCACTATAAACGGAAAAATCGAATCGAAAACCAAAATTTTTACCGTTACCGCGGAAAAATCCGATATACTGGTGCAATTTTCCATAGGCGGACAAATCCGCGATAAATATACGATTACCGTCGCCTACGGCGAAACCGTGGATATGTCGGCTATCCCCGCCATCCCGAATTATTATCCGCCTAAAGAAGACGGCATCAATAAAACCATCGTATCCAAAGAATGGGTGGTAAAAACCGAAGACGGGACCGAACCGCTCAGTCAAAAGCACCTCGATAATCTCGAAAAATCGCTGATAATTTACGGGCAGTACGAATATTCGTTTACTTACGACACTGTAAGTATCGTTTTCGATTCCAACGGAGGAAGCGAGGTGGAGACCATATCCGTACTTTATTCGCAAACGGTCAAAAAACCCGACGATCCCGTCAAGGAAAACGCAATATTCGGCGGATGGTTTACCGACGAAGAGTGTACCGAAATATTTTCCTGGCAACCCTCCTCTTCGCTGAGCCTGACCAAAAACTACACCCTTTACGCCAAATGGCTGGACGCCACCGTTTCCAACCAGTATTTAGATGACTATGTTTACGTCGAAGGCGTCGATGACAAGGGATACTCTTTTTATACCGTTACGCCCAAGTCGGACGTGGACTGGACGGGCAGAGACATAGCTATCCCTGTCGGAAAAGACAATAT
>CALVNL010000060.1 GCA_944349655.1 uncultured Clostridia bacterium
TTTTCAAGAGGGAATTTTCTCTTTTTTGGGAGCAAGCTCCGCAAATAATGGCGTTTACAAGGAAAAAAATAAAAAAACGGCCGCCGAAGCGACCGTCTTAAAAGGTAAATTTTCTTTTATTCTTTTTCGGATAAAGGTTTTTCAACGGCAACAAAGGTTTTGGCTTTTTTCTTTTCGCTGACGGCGGTAGCTATGATTGCCGCGAACACTCCGACAAGGACTATCACTACAAACGCCACTATAGCCGCAAAGAAACTGATATCCGTCACGGTGTAAGCGTTGTTGACCACTCTTACTCCGGTGTTCATAACTTCTTTGGAGGCGTAATCGGACAGTTCTTTATTGACCGATTCCACTAAACTTGCGTACATTCCCGAAAGATCGGCAAATCCGCTTTCCACGTAAGTCCGATTTTCCGCCGTACAGAGCGTAGTCCCTATGAGAGTTAGCTTATCGCTGAGTTCCTTAGCTCTTGCCTGATAAGTCGTCTGAAGCCTGACCGCGTTTTTATTGTCGTTAATGAGGGCGTTATAGGTGGAAACGTCGTAGCTGTTGATGGTTATCTTGTCCCCGCTGACCGTTACCGACTCGAATATCTGCTGATATTTCTTTATAGCCTTTGTCAGAGCTGCCGATTGATCTTCATATATTTTTGCTTGATAATCAAAAGAATTCTTACGGGAAGTCAGATTGTCGGTCAAAGAAAGTTTCGCTCCTTCCTTCTGAACGTTGTTGATGAGAATGTAATTTTCCAATTCGGTAAGGTAGGAATCGATAACGTTTATCTGCGAAGTGAGTTTACCCGCTATGGCGGAATAAGAACCGGGCAGAGCGTTGACGGACGCCTGAACCTCTTCTATCTCGAGTTTATAGTTGTAAATAAGGTCGTAATAATCCGCCACGTTGTCTATAGCGTTGGCGCCTATTGCGACAAACGGGGTAATTTCGTAAGAATAATACGATTTGAAATATTCCACGTAGCTCTTCATCAAAGCGTTGACGAAAGAGGTGTACTGCGTATCGGAAAAGCCCGTTCCCTTATCGTAAACCACTTTTACGATATAACGGCTGGGGAAATAGGTATAGGACGCGTTATTTTCCATTTCTTTCAGAATATTGGCGGGGATATAAGGTTCAATATAAATATTTTCCTCGATAGCCATGGAAACGTTGGCTATTTTCTCCTCGCCGACGCCCATAGACTGAAGGGCTGCGTTGATGACGGAAGAGGACTTGATCCTGTTATAATCCAGCACGTTGCCGTCGGGATCCAGTCCGTCGTCGATACCGGCGTGGGTAAATTCGATAACGCCGCGGTATTCCTTGTCTCCCATAGTGGTTACCGCGATAACGGCAGCGACAGCCGCTCCTATGATGACTGCGATTATGGTAAATACCAACAGCCTCTTTCCGCTTTTTTTAATCAACTCCCAAAGTTTTTTGAAAGTAAATTCTTCTTCCTGTACGTTCTGAATATTCTCGTTCATAATACCTCCGAAATATTCCAGCCTTTCCTTTACGGTTCGGCTCAAGGTAATTTATTATATCATTTACTTGGTTTTTTATCAAGTAAAAAGCCGAATTTAGACCGAAGGCCTTTCGGTACTTTTCCTCAGATTAAGGTAATCCGCGACGAAACTTTCGTCTGAAGCAAGGATTTCCGCCCCGACAAAAGGAAGTCTGTCTTCCACTCTCGCCACATAAACAGGCACTTCGAGATTTGAGGCAAAATAATCGGAAACTCCCGAAAAAAGGCTTCCGTATCCGGCAATAAGGATACCCGTTTTCTCAACGGACTGCACGGTTTCGGCAGGCGCGGAAATAAGGCAAGCACTCAGAACTTTCAGAATTCTTGCAAAAACATAGACGGCTTCGGGATATAATTCTTTGGCTCCGATACCTATTTTTTTGATACGCCCCGTAAGCACGTCTTTGCCGCTTACGAATATTTTCGTGGTATCGTCCTCATAGAGGGATGCGGCGTCTCTTTTAAGTCTTTCTGCGCTTTCTTCGGAAATAACTATCTTATAATTATCCCTTACGAAATCCTTGATACGGGCGTTTATCGTAGCTCCTCCCACGTCGAGACTGTAAGCGATAACGGGTTTACCTCCCTCGAAAATACCTATTTCGGTATTTTCACCGCCTATTATCAGTCCCGCTTTTATCCCGAATCTTTCGCAAGAAGGCTTAAGTCCCCAAAGACTTTCCATCAGGAAAATATCGGTAAATCCGGCTTGCAGGAATACTTTTTCTATGTCGAGACGCTGTTCCGGAGAAAGACCGCACCCTACCAGTACGCACAGAGAAAGCGGACGCTTGCCGCAGGCAAGACGGAGATACTCGCGTATCATTAGGACGCACCCTTCCCTGTGAACCACGGCGCCTTTTCTTATCGGGAAAATGAATAATTCCTCGCCCGTTACGTCATACATACGCTTTACCGCCTCTTCCCCGGCGGATATAAGGCAAGGTCTCAGACTTTTTTTGAGAATAACCGCGGAAGGCTTCCGTAAAAGCAACCTGCCTTCCGAAAAAATCGTAAAATAAGTAGAACCGAAATCCACTACGACTTTACTTTTCCCCAAAACCGAACTCATAAAGAACCTCTCTTATTTTCCCCGCCGGCAATCCGACTATATTGTCGTAATCTCCGACGTAACTTTCGGTAACGACTCCGTCCTGAATACCGTACGCCCCCGCCTTATCGAAAGGACGGTAAATTCTTACATAATCGTTTATTTCCTGCGGAGTAAGTTTTTTCAACGTAACGAACGACCGCACGGCGAAAATTTTTTCTTCCCCTTCTTTGGCTATATAAACGCCTCCCGTAACTTCGTGGGTTTTTCCCGCAAGGACGGAGAGCGTCCTGACCGCATTTTCGAAAGAACCGGGTTTGCCGTAAATTACTCCGTCCAGAGATACAACGGTATCGCAGGCTATTACTATCGCTCCTTCCGACGAAACCGACCTTCCTTTCAGCGTCGCGTTCATTTCCGCAACGAACAACGGGTCTCCTTCGGTTATTTCGGAGGCGTCGGGCGAAACCGTTTCGAAATTCTTTACTATTCTCGAAAGTATTTCCTTTCTTCTCGGAGAAGTCGAAGCAAGAATAACTTTCGTCATTTTCAGAGAATGTCGAGATTCTTTTTGAATGCCCGTTTGAATTCCGCGGTTGCGCTCATTGCGTCTTTAATTTCCAACGTGCAATCCGCTACGGCTTCGGTTTTCAGTATCACGCTGTCGCCCAATACGTCGCAGGTAAGGGAGGTTATGACTCCGCCCATACTTCTGTCGAAACATTCGGCTATTCGGACTATTACGCCGAGTTTTCTGACTGCGTCTATATCTTCTTCTGTGAGCATATTCAGATACTGCTGAATTTCCACTCCGTCCAGAGGTTGCGAGCCGTGAAGTCCCGCCACCAACGCCGCCATAACGAGGTCTTTCTGTTGTATCCCGTAAAGATTGCTGTTGAGGATAAAATAGAAAGAGTGTTTATGATGGTCATAGAACTTGAAACTGCTGCCGATATCGTGAAGCTGAGCGGCGGTACGCAGCACCTTTACGTAGCTTCTCGGCAACTTATGTAATACTTTTAACTGGCGATATAGCTGTAAAGAAATATCGAAAACGTGTTCGGAGTGAGCTATATTCATATTGAAATGAGAAAGCATCGTGTAAATGCTGTGCCCCAAAACGTCTCCTATGGGTTTTTCTGCGGTACTAGGCACGGCGTAACGGAACATGGCACCTTCCCTCATTCCCGCTCCCGAAATAATCAACTCGGGGAAAGAAGAGGTGTTCTCGATGGCTTTCAGACAACTGAGAGCCGCAGGCAGAATGTCGGCACGGGCACTGCTGAGTCCCTTTATGCGGGAAGCCCTGGTGATATCCACCGCTTTGAGGGTGTTGTAAATATTGTTGAATTCGTCGAAACCGATATGGTAATTGTGTGCCATATCCAAAGGATATTTCTTGAAACGACGACTGATTTTGCCGAGGTTTCTTATGGAACCGCCCACGCCTATCAGCTGAACGTCGGGTTCTACGTTGTTGTACCACTCGATTTTCTTGAGGTGCTCGGTGACGTACTCTTCTATCATTCTCGCCCGTTCCACGCTGTCGGTAGTCGCGTCGGCAAATTTTTCGGTAAGCGTAACCGCCCCGAACGGCAAAGTGTCCTGAGCGATCAATACCCTGCGGTTGTAATAAATAAGTTTAATGCTCGCTCCGCCTATATCCACGATAACCCCTTTCGGAACGTCCATGGAATTTATAACGGCGGTATAAACCAGTCCCGCTTCCTCTTCCTGCGTAAGTACGGTAAGTTTAATTCCGCAACTGGACAGTATTTCGTCCACGAAACTTTTTTGGTTCTTGGCTCTGCGAACAGCGGCGGTAGCATAAGCGAATACCCTGCTTACGTTGTGACTTTCGTAAAGATTTTTGAAAGTCTTGAGAGTCTTAACCATCTGCTGAACCCGCAACGGACGCAAAAATCCGTCTATTTCCATACCCTTGGCAAGTCTTACCGGCTCTTTCAGTTCGTCGATAACGGTAAAATATCCGCCCTCGCGAATATTTACGATGACGATCCTCGCCGTGTTGGACCCGATGTCGATAATAGCTATTTTTTCCATAAATTTCATCCCTCCCTTTTTCTTCCGAAAAAGCCCGTTTGAATACTTGTCGATATTTTAACACTATTATATATATTATATAACTAACTACAATCTGATTGCAATACCATTTACTATTTTTTTACTGTGTGGGATAAAGTTGT
>CALVNL010000061.1 GCA_944349655.1 uncultured Clostridia bacterium
TTGCATTTTTCGGAGTTAATATGTGTCAGTTAAACGTTTTTTTGGTTTCGGATAACGTCGGGAAAGAGAAAGTCATCGGTTTGATGAAAAAATATTTAGGGTTTAATGCGGCGGAGTGCGTCGAAGGGGAAAACCTGTTAATCGGAGCGGCGGAAGGCTTCAGTCTTTACGTTTCGGGAGGTATGCGCTGTAATTGCGGTTCTGTAATAAGCAGTCTAAAAGACGAGGAGCTCGATTTTGAAAAGTATTACGAAAAAAATCTTCGGAAAAACGTGGAACGCTTGGAGAAAATCAAGGCAATGATACTAAGTAACAATTATAAAAAAAGAAAAAAAGCGTTGGAAAAGCAAATGAATAAGTTTTCCGAAGAAATGCAGGAATTGAACAGGGAGACGGCAAAACTCGAAAGAGACCTTACCGAGCTAATTTTCAACGATAAGACCTTGTCCGACGAGGAAAAATCGCGGAAAATGCACGAGGAAGTCTATCCGCTTATAAATAAGAAATTACGTGAAACGGACGAAAGCGAAGCTATGAAGGATTTACAAAAGCGGCAAGAGGAATTTTTACGTTGCGGCGATAACGAACTTTTACTGGACAGTTGCTCCTATACCTTAAAGAAACGTAAACCTAAAAAAATCACTTTGGTACCGCTGTTTTCCGAGGACGGGGAAGAAGAAACCGTTACGATGCCTTCCGATAATATCGACGACGCGATAGCGGAAGCGAAAGATAACAAGGAAAAAACGGCGGCGATAAGGGAATATAAAGAAATAGTCGATTTTATCGAAGCGGTAAGGAAAGAAGGCGGTAAAGTCAAAATCTTTTCTTTCTGGCAAGACGGCGAAGCGGCGAAAATCAAGGAAGAAAGGGAGGTCGGATTTACGGAGATGACCGTCGATACGGTGGCTTCCCTTCCGTATAACGTGTTGCTGTCGATAGTCTGAATTACAAGAATATCAGACAAGGGAGCCGTAAAAGAGAGTTTCAGGGAACTAAAAGAAAGATAAGAGAGGTAAAATGAGTAAAGGTTATTCGGAGAAAGAAAAGATTTTCGTATTGCAGAACAGGTGGGAAATAAAAAACCGCCATATAGTTTATTACGGGATAAGGAAGGCGCCTTATACTTTCAAAAATTCTCTCCGCCTTCCCCAAAGGACCTTGAAAAAACTGCGTGCGGCGGACGGGAGCAGGACGCTTGCGCAATTAAAACCCGATTTATATATAAAAAAACTTATCAAAGAAGGGATATTGGTTCCTAAAGAAAATTACCGTCCCGACAAAACGACTTACGAAGAAGCCTCGTTTTGTAAGAATTGTACCGCAAACGATTATATGATTCCCGGGTTGGAAACGGACGAAAACGGTTTGTGTCCGATGTGCGTTCAGAAAGAAAAACTGAAAAAACTGAAAGCCGTTCTGCCCGAAATAACCACCGTTCCCGACAACCGCAAAGGAGAATACGACCTGGCGTTATTTTATACGGGAGGGAAAGACTCCTCTTTTCTGTTATACTACTTTGCCGTAGTTCTGAAAAAGCGGGTGCTTTGCCTGACCTGGGAAATCGAATATATGTCCGAAAACGCCCGACAAAGTATAGAAAATGCTAAAAAGATCGTAAAAAACGCTGATTTTTTGATAAAAAAGGTCGATAAAGAGGTGATGAAAAGGATATATACCGAGCATTACCGACTGGCAGGGAACACCTGTATGTGTCCGTCGCTGGCATACGTTTTGTTTTATCCGATACTGACGGAAAAAAACGTTCCGTATCTTGTGTTGGGGAACGAGCCGTCACAGATGCAGAACCTTCTTTTCAACAATATCTCTCCGAAAATCGCCTTTCGTCCGACGATCAGGGCGATAGGGCGGTTTTTATGGAATTCAGGCAGGATACTTACTTTCAAAAAGCCCTTAGCCGCAGGGCAGGAACAAACCTATCTTACTGTAAGGACGCTTGCCAAAGGCACCTTTTTCGGGAAAAGCGGAGAGGGAAAACACCATAACGAACAGGTCCGCAATATTTGTAAAGCGTTGGCTTCGGAAAAGGAGTTCACGGAAAATTTCCGAAAAGCGGTGAAAAAAAGCTATAGAAACGGACATATCCCGAGGCTTGCGCACGTGGATCTTTCTGCAATTTCCGACGGATACAAATGGGGCGACGTCAAAACTCTTCTGAAAGAAAAAATCGGTTGGATCGATTGCGTCGAAGCGGATAAAGGCTTACATACTTCCTGTAATATCGAAAAATGCAAGGAATATACGCAATTTCAAAGATTTCGAGCAAAGGAAAGCCGTCTTATTCCTTTTTCCGCCATAGAAATGGCGATAGCGGTCAGGGACGGACAAGTGTCGAGAGAGGAGGGTTTGCGGGAACTGGAAATCCATTCGGGGTTCTTTGCAAGACCCGATTGTTACGAAGAAATGCTGCGTCCTCTGAAATAAAAAGTCATTATTCGAACAGGAAGAATTCGGTTTTCCCGTCTTTGGACAAAGCGTTCAACACGTTTTTCATAAAAGGTAAATTAAATCGGATCTTTCTCGCTTTTGCAGGACAAGCGTTCACGCAGGCGGAGCAAAGAATACAGTCAGAATAGGCGGAACGGTCTTTTTTCACAGCGCCTGTCGGACACACGGCGAGGCATTTTCCGCAGGAAGAACATTTTTCAGCGGAAAAAGTGCATTTCCCCGTAAAAATTTTCAGATATTTTTGCAGAGTGGAAAAATTTTTTAATTTTTTCAAACGAAATTTTTTCCCGTCGCCGTTTTCTCCGTTAAGGAAAGAGACGATTTTCGGAAGTTTTTCTTGAACGGGGGGGAGTTTGTTTTTGTCGCAGTAGCAATGTTCGGCGGCGACGTAAATTCCTTTTTCGGGTCGAAAATCGGATTTTTTTGCCAAAGCGGCGACACGGAACAGACTTTTTCCTTTAGTAACTCCGCCGTAAACGCAGATGAAAGTAGCTTTTGCCCCGTGTCCGTCGGCTTTTTTAAGGTATTCGGCGCAGACGTCGGGGACGGAGCGGTTATATACGGGAAAGACGAAAACGCAGTCGTCGTTTTCGGAAAAAACCGTCGGAGAACGCCCCGACGGTAAAGTCAGGTCGGTTATTTCGTCGCCGTCGGCTATGCCGTAGGCTATATCCCGACAATTTCCCGTCGGAGAAAAATAAAATATACGTTTATTTCCGTCCATATTTTGATTTTATCAGACGAAAGAGAAAATTTCAACTTCCTTTTCAGAGGGCGAAAAGGGTAATTTCGGTGGGATACAGGCAGGAACTTTTATACCTCAGGTAAAAGGCGTAATCTGTACGGAAGGAGTCGATGAGGGCGGGGATCTCCCACAGGTCGTCGTTATTGTGATAGACGGATATGAGAAGTTTCGGGCGGGAAGTAAGGATATGATTTTTTGCGCCGAGGAGAGCTTTTTTCTCGAAACCTTCTATATCGGCTTTTATCAAAGTCAGGTTTTCTTTTACGTCGGCGTCGAGAGTGGTCACCGTTACGTCCCCGTTTTCTTCGGAAAGCACGTTTGCCGAAGCGGAAACGGTATTGACGGCTATATTCATTTTGCCTTCTTTGTCGGCGACGCCCTTGTTTCGGCAGTCGATATCGCGGTAGTTCGATAAGTTTTCTTTGAGGCGGGCAAAAACGGAGGGGGTTATTTCGTAACAATATATTTTTTTGTAGCAGTCTTCCCCGTAATTTTTTATATAGCTCAGGACGGTGTCGCCGGTGTAGGCGCCGAGGTCGGCTATCACTTCGTTTTCGTCGCAACGCACCAAGTCGAGGTCGAAATAATCGTCGAAAAGGTACTCCTTGGTTTCGGCAGTGGTCTTGAAGTCGTACCGATACCAGTTGGAAAGAATGGAAAAAAGGGTCCTTTTGGAGCGGTAGTCTCCGAGCCGTTCGTAAAGACAGGCAAAGTCGTCGGCGTGAGCGGACAGCACCTTCGCTTTCAGTTCTATCTGTTCGTAAATACCTTTGCTTTCGTCCAGCTTTCCCCAATAACCGAAGCGGTTGAAAAAGTCGGCGCAACTTTTGCGGGTCACGGCGGGAACGTTCTCGAAAGATTTCCGTATGCGGTGGTAAATTTCGGTAAAGGAAAGGTTTTTCAATTCCCCGATAAGGTCGTAAAAGTCTTTGTCTATAGCTTTCATAGTCTTAAATCTCCGTTTATATCCAATATATGAAAGAAAAACCGAAAGCGGTAACGTTGAAATTTTTCTTACAAGACAAGAAAGTTTTGACTTCGGGGATAAACGGAGTTAAAATAAAAAAAAGGAATGAAGCTCTCCTTTTGGATTTGTCCATAAACCGCTTTTTACAAAGCTGATGACTTCTGCAAACTTGTTTTTGCGGAGCGTCGGCTTTTTTCGTTCCGCAGGGCGGGACTGAAACTGAACCTTACCGACCTGAAGAAAAACGGCATAGCGGCGGTCTTGCT
>CALVNL010000062.1 GCA_944349655.1 uncultured Clostridia bacterium
TATTAAGTTAAAGGTACACACTTAATACGGAACCAAAGGTTGGGGTATTAAGTCTTCCGAAAAAACACTTACAGGGGGTTTTTCTTCGGGGTCCCCGAAAAGCAGTAATGCTTTTTGGGGTATAGCGCTCTATCCAATTGAGCTAAAGGCGCATAAAAGAAATTATTAAGTTAAAGGTACACACTTAATACGGAACCAAAGGTTGGGGTATTAAGTCTTCCGAAAAAACACTTACAGGGGTTTTTCTTCGGGGTCCCCGAAAAGCAGTAATGCTTTTTGGGGTATAGCGCTTTATCCGATTGAGCTAAAGGCGCATATCGATATTAAGTTGTTTAGTATCGTCCTTTATTATATCATTATCCCGTAAAAAGTCAATTATTATAGTTCAATTCGTTAAATTTATTTTTAATTATCCTTGAATTAGCGTTTTTTTTAGAGTATAATAATATATTATCAACAGACATAACACTTTTGGAGGACACTTATGACACGTTCGGAATTTTTGTTTACGGCTATAGACGTATTGTTCCATCCGGCTCAGAACTACCGCAGATATAAAGGTATCGTCAAGGAAAAGGAATTTGCTTACGACGAGTCCCGTCCCGACGAATGTAACGGAGAAATCTATTACGATCCCGCTTTGCTCGGAGAGAAGAAATTGCCTGTGGTACTGAACATTCACGGAGGCGGTTTCGTTAAAGGAGACAAAAAACACAGAAAAAGTCTTTGTAAACGTTTCGCTCACCACGGATATTTTACCGTAAACATTAACTACGGACTCAGTCCGAGAAGAGCTTTTCCCGTGCCGCTTGCCGACTGCGTGAACGCTCTAAACTATCTTACCGTCCTCGCCGAAAAATATAATATAGACCTCGACAAAGTCTGCGTGACCGGTGACAGCGCAGGGGCGTATTGCGCCACGCAGCTGGTGTCGTTAGCAAACAGCGAAGAACAGCGCGCCGCTCTCGGCATTCCCGAGTTCAAAGTTAAACCCGCTCTTCTGGTAAGTTTCTGCGGACCGTACGATCTGATAGCGTCCATAGAACTCACGAAGCTACCGTTTAACTTGGTTTGGGATATCGGAAGGTGTTATTTGGGAGCCGATTTCGGACTTAAAAAGGACTTCTCCAACATTAAAGACTATCCCTACATAAAGGAAATATGTCCGTCGAATTTCGTCAACGGCAATTGGTGTCCGAGTTTTCTGGTGATGAGCAAGAAAGATATTTTCTGCAAAGGGCAGGGAGAAATTCTGGCCAAACTCCTTATCGACGCAGGGGTGGAAACCGAAACTTATTCCAGTACGAAATTCATAGACAACCATTGTTTCCATATGAATATGTGGACGAAGCCTTCCAAAGAGTGTTTCGAAAAAGTTTTCGCCTTTATGGATAAGCATCTGAAAGGATAATCACCCCTTAGCCGCCTTTGAAGGCGGCTTTTTTCGAAGATAATATGGAAGAAAAAGAAAAGAAAGTTTTATACGAGGATAACCGCGGCACGGAAAAAAGCACACTTCGTGACGCAAAGACAGACGGTGAAGAGAGTTCCGCTCCCGACACCGAAACGTCGGACGGGAATAAAGCCAAGCCTAAACTTACTCCCAAAGAAACGTTTATACAGGTTATAAAATTCGTGCTGTTTTCCTGCGGCGCGGGTATAATTCAGCTCGGTGCGTTCACGTTGATGAACGAAATCATACGTTGGAATTACTGGGTCAGCTACCTTATCGCTTTGGTGCTGAGCGTGCTTTATAATTTTACCGTAAACCGCCGTTATACCTTCAAATCCGCCAACAACGTGCCTTTGGCGATGGCGTTGGTATTCCTGTTTTACGCGGCGTTTACTCCTTATTCGGTCTGGTTGACGGATTATCTCACTATGGACAAAGGGCTTAACGAATACCTCGTTTTGTTTATTTGTATGGCGCAGAATCTGACGTTGGAATTTTTGTGGTGCCGTTTCGTGGTTTACGCAAAGAGTATCAACACCAACAAACTGGCTAAAAAAGGGAAAAAGGAAGAAAATACCGAAGACAACGCCTCCGAGAATAACGCTTCCGAAGGAAACCGCCCCGAAATTGTTGCGGAAAGCGACAAGGAAGAAAAGGAAGGCGAGGAGAACATAAAAGAATAATTTATATGTAAATTTCAAAAAAAACGACCGCTTCGCGTAAGCGGTCGTTTTGATTTGACGAAAAACTTTTATTTCAAAGGTTCGAAGTCTTCGGCTCCGTGTTTGCAGATAGGACAGATAAAATCGGGAGGTAAGGTTTCTCCTTCATAGACGTAGTTGCAAATTTTACAGACGAAGCCTTTCTTTTTCGCTTCCGCTTTCGGGGGAGCGGTCTTGATATGTTTGAAATAGTAGTCGTATGTCGCCGAGGGGTCTCCGCTGAGGATTTTTGCCTCGGTGACGTCGGCAACGAACAACATATGCGTGCCGTAATCGTAACGGGCGACGATTTTAGCGGAAATCACCGCATTGGCGTATTCGGGCAGATAGGTAAGTCCGTTGGAAGAACGCACTTTCTCCGTTCCCGCAAATTTGTCGGTATCCCTGCCGCTTGCAAAGCCGAAACGCTTGAAAACGTCGAAAGGAGTTTTTTCGCTAAGTACCGACAGATTGAAAAGGTCGTTTTTCTGTAACAGTTCGCAGGTATAGCCCGATTTGTTGACGGCTATCGTTACCCTTCTCGGGTTTTCGGTTATCTGGGAAGCGGTGTTTATGATACAGCCGTTGTCCTTGTCGCCGTCTTTTACCGTCAGAACGTATAGTCCGTAGCTTATCTTGAACATTGCGGAAACGTCGGTACCGGTGGTTTCCACAGACGGTTTATTCATCGAAAGAACTATTGCGTCGGCAAGGGTAGCCAGTTCGGCGACGGTATTTTCCTTGACCGCACTGTTCAAAGTAACCGTTTCGCCCACAATAAACGAGTCTTTCCAACCGGCGAGCACTTCTTTTATCTTTGCTCCGCTTACGGGTGCCCAGCTGCCGTTCTGAATTATGCTCAAGGAGCGTTTCTTCAGTCCGTGGGCGGTAAGTTCTCTGACAAAATGTTCCATAGCGGGGAAGACCGAGGCGTTGTAAGTTATGGACGCAAAAACTATGTTGCTTACCCTGAACGCTTCGCTGATAAGGTAGGAATAATGCGTTTTGGACACGTCGTAAACTTTGATATCCCTTACTCCTCTTTCGGCGAGGAAAGCCGCCAGCGTTTCCGCGGCTTCCGCAGTATCGCCGTAAACCGACCCGTAAACTATCATCGCAGTAGAGGTTTCGGGTTCGTAATCCGCCCAAAGGAGATATTTTGCCAGAATTTTCGCAAAATCCTTTTTCCAGATCACGCCGTGCAGAGGGCAGACGTAATCGACGGGGACGCCGGCGAGTTTTTTGATAGCCGCCTGAACCTGAGCGCCGTATTTTCCCACGATGTTGGTGTAATAACGTCTGGCTTCGGGGAGATACTCTTCAAACGACTTTTCTTCGGCAAACAAATTCCCGTCGAGAGCTCCGAAAGAACCGAAAGCGTCGGCGGAGAAGAGAACCTTTTCCTCCACGAGATAAGTCATCATGACTTCCGGCCAGTGTACCATGGGCGCGAATACGAATTTAAGAGTATTTTTTCCGACGGAAATCGTCTCTCCGTCTTTGACGAGAACGGCTCTGTCGGAAATATCTCCGAAAAAGTTGGCGAGCATGGTTATCGACTTGGAGTTGCAGATAACTTTCATATCGGGGTAGGCGTTCATCAAAGCCTTTACCGAAGCGCTGTGGTCGGGTTCCATATGGCTGACTACGAGGTAGTCGGCTTTCCGTCCGTTCAAGGCTGCGGCGACGTTAGCGAGATACTTGTTTGTGAAATTACCGTCGGCGGTATCGAATACCACGGTTTTTTCGTCGAGCAGGACGTAGGAATTGTAGCTGACGCCGTCGGAGACGGGATAGACGTTTTCAAAGAGCGCGATACGCCTGTCGTTGACCCCGGTGTAATAAAGATCCGGGGTTATTTTTCGGATAAGGTGCATAAATTATTCCTCCGGGGAGAAGTCCTCTTTTCCCACTCCGCAGAGAGGGCAGGCATAATCGTCGGGCAGATCGGCAAAAGCCACTCCCTGTTCTTCTTCGTCGTAAACGTAACCGCATACGTTGCATACATATTTAGCCATAAAATGCCTCCTGA
>CALVNL010000063.1 GCA_944349655.1 uncultured Clostridia bacterium
TTTTTTTCGATTTCATAAATCTCCTTTTTGTAACCTCGAATTTCTATTGTTTCATGTGAAACATTTTTTTCATCGGCGTTCAGTTCAAAGAAAAAACTTCCAGTATCTCTCCGTATTTTCCGTCCTTGATATAAACTTTCTCGTCGGTCAGTACGGCATAGGTGGGTTTACTCCCCTCTCTCGGTCTCGCCATACTGCCGTCGTTGACGAAGATTATTCCCTTTTCCTTAATTATAAAAGGTTTGTGCAGATGTCCGTAAACGAACACGTCTCCGTCGGTCAGATAATCGGGCACCCTCGAACGGTTGTAAATATGTCCGTGCGTTATGAATACCCTGCGATCTCCGAGTATCTCTATATGGGAAGTCCTGCCGCTCTCCAGCCCGTAAGAAGACAATATGTCGTCGTGGTCGCAGTTGCCTTCCACGTAAACTATAGGGCAAGTTATTTTCTTGACCAACGAGCGGAATTTCTCGGCGTTTCCGAAACCGCAGAAATCTCCGACGAAAATCGCTTTGTCGGGTTTTTCTTCGGCTATCCTTTCGGTAAGGTCGTTCATTGCGTACAAAGATCCGTGTACGTCGGAAGCAAATACTATTTTCATACCTTGTATTTTAGCAATTTTTCCCCGTCTTGTCCATAGCCGCAAATCAAAATTTCCCTTCAGGGAAAGTTGCGGAAAAATCTTTACACGGGAAAAATAAAATGCTATGATAAATTTATCAAGCAAATATTTACGGCTGCGACTGACGGATTACATAGATTACTATGAAGGAGCAGAGGAAGAAGAAGTCGACCGTCTGGGCATACGTTGTTTGTCCGGCGGTTTTTTGTTTATAAGGAGATTTATTATGTTCGACGCCTGGAAAGGTTTTGCGGGAGAAAATTGGAAAACCACCGTAAACGTGAGCGATTTTATCAAAAACAATTATACGCCGTACTACGGCGACGAAAGTTTTCTGGCGAAGGCTACCGCCCGTACCGAGAGAGTCGCCGCCAAAGTAAACGACTTACTGAAACAGGAAAAGGAAAAAGGCGGCGTGCTGGACGTGGATTGCGAACATATCTCTTCCATTCTGTCCTTCGGTCCCGGTTATATAGACAAAGACGACGAAATAATAGTGGGACTTCAGACCGACAAACCTTTGAAACGCTCCGTCAATCCTTTCGGCGGACTGCGTCTTAGTCTGAAAGCCTGCGCCGAATACGGCTATACCCTTTCCGACAAAGTGGTGAACGCTTTCAAGTACCGCACCACGCACAACGACGGCGTTTACAGAATTTACAGCGAAGAAATGCTGAAACTCCGTCACGCAGGGGTCATAACCGGTCTCCCCGACGCCTACGGACGTGGCAGACTTATCGGGGACTACCGCCGTATCGCTCTTTACGGAATGGATTATCTCATCGAAAAAAAGAAAGCCGACCGCGCCGAATATCAGAAAAAACCCATGACGGAAGACAATATCCGTCTGCTCGAGGACCTCTACAAACAGCTTTCCTTTATGGAAGAACTGAAAGTCCTCGCCCGTAACTACGGTTGCGACATTTCCCTGCCTTCCGAAAACGCAAGACAAGCGGTACAGCATCTTTATTTCGGATACCTCGGCGGCGTAAAGGAACAAAACGGCGCGGCAAACTCCATAGGAAGAATTTCCACCTTCCTCGATATTTATATGGAAAGGGATCTTCGTAGCGGCGTTCTCGACGAAGCGGGCGCGCAGGAACTTATGGACGATCTCGTCCTGAAACTGCGACTTGTCCGTCATCTCCGCACGGGTGAATACAACGAACTGTTCGCAGGCGACCCCACCTGGGTGACCATGAGCGAAGGCGGCATGACCGAAGAAGGCGTCCCTCTCGTCACCAAAAACTGTTTCCGCGTGCTGAATACCCTCTACACCCTCGGACCGTCGGCGGAACCCAACATAACGGTTCTGTGGAGCGAAGCTCTGCCCGAAAAATTCAAGCGGTACTGTGCGAAAACTTCCATACTGACCGACTCGCTGCAATACGAAAACGACGACGTCATGCGTCCTCTCTACGGCGACGACTATTCCATCGCCTGTTGCGTGTCGGCTATGAAAACGGGTAAACAAATGCAATACTTCGGCGCCCGTTGCAATCTGCCTAAAGTTTTACTTTTGGCGTTGAACGGAGGAAAAGACGAAAAAAGCGGCGATCTCATCGCACCCGAAGGAAAATCTTTCAGCGGAAAACTCAATTTTGACGAAGTGTGGCAAGCCTACCGTCGTTACAGCGAATGGCTGGCGTCCGTTTATGTCAACACTCTGAACATAATCCATTATATGCACGACAAATACGCTTACGAAAGGCTTATAATGAGTCTGCACGACACCGACGTGGAAAGACTTATGGCGTTCGGCATATCCGGTCTCAGCGTACTTGCCGACAGTCTTTCCGCCATCAAATACTCTTCGGTGGAAGCCGTTCCCGACGAAAGGGGAATAATTACCGAATTCCGCACCGTGGGCGACTATCCGAAATACGGTAACGACGACGACAGAGCCGACGACATAGTCAAAGCGGTAGTGGAAGATTTCTATAACAATTTACTGAAAACTCCCTGTTACAGGGGATCAAAACACACTTTAAGCGTCCTTACCATAACTTCCAACGTGGTTTACGGCAAAAAGACTGGAGCCACGCCCGACGGACGGAAGAAAGGCGAGCCTTTTGCCCCCGGCGCTAATCCTATGCACGGACGGGATTGTTGCGGAGCGTTGGCGAGCCTTAACAGCGTGGCGAAAATAGACTACCGCCATTGTCGGGACGGGATAAGCAACACTTTCAGCGTAATACCCGCCGTTCTGGGCAAAACCGAAGAAGAGAGGATAACCTCTCTCGTGGACCTGCTGGACGGATATTTCGCTCAAAACGCCCATCATCTGAACGTGAACGTGTTAGACAGAGAAACTCTCTTGGACGCTATGGACAATCCCGAAAAATACCCTAATCTGACCATAAGGGTTTCGGGTTACGCCGTCAATTTCAACAAACTCAGCCGCGCACAGCAAGAGGAAGTCGTAAACCGCACCTTCCACGAAAAATTCTGATGAGTAAAGGTATCGTAAACAAAATAGAAACTTTCGCTTCCCTCGACGGGGGCGGAATACGGGTAGCCGTCTTTATGCAGGGGTGTCCGTTGAATTGCGTTTACTGTCACAACCCCGACGCCCGTTTTTTCTTCCCGTCGATCGAGGAAAAACCCTGCCCTTACGTCGTAACGTCCCCCTCAAAAGGGAAAAAGAATTTTTCTTACACCGTCCACACTCCCGAAAGTCTGACCTCGTTTCTTTTACGTTACAAGAGTTATTTTCGCCACGGCGGCGTGACTTTTTCGGGCGGCGAACCGTTAAAACAAGCCGAATTCTTGACCGAAACGGCTGTTTTACTTAAAAAACATAATATAAATATAGCTCTCGACACTTCCTGCTGCGTATTAAACGACGAAGTGAAAAATTTAATTTCTCTCTGCGACGTTATTTTGGCGGATCTGAAATTTCCCACGGCGGAGGATTACGAAAAATACGTCGTCGGAAACCTCGACGACGTAAGACGGTTTCTGTCCTATCTCGTTTCCGTCGGAAAAAAATTCACTTTGCGGACGGTGGTCGTGCCGGGGATAAACGACAATCAAAAGTATATCTCCCTTTACGCCGATTTTCTGAAGGAAAACAAACTTCTGCCCTTTGTGGAAAAATACGAACTTCTGCCCTTCCACACCATGGCTTTTTCCAAATACGAAGATTACGGAATACCCAACCGCCTTTCTTCCCGTCCCGCCGCCGACAAAGCCGAGGTGGAAAAGCTCAATTTTTATCTCGATTCTCTTTTACGCTAATTTTTTATAAGGATAATTATATAACTATATAAGGATAAAAAGGCATTAAAAAAACGCCTCTTCGGCGCGTTACCTTTGTATATAAATATATTTTTAGAAGCAGCTCCCTAACAAAACGGAAAGAGTAAAGAAAGAAACTCAAAACCGGTCGTATAAAAATTTATGCTCACGGCTCTACCCGTTTGAGCG
>CALVNL010000064.1 GCA_944349655.1 uncultured Clostridia bacterium
AGAAGTTTATGGCGTAAGGACGGGTAACCTAAAAGCGTCTTGCACGCTTCCGCCACTTCGCAGCTGGCTATATTCGCCGCCACGAAACCGAGTACGGGAGGGCGTTTTTTTACCGGTGCCGTCCCGAAAATCTTTTCCAAGGAGTTGTCCCCGGGAAAAATCACCGACACCTGTCCGTACCAGTGGGAAATACCGCCCGTTATCATCGGAATACCGCGTTTTTCGCAGGCTTTTTCCAGCTCGAATCGGGTCTGCACGTTGTCGAGAGCGTCGATGACCAGATCGCAGTTTTCGGTAAGAGCGTAAGCGTTGGACTTCGTGATACGCATAGGATAGGTGCGGACCTTGCACAGACTGTGCTGAGTTATGTAACGGGAAGTTGCGACGGCTTTGTTGATACCTAAAGTGGTGACGTTACTGTAAAGCTGGCGATTGAGGTTACTGGGTTCGAACTCGTCGCAGTCGCAAAGTACCAGACACCCTATACCCAGGCGGCTGAGCATATCGGCGCAAAAACCGCCCAGGCCGCCGCAGCCCGCTATCAAGACGGTCTTGGAACGCAGAATTTCCTGTTCCTCTTCGGTTATCGCTCCGATATTTCTGTTTTCGGATAAAACGTCCGCCAAAATTTCTCCCTTCCTACTCTTTTTATAAATTATAACTAAAATTTATTTGCCTTGTCAATATCTCCGAAATTTTCCTCAAAAGCGGATTTTCGGCAAAATTTTCGACTGAAAGACGTGCTGAACTTGGACGAATGAAAAAAATGCGTATTGAAACGGAAACGTCGTTATGGTATAATTTTATTATAAATAGTTTTTTTTGTGCAAAAAAAGAGTTCCGATTTTCGGAAACAATAGATTTTATCACGTTGGGGGTATCTATGGCTACAAAATACGGCGGATATTGCGGCAGGGTGTTAAAAATAAATCTTACGGACAGAAGCGTAAGCGATTATCCCGTGAGCGATGAAGACTACCGAAATTTTCTCGGCGGTAAAATTCTTGCCGCAAGGATACTGTACGATTTTATCACTAAGCCCATAGACCCGCTCGGGGAGGAAAACGTAATAGTTATTTCCTCGGGTCCTCTGAACGGGACGGGGTGTCCTTCGTCGTCGAGGTTTAACGTCAGTACGATCTCTCCGCTCACGGGGATCTTGACCAGTTCCAACTGCGGAGGGAGTTTTGCCCTGTCGATGAAGAGAGCCGGTTACGACGCTTTGATTATAACGGGGAAAAGCGAAGAGTTTATTTATCTGGACGTTACGAGCGACGGGGTCAAATTCCTGTCGGCGGAACACCTCAGAGGAATGTTGACTATGGATACGCAGAAGGCTATCGGCGGCACGGGCAGCAAAATAGTCATAGGTCCGGCAGGGGAGCATCTTGTCCGATACGCTTGCGCCGTCAGCGACGACAGAGCGGCGGGCAGAGGCGGAATAGGCGCAGTCATGGGCAGTAAAAACCTTAAAGCCGTGGTGGCTACGGGATATAAGAAACTCAAGATAAAAAATCCCGAAAAACTCAAAAAAATCAAAATCAAATGGACGAAACGTCTTACGTCGCACCCTCTCACGGGAGAGCAGTTACCGAAGCTCGGCACGGCGGCGTTGGTGGCGTCCATGAACCAGAAACACATTCTCGCCACCAAGAATTTTTCTTCGGGGAGATTTGAAAACTACCGTAAAATAACGGGAGAAGAGCTTGCGGAGCGATTTTTGATAAAAAACAAGGGATGTTTGACTTGTCCTATAAAATGCGCAAGAGTAGTGGACCTGGACGGAATGACGGTAAAGGGTCCGGAAGTGGAAATCATGGGACTTATGGGCGCCAACATTCTTAACGACGATTTGCACGAAATCGTAAAATGGAATTACGAAATGGACGAGCTGGGACTGGATACCATTTCCTGTTCGGGGACCATAGCGTTTGCTATGGAACTTGCCGAAAAAGGAATGTGGGACAGCGGACTCGAGTTCGGGAAAAAAGACAATATTTCCGAAGTTCTGCACGAAATCGCTTTCCGAAGCACCGAAAGAGGAGATAAACTTGCCAACGGGGCGAAATACCTTATGCAACAATACGGTGGAGAAGACTTCTGTATTCAGGTCAAAGGAATGGAACTTTCGGCATACGAACCGAGGGGAGCCGTGGGACAAGGGTTAGGGTACTCGGTCGCAAACCGAGGCGGTTGTCACCTCAACGCAGGTTACGAGGTGGTTGTGGAGGGACTGGGACTTACCATAAATCCTTACACCAAGCACGGCAAGGCGCAGATAGCCATTATGTTCCAGAACCTTATGGAAGCCGTGAGCGCCGACGGAAGCTGTCTGTTCACGACGTATGCTTTTTTCCCGCCGTTTTTGTTCAGGAAACCCAACAGTTTACTCTCCCGCATCGTGAACGGGGTTTTGCCCTATTTAGGGGGAGCTTTGAAAATAATCAACAAGTATCCCCACCTCGTGCACCTCAACATCCCCCCGATGCTTCCGCATCCTTTAGCCATAAACGCCGCAACGGGCATGCGTCTTACCATGGGAGATATGATGAAGATAGGCGCAAGGGGATTCAACCTCGAAAGGATAATAAACACCCGTCTCGGTATTACCGAAAAAGACGACAAACTGCCCAAACGTCTCACCGACGAGGAACAGATACCCGGCGACAAACGTACCAAAGTGCCGCAAAAAGTGTTGAAAAAGGACTTTTACAAGGGCAGAGGCTGGGACGAAAACGGATTTGTGAAAAAATCCACCATACGTTACTACGGACTGGACAAACTCGACAATATCGGACAAAGACAAGCCGTAAGCTCGGAAGGATAGGGAGGAAGGAATGGTCAAAGTGGAATTTTTCGGCTTATATCGATTGAATTACGGCTTAAAGGAGTGTTCGGTGGAAGCTGCGAGCGTCAAGGAGCTTTTCAAGAAGTTGTACGAAATGAACCCCGTTTATACGGTCAAGGAACTCAAAAATTCCATCGTTTTCGTCAACGACGTCAATTTTCTGAAATTAAAAAAATACAAAACGCCCCTTAAAGACGGGGATAAAGTTTTGATAATGAGCCCTGCGTCGGGCGGTTAAGGAGAAATAATATGTTTACTGCGGCAGTTTTGACCGTGAGCGACTCGGCTTTCAAAAAATCAAGAGAAGACCTTTCGGGACCGACGGTCAAGAGAATACTGGAAGAAAACGGTTTCGAAGTCAAGGATATTACCGTCGTACCCGACGAAACCGATTTTATCGTCACCGCCTTGGAGCGGTTTTGCGCCGACGGCGTCAATTTGATAGCCACTACGGGCGGAACGGGGTTTTCGCCGAGAGACGTCACTCCCGAAGCCACCGTTAAGGTTGCGGAAAGACTGGTTCCCGGGGTAGGCGAAGCGATGAGGGCTAATTCTATGAGGTACACCGATAAAGCCATGTTGAGCCGAGCAGTGTGCGGCATAAAAAAGGGCACCGTTATTCTCAATCTTCCCGGTTCGCCTAAAGCCTGCGAAGAAAATCTCAATTTCGTGATAAATCCTCTTAAACACGGTATAGAAGTCCTGCTCGGTCGGGTCGGGGAGTG
>CALVNL010000065.1 GCA_944349655.1 uncultured Clostridia bacterium
ATATAAAAAAGAGAAGCAAGATTGGCGGCTTTTTCCGCATCGAAACCTTTTGCTTCCACGAAATACGTACTCGCCCAATACATTGCCGTGGCTTCGGCAGCGCAATAGCAAAAGAAACCTATCAGAATGAAAGGCACGCCTTTTATTTTCAGCACATTTCCTATACCGATTTTTTTTCGTTTATCGACTTCGACGGTTTTAATCTTTTTCCAAAGAGGAAGGGTAAGAACGAGCAGTGCGACGATACCGAGTTGAACACAGCCTACTATAAAAAAACCGTCGTTCCATACCGAATTCGAGAGTGCATATCCCATAACGAAAGGACTGATAATCGCTCCCACTCCCCAGAAACAATGCAACCAGCTCATATGTTTCGACGCGTAATTCAGCGCGACGAAATTATTTAATGCCGCGTCGATACCGCCTGCGCCCAGGCCGTAGGGGATAGCAAGCAGCAAAAGCATCCAAAATTCGGTGGCAAAGGAAAATCCTATCATCGCCGCCGCAGTCAGAAAAGTGCTGGCGACGGTGATGGTTCTGGTTCCGAATTTACCGACGAATTTGTCGGAAAACAAACCGGCAATTACGCTTCCTGCCGCTATAATCATCGAAACAATCCCCATAAAGGACACGGGGACGTCGAAATAAACGTGCATTATCGGCCAGCCCGAACCGAGAAGGGAGTCGGGAAGTCCGAGACCTATAAAAGCTATGTATATGATTATCAGTAAAAGAGAATACATTTCGGTTGCTTTAAGAATATATTTTCGCCTGCCGAGACCGACGAGGGGATTTTAATCTGCCGTATCGTAAGGAATTTCGCTTTGCAAATCTTCTTTTTCCGTATGCTTAACGCCTTTTTCGGCTTCTTTACGTTCGGCTATAAGACGTACTATTTCGGCGTGACGATTTTCGTTAAGGAAACACTTTTTGCGGTAAAGAGTCCAGGCTATCAAAAGCCCCGAGGCGGGGATAACGCACATACAGACCAGAAGGGCGATCTTCTTTCCTTCGGGAACTCCCGAAAGTATCTCCTTGATACCTTCTATTTTCGCTTCGTCGGTGATATCTCCTCTCGAAGCGGCGTTTTCCAGGTCGCTTATTCCGTTGGTGAAAGCCGTGACTCCTACCGCAAGATAAACCAGCATAACGATAAACTGCATTATCGCAGAGCCCATTTTTGCGGTGAAGGGGCGCAAAGAGAAGATGAGTCCTTCGTCCCGTTTACCCGTTTTCCATTCGTTGTATTCCACGGTATTGGCAATGGATATTACCATTATCATATAAAACCCTTGCCCGAATCCGACTACGCCGTAACAGAAAGCCATAACGCCGAATTTAAGAAGCCACGGGTCGTGAGGAAGAACCAGTCCCGCTATCAACATTACCGCATATCCTATAATATTGCAAAGAGAAGTTATCGCTATGAGTTTGTCTCGGCCGAGACGCTTTGCCATCCAAGGATAAAAAAGAGTGAAAGCGGTGCTTGTTACCGCATAAAATACCCCAAATACCGTGATTAGGATACCGTTATACCCGAATTCAAAATAAATATAACTCATACTCAGACCGCCTCCGACGACGTTGGTGGCGATGTTGAAGATAAGCATTATGAGAGCGCACCACATCAGCTGGTCGTTTTTGAAAAGTACTTTGAACATATCCTTAAGTTTCATTGCCGGTTCCTTGGCAAGGTCGGGAGGAAGGGGTTTTTCTTTCACTCCGAAAACGGTGAACAGCTGAAACCCGACCATAAGAACGGCTGCCGCCACGGCAATGACGGCGTAGGCTTTTACAGAACTTCCGCCTATAGCCAGACTGCCTGCGGTGAATACGGGAATGGCTATGCCGGCTATTCCTCCTCCCGCAGCCGCAAAGATCTGGGCAAAAGACGTAAGTTTGTTACGGGTGTGTTCGTTGCGGGAAAGAGAGGGGAGCATCCCCCAGTAGGAAATATCGTTCATAGTGAACGTGATACTGAACAGAAAATACATAACCGCAAGAAACGCGATAAAAGACCAGCCTTGCAGAGATGTGGAGAATGTGGCTATAACCACTCCCGCCGTAAGAATTGCGCCTATGAGCATCCAGGGCTTGAATTTTCCGAATTTAGTTCGGGTATTTTCCACTATTCCGCCCATAACGGGGTCGTTGAATGCGTCGAAAATCCTCGCGACTATTATAATTACGCTGACCGAGGCAAATTGAGCTTCGGTGAGAGTTTTCGTAAAAAGGATGTAAGTGAGGAGAAAACTGTTAAAAAGATTATATAAAAAATCTCTTCCCACCGTGCCGAGAGGATACATTATAAGGTTAATTTTCGCCATATCGTCGTTCGGCTCGGCAGAAACGGTTTTTGCAATGGAGGTAGCTTCTTCGGGCGATAATTTTTCGGTTTTGTTCATTTTTTTGTTCCTTTTTTTCGATATAATTACAGTTTACTATTTCGTAACGGAAATTTCAATAGCCGCAATAAAAAACTTATTGAAAATATTCCTTAATAATGGTATAATACAGTAAAATATAATAAATTCGGGAGGGAATATTTATGGAAGACTGGTTGAAATATCTGATCATCGCAATCGTTGCGGTAATCGTTTTCTGGATCGTTTCGGCTTTTGTCAACAGGGCGTTTATCCGCAAATACGGGTTCAGCCTTTATCCCGGAGGGTTCTTTATGGCGATTGCGGCGGCTTTGATTGCGGGAGGAATAGTTCTTACGAAAACTTCCGCCGTCGGCTGGGCTTTGGCGGCGGCCGGAGCGGTTATCGTTCTGATAATTCTTATTTACGATTTCAAGAAAGCGGGAGCGGGAGGAGGTCTTCTCGCACTTATTTTGCAGATAATTTTCTGCGCGCCCGCAATTTTAATGCTGATAGACCTGCTTTTCAATCGCGGCAGGACATTCCTCGGCGTTTCTCGCAAAAACGACAGAGCTATGAGAGAGTACCATGACAGATACAGGGAATAATAATTTCGCAAGGAAATGACTTTTCGGTCGTTTTTGGTAATTTACGTCGCTTGACATCTGCACGTTATAAAATATATAATATTTATATAAACTTTTTTCGGAGTCGGTATGCGGGAAAACAATTCTAAAATTACGGTTTCTAAAAAAACTGCGGCGGTTATCGTCGTTTCGGTGATACTCGTGCTGATAGTCGCGCTCATCGGCGCGATAGCGGGACATACCGTTTATCTGAATAATCAGAAAGCTTTTATAGTTAACTACAATACCGATTTTGTGGCGACCACTCCGCAGACTTTGACTTATTATTACAAAGACGGGGATGAAAAAGTGGATTTTTCTCGGATAGTCAAGGTCAGCGACGGGGCGAGTTTTTCTCTTACTAAAATAATAGACGAGGACGGTACCGTCAGTAAGCCCGAAGGGAAAACAGTGGACGTTTCGGTAAAATCTCAACGTCTCGCCGTAGTGCACGTGGTCAGCGCAAGCGGAAAGAAAACCACCGATTACCGTATTACCGTAGCCCCGCAAAGTTCCAGAGGCAATACCGTGGATTTCAACGTACCCGACGACGCTCTCGATCTCGACGATATTTTCTTCAC
>CALVNL010000066.1 GCA_944349655.1 uncultured Clostridia bacterium
CCGCAAAGTTCCAGAGGCAATACCGTGGATTTCAACGTACCCGACGACGCTCTCGATCTCGACGATATTTTCTTCACTTACAGCGGCGAGTACGATATGGTCCTTCCCACTCCGGTGAAAAGTTATACCGGTCCGTCGGGGAATACCGTTAATTTTGAATTTCAGGGCTGGTACACCACCGAAGATTTTCAGGAAGGGACGGAGATAGAAAAAATCGAAGCCGGAACTTCGGGAAACGTTACTCTTTACGCAAAGTTCGCTCCCACCGCCGTTCTCGATTCCAGAGACGGATACCAGTACGTCTATTACGGCAGTTATCCCCAGTCTCAGGTCACCGATTACAATCTTTTGAAATCCATAAAAAACAGCAACGAGTATAAGTCTGCCGGGAACGGGTCTGCATTTACTTATAACAATACGAAGTATTTGAAATTCACGCCCTCCAACGTTCCCAACCTCAGCGAGAACGGATATAGTTCGGCGATGACGTACGTCTTCGAATACGAGCCCGTGGAATGGCGGGTCCTTAAACCGAAAGGGCAAAAAGCCTCCGACGGCGAAACCGTCTATATGCTTTCGACGGCGGTCTTGCAATGTTCTTCCTATCAGGAAAACGGGGGATTTGTAAACGAACTTTTTGAAACTTTAGGAAAGTTTTTCGACAACGACTTTTTCAATAATGATAATTATTTCAAATTGTTGTATGATCCGGATACTATGTATTACAATAGTACGATAAAAAAAGTTGTGGACGGACTTTATAGTGCGTTGACCTCCGGTTACGATACTTCGTTGGTACGTGGCAGAAGTTTTACAGAATTTTCTTATAACACTTCTGGTATAGGGATAGCACCGATAGAATCTTCTAACTATACAGTAAATATGTGGCTTCTTAATTACAGCGAAGCCATAAACGCGTCCTACGGTTTCAGTACCGATTTTTCCTACAACGATCCTCTGCGGAAAGCTTTGGTGAGCGATTATGCGGCGGCAAACGGAGTTTACCGAGCGACCAGTACCGCCCACGCAGGACAAGGTTCCTGGTGGCTCAGAGGGGCGGGGTCCACCTATTCTTACAAAGATAAAAGAGTGGCTTACGTCAAATATACCGGTTACGTTCACGCTTACGGAGCCGTTAATTATGAAGTGAGAAGCGGAGTGCGTCCGGCTATTCAAGTGGTCTTCAATTCTTCGATATTGACGGCTTCGGCGTAGGCTACATATTAAGACAAGATCATTCAGTTTAAGGAGTATTTTAATAGATGGCAAAATTCAACGGCGGTTTCGGCGGAAACAACAATATGGCGCAGATAATGCGTCAGGCTCAGAAAATGCAACAGAATATCGCTCAGGCGCAGGAAGAACTGGCGGACACCGAAGTGGTCGCCACCGCAGGCGGAGGTATGGTGGAAGTGGTGATGACCTGCGACAGGAAGCTTAGCTCCATAAAGATCGCTCCCGAAGCGGTGGATCCCGACGACGTGGAGATGTTGGAGGACATGATTGTTGCCGGCATAAACGAAGCTATGAAACTCGTCGAAGAGGAACAGGAAAGGGTTATGGGACCCATCACCGGCGGTCTCGGAGGGGGATTGTTTTAAGCAATGGGCATGGATGCTTTATCCGCTCTTATCGCTCGTTTCCGTACGCTTCCCGGAGTCGGCGTAAAGACCGCCGCCCGTTATGCGTATGCGGTTTTGGGCTTTTCGGAGGAGGAAGCCGAGCAGTTTGCGGCGGCGATCGTGGACGCCAAACGGAAAATACATTTTTGCAAAGAGTGCGGCACCTTTACCGATAAGGACGTCTGCGACATTTGCGCCACCAGGGACAAGTCGGTAATATGCGTGGTGGCGGAGCCTAAGGACATCGCCGCAGTGGAAAAGACGGGAGAGTTCAAGGGCGTTTATCACGTTTTGCACGGAGTTATCGATTTCCAGAAAGGCATAGGCGCAGAGAATATCCGTATAAAGGAACTTTTAGCAAGGCTTTCGGGAGTCAAGGAAGTTATCGTCGCCACCAATCCCGATATAGGCGGAGAGCTTACCGCCACGTATCTTGCCAATCAGATAAAACCTCTCGGAATCAAGGTAAGCCGTCTTGCTTACGGAATTAGCGTCGGCAGTGAAATAGAATACGCCGACGAACTGACTTTACAGCGGGCTTTGAAGGACCGCAAAACCCTCTAAGTGTTAAAAATAACTATCATTATATTAAGTCCCGTCAAAAAGATATAATGGCTTAACGGAAAAATTGCGGCAAAGCAGGCGATTTTGGTTTTTCGGACGGTAATTACGGTTAAGAAAACCATCGCAAGGCAAAGGGCGCAGAGGATAACGAGAGCCGCGACCGCGTTGTGTAAACGGAAAAAAACGGCGCACCAGAGGGCATTTCCCACAGGGAAAGGAACGGTTGCCCATAAATATTTCCGAAGTTCTTTTTCGCTCAGAAATTCCGCAAAAACAACGGCGAAAGCTATATAACAGATTAACCACGCCGCGGAATGGAAGGCGGGAGAAACCGACGGCATTTTCAGAGAGTGATACCAATCAGATCGAGGCGTCATAAAAAGAGCGTTCAGCGCGCCCGACAACAGCGCAAGGCTCATACCTAAACAGAACGCAACGGTTTTTTTATAAATTTTCACAATAAATTATATATAAACACGGGGAAAAGTATGAAGGAAAAATGTTATCGCTATAAAACGCCCTACGGGGTATTCGATTGCGTTTTGCAGGAAAGGGAAAAACTTTTTTACAACTTTTTTATAAAAGACGGGGAAAATGTGGTGGTAAAAGGTATGTATGCCGGTTACATAAAGGATTTAGGGCAATACCTGAAAACTTATTTTCCTGCGTTGAAAACTTATGCCGACGGTAAACGCGGATTTGCGGGAAAGGCGGTGGAAAGAAAGCGACAGCCGCATAATGAGGTTTACTATTTCGGAAAACCTTATCAATTTACCGTACTTTTCGGAGCGCCTTCGGTAAAGATCGTCGATGAAAGTTTTATCGTTTCGGTACCGGACGGAGCCGCAAGGACGGCAACGAAGATTTTTTCCGAATGGTGGAAAAGAAACGCCGAAATCAAACTCGTGAAAAGAGCGGAAGAATTGTTTCCTTTGGCTAAGAATGTATTTAATTTCGAGGAAAATATAATTTTCAAGGTAACCGAAGTGAAGGGTTACTGGGGAAATTACAACTGGAGATACAGACCTGCGACAATGAGGTTGAATTCAATGCTCATGCAAGCCGAACCTTATCTTATCGACTGGGTGATAATGCACGAATTCGCTCACGTCAGACATCACAACCACGGTAAGAATTTCCATAACGATTTAAGGAAAATCGTCCCGAAAGAGAGGGAATACGCTCGGGAAATCAAAAAATACAGCACGTTGCCTTTTAATCTGAAAAATTAAAATCTTTCCTGTTAAAAAGGAAAGCGGTAAAACAATGAAGTTTTACCGCTTTTTTTGGAGCTGGTAATCAGATTCGAACTGATGACCTGTTCATTACGAGTGAACTGCTCTACCGACTGAGCCATACCAGCGT
>CALVNL010000067.1 GCA_944349655.1 uncultured Clostridia bacterium
TGGCGGAGAAATCGGGATTTGAACCCGAGCTACGTTTTACCGTACTACTCCCTTAGCAGGGGAGCCCCTTCAGCCTCTTGGGTATTTCTCCGCGCTGAATATCGTTTTAGATGATATCATAATCGGACGGTTTTGTCAATCGCTTTTATCCGTGTTGTCCCGTTAGTTTTTCTTTTAAGGCAGCCAAAGCTCTGCCGCGGTGGCTGACGGTGTTCTTTTCTTCTGCGGAGGCTTCGCCAAAACTTTTCTTCAGGTCGTCGCTGTAAAACAACGGATCGTATCCGAATCCGTTATTCCCCTTCAGTTCCGTTAAAATACTTCCGTAAGTCCTGCCTTCTGCAATTATCTCTTTCCCGTCGGGGTAAGTCAGCGCGACACAACTGACAAAATACGCTTTACGAAGAGTTTTGTCCTGCATATTTTTCAGAAGAAGAGCGTTGTTTTCGCCGTCGTCGTGTCCGACGCCGGCATATCTGGCCGAATATACGCCGGGCGCTCCGTTTAATGCCTCGACACATAGCCCGCTGTCGTCGGAAAGAGCACACATCCCCGTAGCCTCTGTTACGGCACGTGCTTTCAGAAGAGCGTTTTCCTCAAATGTTTTCCCCGTTTCCTCGGGATCTATTTCAAGGCTCAGTTCCTTCAAGGAGTATATCTCCTCGAAGAAACCGCCTATTATGGTTTTTATTTCGGCAATTTTATGGGCATTATTGCTCGCTATAACCAATTTCATGGCTTAATCCTTGTATATAGCGGATTTCTTTACGGGTTTCTTTCCGAGAAGTCCGCTTAAAATCATTCCTATTCCGTTAAAAGGTCTGCCGTTGCAACGCTTGATAAGTCCGTCCACGACTTTTTTCTGGATCATACCGTTAGTCATTGCGTAAATATTGCGTAAAGGCATACCCAACGCGGATAATTGCACCATTTTCTTCATATAATCGGGACTTCCTTTGGGCAATACGACGCCGCTGAAGGTATATGTCGCCCAACGAAGAAGTTTTCCTATCCAACAAGTTCCGATATCGTCAACGGTGGAATTATAATCAATTTCTCCTTTCTTGAATTTGACGTTGTCCACCAAAGGTCTTCCGAGAAGCGCTTCGAACTCGATCGCGGAAAATTCGGTAGCTTCGGCAATATTATAATAAACGGGCGCTTTATCTTTATAGTCGGGAATTTCCGTTTTTGCGGCGTTGACCTTAACTATGTCTTTAAGTCGGATATCGCGACTGGACGCCCCTACCAAAATTTCGAAATCGCCGCTTTCCACGCACCAGTCGTTGATGGCGGTATTGTAAAAAGCGAAACTGCGTTTATCCAAAGTAATTTCTATTTCTGCACTTTCGCCTGCTTTCAGGAAAACTTTTTTGAAGCCTTTAAGCGCTTTTTCTTCTCTGAAAATAGAACTTACAACGTCCTTAACGTACAGTTGGGCAATTTCTGCTCCGTCAGTCGCCCCGACGTTCTTGACCTTAAAGGCAACTTTAACTTCTTCTCCGTCGGAAATTTCTTTCTTATCGAATTTCAGGTCGGAATACTCGAATTGCGTATAAGACAAGCCGTATCCGAAGGGGAACAAAACTTCTTTCTTTGCCGTGTCGAAATAACGGTAACCTACGAATATGCTTTCTCTGTATTCCACCGTCCTCGGTCCCATCTGATAATAAAGATAGGAAGGATTGTCTCTTATGGATAACGGGAAAGTTTCGGCAAGTTTTCCCGAAGGATTGACCTCACCGTAAAGCAGTTTGTAGCACGCTTTCCCTCCTGCGCTTCCGGCAAGGTACATATTGAGAACGGCGGGAACTTCGTTGATCCAGGGCATTTCCACGGGAGAACCGCCGCTTAAAACGATAACCACGTTTTTGTTTTTTTCCAGAACGGCTTCAACCAAAGCGTTATGAGAATCGGGCAGACCGAGATGTCTTCTGTCGAAACCTTCGCTCTCGTAGGTGTCGGTAAGTCCTATAAACAGCAAGACGGTATCTGCTTTTTCCGCAACTTTGCAAGCCCTGTCGATAAGCTCCTTGTCGGGTTTATCGTTGTGTGAGTCGTAGCCTGCCGCATAGGTATAATTAACTTTCAATTCGTCGAGATACTCTGTAAAACTTGTCAATTTATAAGGATTGATACGAGAGGAACCGCTCCCTTGATAACGCATTACTTTTGCAAGCGACCCGATTACGGCAATATTTTTACCTTTGCTTAAAGGCAAAATCCCGTTATTTTTCAACAAAACGGCACTCTGTGCGGCAACGTCGCCTGCCAGTTCGAAATTCGCTTCGTAATCGGCTTTTTTGACTCCGTGAATTACTCTGTCTTCCAGACAGCGATCGATAAACTCGAGCATTCTGACAACGATTTTATCGACGTCCGCTTCGTTTATGGCTCCTTTTTTCACGGCTTCGGCTATTTCTCTGTCGGCTATACCTTCGTCGGCAGGCATCTGTAAATCCATCCCTGCCAGAATACCTTTCACTCTATCGTTAACTGCGCCCCAGTCCGAAACGACTATGCCCTCGAACCCCCATTCCTCTCTGAGTATATCGGTAAGAAGTTTTTTGTTTTCGCTGGCGTGCACTCCGTTTACGGGATTGTAACTGCACATCACGGTATAAGGCTGAGCCTTTTTTACGGTATTTTCGAATGCGGGAAGATAAATTTCCCTCAAAGCCCTCTCGTCAACTTCGCTGCTGACCGTCATACGTTTGTATTCCTGAGAATTTACCGCATAATGTTTAAGACTTGTGCCTACGTTCTTGGCTTGCATTGCGTTTACGTAAGCAACTCCCAACTCGCCGGCAAGGAAGGGGTCTTCGGAAAAATACTCGAAATTTCTGCCGCAAAGGGGATTTCTTTTAATATTTATTCCGGGTCCGAGTACTACGTCGACTCCCTGGTCTATGGCTTCGTCTGCAATCGCGGACGCAACTTTGCCTGCCAAATCCGGATCCCAGCTCGAAGCAAGAGTAACCGCCGTCGGGAAGCAGGTTGATTTTTCGCTCTCCTGCATAACGTTGGCGACGTCGGCAGTAGCTTTCTCTTTTCTTAATCCGTGCGGTCCGTCGCTCATGACTACGGAAGGAACTCCCTGCGTTTTAATAGGCGTAGTCTTCCAGAAATTGATACCGGAACACAAAGCGCATTTTTCTTCCAAAGTAAGTTTACTTAAAATATTTTGTACGTCAATCATTATAAAATTCCTCAAAAAATATTTATTATTTAATAATATTAACATAAACCAATAAAATCCGCAATATGAAAATTAAATTTCAACTCTCCGTTAACAATTCTTAATTCGAAACACCTAAATAAATATATTTATATTTGTTGCTATGGATACGTATAATTCAAGAAACTTATCGTGGAAAACTTTGTAGTAATTTACATCCGCAACTAAGGCGGAAAAATATATCTTAAACTTATTTAACCTTAATTCCTTATTGTTTCCTTTCTACTCTTTTAGTCTGTATCCGACGTTGCGTTTCGCAGAATTTGCGAACTCCTGACAGGGGTCTATCTCTTGG
>CALVNL010000068.1 GCA_944349655.1 uncultured Clostridia bacterium
AAGTATATCCCTTTTGTCCTTGAAATAGCCGTAAACTATCCCCGTGCTTACGCCGGCTTCCTTGGCTATGGCAGCGGTATTCGTGCTGTAATATCCTTCTTCGGAAAACAGTTTATACCCTGCGTAAATTATTTTCTTTTTCGTCTCGATGGAACGTTTCTGTTTAGGCTCTCTTATTTCGTTACTCATTTTTTCGCTTTCCGCTATTTTTTCCTTGCAAAAATTGCAACGGTCTTTATATATTGTATCACAAAAAAATTTATTTGCAAATCTGAAATAAGTTTCATATTTTACTTGACAGAGAAAACCTGCGTTGCTATAATGTAACCGAATATGAAATAAGTTTCATATTTTGGAATGGGTGAGAATAAATTATCGAAAGGAGAGGAATATGCCGCTTATAGTAGCGCCTACGGGACGGGTATTGAAGGTAAAGAAGGTATTGACGGACGAGAAGACCAAGAAGCATCTGGAAAATCTCGGTATAACCGTCGGGTCGGAACTTACGGTACTGAGCGTTTCGGGGGGTAGCGTGATATGTCTTGTCAAAGACGGCAGGTTGGCGCTCGACGGCAATCTGTCGACGAAAATTTTGGTTGCGTAAGGAGGCGACATAATGGAAAAGAAGTTAAGCGAATTTGCCGTAGGCGAGAAAGGGGTTATAAAGACCGTTTCCGGCGACGGCAGAATAAGGCGACGGTTGTTCGATATGGGGGTGACCCCCGGAGCGGAAGTCGTACTCAGGAAGAAAGCCCCGTTGGGCGACCCGTTGGAGGTTACCATTAGAGGATACGAACTCACTTTGCGTAAAAGCGAAGCGGAAACGGTGACCATGGAGGTGAAAAAATGAAATATTTTGCTCTTGCGGGGAATCCCAACAGCGGAAAAACCACCCTTTTTAACAGTCTTACGGGTTCTACGGCGCACGTAGGGAACTGGCCCGGCGTTACGGTGGACAAGAGGGAGGGAGTTTATAAAAAATGTCCCGAACCCGTGTCCATAGTGGATCTTCCCGGTATATATTCACTTTCTCCTTACACGCCCGAGGAAGTCATTTCCAGAAATTATCTTCTGGACGAAAAACCCGATTGCGTAATCAACATAGTGGACGCCACCAATCTGGAGCGTAATTTATACCTTACCACGCAGATTATGGAAATCGACGTACCCGTGGTCATTGCTTTGAACATGATGGACGCCGTGGAGAAAAACGGCGACAAGATAAACGCCGAGGAGCTGGAGAAAAAAATCGGGCTTCCCGTCGTTAAAATTTCCGCCCTCAAGGAAAAAGGCATAGACGAGCTTATGAAAAGAGCGTACCAAGCCTGCCTTTCGAGCAGAAAAGGTACGACGGTTTTGGAAGGCGGGAGCCTTATACATCTTATCAGGGATTGCAAAATAGCGTTGGAAGGGCAAAAAGTGGACAATTCCCTTTTCCACGCCGTGAAACTGGTGGAGCTGGACGAACTGGAAGTTGCCTCCCACCCCGAATCGGCTAAAATGGTGGAGGAGTTCAAAAAGACCTTTTCCGACGATACTTTCGGAAGCGATTTCGAAGCGATAATCGCCGACGGCAGATATAAATACATTTCTTCCAATTATTCCGGCGCATTAGTCAAAAAGAAGCGCACGGACAAATCCAACCTCACTTCATCGGACAAGGCGGACAAAGTGCTTACGCACAAAATTTGGGGTATTCCGATATTCTTACTCATACTGTTTGCCATATTCCATTTAACCTTCTCGGAAAACTTTCTCTTTATCGGAGCCGCTTTGCCCGAAGGTTGGGTTGCTTTGGAAGGTACTGCCGCGGAAGGAATTTTCGGCGACGGCGGAATAAATTCTCCGGGAGTGATACTCTTTAATCTGTTGGACTGGGCGATGTCTTCCATAAGCGAAGCCGTATCGAACGCTATGGCGTCGGGCGGAGCCGCCGAGTGGGCGACGGGACTGGTTTGCGACGGTATTTTGGGCGGATTGTTTGCCATATTGTCGTTTTTACCGCAGATATTGTTATTGTTCCTGTTCTTCTCCATACTCGAAGACAGCGGATATATGGCGAGAGTTGCGTTTATTCTGGACAGGATATTCCGTAAATTCGGTTTGTCGGGAAGGGCGTTCATGCCTATGATAATGGGCTTCGGCTGTTCGGTGCCCGCTATGATAAACACCCGTACCCTTGCCGACGAGAAAGAAAGAATGGCTACCATAAGAGTCATACCTTTCTTCAGCTGCGGAGCAAAACTTCCCATATTGACGGCTATAGCAGGCGGAATAGTGATGCAGTTCGGAGTAGGCAACGCCGATCTCATAACCTACGGAATGTACGTTCTCGGAATGGCTACCGCAGTCGTAAGCGTGATTTTACTTAGAAGCACTACGATGAAAGGAGAGGTCCCTCCCTTTATAATGGAACTTCCGTCCTATCACGTTCCGCAGTTCAAGAATCTTATGCGTCATCTGTGGGATAAAGCCAAACATTTCGTCAGGAAAGCCTTTACCATAATTTTGGCGTCTACCATATTGATCTGGTTTATCAGTCATTTCTCCTGGAGCTGGAATTATCTTCCCGACGAAGAAATAAACGCAAGTATTCTTGCAGGGATAGGACAACTGGTGCAACCGCTGTTTACGCCCATGGGCTTCGGAAGTCAGCTCGGAAGCTGGGGTTGGGTGTTCGTGGTGGCTGCGATAACCGGACTTATCGCAAAAGAAAACGTGATAGCCACTTTCGGAACGCTGGCGGCCTGTATAACCGCAGGGTTTGTCGCAGACGAAGGACTGGAAGGGATAGACTCGGTGGTCAATATGATAGCGGCTACGCAAATCACCGTTCCCGCACTGATAGCGTTCATAGCGTTCAATATGACCACCATACCGTGTTTTGCGGCGGTAGCTACCGCAAAAGCCGAACTCGGCAGCAAAAAGAACTTCCGCAATACCATAATTTTCTGGCTCTGCGTATCCTACGTAGTCGGCACGATGATCTATCTTATCGGTTCGTGGTGGTGGACGGTATTTATCTTTGCGGCGGTCTGGGCGGCGGTAATAACCTTGATCGTGTTGCATAACAAAGGAAAACTCAGCATAAAATTACCTCGAAGGAGGAAAGCAGACTGATGGGACCTGTGGATATAGCAGTAATAGTAGTGTGCGTTCTCGCCGTAGTCGGCGTGATAACGGGAGGAATAATCAACAAGATACGCAACAAAAAGAAAGGGATAACGTCTTCCTGCGCTTCCTGCGGATGTTGCTCCTGTGCACACTGTCATCGGACCGAGGAGGAAAAGTCCGAGAACGATAAAAACGATAAAAACTGACGTGTAATAGTATTGTGGTTTCCTTATATTGTCGGAGGGGATCCCGAAAGGGGTCTCTTTCGACATTCAGCGATATATTTTGCGTTGCATATTTTTTTGATAAATAATATAATTAAAGAAAAAGACGCAGGGTTTACGATGAATAGAAAAGAGGTTGAAAATTATATTTTCGAAACTTACGGAGTAAAGAAAGAAAGTCCGTGGG
>CALVNL010000069.1 GCA_944349655.1 uncultured Clostridia bacterium
TCTATCGCAATAGGTTTATCCACCTGTCGCCCTCCGTTGATTTTACCGTAAAAACGAATTACGGACGGGAAGTATACGCTTCCCGTCCGTTTCGAAACATAAGTTGACGATTAGAATTTGGAATTAAGTAAGGTTATTCCGTCAATCTGAATATCGAAATAAGGAGCGGAACGGAATTTGGATTCCAGGAATACGCCGTTTTCCACAACCTGAGTGTCGGCGGTGTAAGCTGCGTCGGTATTTACGTCTGCCATATAACCGGTAAGTTTTCCGTTTCCGTCAACGGTGGCGTTGACGTTCTTGTTGGCGGTCTTGGTCACGGTGAACGTAGCGGTATCGAAGACGTTGAGGGTTCCGTCGACGAGTTTGGCTTTCGCAGCGGCGATAGCTTCGGCAGTACCTGCGGCAGCCGCATTGGTGTTAACGTCGGTCAAAACAACGGAGCCGGTAGCAATGGTTCCGGTCCAGTCGTAAGCGACCTGTTCGCCTTTAACGACGGAATTGATGAGATATTTGAAATAGGGAGCCCAATCTATTCTGGAAGAAACGATAAAGGTGTCGGGGCAAGCAGCCAAAGTGGATCCGTTGTAGCTTACGTTGGGAACGCCGGCTTCTTCGCAAGCGTTGGGGGCGCCCATACTGTCGGCGTGCTGAGAAATCAATACGCAACCGTTCTGGATAAGGCTGGTAGCACTTTGGCTTTCGGCGGTCTCATCATACCAGGAGCCGGTAAAGGTTACTTCCATGGTAACGGTGGGGCAAACGGATTTAGCTCCGAGATAGAAAGCGGTGTAACCGGAGATAACTTCGGCGTAGGTGTATGCTCCGACATAACCCATTTTAGCCTTATCGGCGGTGATTTTACCTTCTTCGATCATTTCGTTGAGTTTCATACCTGCGGCGATACCGGCAAGGTAACGACCTTCGTAAATGGACGCGAAAGCGTTAGCAAAGTTGGGGAGCTTTTCGGTATGAGCCGTGGTCCCGGTAGCGTGCGCAAACTGAACGTTGGGATAAGCTTTTGCTGCTTCGAGCATAAAAGGTTCATGACCGAAGCTGTCGGCAAATATAATGTCGCAACCGAGATCGGCAAGTTCGTAAGCGGCCTCTTTGCAGGCGTTGTTTTCACCTACTTCGGTCTTGATGATAACTTGATCATCGGTAAGTCCGAGTTCTGCGGTAGCACTCTTGAAAGCGTCTATGAAGTTTTTGTCATAGGTGGAGTTTTCATCGTGCAGGCAGATGATACCCACTTTGAATTCGGGATCGTTAATGTCAAACGTAGGCTTCTGATTGCTGTCTTCGCAAGCAACGAAAACCGCACAGAGAGCCGCCGCCAAACAAACGATCATCAGAACGGTAAGAATTTTCTTAACTTTCATTGTTTTTACCTCCGTGTTGTATTGTTTTTATTTTTTTATTGTCTGAAAGTTAAATCGGAATCGGTCATACTGTCGATTATCGCAAGGGATTCCACCTTTATGCCTTTTGCTCTCAGGCGGTCGCCTCCCCCCTGGAAACCTTTCTCGATGACTATTCCGCACCCGGCGAGTTTGGCTCCCGCCTGATTTACTATATCAATAAGACCCTCCAGCGCCGCTCCGTTGGCGAGAAAATCGTCCACGATAAGCACTACGTCGTCTTTGCCTAAAAACTCTTTAGAAACAATAATGTCATATACTTTTCCGTGCGTATATGACATTACTTTACCCGTGTAAACGGTATCCGCTATATTCTTGGTGCGGTTTTTCTTCGCAAAGAGCATCGGGACGTTGAACTCCTTGGCGGTAAACGCCGCTATTCCTATTCCCGAGGACTCTATGGTCAGAATTTTATTGACCCCCGTTCCCGCAAAAAGCCTGTAAAACTCCTTCCCTATCTCTTCCAGCAATCCCACGTCTATCTGGTGATTCAGAAAACTGTCCACTTTCAGAATATTGTCGGGGAACACCTTACCGTATTTGAGAATTTTGTCCTTCAGTAACTGCAACGGGAGCCTACCATCCTTAACTGTTTATATTTCCATTTTATAAATTGCAAAATTCATTGTCAAACGAAATAGCGACAAAATATTATTTTTTTTTACCTTAACCGTTGTTAAAATTTTCCTATGTCGATTTTTGGCTTCTTTCTTCCGAAAATAAAAAAGACGTACGTTTGAGCGTACGCCTTTTATATATAAGGATTGATTATTTAGCGCGTTTCTTCTTTTCGTCCTCGATTATTTTGGCAACGTTCCCTGCGGGGACTTCGTCGTAACGGGCAAATTCCATGGAGAAGGTTCCTCTTCCCTGGGTCATACTGCGCAAATCGATTGCGTAACGGTGCATTTCCGCCATCGGCACTTCGCCGCTTATGACGGTCTTGCCCTTGTCGCTTTCCATACCGAAAACTTTACCTCTGCGCTTGGTGATATCGCCCATAATGTCGCCCATAAAGTCGCTCGGAACGGTAACTTTGATATTGACTATCGGTTCCAAAAGCACGGGATTGGCTTTCGGGATACCCTCCTTGAAGGCGATTTTCGCAGCTTCGATGAATGCCGCTTCCTTGCTGTCCACGGGGTGGTAGCTTCCGAAATAAAGGACTGCGCGGAAATTAACCATCGGGCAACCTGCCAGTACGCCGGTCTGTTTGATTTCTCTCAGACCTTTTTCCACCGACGGGAAATACTGCTTTGGTACCGCTCCGCCCACTATCTCTTCGGCAAATTCGAAATCCACGTCGGGCGCCGGCTCGAAACGGATATAAACGTCCCCGAACAGACCGCTTCCGCCGTTCTGTTTCTTGCATCTGCCCTGCTGTTCCACCGTCTTCTTGATGGTTTCTCTGTAAGCCACTCTCGGTTCGGTGAGTTTGGCTTCCACTTTATATTTATTTTTGACCTTCTTGCAAAGTACGTCTATCTGTGTTTCGCCCATACCGCTGACCACGGTTTCCTGAGTTTCGGAGTTCTTCTCCACTTTGAAAGTGCAATCCTCCTCCATCAGTTTACGCAATCCGTCCAC
>CALVNL010000070.1 GCA_944349655.1 uncultured Clostridia bacterium
CGAGGGGAAGTCTGTCTTATCGTCCTGCAAAAAGGGATCTCTGCCGGACTGGCAAGCCCGGATTATCTGGCGATGGGAGTGTTGCTGGTGATAGTGAGCAGTTTTCTTGCGCCGGTTTTACTCAAACTCATTTACCGCAATTCCGATCCTTTGCCTCCTGCCGCTCCCGATATTTTACCCGTTAGTGTCGAAGGGAGTGAAAAAACACAAGATATTGTGCAATAAAAAAATTATTTTTCACCCGTTTAACGGGTATTCTTTACAACGGATAAAAACAGGGTGTATAATTATTTCGCTGTTATAAGGCACCGTCTGCTAAATTTTGCGGCGGTGTCAACTTATGAAAAATCACAGGGGAAGCGATGATCGACGACATAAATTTCAAGAGTAAGGTTTTAATACTGTTCATACTCGAAAAATTGGAAATGCCGATAAACGAGGGCGTATTGATACAGATGTGCTGTCTTGACAACGACTGGATATCTTACTTTTATTTTCCCACGCTCATCAACGAACTCGCTTCCGCCGACCTCATAAACCGTCATTTGGACGAAAATTCGCATAAAGAATACGTCATCAGCCTTAACGAGAACGGGAAGGTATGTTTGAGTTACTTCTTTAAGGATATATACAAATCCGACAGGGACAACGTGACCGAGTATATCAGGGCGAATAAATTAAAATACCGCAAGATACAGGAATTCACCTGCGATTACAAAAAGAACAAGGACGGCACTTTCAAGGTGATGTGCGCGGTGAAAAACGCCGAAGCGACCGTTTTTGAACTGGTTTTCACCGTTCCCACACAGGAAAAAGCCGTTTCCGTCCGCAACAAATGGATAACTAAAGCCACTGATTTTTATCGGCTTTACACCGACTTGTTGATAGATTGACATTTGTCCGGAAAGTATGAAAATTTGCGCCTAAAAAGGCGCATTTTTTTGTGGAGCGGTATTGACAGAGAATTGTTGAAATATTTATAATTGTTGTATGGAGTTTTTTGCAAGGGAGGCATAGTATGGCAAAAGACGGAACAAAAAAATGGAGTAAAAAGAAGAAGGTTTTCGTCATAATAATTTCGGTGATTTTAATATTGATTTTAGTTGCCGGCATAGCGGCGGGGATAATTATCGCCAATATGAAAAAAGCCAGGGAATCGGCTAACGTGTTTGCGGAAAATCCGCACGGTTTCGCGAATTTAGGGGTCCGCCCGAACATAGACAGGATGATAGACATCAGTTCTTCCGACCTCAATAAAATGAGCGCGGACGAGTTAAAAGCCACGGCTTTTATGCTTTACGACACGGCTATGACCAACTTTAAGGAAAACGACGTGGTTATTTACGATAACTGCCTTACGTCGTTTGCCGTGATGGGACTGGAAAACAAAGTCAATATCGATTCGGTCACGTTCAAGACCGACGAAGAATATTTCCGCATAGACTATCGTCTTAAAAACACCACTCCGCTTTTGGACGCCATGCCGAAATTCGAAAAACAAATCAACGACAGTCTGGAACTGGTGCTTACCGAGAGGCAATACGCTAACGTCACACAGGAAAAACTCATATATCAGAAAGTGAAAAACGCCCTTCTGGACGACAAATCGATCCCGTACGCCGACTGGGAAAATTCAAAAGACTATCCCGTAACCGAGGAGCTGAGGGATAAGCCCGTGTTTTCGCCCGTACAGGAAGGGAAATATTCTTTGACGGCACACAAAGTCAGCGTGGAAACCATGGCAAAAGCCGAAATCAAATATCATTACGCAGAAGGATATTACGAAGTAAAAATCAGCCTCGATACGACTAACCCCGAAACCAGCGCCGCAGCCGTCGGCAATATCCGTGAAGGAAGCGGGGACGAGAACGCCAACTTCGACAAACTCGACATTACTTTCACGGTATGGGACAGCGGTTTTATGCGTTCCTATCAGATGGACGAAGGATGGAAAGCGGCGGCGTTGGGAATAGAATTACTGAAATTCGAAAGTATGTTCCATTACAATATGTACTTCTCTTATTCCGAAGAAGACACCGACCTGGAAAACTATCCCGATTATCTGAGCTTTATGGAAGATCTCGCACAAGAAGAGTAATTTGTTTTCTAATTAGTTTTTTTCAAATAAATTTTGAATTATATTGCAGACTATGCCGCGCATTGCGGCATAGTCTATGTATTCGTGTTTATCGTAAACGTATTCGTGAGCAAACGACTGCACGAGGTTCATCGCAAGATGTATTTTTTCGGTAAGATTATCTTGCGGAAGCCCTGCGGCAAGAAGTTTTTGTCCGAAAAGTTCGCTTATCTTGTCCTCGGAATTTATGAACTGACGTTGCACCGCGTCGTCGGTGGCGGTCAGCGAATGTAACGCTTCGTGAATTTTGGCGTATTTTTTGTGAATGTTTATGGTTTCTTCGATAATATCCGAAGTAAGACGGGCAAAATCGAAGGGAGGGGTCACGTCGTCGAAAAAATTAAGTATGGGACGGAAGGCTTCGGTTATGTAAATATCCAGAACTTCCAAAAGTATATCCCTTTTGTCCTTGAAATAGCCGTAAACTATCCCCGTGCTTACGCCGGCTTCCTTGGCTATGGCAGCGG
>CALVNL010000071.1 GCA_944349655.1 uncultured Clostridia bacterium
AAAAGATTTTTGAAATGGGCAAAGCGGAATATGAATATTTCACGGAAAAGCATACAGGCGAGGAAGGACAGCGTTCCGCCGAAGAGAACGTCGCTCATAAAATGCGCTCCTACCACGATACGGCTTATCGCCACTATTCCCGTAAAGACCGCCGTACCCGAATAGATAACGGCTTTGATCCATTTTTTGTTCCATTTTTCCAAAAGGTCGGGCAGGCATACCAAAGTATAAATAACTCCCGCGCTGTAAGTGTGTCCCGACGGGAAAGACTTGCAGCTGTCGCTGATTTCCACGCCGTGCGCCACGGGTACGAGATTGCGTTCGCCGTTGACGACGTACCAACGCGTAAAGTATTCGAACCCGTACTCCTCGCTGTAGTTCATCGCGCGGTATCTCATTCTGCCCACGGGTCCCTTTACGAAGTGGACAACAAGATAGCATATAATTACGCCAAGTATTACCAGAACCCATATTATCAGCTTATCGTTGGTTACTTTGCCGACGTTTTTCCAGGTCAGAACCAACAGAACGGAGTTAATAAGCGTAAGCGTAAGTATGCAGAACTGAACGTAACCTTTTCCCATATACTCTTCGTCGTGCATATGTTCGCCTATGTACTTGAAAATATCGTTGATAAAAAGGTACAGTCCGACGAAAACCGCCACCGCTCCCACTATGGTCAATATAACTCTTAAACTGAGATTATCTTTTCTGATCCCCCACCAGAACAATATTACGCCGACGATGGAACCCATTATGTAAATTGGTGCACTCCCCACCGCTTCAAAGAACAAGCCGAATCCGCTGGTCGAAAAATAATTTCCCTCCGGAAGGGAGTTCTTGGTCATAATTTTACTTATATCGAGGTCGAACAGCGTGGCTACCGTCAGCAACGCCGCAAACACGATAACAAAAAGCGCTATAGCTATCCAGGTATAGAGTTTGTTGGTACGGATGTTGTTCATTCCCTGCTCCTTTTTGAAAAATTATCTTAATTTTAACACAAAACGCCCTTTTTTGCAATAGTAAAAAAAGCGTTTTCACGAACGGAAAACGCTTGAATAAGGTATTGGAAAGCAAAAGTTTTACATCGCTCCGAGAGGACTAAGTATGGCTATGGCTATATTGCAGTAAACCATAAGGCTCAATGCGTCCACGATAGTGCTTATGAAAGGACTGGCTACTACCGCGGGGTCGAGTTTGCATTTCTTTGCGATAAGCGGCAGAATGGCTCCGACGAATTTTGCTATCGCCACCGTAACAGCCATCGTTATGCAGATAACGGCGGCTATAAAGTAACCGTTTTCCACTCTGAAAAGTTGGTCCACCGCCATAAGTTTGCCAAAGCACGCCACGGCAAGCGTTATGCCGAGAAGCACCGAAACTCTTATTTCCTTCCATATAACCTTAAATATGTCGGAAAACTCTATCTCTCCCAACGCTATTCCGCGAATTACCGTAGCAGACGCCTGACTGCCCGCATTACCGCCGGTTCCCGTCAGCATAGGAATACACGCCGTCAAAGTTATGCTGACGGCGAGCGCGCTTTCGTACTTAGTAATGATAATTCCCGTTACCGTAGCGCTCAACATAAGAATCAGAAGCCACGGAGCCCGACTCAACCATATTCTCCAGATACTGGTTTTAAGATAAGGTTTGTCGTTGGGAATAACTGCCGCGATTTTGGAGATGTCTTCCGTCGCTTCTTCCGTAATAACGTCCAATGCGTCGTCTATGGTAATAATGCCGACAAGACGACATTCCTTGTCCACTACAGGCATTGCGAGGAAGTTATATTTATTGAACTGATTAGCCACTTCTTCCTTGTCGGTGAGAGTGTCGATGTAAATGACGTTGGTTTCCATTATGTCGCCGATTTTGGTTTCGTAATCGTTCAAAAGCATAGTCTTTACCGTGACCATACCCAGAAGATAACGGTTTTCGTCGGTGACGTAACAGGTGTATATGGTTTCCTTGTCCACTCCCGTGGCACGAATACGAGCAAACGCTTCCTTGACCGTCATATCTTTCTTGAGATTGACGTATTCGATAGTCATTATGCTTCCCGCGCTGTCTTCGGGATATTTCAGTATTTCGTTTATGGCTGTACGGGTGGCAGGGTCGGACTGGTTCAGAATACGCCGCACCACGTTTGCGGGCATTTCTTCTATTATATCTACCGTGTCGTCGAGGAACAGTTCGTCGATAATGAGCTTAAGCTCCCTGTCCGAAAAGCCCGTTATGAGCATTTCCTGCATATCGGAATCCATTTCCACGAAAGTTTCCGCCGCCAGATCCTTCGGAAGCAAACGGAAAATAAGAGGAAGTTCCTCTTCTTTGACTTCGCTCAAAAACTGCGCGATATCGGCAGGGTTCATTGCGACCAGAATGGGTCGCAGTTCTTTGATGTTCTTTTTTTCTAAAAGAGAAAACAGAATTTCTTCATCCATTATTTACCTCACGAGGGAAAGACTCCCGAATAAGGAAATAAAGACATATTTAGACAGTTAAAAATTTCCGCCGCAAGCGTGTCGTCGGGGAACTTCGCTTAATCGATAACTGCC
>CALVNL010000072.1 GCA_944349655.1 uncultured Clostridia bacterium
ATTCGGAAGAAATTTTTACCCTATCGGCGACAGACGGGGCTTGTTCTGTCCCCTCGGATACTTCGCAGGCGTGGGGGCTGTTTTTTCGATTACTATAAGGCTTCTGCCGCTTCCGTCGGGAAGAAGATATTTTTCCGAAGAAAGAATTTTTCCGCCCAAAACCTTCACGGCTTTCCGCCCTGCGGCAAGTTCTTCTTCGACGTCGGGACCCTTGTAGGCTATGAACTTTCCCCCGACTTTGACTAACGGAAGGGCGTATTCGGCTAAGGTGGCAAGCGGCGCCACCGCTCGGGCTACCGCAACGAAGAAACTCTCCCTGAACGTACCTTTTGCCGCGTCTTCTGCTCTGATATGGATACTTTCGGCGTTAGAAAAACCCAGCGTTTTTATTACTTCTTCCAAAAAACGCACCCTTTTTGCCAAACTGTCCAACATAGTAATTTTAAGGTCGGGACGGTAAATTTTAAGAGGTACGGCAGGAAACCCCGCTCCGCTCCCTATATCGACGACCGCCGCCCCTTGGGGAATATGTTTTTCTCCGACGACGCTGTCGAGAAAATGTTTTACCGCGATTTCGTAAGGGTCGGTTATGGCGGTTAAGTTGAATTTTTCGTTGTAGTGCAAAAGGATCTCCCGATATTTCGAGAATTGTTCCTTCTGAAGCTCGTTGAGGGAAAACCCGTATTCGGAAAACAGTGCGTCAATCATTTTTCTTCCCGTGTTTTTGCAGATGCACCATAAGCACCACCACGTCGGCGGGGTTGACCCCGCTTATCCTCGCCGCCTGGGCAAGGTCGAGAGGACGGACGGCGGAAAGTTTCTGCCTCGCTTCTATTCTCAACCCTTCCACCGCCGAATAATCGAAATTTTCTCCGAGAATACGGCTTTCCATCTTCCGCATTTCCTTTATGGATTGCTCTTGCTTTTTAATGTAACCGGCGTACTTTATTTCCGTTTCCGCCTGGGCTAAAAGGAAAGGATCGACTTCCTTAAAAGAGGGATCGATTTCGGTAAGAGTAGCTATATCCAAGGTGCTTCTCCGTAAAATTTCCTCGCCGCTTATTCCGCTTTTGGGCAAAGGTTCATTGCGTTTTTCAAAGGCTTCGCGGCAGTTTTCGGGCGAATATCTCTTCTTGAGAAGTTCGAAGATTCTCTCCTTTTCGGCTTTTTTTGCAAGGAATTTTTCATAACGGATATCATCCACAAGTCCGATTTTTCTGCCTTTTTCGGTAAGACGGAAATCGGCGTTGTCCTGTCTTAAAAGCAAACGGTATTCCGCTCTTGAGGTCATCATACGGTACGGCTCTTCGGTACCTTTGTTGACGAGGTCGTCTATCAGCACTCCGATATACGCTTCGTCTCTGCGTAAAACGAACGGTTCAGAGTTTTCCAAAAACAGGGCGGCGTTCACGCCTGCTACCAGCCCTTGACCCGCGGCTTCTTCGTAACCGCTGCTGCCGTTTATCTGTCCTGCGGCGAACAGCCCCTTTATACCCTTAACCGCAAGTGTGGGTAACAAAACTTCGGTTTTCAGGCAATCATACTCTATGGCATAGCCGTAACGCATAATTTCGGCTTTTTCCAGTCCGGGAACGGTTGCGATCATTTTTTCCTGCACGTCGAAGGGAAGAGAGGTACTCAGTCCCTGAACGTACATTTCCCCTCCATCGGCGGCTTCGGGTTCGATGAAAATCTGATGACGGTCCTTATCTCGGAACTTGACTATTTTGTCCTCGATGGAGGGACAATACCTCGGACCCGTGCCTTTTATTTCTCCGTTGAAAAGCGGACTTCTGTCGAGATTTTGCAAAATGACTTCGTGCGTTTTTTCGTTGGTGTAGGTCAAAAAGCAAACGGCGTCGTTACGCACTTTTCCGTCTGTCAATTCGCTGAACGGATAAATTCCTTCGTCGCCGTATTGCGGCGTCATTACCGAATAATCGACCGTGTCGGATCTGACCCTCATGGGCGTGCCGGTCTTGAACCGCCTGAGCGGTAACCCTGCTTTCAGTAAACTGTCGGAAAATTTATAAGCGCCGGCATATCCGCTCGGGCCGCTTTCTTTGATATATTCGCCGGTTATTATGCGGCTTTTGAGATAAACGCCGGTACACAAAACCACGGCGGAAGCGGTATAATAATCGCCTATTGCGGTCTTTATTCCCTTTACCCGTCCCTCATCGGTCACGAGTTCGACGGCTTCGGCTTCCAGGACGGAAAGGTTTTTCATTTTTTCCAGTTCGGCTTTCATAAGGGCGTGGTAACGGTCCTTGTCCACCTGATTGCGGAGGGAATGAACGGCGGCTCCGTTGCCGAGGTTGAGCATACGGGTCTGAATGGTGGCTTTGTCGGCGATATACCCCATAACGCCGCCCAAAGCGTCCACTTCCTTGACGATATGTCCTTTAGCGGTGCCTCCGATATTGGGGTTACAGGGCATAAACCCGATTGCGTTCAGCGACGTGGTCATAATAAGGGTGCGGTGACCCTTTCTTGCCAGAGCCGCGGCGGCTTCAATGCCTGCGTGCCCTCCTCCTATAACTATAGCTTCGA